>CAYYYP010000004.1:30884-66838 GCA_964475985.1 uncultured Oligoflexia bacterium | reverse complement strand
GCTCGCTGACATTTTTTTCCGTTCAAAGATGCAACTTTGCCTTTTTGCCTAAGTTCAACGCTTGCCGTTAATTTGAGCATGGATGCTTCGCCGGACGTAGCTGGCAGATCCATTGTAAAAGTGCCTGAAACACCGCCTTGCTCACATCCGTGGCGAATGATTTCCGAGTTCTTGGCCTGCCGAAAGCTTTTCAGTGAGGTCAAAATGCCGATCGCTTCGAGCAAACTGGTTTTGCCCTGGCCGTTTAAACCTGAGATGACGCTGATCCTGTCATCGAAAGTTAAACTCAGTTCGTCGTAGCATCGGAAGTCCTGCAAACGAACCTGAGTTAAAAACACAGTGGCGACTCTCCTAGCTAAATACGCATTGGCATGACGACGTAAGTAAAATCGTCTTTGCCGGCCGGTCTTAGTACCCCTGCGCTCAACCGGTCCGTCAGATTGAGCGATACGCTCTCACAATCGAGATTAGACAAACATTCGATGAGGTACTTAGCATTGAAACCTATTTCGAGAGGTTCGCCTTCGTATTCTACGTCTAGGTCTTCACGTGCTTCACCCAAATCTGGGTTGCTTGACATCAAGGTCATTTGGGTCGGCGCCATGAGAATTTTTACGCCCCGACTCTTTTCGTTTGCGAGAAGTGACATGCGGCGCAAACTTCCCAAGAAAGCCTCTCTTGAAACCGTTAGCTTCTTATTAAATTTTTCTGGCTGCACTTTCCGGTAGTCAGGATATTCCCCGTCGATCAACCGAACAAACAAACGGATATCCGCAAGTTTCACTAAAAGATTATTTCTCTGGAATCCAAATTCAAATTCCCCGTCGTGACCGTCAAGGAGTCTTCTTAATTCTACCAGCCCTTTTCGGGGGATAATAATTCCCGCTTGAATAGGTGCTACGGAAACTGCCGAAAATTCTTTATCGTAAGTAACAAGACGATGGCCGTCCGTAGAAACCATTCGCACAAATTGATCGTTCAACGCTTCAAGGAAAACACCGTTCATTTGGTAACGAGTTTCGTCCGTAGAAGCCGCGAACGAAGTGCGATCGATCATTTCAGAAAGTCTCGCACTAGGCATGCGGAAATACGCAGTTTCGCTAAAAGACGGCAGGGAAGGGTATTCTTCGGCGTTCAAACCAACGATATTAAACTTGGATTTCAAACAAGAAATCTCAAACCAATTATTTTCTTTTGTTTCAAGCGACACCAGCGCTTCAGGAAATTCTTTGACGATATCGGCAATACTTTTTGCGGCAATTGCGATTCGTCCATCTTCCGCTGGTTGCTCAAGAGTGAGCTCGATGTGAATGCCCACTTCAAGATCCGTTGCGGTTACAATTAAATTTTGTCCCCTTACTGAGAGAAGGACGTTTGAAAGAATTTGAACGGTGTTTTTTTTCTCAACCACATTCAATGCTCTTTGAAGAGCCTCTAAGAGATTTGATCTTTGAATAGAAAAGCGCATGGAGAAATATGTGTACGCTGAAGCGTATTATGAATCAAATATTAATATATATAAGATAGTAGTAGTAATAAGGCTGTGGATAATGTGGATAACTCACTTATTCACCTGGAATGATTAGGGTTCTCCTGTGGATAAGTCTGTGGATAAGTCTGTGGATAACTATTTCAAAACTGTGGATAAGTTTTTTGTTGGAAGTTATCCACAGTTTATCCACAGACTTATCCACAAGACCTGTGGATAAATTTATAATTCTGGATTTTTTTAGTCAGAACTTGTGGATAACTTTTTCAAAAATTATACTTTAGAAGATCATTTTGCGAACTTATCCACAGGCAAGTTTCCAGTCTCTGGAAAAAGTCCGTGAAACAAATAAAACAACTAAATCATTAAATGTGGATAACTCGGATAAATATCTGATATCATTCATGCTTCTCTGTGGATAAGTCTGTGGATAAACTGTGGATGAATTGTTAAGAAATATTAACTAAAAAAGTTATCCACAGACTTATCCACAGACTTATCCACAGGAAGTCAAAAAAAATTAAGTACGAAAGCCTCCTGTGGATAAAATCGCACGTACCTGTGGATAACTACCCTATAGCCTGTGGATAAATAGGGGGGTGCCTGTGGATAAGTCGTTAGTGCGGCAAATCAAGTTCTTTTCAGTCAACTTAAAGGAGTGTTTGGATACTTTGAATGTGTTCTTGGATTTTAGGGTCTGCGTCCGCCGCTTTTGTAATACTCTGGATGCCATGAAGAATGGTGGAGTGGTCCTTCCCACCGAGGCAAATTCCAATTTCTGGCAATGATTTTCCCGTGTAACGCCGTATGAGAAACATGGCAATTTGTCTTGGCATGGATACTTTTCTGCTACGGTCACGGCCCTTAAGGTCTGCGATACGTAGTCCAAAATGCCGGCACACAGCGCCTAAAATAGCATCGTGACTCACAACGAAAACGGGCTCCTGCACGATTGCCATTAATTCCTTACGGGCTAAGTCGACGGTAATTTCCACACCATTCAAAGAGGCCTGGGCTTCTAGCCTTATGAGCGCACCTTCCAATTCACGAATGTTGGATTTTATATTTGACGCCAAAAAGACAGCCACGTTGTCCGGCAAAAAAATGTCGTCGCGTTCAGACTTAGCTTTTAAAATTGCGATACGGGTTTCAATTTCTGGGGGATGAATGTCGGCGATCAGACCACATTCAAATCGAGTGCGTATGCGATCTTCGAGGCCAGGGATATCTTTAGGGGACTTATCGCTTGTGACGACAATCTGTTTTCTCGAACTATGAAGGGCATTAAATGTGTGAAAAAACTCTTCCTGCGTTCGATCTTTGCCGGCAATGAACTGGAAATCATCCATCAGTAAAATATCAAAACTGTCTCGGTATCGTTGGCGAAATTGCGGCATTTTTTGCGCTTTTAAGGATTCAATAAGGTCGTTCGCGAAGGATTCCGCGGAAATATAGCAAATCCGTGCTTTAGGGTTTCGTTTCTTAAACGCATTTCCGATAGCGTGCAGCAGGTGGGTTTTTCCTAGGCCAGCGTCGCTGTAAAGAAAAAGCGGGTTGTACTGAGATGCAGGGTTTTCTGTCACTGATCTACAGGCTGCGTGAGCAAACTGATTGCTTGATCCAACGATAAAAGTTTCAAACGTCAGGTTCGCATTTAATGGACCTGCAGTGTTTTGCACGTGCACCATTTTTTGCGTCACGGTAGAAGGCTGAGAGATCGCCGCAGCAGAATCTTTAAACGATTCTTTTAAATCAGTTTTAGTATCAAGAATGCTGGTTTGGGCTGGTTCATGGAAAGCTGGTTCTGGCGCCTCGGCGAGTATTGATTCAAACTCGTTCGGCTGGTTTTTTTTAAAATTTTGTTCAAGGGCATCCTGGTTTGCGAGTGATAATGGGCCAGGTCCATCACTAGAAGGCAGGGTCGGAGCTTTGGCTTCATCTACAATTCGTTTCGCGGATTTTTTTGTTTTCCCGGAACTTACAGAAAGTTTTTCAGTTTTTTCGCTTAGAAAAGGAGATCCCGACGTCATGGTTTCTTCAGAAACAACGCCCTCTTTTTTTTGATCGGCCGTATTTGACCTTACGGAAAACTCAACTTCCATCGGGGTGTCAAAAACCTCGGAAGCGATGCCTTCGATGGTGTGGCTGTAATGTTCTTTAACCCAATCGCTGTTAAATCGAGTCGGTGCTTGGATGCTAAGCTTACCATCAGCAATGGAAAGCACATGTAAAGGCTCTATCCAGGCCCTAAATTGTTGCCGAGGTACCTTGCTAGAAAGGTTCTCTAAGATCTTCACCCAACAAGCCGAAGCAGTATTGAGGGTAGGAGTATCTTGAGGCTTTTCGGAGAATTGCGAGGGGGTAGAATAAGGAGGGTGGGTCTTAGGAGGCATGGGGGTCCACTCAGGTTGCATGATTGTTAATCTTTGGCAAGGATGAGGCTTGCACCAAATCCTGTCATGATATACAACTTTCGCTCTATGAAAAGAACATATCAACCAAGTCGGGTAAAGCGCAGGCGTACACACGGGTTTTTGGCTCGTATGCAAACTCCTGGTGGTGTAAAAGTTTTGAGCGCGCGTCGTAAAAAAGGCCGCAGGCGTCTTGTTGCTGCTGTTGCTGCAAAATAGACACTGATTCATTAAAAAGATTAAGTATGAAGCATTTTGCGTTTGGCAAAAGCCGTAGGCTTTCTTCTCGCGCTGATTACTTGCGCCTTCGAGAAGCCCCAGAGATTGTTCGGGGCAAATATTGCATAATTTTCTACAAAGCTGCAACGGGCAAAAAATCAAGATTAGGAATGACGCTTAAAGGAAAGGTGACTTCTCCTGAACGCTCAAGAGTAAAGCGGGTCGTTCGTGAGTGGTTTAGGGTGGGCTTTCCGGTGGCCGCCGGGGGCGAAACCATTGCGTCGTTAGACCTCAATGTTTTTATGAACTTTCCTTTTAGAAACCTAGGAAACACTTCGATTGAGACATCCCTGCGGGATGATCTGAGGAAAATTCATGGAGAGATTCTCAAGAAAGATATCAGCGCCTTATCTTAGCGTTGCTTTCTTCTTTTCTAGTTTTATTTTCATGGTGTATTCGAGGATTCTATCCCCGTTCATTCATGCTCTCTTTTTTTTCCTGAATGCAGGCCCAATGGGATGTCGATTTCCTGAAACATGTAGTTGCTACATGCGTCGTCAAATGAAAGAAAATGGGATTTTAAAAGGTAGTTTTCGTGGATTCGTAAGAATTCTCAAATGTAACCCCTTCGTGGGTAACGATTAGAATGACTAAAATGACTAGTAGTGACCAATGGATTCAAAGATAGGAAGGCCGTGAATGGAAAAGAGAGTGTTTTTAGCAGTTGGACTTTGTGTTGCCGTCTTTTTGGCTTGGCAGCGTTTTTACATGGATCCAATTCTAGAGAGCCAGCGACAATACCAAGTTTCCCAAGCCACTTCTGTTGGCCTTGCCCAAAATAAAGCGACGTCACCCTTAATTGTTGGCTCCCCGACCCAAAGTGCCTTTTCGTCGGCCACCCAGGTCTTAAAAGAACAAACTAAAGTAAAAACCTCCGGACCAAAATTAATCTCCTTAGGCGCCACTAAGTCTGGTGTTGTGGGCAAACTCCATCTTTCTTTGGACGAGAAAACGGCCGCATTCGTAAGCCCAGATATGGAAGAATACCAAGGCCATAAGGTGACAGGAGTGGGTAAACTAATTTCCGAAGGCCCCCAAGCTACCTTGCGCGTGACAAGCCCAGAATGGGCTTACCTTAACGGCGTCGAATACACTCAAGTAGACGGCCCAAAGTACGAGAGCCTTCCGCAGGAAATTACACTCAGCTATAAAGATGAAAAAATCTCCATGCGACGCATTTTCCATCCTCGAATGGAACAATACAGCGTTGATGAGTTGATTAGTATTGAGGTTGCGCCAGGAGTCGCTCCGCCGCCTTATTTGTTTTTTGATTTGAAAGTGAAAAAAGAAATTGGAGAACTGGAAAATGAACGACGTGAAATGATCGTTGATTTCACAAAGAGTCACTCCGCTTTTGATTTTAAGTCCTTTGATAAAGTGAAAGAAGACGTCTCCCCGACCCACTGGGTTGGTTTCTCTTCCCGCTATTTTTTGAATGCGCTCGTTGACACTTCTCCCGGTAGTGAAAAGCCTCAATTCCAGGGCTTCATGACCCAAGAAGGCGATATTATCGGAAGCCTTGCGTACAAGATGACAAGCAATCGGGTGGATATTCCGCTTCGGTATTATTTTGGGCCTAAACATGTGGAAACGCTAAAGGCCGCGAGCCCCCGCCTAGCTACTGCCGTCGATTTTGGCTGGTTTACAATGATCGCCTATCCTTTGTTGCAGGGAATGAAGTGGATTTACAATTACGTAAAGAATTTCGGTTTAGCGATCATCTTGCTTACGATTTTTGTGAAATTAATCACCTATCCACTTACCTACAAATCAATGAAGAGCATGAAGGAAATGCAGAAGATTCAGCCCCAAATCGCCAAACTTAAAGAAAAGTACGGCGACGATAAAGAAGCATTGAATCGCGAAATGATGCAACTCATGCGCTCTCACGGATACAACCCCATGAGCGGGTGTCTCCCCATGTTGATTCAGATGCCGATATACGTTGCGCTTTACAACGTACTTAACAATTCCATTGAATTGTACGGGCAGCCCTTTTTTGGCTGGATTCACGATCTTTCGCAAAAAGATCCGTATTTTGTAACCCCGGTACTTTTAGGTGTTGTCATGTTTCTACAGCAGAAAATGACTCCAACCACTACTACTGACCCCGCTCAGCAAAAAATGATGATGATGATGCCGCTCATTTTTTCGTTTATGATGCTTTGGCTTCCTTCGGGATTAACTTTGTATATGTTGATTAACAGCATCGTGAGTATCGGTCAGCAGCTTTTGATCAACAAGACCATTGCGTCTAAGGCTTAAGCATTTGTGTTTGGGTTAGAGTATTTTTCGAGCGACACCATTTGTGCGGTTGCGACTTCAATGGCAGGTGATGGCGGGGTGGGGATCATTCGCCTATCTGGCGATAAAAGTCTTCAGCTTGCGAAAGAGATCGTAGAAGGTTTGGATCGTCCCACGCCGCGCTACTTGCATCGAGTTGTTGTTAAAGACAATGAAGGCCATGATATCGACGATGGTTTGGGTGTATTCTTCGAGGCTGGTGCATCGTTTACCGGCGAAGAAGTCGTTGAGTTGCAGCTCCATGGTGGGCGTTTTACGCTTCGTAAAGTATTGCGATTTCTAATGGCGGCGGGCGCAAGGCTTGCCTTGCCGGGCGAGTTCACTTTCCGAGCGGTTAGAAATGGAAAAATGAATTTGAATCAAGCCCAGGCATTGAACCAATTCATTCACGCTAAAAGTCAGTATGAAGCCTGGTCGGCAAGGAAGTCTTTGTCGGCTAACCGTGTCGAAGTTTTCGAACTTATCGCAGAAAAAATGCGTAGGTTGCTTGCGTTGCTGGAACTATCAATTGATTTTATTGATCAAGATGTGGAGGTCCTGTCGCCGCAATCGTTTGAGCAGACTCTATTAGAATGCGAAAATTCGCTGGCCGGAATTTACAAACAAGTGAGTCTTTCGAAAAAAATCGCATTGGGACTTAGCGTCGCATTTTACGGAAAGCCTAATGCCGGAAAATCTACGCTTTTCAATGGTCTGTTGTCAGAAGATCGCGCCATCGTATCGGAGGAACCAGGCACGACCCGGGACGTCATCACGGAAGAGTTGGAATTAGGTCCGTACCGAGTGAGATTAGGGGATACGGCCGGAATCCGTGAGGGTGCGGCTACGTTAGAGGAAAAGGGCATTCACAAGACCCGCCGATTAGTTACGGAGGCCGACTTAAAAATTCTTTTGATAGATTCGTCTTCTGCCACCGTAGAGCAAACTCAAGAGAGCTACCGGGAACTTCGGATAGAAGCAAAACCAGACGTGTTGGTTTTGACCAAGCTGGATCTTCTTGATGCGCTAAAGATAGAAAAATTACGGAACGCTTTTTCCTCGGAAAATGTTCGTTTGGCCTTAGTGTCGGGTACCAGCGGTGAGGGGCTTTCGGAATTATTGAACACGATGCAACAAGCATTGGACGAAAAATTCGGTTTGGGATTAGAAATCCCGCTTCCGACGGAGCTTCAACTTACCATGCTTGAGCAATGCGCATCGGAGGTTCAAAAGGCTAAGGAAGTTTTTAAAGTGGGAAGCGCGGGTCAGGCCAGTTTGCGCGATCCTGAGATCTTGGCCGCCATTTTGCGACGGGCCGTGAATGCGTTGAGCCAAATCGTGGGCGAGACTAGTGCCGATGATATTCTGATAAAAATTTTTAGTGAATTTTGTATCGGGAAATAGGATATGCTCCCGTCATAACAAAAAGGGATTTATGATGGCGAATATTTCAAATGTGGTAGTGATTGGCGCGGGACAAATGGGCTCGGGCATTGCCCAGGTCGCGGCCCAAGCTGGGCTTAAAGTTACGGTCCTAGACACCCAATCGACGGCAGTTACAACCGCACAAAAAAGGATTGAGAGCAGCCTTTTAAAGCTGCAAGAAAAGGGCGTACTGACCAACGATGTTGTAACGCAAGCGAAAAAAGGCTTGGCTTACGAAACCTTTGATCGCATCGAAAATGTGAACGCCCTCGAGAGTGCAGATCTCGTGATTGAAGCTATTGTGGAAGATTTGCAGATTAAATCAAAGCTGTTTGCGAAGCTTCATGAAAAATGCCCTTCTCAGACTATTTTAGCCTCAAATACTTCTTCCATTAGCATTACGAAATTGGCAGCTGCCACTGGTCGTTCGGAGCGCGTAGTCGGGATGCACTTTATGAATCCCGTTCCCATTATGAAATTAGTGGAACTCATTCGTGGGCTCCGCACTTCCGACGAAGTATTTACTAACGTAAAAACCTTGGCTGAGAAAATGGGAAAGACTTGTATTGAGTCCAAAGATTTTCCGGGCTTCGTTGTGAACCGCATTTTGATGCCCATGATCAACGAGGCGGTTTTTACCCTTCAGGACGGAATTGCTACGGCGGCCGATATTGATGCGGCGATGAAGTTAGGTACCAACCAACCCATGGGTCCTTTGGCCCTCGCGGATTTCATTGGTCTTGATACTTGTCTTTCAATCATGAACGTTTTGCATGATGGTTTTGGTGACTCAAAATATCGTCCTTGTCCTTTATTGAAGCAGTACGTCGCAGCGGGCCTCTTAGGTAAAAAAACGAACCAGGGCTTTTACAAGTATTAATTAGGGAGTTTATAAATGGATTTGTTTTTATTAAATGACACTCAAAAGATGATCCTTCAGTCCGCCAAGGAGTTTGCGGCTAAGGAGATTGCACCCAAGGCAAGTGAATTTGATCAGACTGGTCGTTTTCCAAAAGAAGTTATCGATCAGCTTTCTGCCATGGGATTCATGGGTATGATGATCCCGGAGGAATTCGGCGGGCCTGGGCTAGATTCGCTTTCTTATGCGATCGCCATGGAGGTCATATCTGCGGCTTGTGCGTCCACGGGCGTGATCATGTCGGTGAATAATTCTTTGGTTTGCGCACCATTGAATGAATTTGGCACTCAAGCACAGAAAGAAAAATATTTAGTTCCTTTAGCAAAGGGTGAAAAGCTTGGTTGCTTTGCGCTTTCTGAACCTAGCAATGGCAGTGATGCCGCAGCTCTTCAGACTACGGCCGCCAATAAGGGTGATCACTATATTTTGAATGGGACTAAGAATTGGATCACTAATGGTAAAGAAGCCGATACCTGTTTAATTTTCGCGTCATTTGATAAAACTAAAGGTTCAAAAGGCGTAGTTGCATTTCTTGTGGATAAAGACACCCCTGGATTTTCGGTGGGTAAGGTTGAAGATAAGCTCGGCATCCATGCCTCTAGTACCACTCAGTTGATTTTAGACAATGTGAAGGTGCCAGTAGCGCAACGACTAGGCGATGAAGGTATGGGTTTTAAAATTGCCATGTGGACCCTTGATGGCGGACGGATTGGAATCGCAGGACAAGCGGTGGGCATCGCAAGCGCAGCCTTGGAAGCCGCGAAAAAGTTTGCCCGGGAGCGTGAAGCATTTGGTGGGCCCATTGCCAAGCTTCAGGGGATTCAGTGGCATATTGCCGACATGGCAACCAAGGTTGACGCAGCAAGGCTTCTGCTTTGGAGAGCTGCAATGAAAAAAGATGCCGGAGAAAAGTACACTCGTGAATCAGCGATGGCTAAACTCTTTGCATCAGAAGCCGCAACCTGGGTAGCGAACAAGGGGCTTCAAGTACACGGTGGTTATGGTTACGTCACCGATTATCCGGCTGAGCGACATTACCGGGATGCAAAGATTACAGAAATTTATGAGGGCACCTCAGAAATTCAGCGGATCGTAATCGGCCGTTCAGAGTTAGGGATTTAGTATGGCACGCCCACAGGATCACAAGTTTCATGAAGAGTACGAGCGCTGGAAAAAGACGCTCGAAATGCATGAAAAAAGACATCCCACTTTAAAGCAACGTTACTCCACTTGGAGTGATAAAGAAGTGCCCGTAATGTGCACTCCCGAAGATCTGCCCGACTTTGATTATTTGCGGGACTTAGGTTTTCCTGGGGAATTTCCCTATACGCGCGGAGTACAGCCCAATATGTACCGCGGAAAAATGTGGACAATGCGGCAATTTGCGGGCTTTGGAACACCGGAAGATACCAATCAAAGGTATAAAGAGCTCCTTGCCAATGGTCAGACGGGTTTGAGCGTTGCCTTTCATATGCCAACGCTTATGGGCCTGGATAGTGACTCCCCACTCTCTAAGGGCGAAGTAGGGAAATGCGGAGTCGCCGTGGATTCGCTGCAAGACATGGAAATTCTTTTTCAGGATATTCCGTTAGGCGACATCACGACGAGCATGACGATCAATTCACCGGCGCCCGTACTGCTTGCCATGTACGTCGCCGTTGCGGAAGCGCGTGGAGTTTCCCGAGATCAGATCAAAGGAACTTTGCAGAACGATATTTTAAAAGAGTACATTGCCCAGAAGGAATGGATTTTTCCTCCTCGCCCGAGCATGCGTCTCATTGCGGATACTTTAGAGTTTTGCACTAAGGAACTTAAAAACTGGAATACAATTTCCATTAGCGGCTACCATATTCGAGAAGCGGGAGCCACGGCGGTACAGGAACTTGCGTTCACCTTGGCAGATGGCATTGCATATGTACAAGCGGGTGTTGATCGAGGCCTTAACGTAGATGACTTCGCTCCGCGACTTTCTTTCTTTTGGGATGTTCACAACGACTTTTTTGAAGAAATAGCAAAATTCCGCGCAGGCAGACGAATCTGGGCGAAAATGATGCGCGATCGTTTTCACGCAAAAAATCCTAAGTCTTGGATGTTGCGAACGCATGCCCAAACTGCCGGTGTTTCATTAACGGCACAGCAACCTCTGAACAATGTTATCCGAGTTGCGGTCCAAGCGTTGGCGGCGGTGCTCGGTGGCACAAACTCTTTGCATACAAATGCATTGGATGAAACGCTTGCGTTGCCAAGTAAGGATTCAGCATTGGTGGCCTTGCGAACCCAACAAATAATCGCCGAAGAAAGCGGTGTCGCAAATGTAGTGGATCCTTTGGGAGGTTCCTACTTTATTGAGTGGCTTACGAACGAAGTGGAAAAGGATGCAATGGAGTATATTAACCGCATCGATGAGCAAGGTGGAATGCTTGAATCCATTGATAAAGGTTACCCTCAAGCAGAAATTGCTAATGCGTCCTACCACTTTCAAAAATTGCTGGAATCAAAAGATAAAATCATGGTTGGCGTCAACGCTCTGAACGAACAAGCGTCAACTAAAAGTATTGATGTGTTACAAATTGATGAGAGCGTAGAGAGAAGGCAAGTGGAGCGATTGAAACAGCTCAAGCTTAAGCGTGACCAAAAGAAAGTGGCCAGCACTCTCCAGTATTTAGATTCCGTCTGCAAAGGTACCGAAAATACAATGCATGCCATTTTGGATTGCGTGAAAAGCTATTGCACGGTTCAGGAAATCTGCGATGTGATGAGGAAGAATTTTGGAATTTATCGTGATCCAGGTGGTTTCTGATCATTGGACGAGCGGAGGAATTGAAGATGCAGGCAAATAATGAAAAGCAGGCAAGTGGCATAACTGGGCGCATTCGAGTGCTTGTGGCAAAGGCAGGTCTTGACGGTCATGATCGTGGCGCAAAGGTTATTGCTCGTGCGTTGCGGGATGCTGGATTTGAAGTGATCTATACTGGCCTTCACCAGACGCCACAGATGGTAGTAGAAACTGCGATCCAGGAAGACGTGCAAGTATTGGGTCTCAGCATTTTGTCTGGTGCCCATAAGGCTTTGGTGCCTGAGGTCATCAAAGGCTTAAAGAATGCTGGCGCCGAAGATGTGCTCTTTTTACTAGGTGGAATTATTCCTGACGAAGATATTGATGACTTGAAAAAAATGGGTGTGCATCAAGTGTTTACTCCGGGCACGAGTTTAGAATCCGTGGTTGAGTTCATTCGTAAAAATGTAAAATCCCGCGAAGTCCTTGAATAGTCGAAGACCTTCGTTGCTATTTTAATTTCCGTCGAAACTAAATTCGCGGTTCTTTTTTTATCATTTGCACTAACTCAGCGAGCATATGGGGCAGAGCAGAGAGCCGTTTACTTAAAGTTCTTCGGTACATGAATTCCATGAAGTACCGAAACATTTTAAGTTGGTGCCCGGTATACGGAAACCACCACAGCGGTTTGAAGCGAAGGGCCGCGAAGCGGTCTTTATGGATATGGCGTACGTTTACAAATTCATATAGCCCCAGGTCCGAATGGACTCGGCCAAATCCTGTGTCTTTTACGCCGCCCCAAGGGGTTTCGGCTAAGCCGTGGGTGTACAACACATCATTGATGAGCACTGTTCCGGCTTCAATTTGTCTAGCGACGGATTCCGCCAGATGAATATCCTCACTGATTACGCTAGCGAGCAATCCGTACGGTGAATGGTTGGCCTTTTCAACGGCTTCTTCAATAGATTTGAAAGTTGTCACGGCAACTACGGGCCCGAACGTTTCTTCGTTATAGATACGAAGTCTTTCGATTGAAGTGCGCGCACCTTCATTTCCAATGACCACCGTCGGATCCAATTTTTTGCGATCTGGGGAAAATGTCCCACCGCAAGAAATTTTTGCGGCTGCCGTTTGGGCCACTTCCTGGAGCTGAGAAGAATAGACATCTTTTTGCTTTTCAAAAGTAATCCGTCCAAAGTTTTTAAGTAGCGAGGATTGATCATCGGTCTGATTCAGGCGTGCGATTTTTTCATTAAGTTTTGAGACGAATTTGTCATGAATGGATTCATGGACGATAATGCGTTCAATGGATGCGCAGACCTGTCCGGAATTTGCAAACCCTCCCCACAAGGCAGCGCTCGTAGCAAAATCAAGGTCTGCATCCGATAATACAATCATTGGATCTTTGCCGCCAAGCTCCAAGATGACTGGGGTGAGGCGATCGGACGCGGCGGCCATGACTTTTTTACCCGTAGACACACTTCCGGTGAAAAAAACTTTGTTCACACCTGATTGAATAATTTTTGCGCCGTGTACGCCGGTTCCAAGCACAATTTGAAATAGATGACGAGGCAGCCCAGCCGCATCCAGAATTTCACCAATTTTTAAACCGATTTTTGGCGTAACTTCGCTCGGCTTTAAGATAACGGCATTTCCCGAGAGGAGAGCTAAAATGCTTTCACCGAAGGGGATTGAGAACGGAAAATTCCATGGCGCAATGACGGCCACGACTCCGACGGGCCAATAATGCAAGTAGCTTTTTTTATGCTTCATGATTCGCAAAGAGAGCGGTTTATCTTCCAAAAGTTTTGGTGCCCTTTTGCAGTAAGCGGTCATGAGTTCTAAAACTGGAAGAATGTCGTGCACGATAGCTTCGGTTGACGGCTTACCATTTTCACTTGAGATCAAAGCTGCAATCTCATCTAAGTTATTTAGGATATGTTCACGGGCGTTCAGAATGATTTCTGCGCGCTGTTTTACGGTTTTACTTGCCCATGTTTTTTGCGCAACCCGCGCTTGGAAGACCATTTGCGGAATTTCTTCCAGGCTAGTCTCGTGATGCGCGACACTCATTGGCTTTAAAAGTTCCATACTTTATTTCAGCGCATGGGGGAGGGGATGTCCATATTCAAACCTGAACGAAGATTGGAAAGAATTTTCCGGTTAGAACCGGTAATGCGTTAAATTCCCATGACAGCCGTGGGTACATTGCATAGATTTTGATGAATGGATCTGCACCCGCTTTGGTTGGAATGCTGCATTGCTTTAGTATTTGTGTTCCTTACCTCTTTTGCAATTTTTGGCGGAGAAGCTCTTTTGGCAAGGGCTTGGAAGCATTTCTTTTTTGAAGAAAGACTTTTCGTAAGCTTTGGAATTTTTCTTACAATTTTGTGTTTGCTGGGTCTGTTAGGTGGCTACAGATATGAAGTGCACGGAACGCTCCTGGTATTTGGAACCACTGCTTTCTTTTATCAAAGTTATAAATTTCCGATTCAAAAGTGTCCCCGGCCTGTGAACCATAATTCATGGCTAGTTCTATTAATCTTTTCCTTTTTCCCCGTGAGTTATTTTACCTGTCGCTTCCTATCCTGTCTGCTTCCGCAACAGCATAGCGATCCATTGTATTATCATTTACTGGCTCCGAAGTTCTGGGCTCAAGCAGGGCGAATATTTATATCGGAGTTAAATCCAAGTCTTTCCCAAGCGACATTCTTTGAAGTGATTTATGGAATTCCAATGACAATTTTGCCGCGGCTTGGGTTGAGTCCACCCAGAGTACTGGTGATATCTCAAATTTTTGGACAAATCATGCATATGCTTTGGGGGCAGATCGCAAGCTGCTTTCTGATTTTTGCGATTCTCAGAAGGCAAGAAGCCATGTCCAAAAAAGATGACTTGTTCTCATCGCTTCCTTTGTTGTTTTTTATTTCATGGTTAGCGATCATGGTGCCAAGTCTGGAATGGACGGGCACGCTCGCAAAAAATGATTATGTGATCGTTGCATTTGTGTTGGCCGGGGTATTCAGCGGACTATATGGCTCCAAGTTTTTAAGTGGCCTGTTTTTCGGTTTTGCCATTTCAACCAAAGTTATTGGTGCGTGGTATGCCATCGGATTTTTCCTCGCGGCGATTTTATTTCAAGACTGGCGAAAAAAATTAAAATTACAGGTTATTCCTTGGGGTATTGGGGCTATTCTAGGTTCGTTCCTTATTTTGGCTAAGAATGCTTATTTCACCGGTAATCCCTTATTTCCCGCATTTGATTCCATTCTAGGTCCGGGCTGGACGAGTCTGTCTTGGACCCACCATAATGCTTCGTTTTCTGGACCGCCAAGTTTTTGGTTTGGTTCGTTCGATTGGTTTTTGGATCAACCACTAATGAAGTGGTCTGAAAAATTATTCTTTTCGGCTTCAACTTTTATGATCGTATTTGCACTCACTAAGAAAAGATCCATAAGAGATGTGCTCTTTTGGATTTCATTTCTTGGCGTCGCAGCCTTGCTAGGTATTTCTATGTTGCGGGGAGGCGCCGACGGTCGATACTTTGGTGCATTTGTGGTGTTAATCCATACAGCGGGGTTACTCTATCGACGCATACTTCCGGTGAAGGTTTATTTAATCCTGATGTTTATTGTTGCGCTCGGTGTCCGCATTCCTTTTGAAGTTTTGGTGAAGGTGCCGCGCGAATATCTATTTACCGAGAGTTCCCACTATTTGGATCAGTTTCATCCCAACTATAAAATCCACCTTTGGATTGAAGAAAATATTTCAGAAAATAAACGGATATTATTTATAGATGATAAAGTTCAGTATTATCTGGATCGACCCTTTGAGACAGTTTCAGAAATGAGGCGCTGGGAGAAGTTTTTCGAGTCCGCTAAGGATTTGCCGCCTTTCCAAATAAAAGATAGTTTACTTAGCCTAGGCTTTCAGTGGTTATGTATTAGAGTCGATCCTACCGGACGCCCCATCGGTACCGAAGGTCCGCTTGTTCAGAACATCGGAAAACTGGCTTATTCTGACGGAGTTTTAGGTATTTTTGAGCTTAAAAGGGAATAGCCGTTTCGACGGACCGGTTTGCCCAAGTCTAGATACTCATTTCCATGCAAACCGTTTTTATTCATGTTAGTGTCTCGGCACTTCTCATGACAAAACTACCTTTAAATCACACAAGTTCTTCCGATCAATTTGACGTCATCGTCGTGGGTGCCGGACATTCAGGAATTGAAGCTGGGCTAGCGGCGGCTAGGCTCGGTTGCCGGGTATTGCTCACGACTTTAAACAACGACCGGATCGGTTACATGTCATGCAACCCGGCTATAGGCGGAGTCGGCAAAGGACATCTAGTAAAAGAGATTGATGCCCTAGGCGGCCAGATGGGCATCAACACTGACAAAAGTGGGATTCAGTTCAAAAGGTTAAATGCCTCTAAGGGAGCGGCCGTTCGTTCCAGTCGTGCTCAGTGCGATAAGTATATTTATGCCGCCCATATGAAAGAGTATGTAGAAACTGTCCCTGGATTACGCGTATTGCAGAGGGAGGTTACCGAGCTTATCTGTAAAAATGATGAGATTCGGGGAGTGAAAACCTCATTCGGCGAAGAGTTTCACGCTCCTTCCGTTATTCTGACCACGGGCACTTTTTTGGGTGGCCTTATGCACTTCGGGTTCCAAAGTGAGAAGGGTGGTCGAGCGGGTGACAGTGCTAGTTATGGCTTGACGGCGTGGCTAGCTGCCAAAGGTTTTCGTTTGCAACGGCTTAAAACCGGTACGCCTCCGAGGTTGGAGCGCAGGACGATAGATTTTTCTTCCCTGGAAGAGCAGTGGGGAGATAACCCGCCAAGACCTTTTAGCTTTTGGAATTCAAAGGAACACTTTCCTACATTAAAACAGATTTGTTGTTGGATGACCTATACCAGTTCTAAAACCCATGAAATTATTGCCAGCAACTTTGATCAGTCACCTATGTTTACCGGGGTCATTCAAGGACTGGGGCCTCGTTACTGTCCTTCAATCGAAGACAAAGTGAAACGGTTTGCTGACAAAGACCGGCATCAGGTATTTTTAGAACCTGAAGGTCTGCAAACTCAAGAAATTTATGCAAATGGTTTAAGTACGAGTTTGCCTTTAAACATTCAGATGGAATTTTTGAGAACCATCGTTGGTTTAGAAAATGTTGAAATTGCTAGGCCAGGCTACGCAGTAGAATACGACTGTCTCGACCCGACGCAGCTCAAACATACGCTTGAAGCAAAAGACCTTCGGGGCCTTTTTTGTGCCGGACAAATTAATGGAACTTCCGGATATGAGGAGGCTGGTGCTCAGGGTCTTATGGCCGGAATTAATGCGGCCCTTTTTGCCAAGAGAGAAGGTAAGGAGTTTATCTTGGGTCGGGACGAAGCTTACATTGGCGTGCTCATCGACGACCTCATTACAAAAGGTGCTGATGAACCTTATCGTATGTTCACGAGTCGGGCTGAGAACCGGTTGATGCTCAGAGAAGACAACGCGGACGAGCGACTTTGTGACAAAGCATTTGCTATCGGCTCGCTTTCTCAGGAAAAGCATGAGGTGTTTTTAAAACGACGTGAGGCTATTCATGCTGAACTTCAAAAATTGAATACTCATTATTTTAATCCTACTGCAGAACATAACTCAATTTTAGGTGAGATGAATTCGTCACCTTTGAAGGATCGGGTCAGCGCTGAAGTTTTACTCCGTAGACCCGAAATCCGATTCTCCGACTTAGAAAAACTTGGATACTCATCCGTTTCCGGGAAAAACTCCGAGTCTGTAGAAATTGTCGTTAAATATGAGGGGTATATCCAGAAGGAAAAGGAAGTCCTTGCGGGATTTCGGAAAAATGAAGATCAAAAAATTCCAGAATCGATACGTTACGAGGATATTCAGGGCATTTCAAACGAGGTGAGGGAAAAGTTAGTTCGAGTTAGGCCTGCGACATTTGGTCAAGCCCTTCGTATTCCTGGAGTCACTCCAGCTGCCGTCGCTACTGTTTTAATTCATTTAAAAACGCAGAAACCGTTAAATCATGTTCAAACGCAGTGAGTATTCAGTAGAGGATATCCGTAAATCGTTGCTGGATATTCAGAGGTATATTGGATTACCGCTGGATATTCAGAAAACGCAGTTATCTCAATATGTTAACGCGGTTGGTCATGCAAACATCCGCACTAATCTTACGGGAGCAAAGACCGCTCGAGATTTTATTTTTCAACATGTGCTTGACTCTCTTTTGGCGCTTGAAGCCTATATAAAAGCCTACGGTGATATTCTAAATAACGTTTGGGATGTAGGATCCGGAGCAGGTTTACCGGGTGCAGTAATGGCAGCAGTTTTACCCAACTTAAATGTCCATTGCGTTGAGAGACGGACGACGAAAGCAGCAGCATTGAGTGAGTTATTAAATGGTGCATTATTAAATCGGGTTAAAGTACATGCATGTTCATTCGAAGATCTTTCGCAATTTACTTCGAAGGACTTAGTCTGGTTTCGGGCATTTTTACCTGGAGAAAAACTGGCAGAATATTTTGCTAATTCTTTAGACGTCCAGGCTGTAGGTAAGATCGTCCTAATGAAAAGTCGGGCATGGGATGAAGAATCAAAGTCTATGATGGCAGTTTTTGCGAATAGAGGAAACCCTTGGGCGGAACGTTTTCAGAAGCATACTGTTTTAAAATATAATCTTCCAATAGATCCTAATGGGATTAGCGAGCGATACTTAATTGTTTTCTAATGTTCTACGTAGAACATTTTAGAACCAAATAATGTTCTACGTAGAACATTAGAAAACTGTTCTACGTAGAACATTTATGTAGAGACGTAATGTTCTACGTAGAACAAACTCACAATTTCTGGAACATGTCTTTTCAATCAAACAGTATAGTGCTTAAATCTCTCCAGGGAGGTCTAAAAACATGAAAGCACCCGGTAGTTCTGGCGCTAAAATCATTGCGATAGCGAATCAAAAAGGCGGTGTCGGGAAAACTACGACTACAGTAAATCTTGCAGCCTCTCTCGCAGTTGCAGAGCGAAAAACCCTGATCATCGATCTTGACCCTCAGGGTAACGCCTCCTCAGCCCTAGGCATCGAACGAAAAGATTACGCTTCCCAAAATGTTTACCATGCAATTATCGGTGAAATGCCAATGAGTAAAATCATAAGGCCAACCGAGTTAGATCAGCTTTTCATTGCTCCTAGTAATAACGACCTTATTGGTGCAGAAATTGAACTTGTTTCTGTTTTCGCCAGGGAAGCAAAGCTAAAGACCGCGCTGATGGAAATTCGAGATCAATATGACTTTATCTTTATAGATTGTCCGCCATCATTAGGCTTGTTAACCGTCAATGCGATGATGGCCGCCGATAAATTTTTAGTGCCATTGCAGTGCGAATACTTTGCGTTAGAAGGTTTATCTCAGCTTATGAACACTACTAACCTCATTCGACAGAGTTTAAATCCAGCTCTTGAGCTTGAGGGAATTGTTCTTACGATGTTTGATAGCCGAAACAACCTTGCGCACGAAGTTGTAAAAGAAGTTCAGGCTCACTTCGGTGACAAAGTTTATCAAACAGTCATACCTAGAAACGTAAGGCTAAGTGAGTGCTCTTCGTTTGGAAAGCCAGCACTACTTTACGACATTGATTCAAAAGGTAGCGTTGCTTACCTTAATTTAGCGCAAGAACTCATAAACAGGACTGTTAAAAGCGAACCGTTACCTTTTCAAATGGCCCCTTCAGAGCTTTCTAAGGAAGGAATGCAGGAGCAACATCGTACACTTTCCCCAACAGGAGATCTTCAATGAACAAAACTACGCAAAATCGTCCAGCATTGGGCAAGGGGTTGGCAAGTCTGCTGTCGACTACAGCACAGCACAACACAGCTCCGACTGTAAATCCAAACGATGTTGTGTCGGAGGCACCGGTTAAACCTAAGCCTTTAAACCCCGTTGCTCAGGGACAAGGCGCAGAGGCAGATGCAACTCCTAATAAGGATCGGCACCCAGGCATAAGCATGTGTCTCTTAGATGATATTGTACCAAATGCATTTCAGCCACGACGCTCTTTTGACGACGCAAGCATAGACGAACTAGCTCAATCCATACGTGAAAACGGCCTCATTCAACCCCTTGTTGTGAGAAAAGCTCAGAAGGGCTATCAGCTCATAGCTGGTGAGCGGCGGTTAAGAGCAGCTAAAATAGCCGGATTGAAACAAATTCCAATCGTGATTCGAAGGACTACGGATAAAGAGGCGTTAGAATTAGCAATCATTGAGAATGTCCAACGCGAAGACTTAAACTGCATTGACACTGCTCTTGCATACCAACAGTTAGCGGCAGAGTTTGATATGACCCAAGAGCAAGTTGCTCAACGAGTAGGTAAGGATAGGGCATCCGTTGCAAATGCCTTGAGGCTTTTAAAGTTGCCACAAAAAATTCAAAACTGGCTTAAACAAGAAACATTGACCTTCGGTCATGGGAAAGCGTTAAGCGGAATTGAAGACCCAAACTTACTTGAAAATTTTGCATCTCAAGCAGTAGATTCAGCTTGGTCTGTTAGAGAGTTGGAACGACAAATTCAGCTTCAGAAAGATAATCGCGCAGGGTTATCAAATAGCGCAGGTGAAAAAATAGATGTTACTCCACTTGAATTGAGATTCAAATCCTTGGGAAATGAACTATCTAAAAAATATTCAACCAAGGTCGCGGTGAGAGGAAACGAAAAAAAGGGCAAGATAGTTGTTGAGTATTTTTCTCGGGAAGACCTTGATCGGATCTTAGACCAACTCATGACTGCGAAATAGGGAGTAAGTCGATGGCGACTTCTAATGTAGAATTTATGACCCGCATTGAAAATCATGACGTGAAAGCCGTCATTGAGGAAGGTTGCGAGTTCGAAGGTAAGCTTTCATTTGAGGGCACGGTACGTATCGGGGGTAAATTCAAAGGCACGATTTTTACTAAAGATGTTTTGATCATTGGTGAAGGTGCGTACATTGAAGGTGAAATCCAAGCCGGGACAGTCATCTTAAGTGGTCACGTCACTGCAGATATTACTGCGCGTAACCGAGTTGAAATTCACCGTCCTGCGGTTTTCAGGGGAAATATTGTTACTCCAAGTTTGATGGTTGCCGAAGGAGTTATTTTTGAAGGAAGTTCAAAAATGTTGACCCAAAAGCCTGATGAGCAAAAATCATTCTTTAAATAACTGATCTGGCACGGTCTTTCGTTGACAAGGCCGGGTTAGGAATGTAGCTCGAAACAGAACCCCCATGCTTGAAAAAATTGCTGCCCAGCTAGGGCTAAATGCTACCTTTTATTATGAGTTTTTGATTTTTACAGTTTGCTATCTCATTCTCTCGCAAACTGCTTTTAAACCATTTCAAAAGCTATTGTTGAATCGCAAGTCCCGAACTATTGGCTTGTTGGACGAAGCTGATAAACAGCAAAAGCTAGCAGCGCAAAAACTTACAGAGTATCAAACTAGATTGAAGCAAGTACGGGATGAATTACGAGCGGATTTTAGAGCGTCTGAAGATCTTGCAAAAAAAGAGGCCGCTAAAATTATTACTGCTACGCAGGCTCAAGCAAGAGAACAACAACAGGCAGCTCAAGCCGAACTTGATGCGGATCGCGGTAAGCTTTTGCAGACAGTGATTCAAGATAGTAAAAATTTAGCTACAGAAATTGTTCGAAAAGTTTTACAGGGAGCCTAAAATGTCTGAGCTTTTTGTTCCCGCATTTAATTTTTTAATTTTGCTCGCTGTCTTGGGGTATTTTCTTGTACCAAAGCTAAAGCAATTTGCCGCAGAGCGTCATGCAACAGTTCAAGACCTCGTTGAAAAAGCTGAAAAACAAAGCTCCCAAGCTAAGCAGCAACTGCTTGAGGTTGAAACCAAGTTACAAAGTTTCCATGACGAATTGACTCGGTTAAAGCGGCAGAATTTGCAGGATATCGAACGACTTCAGGAAAACGTGCTTGTGGGAGCAAAGGCAATGTCTGCACGAATTTTAGAGGACGCGAAATCGTCCGGGCAAGCAAAGTTTGAAGAACTTCGCGCAGAACTGAAACAAGTCGCTGTACGAGAAGCAATGGGCGCAGCCCAAGCAATGCTTCAAGACAAACTAAAAGAGTCAAAGATGCAGGAACAGGTTATTGATCAGTGCGTTCAAGATTTGCTCAGTGTTAAAGCTGACGAAATGCCCAGGGAATTAAAATCATGACCACATCATCAGACGAAAGAGTTTCCACCGTGCGGGCAAAAAAAAGCACGTCGACAATTTTAAATAAAGTAGCCCAAACTTATGCGACGGCGCTTTTTCAATTCATACAAGAGTCAGCGTTTAGTGGTGCAAAGGGATCTGAAAATCCTTTATTCAATTCAGTGCGCTCAGCACTGGAAGAAATTTATCACACCTTAAGTGGGCACCGTCAGTTAAGCGATGCACTCAATTCGCCAGTAGTTCCTACGGAAAAAAAGGTCCGCTTGGTCGAAGATCTTCTGAAAAAGATTTCGGAAAATTCCCAAGAATCTTTGAATACGTTAGCGGTTCATTTTATTGGGCTCTTAGTGGGACGGGGCCGTCTTGACCAGCTTTCGGGTATTTTGCAATCATTTGATACTCAGTTGGATGCCTCGCGCGGGATTCACCGCGGTGTTGTGCAGTCGGCTCACCCACTTTCCCAAGAAGATTTGCAGGGTTTGCAAAAATCTTTTGAAAAAAAATTCGGTCACCAAGTCATTTTGAGAAGCGAGATCAATTCTCAACTCATGGGTGGTTTGGTGGTTCAGCTCGGGGATTTGACTTTTGATGGAAGTGTTCGCTCGGCCCTTAAGCGGCTTGAAGCGACACTTGAAAGGGTTTAGTTTATGTTAAATAAAATTCGTCCAGAAGAAATTACGCAACTCATTAAGAAGCAGCTCGGTGCTTTTGAAAATAAAATCGAAGTCTCTGAAACTGGCACTGTGATCAATGCCGGGGACGGTGTCGCAAAAATTCATGGGCTCACGAATGCGATGGCCGGTGAATTAGTTGAATTCGAAGGCGGCGTCGTGGGCATGGTGCTCAATCTTGAATCCGAAAGTGTGGGGGTCTCAATTCTTGGAGATGACACTAAAATTCTTGAAGGTAGTAGTGTTCGACGCACAAACAAAATCGTTCAAGTGCCCGTCGGTGAAGAACTGCTTGGCCGAGTTGTAGATGCGTTGGGAAATCCAATCGATGGAAAAGGTGAGCTTCGCGCAAAAAGTTTCCGTCGAATTGAAATTAAAGCTCCAGGAATTGTTGCCAGACAGAGTGTTAAAGAACCTCTTCAAACCGGTATCAAAGCTATCGATGCCATGATTCCCATCGGTCGAGGCCAAAGAGAGTTAATCATTGGTGACCGTCAGACAGGAAAAACTGCGGTTGCTTTGGACACGATTATCAATCAAAAGGGCAAAGGCGTTTATTGCTTCTATGTAGCGATTGGCCAGAAACAATCCACCGTTGCTCAGGTTGTTGATAAGCTCCGTTCATTAGGCGCTATGGAATACACCACAGTAGTAGTCGCTACGGCCGCCGATAAGGCACCTCTGCAATTTCTAGCGCCGTACACAGGCGTGACTATGGCTGAGTACTTCAGGGACTCAGGACGCCACGCTTTGATCGTTTACGACGATCTTACTAAGCAAGCGCAAGCCTATCGACAACTTTCATTGTTGCTGCGCCGTCCTCCAGGTCGTGAAGCTTATCCTGGAGACGTATTCTATTTACATTCCCGTTTGCTCGAGCGAGCAGCTAAATTGAGTGATAAATTAGGCGGTGGTTCCCTGACTGCACTTCCAATTATCGAAACCCAAGCGGGGGACGTCTCTGCTTATATTCCTACAAACGTAATTTCCATTACCGATGGTCAAATTTATCTAGAATCAGATCTTTTCTACAGCGGAGTACGGCCAGCTATTAACGTGGGACTTTCAGTTTCTCGCGTTGGTGGTAGCGCTCAGATCAAAGGAATGCGTCAGATCTCAGGAACTCTTCGTCTAGAGCTTGCACAATACCGTGAAAAAGCTGCCTTTGCGCAATTTGGAAGTGATCTCGACGCAGCCACGCAGAAGCAACTCAATCGAGGAGCTCGATTGGTGGAAATTCTGAAACAAGGCCAGTATTCTCCAGTGGCAGTTGAACGTCAGGTTATTATCATTTTTGCAGCGACTCATGGATATTTGGATAAATACTCCCTTGAAGAAGTGAATAGGTACCAAGAGGAATTGTTCCAATTCATCGATTCTCGTTACGGAGATATGCCTAAAACAGTTCTGTCCTCAGGTAAAATTGATGACGCGCTTAAGGGACAATTAGAAAAAATGCTCAAAGAATTTGATGGCGTTTTTGGTAAGTAAGAGACGGAAGTTGGTGAATTAAATGGCGAGCGCCAAAGACCTACGCAAAAGAATTTCCAGTGTGAAAAACACCCAGCAAATCACGCGAGCCATGAAAATGGTTTCGGCGGCTAAGCTGCGACGTGCGCAGGACGCCATTGTAAATTTGCGCCCTTATGCAAAACAAATTACCTCCGTAGTGCAGAACATTGCCTCTCGGGAAGTTTCGCTTGAAGGATTTCCGCTTCTAACTTCAGCAAGGGCTCAAGCTGAAAGTATTTTAGTGATTGTAGTTACCTCAGATCGTGGTCTTTGCGGTGGATTTAATTCTAACGTAATTAAGGCTACTCAGCGTTTTCTGAAGGCTAATGCAGGTAAATACAAACGTTGTGATGTTGGTTTCATCGGAAAAAAAGGGTATGAATTTTTCCGACAAAGACCTCAGCCAAAAGGTAAATATTATCAGAATTTTTTCCTAGGAATTAACTTTTCTAAGTCGAAAGTCTTGGCTGAAGAACTCATAGAAACTTTCCTTTCAGGTCAGTACGACGAAATTAAATTTATTTATAATGAGTTTCATTCGGCAATCGCACAAAAAGTTGTTGTGGAGAATCTCCTTCCCGTTAAATTTGAAAAAGAGGAAGCGACTGAAGCCGCATCCACTAACCCTAAAGCTAGCGACGCAGGGCTTGGGACATCAGAACCTCAAGATACGATTTACGAGCCAACTCGTGAAGAGATTTTAACTCATCTCCTCCCTAAGTATTTTACCTTACAAGTACATAAAGTGGTTTTGGAGTCGCTAGCCAGTGAACACGGCGCCCGAATGGCTGCGATGGAAAATGCTACTAAAAATGCTGGCGAAATGATGTATCAGCTCAACCTCGAATACAACAAGACTCGCCAGGCTAACATTACAAAGGAATTGCTCGAAATTATTTCGGGAAGTGAAGCGCAAAAGGCGTAGAAGATTTTTAGATAAGTTTAACGATAAGTAAGTATGAAGGAAGGTACGACGCATATGTCAGCAACAGCAAACGCAGGCACCGTTGGAAAAATTAAACAAGTGATTGGTGCCATTGTCGACGTCGAATTCGACTCTGGGCACTTACCAGAAATTCGGAACTGTATTCGAGTTACAAATCCTGCCATCAGCAATGAGCCGGGAAACCTAGTTCTAGAAGTTGCGCAACATCTTGGCGACAATACGGTTCGTTGCATTTCAATGGACAGCACCGACGGTTTGGTTCGAGGCTTAGACGCCGTCGATACTAAAAACCAAATCATGGTGCCCGTAGGTAGTGGAACGTTAGGGCGTATTTTGAATGTTATCGGTGAGCCCGTTGACGAGGGCGGGCCAGTGATCGCGAAAAAACACTATCCTATCCACCGACAACCGCCGGCATTTCGTGATCAGTCGGTTACCACTCAACCTTTCTACACCGGCATCAAAGTTATTGATTTGCTTGCTCCATATGTACGCGGCGGCAAAATCGGCCTTTTCGGTGGAGCAGGTGTGGGCAAAACAGTTCTCATCATGGAGCTCATCAATAACATTGCAACTCACCACGGTGGTTACTCAGTATTCGCCGGAGTGGGTGAAAGAACGAGAGAAGGTAATGATCTCTGGATGGAAATGAAGGAATCCGGAGTTATCAATAAAACTTCTCTAGTTTACGGCCAAATGAATGAGCCACCAGGCGCGAGAGCTCGAGTGGCTTTGACCGCGCTTTCCATCGCAGAATATTTCCGAGACGAAGAAAATCAAGATGTGTTGATGTTCGTGGATAATATGTTTCGTTTCACGCAGGCGGGCTCTGAAGTGTCAGCGCTGCTGGGCCGAATTCCTTCCGCCGTGGGCTACCAGCCTACGCTCGCAACGGAAATGGGTGAACTTCAAGAACGTATTGCTTCAACGAATAAAGGTTCCATCACTTCCATTCAGGCGATTTACGTTCCGGCGGACGATTACACCGATCCTGCTCCTGCAACTACATTCGCTCATTTGGATGCTACGACGAATCTTTCTCGACAAATTTCAGAGTTGGGAATCTATCCGGCGGTAGATCCTTTGGCTTCAACTTCACGTATTCTTGACCCTCATGTTGTGGGCGAAGAACATTATCGTGTAGCCCGAATGGTTCAGACGGTATTGCAGCGCTATAAAGATCTTCAAGATATTATTGCGATTTTGGGGATGGACGAACTTTCTGAAGACGATCGACTTACGGTTTCTCGCGCTCGTAAACTTCAGCGTTTCCTTTCCCAGCCTTTCACAGTGGCTGAGCAGTTCACGGGTCTAAAGGGTCGTTTTGTGAAAATTGAAGACACGATCCGTGGCTTCCGTGAAATTTGTGAAGGTAAGCATGATGAATTGCCTGAGCAGGCTTTCTATTTGGTCGGCACCATTGAAGACGTTTTAGAAAAAGCTAAGACCCTTCAATAAAACACGCGTAGAGGAGAGGGAGAGCATCCCATGGCAACAAGTTTAGGAATAGATACCACGGAAGGTTTAATCCTCGAGATCGTCTCACCGGACCGACGGGTGCTCGCGCCCGTCCAAGTTCAGAGTGTGACTTTACCTGGGCTAGCCGGCGAAATGACGGTGCTTCCCGGGCATGCTCGGCTGGTTTCTTTGTTAGGTACCGGTGCTCTGCGTTACGTAGATCAAGGCGGAGTAGAACATTCTGCCGCTCTTTCCAGCGGATTTGTGGAAGTTGAAGCGGATAAGGTTTCAGTGATGGCTGAAACTTTGGAACTTGCCAAAGAAGTGGATGTCGAGCGTGCAAAAAGAGCGCAAATGAAAGCTGAAGAACGTCTCAAAGAAAGGGAACTTTCTCCTGAAGAGTTCAATAAATATCAGCTGAAATTGCAAAGAGCATTATTGCGGCAACAAGTTCACATTGGCTTATAAAAATATCGCAGTGCATTAAATATTCTTGAGAACAAATCCGAAGAAGGAGATGATTTCAGTAATATCAGCAGTCGTTTTTTAACGGTCAACGGAGGACTGAAAACGTCGTGTCAATTGCGCAGAGTATTTCACCAGGAAGTGTGGACCCTTCAAAGCCCGCCAAGAGCTTAGCCTCGGCGCGTGGTGGAGTGTTGCGTAAAATTGTCGCTGCCTTGACTCCCTTTATTTGTTTGGGAGCAGGTGCCCATATTCTTTATCAAAGCAACTTACAGGTGCTTCTCACGCCTAGCGTAGAGCTTAGCTTTCTGCAGGGTGTTCAAAGTACTCTTCATAATCTTAAAGATGTACAACTGTCTCATGATGTTCAGCTTAGGGACGACAACCAACTTTCTATCGCTTCAATAGTAACACCTACGCAAATTCCTATTTTGAAAGTCCGTAGGGTGAGTACTCATAAAAAAGCTTCAGTTAGTAAAAACGTTGAAGAAGAAATGGATACTCAGGGTTTAGCTCTATTAATCTCTACATCCTTAGTCGCCGATGTTTTAGAAGAGCACCATAGGGAAGCAGACCGACAAATTGCCTCTCAGGAAGAAATGGATATTCAGTCCTTTAAGTTTTCTGGATTAAACCACAAAGATTTTTCATTAGAAGTTGAAACGGCAAATTCAGATTTATCATCCATTGATGAGGTTAAATTAAAAGTACCATCAGCTGCCACCATGAATACTCAGGCCTTAACGCATAAGAATTTCAAATCCACCAAAGATGTGCTGAGTACTCAAATTACAGAAACCAGTTCCGCGAATACTCAAGCTGCTGAATATAATTCAATTGACGCTAAAACTTATAATCCAAATGTTGGTGGAGCTGAGTATTCAAATGTAGAGTCAAATCAATTAGTAGAACACGAACTTCCGTATCAAGATTTGAGTACTCATTCAGAATTGAGTACTCAAAGCAACTTGGCTACTCAAGATGGGTTAAAACCTAACGGTACAATTACCATCACTTCATTGAACCCACCGATTACAAAGGTTTTAGATACCACTACTGGAATTTCAACATTAGTTACTAACGCCAAGTTGCCATCTAAAATAGAAACTCCGACAAGTATTAGTGTTGCCGCAAACAATGCAATAACAGCTCCTTTGAGAGGCGCCGATACACTTGTTCCTCAAAGTCGCTCATTAGATGTGCAGAGTTCAAGTGCCTCCGCAGTTGCTGACG
Source organism: uncultured Oligoflexia bacterium (assembly GCA_964475985.1). Lineage (GTDB taxonomy): Bacteria > Bdellovibrionota > UBA1018 > UBA1018 > CAYHWW01 > CAYYYP01. The sequence continues at coordinate 38,731 of CAYYYP010000004.1, read as the reverse complement.
ATACAATTATAACTCCAGATTTTTCGTTCCAGATCTTTTCTGGATTTACCCATGGCGAAACTCCTGTAGTAAGGGCCCAAACTCAAATACTGGGTTCACCGGCAGTGGAAGTTTCTAATGCCCAAGGAGTCGTCAGTTTTGGCGCACTAAAGGTTTCAGGCATTTTGCCCGTACATATCGAAGCGCCGGACTACCTCCCCCGAAATGTTGAGATCTTGTCCTCGACTCAAAAGGGCGGGTCTATTCAAATCGTAGAACTACTCTCTAGAAATACCCTTAGGGCCTTTGAAATTCGCGCCGGGGAATCTCAAAACTCTGATCGTGGCCTCTTTTTCGGTCAACTCGTTTCAGAAGTTGCGGAAGACCTTGCTGGATTTGAAATGACTCTCACGCAGCTGGATCATCCTGAAATCAATTTTCAGTCTCGCTACATAGGCGCCGATGGCGTGTTGGAAACGCAGGCAAAATCCAGCACTCAAGAAATTGGACAATTTTTATTTATGAATGTTCAACCCGGTGCATATCTACTTTCGGCTAGGCATCCAATTAAGGGTGACCGTGCGCCGCACATCATTAATGTCAGTGCAGGCGAAGGTATCATTCAAAAAATTAACCTCGGGCGTCCGTTGAAGGTAACTGGCCATGTTGTGGATGCGACGACCCAATCAAAACCGCTTCAAGGTGCAGAAGTCCAACTTTTAGGAGTTGCTGGAAAAGTAGAAACCTCTAAAGCCGGTGACTTTGATTGGCAAGGCGCTTATGTGGACTGCTTTTCAAAAAATTATTTGCAGATTCAGAAGCCAGGGTTCTATCGAAACCGAGTTGAGTTCATCTGCAATGAACAGAAAAATGCGTATTATGTATTTCCACAAACTTATGTAGATTCCGCGGCAGCGGATGCAGAAATGAACCTTGATTCGAGAGCTGCGTTCATCAGCGGGCATATCAAAGCTAACCAGTCTTTGCGTATGCAACTGTTAGGTGCCGGTGAAATTACTCCATCTCAAGAATACCGCGGTTTTGATTTCTATTTTGATAACGATGGAAGTTTAAATCCAGATAAAAATCATACTGTTGAAAATGGAAATTTCGTATTCGTAAATGCGCCGTCGGGGTTATCCTACATTCAAGCAGTAGACCGCGACAATAAGTCAGTAATGTTTTCTCCGGTCTTCTTAAGCGAAAGCACGATCTCAGTGTTTTTAGGCTCGGAAAGAAACGCTTCAGCCAGAACGCGTTAACCTGAAGGCACTCCATCTTCTGGAGTTTGCACAAGCCCGATCCCGGGAACCGAGACTTTGCGCAAAAGTTCAAGCTTAGTGGAGATTTGTCTCTTGGGAATTACGACTTTTGTGCCGGCACGCAAAGCAACATCCAACTTAAATACATCCGGGTTGAAGAGCTGAAGCTCTTCGAGGTTTAGGCCTTCATTGGCTGCGATCTGAAAAACTGATGCGTCTTTCAGTAGGGTCAAAATTTTAACCGATTGAAATTTTGTCGGTGGGCTTTCTAACGAATATAGAAAATTCCGATATGCCTCCGCATGAACCATCGCCAAAAATTCCGCATAATAATTTCGGCTGGCAAAGCCTAATGGGGACTTAGCCGTGTGCTTACCGTTGAGTAAATCCACGACGGACACATTGCCCATTTCTTTTTTTACCTTAAGCAGTCCGCGGATACCATGGTTGTAGGAAATGATGGTCAGGGGGAGGTCACCCAATACTCTAAGATTTCGTTTCAAAAATTTGATTGCTGCGATCGTGCTTTTGATAGGGGAAAGACGTTCATCGATACCACCAGAAGCTTCGTCCACCCGCATATATTCGCGCGCAGAGCTCTTTAGAAATTGCCAAACGCCTACTGCGTCCGCCTTGGATTGAGCCTTAATGACGAAAGATGATTCCAAAAGGCAGAGCCTTGCAAGCTGAGGAGGGAGATCATTTTCCGAAAATAACGCCTCCATTAAAAATTGAAAATCATGCGAGGCTTTTAAGGAATGAATCACCCGGTCCCGCTGCCCAAACTGGAACCGCAATCGTTCGCGTGCAAGTTGCCACTCCTTACTGTTTTTAGGCATAAGTTCGGGATGACGCTCGGACCATATTTGGACCAGGTTAGTCGCTAGTCCGCTAAGTGGTCCCTGCTTCCTCGAGCGCGTAGCAAGCAGGTTAAAGGCGCCATAGAATTCAGCCTTTGTTTTCTGCGTTCGCTGCTTTGAGGTTATTTCGAGCGCAATAGGACTAAGGCCCTTTTGATAAAGATCACGAAAATCAATGACGCCATAGATAACCGAAGGAAATTCCCGATCGTAAACCACTATTTGTAGCGAAGAATACTGGACATATACCTTGGTCCAGAACTCCACCAGCTCCCGAAGGCGTTCAGGCACTCTAAACTGCGGGTTTACCAGGCCCCGGGAATCGAGCATCATTTCGTTGAGCCTGATTTCACTTAATGAAAAGTATTGAGAGTCTTCGCGCGGAGAAGCAACGGTAATGGCCTGGGTGGGTGAACAGAAAACGGCAATATATGTGGAAAAACACGCCAATAGCGCAATTTTAGGCGTAAAGATCCGTTTTATGTATAAATGAATAATAGTTATATGGCGCATATCAGGGGTTAGAAAAGCAAGACGCAGACCAGGCTTAGTGGGCCGGTAAAGCGATATAACGGTAGTAAGCGCGCCTAAGGCGGCGATTTTCTGACTGATGTCGAATCATTCAACATCGCGTACGGGCCACGAAAAAGTCCCCGAAAAGACCCTGGACGAATACGAACTATTTGAAAATAGAATGTATTTAGTGATATAGGGACTTTATGCGTTCCCGGTTTTTAAAGCATGTCCGTTTTTTAGCCTCGATGGTGCTAGCGGTAAGCTCACCCGTCGCATTTGCCTACACAGATTTCTCTGCATTTACGCCCTACACTGATCCCACGAGGATGCACCCAGGTGTAGTCCATGATCGCCTGGTAGATGGCGCAAGGGGTCGCGCCGATAAAGAACGAGAACTGAAATCGATGCAAGCGGCCAACGCCTACACCCCAGACACTAACCTTCATGAAAAGAGTCAAATAGACGATAGCTTTGACAGACAAAACGCTGAGTTTTTTAAAAAAGTTAAAGAAAATACTCAGAATTCACGCACGGTCGTGAATTGATATAAAAATGCGCCGTTTCTCCAATCTCGTAGGAATGCATTTTTATAATTCCTTCTCCGTTTATTTTATTTGGGCCTTTCTCCTTTTTCTTCCACAGATCCACGCCGGTGGACCAAAAGCAACGATCGATGGAATTTGCTCAAGTGACCTTACCGTTCCTAGCGCAACCCATTCCGATGTCGATCACTCCGTTCCGCGCGGAGTACTATCCCACGGTGAACATTGGGTAGATCTGATTTTAACTCAGGCCGGTTTGAGCGATACCAGGCCCGTTGATGCATTCACTGAAATTGCCCGTGGCCTTTTGGTTCAGATCAAGGCTGGAACATTTGAGAAGTTGAATGAGAAAATCGATGGCTCACCCGCTGTAGTGCTAGGATTTCAGTCCGATGGACTTCCTTTTGTCACTTACAAAGGCTCATTCGCTCCTGGCCGTAAAGTTAAACAGGCCCTGATCACCTCGGTGGCAATTGCTCAGGAAGTTTATGATGGGAAGCCGGCCCTTGCGGACCTATACGGGGCTTTGGCAACGCACTTAGCGGGAAGAATGACGGGCCCCCAGTTTACGCCATTTAGTGATTATATCTTTCAAGCCGATCTTCTTTTTTCACCGGGAAATGATCGCATTCAAAAGACGCAGGATCTGATCACGATCACACCAAATTCATTGAGTTACGAAATTCGTTCCGACGACACTTTGTATGTGAGACTTCAAAAAGCAAAAGTTGGAATTGTAATTCATACCGCAGGGAAGCGGATGGTCCGTCCGGACGGCACTATCGTTACTGAATCACTGGCAAATGGGTCGGAAAAAATCCAAAGATTCGTCGAAGCTTTGAATTCAACCGAAATTTTTGCCATTACTCCGTGGCGGGAGAAAGTTATTAATAAACCGGAAGTCGAACTCAGTTCTCGTACCGAAAAAAAATTCGCGGAAGACTTGGCGAAAATTCGTCACCGTATTTTGGCGTTGCCCTCAGATTTTCGAACCGAGTGGGCAGGCTTCCACGCGCGACGCTTCCGAATGTTTTTGAATAGCATGCTGCGCGCACCCAATACCGGAGGAATTTACAAGGACGCGTCGGATTCAAAAAAACTCGATTTTGACGCATTTATCGAGGGTTTTGAAGCTTGGCTTGGTCAGCGGACAACCCCCACGGCTAGCGCTTCACGCCTTGAAACCTTAAGTTATGCAAAACAGTATTTTGCGTTTATTGCGACGCACCGAGCTTCAACCAAGAAAGTCATGCAGGCGTATTATGATGCTATTCGCATTCAATATTTCCTTTTAAAACAGATGCCGGACGTGATGCGCTCAAAACTTGGTGGCGGGCCGGTAGAAGGAATCATGCTTTCTACCTCAGACTCAAACACGATCGTAAAATTTGTCGATCGTTTGGGTTTCACGACGCAAAATAACCTCAAATGGGACCGCAACGCCGAAACCGCACTCCAGCCTCAAGCCATAACTACGAGTGTAAATCAGCCGCTGGGCGATTTGCCGGAACCGTTCCAAAAATGGCGACCAGGCGCGATTTTTATCATGATGAAAGGACAGCCCATTCATGCCGGCCATGTTCGTATGATTCAGGAAGCTCTCTCGCAGGCTAACGGAAGTCCAGTATTCGTGGTGGTGTCGTCCAAGGAAGCAAACTTAAAAGCTTCGACCTGGAAAGAGCTAGGGGTCAGCGCGAGTAAAAAAGAACTCCAGGACCGGAATTACACCTACATCTTTGACGTCGAGTTTAAACGAGAAATATTGAATGCTTCACTTGGCGATACTGCTCAAGTATATTTTATCAACCCATCGGATTTCTGGAAATACGTGCAGTTGGCAAAGGACTTAAAACTAAGCGGAAAGATCAGATTGGCAATGGGCGCTAAAGAGTTGGAAGAAGAAAGGTATCAAAATCAGCTTGCTGCCTTCGCTGACCAGCTGGAACCGCTTGTGATTGAAATGCAGGAAGGCTCAATCAGTGGAACCCAGGTGAGAGTTGCTCTAAAGGACATGAATCTTGGGGACGCGATGACAAAGAAACGAGCCGCTCGAGTTTTGAAGCAGGCATTTGCGGTTCTGCCGGCCTCCCTGAGAGCAGGTTTTCAGCAACGGGCCATCGAGAGTTGGGGAAATGTTGATATGGCGGTGCGGAGGGTCTTGGGTGAGCCTAGGTAGTAGGCGTACGGCCAAGCTGAGCCCAAACTAAATTAAGGAAAAATTCCTTCGCCGCTGCTTACCGAGATACTGCAAAAGTAAAGAGCTGGATAAGCGGCCACCCAGGCGAATAAAAAACGATTGAGCCCGAATACATAAGCGTTCGCTAAATGAAAAACAAATGCGATGCCAAGTAATGGCGTACAAAGCTTGGGATGCAGCAGGGCAAGTGGAAATGCGCATTCAAACATCATGATGAACCATGATGAAAACAATATAAAGCCTGGGTGATTTTGAAGTACAGATTCCAACCACCCCGGACGATAGATGGTAGAACTTAAAAAGCCCTTCAATGCGCGCCCCGTTCGCCAGTTTTTCTTCTGAAGCTTTACAATCCCTGCGATGAAATAAGACGTGCAGGTTTGCAGCGCAATATACCACAGGCAACCTATGCGAACTTTCGGATGTTCTGGAAAAGTTGTGGCGATCAACAAAGCCATGAGCACCACCAGAGTCATAAAGTCACTTCCGCCATTGAAGCTGCCACGCCAGCGCAGGGAAATGAGTATAGTACTTAAGAATAAAACAAAGATGAAAATAGGAGAGGGGAAAACGAAAGTTAATGTTGCAAGCACCAGTCTTACGACGAGGAACCCGCTAAAATTTTTGTTCGACAGAATAAAATTTAGGAAGTCGTAAAGAGGCTTTGGAGCGGACTCAAACTCTTGCTTCAGTATTTCCCAGTCCCAAATACTTCCGCTGGAAAACGTCTTTCGTAATTGTAAAAATTCAATGGTCTGCAAGATTAAACTGAAGGAAATGAGCCCTTGAATCCATCGAAGCGCATCTAAGTCAGAAAATCCCATTCACACCTCGTAAACACGGGAGACCAGAATGTCATCCGATGCATTCGCGATTAAATCAGTTCCAGGAAAAACGGCGCTGACTTTGAATTGATATTTTTGGATCTCCCGCTTCAAAATTTTATCCTGAAGCAGGTGGACCACCAGATTTTTCGTAAGCCGGTAGGTTACGGTCTGCTCAAAATCCTGCGGACGAGTTTCATCGGCATTCTCTAAATCCTGAGCAAGATGCTGAAGCAAAGACCCGAAAGCTAGAATTTGATTGCCGCTAGCATTGAGGAAGAAATTCCCTAGAGACCGAGAAATTTTTTCTAAGCAGGGCTGCCAATTCCCTAGCTCGCCACCATGCCTACCTGTGCGACAAAATAAGATAGGAACCTCTGAGACGTCTTCGAAAAACTTCCAGGACGGAAAAAATGCCCTCAATAATGTGATAGTTTTGCCGCTAAAAACCCTGCTCTTAAATTTTGAAAGAATCAAAATAACGAAAAAATAGCCGAAAATAATGGCGCAGGCCGTAGTGCTCAGAGGCATTTTAAAATTCTAAGGGAAGATCAACAAAGGGGCCAGCATAACCATGGAAAGTTGGCTGCATTTGGAAGTCTAGCAACTTAAGGGAGCTATTCTGCGGATGATCCCGCTTTTTGTTTTAGGGAGTCTTCCTCGGGTGCTTCAACGCGCGGCGGCCTCGCATTGCTTCCACCAGAGTTTGTTTCGGCAAAACAACGCAGTAGTGTGGTCTCAATGGCAGGATTGTTCGCGGCAGATTGCTGACCACTCACGGACCGAAATCTGCCATCAGCGCAGGCCGCACACCAGCTGCTCAAGTTCACACAGCGAAACCTGGGGGCTGGAACCGAAAGCCGTGATCCAGGCATATTTTGGGCAGGCTCTGTGAAGCAAGCTTGCATTGAAATGTTCAGCGATTGCCCAGAGGCTGATTCATAAAACTTTCCGTCATCACATGCGTTGCAAAAGCTGCTTAGAGGAATGCAGCGGCGGGCTACGGCGTTTGCATTTTTTGGGAGGAATGCAATCGCCGCGAGAGAAAAAATCGTTGTAAAAAGGACCGATAAATATTTAAAATTTGTCATAGGAAAGTGCCAATTTAATTCTATCGAATAACCCTAATCAGAAGCCAGTGGGCAATGGCTGCCGGTCCGTCCTGAAGCTACTGACCGCATTAACTTCTAGCTAGCTAAGGAACTACCTTTCCGCTCGCAACGCTAATTCCCAATCCCAATTTTACTCTTCCCCGAACCAGCCAGCCTTTCTTACGGAGGAGCAAAAATCACATTAGAGCGGGCCTCGAGCCGCCATTGACGGCGGGATCCCAAGCGAAAGGAGGCAGGATGCCGTCCCGCTTTTATTTGAATTTTGCTCCACCGTAAGAAAGGACGGAACGCAGTGCGGATTCGCCTATCTGTCTCCGCGGCTTACCGCCGCTGCGCAGACAGGCCGCTCTCCTTCGCTGCCCGCAAGCGGGCACCCAGCTCAGTCCGAGCTTCTCATCCCTCTCTATGGAGCAAAACGCATTCGGGTTTTGTATATTTTTATACCTCCATTCACCTGGCGGTGAATGGAGGAGAGAGAGGGATTCGAACCCTCGTATGGTTTAACCCATAACACGCTTTCCAAGCGTGCGCCTTCAACCGCTCGGCCACCACTCC
>CAYYYP010000004.1:0-30874 GCA_964475985.1 uncultured Oligoflexia bacterium | reverse complement strand
GTAGAATTTTCAACGAGTTAACATAGGCTCAATCGGGCGTCCACAAAATCACGCGAGCTGCATTGTCGTGTTGGGGCCAATGTAAGTACCTAATTCTTCGCCCTCGATGATGTGTGTCATGGTGCCAACCTGACTGAAGTTAAAAATATGTACAGGCATGCCGTGATCTCTGGCTAATAAAAGGGCGGAATGATCCATGATCTGGAGTTTTTCCAAAATGAAATCATCATAACCTAAGCTCTTAAAAAGCCTTGCTTGAGGGTCTTTCTTCGGGTCAGCAGAATACACCCCGTCTACACCATGCTTCGCGACGAACACGGCATCACATCTAGTTTCAATGGCGCGTTGTACCGCGGGATAGTCTGTGGTCACAAACGGTTGGCCAATACCACCGGCGAGAATTACGATATAACCTTTTTCCAAATGATGCATGGCACGTAGTCGGATGAAAGGTTCGGCTACCGTCTCCATTGGAGTGGCCGTCATCACACGTACTTCAGCATCACATCTAGCCTTGATGGCGCCACGTAACATCAGGCAATTGATGACCGTTCCAAGCATCCCGATATTGTCGGCCTCGGCACGTTCGATGCCCCAAGTTTTTGATACGTTTCCACGAAAAATATTTCCGCCGCCCACGAGCAACGTGACTTGCACCCCAAGATCACGAATAGATAAAACCTCTCGTACGATGTGTTCAAGAGAATGAATATCGAACCCAATTTCCTGGGACCCGGCCATGGCGCGGCCACTAAGTTTAATTAAAATTCGCTTGTAGCGGGGGAGAGTAGCCATCAAAAAAACCTCGACGCGTTTGAAGCATAAAACCATGCACGGCCAAACGATACAAGCGCAAACTCCAGGATAAATGCAGGAGATATTACATCAAACCGCCTCGCCACGCTAAAAGTCTTCGGGTAAAGTCTTCGACATGATCGATACACCCTACAGTGCGCCTTTTTTGATATTCGTTCGTCATGGCCACCGGTTCCATCCGCCTGTGTTGAAGAATCATATGGACAACGGCCTTTCTGAGAAGGGCGTCTCCCAAGCTTCCAATACGGCAGCATTTCTTGCTGCGTTTCTAAAAAAAAACTTGGCGCTAAGTCCAGGCACTGAAATCCGAATCCACTGCAGCCCGCTTCAGCGATGCCAAGAGACTGCACGCATTGTAGAGAAGGCCTTGCGTGATTTTTCCGTATTATTCTCCGTTGAGGAAACGCTTAGGGAGGCAGGGAGCAAAGAATCCCCTGAGAATTATATTCTCCGAATCAGAAATACTTCTAAAGCGTGGCTAGAAACCGCGAAAAAACTCAAAAGTAAGTCCGTAGTAGACGTCTGGGTTTCCCATGGGGATTGGCTCCCAGAGGCGATGCGTTGCCTTACGGGCAAAGATCATGATTTTAACCTGGCCGAATGCCTGATTCTACATTTACCAAATCCAGAGGCGCCGCTTCTAAAGATGGTTCAAAATCACGTCCCCGGCAAAAATTTATCTTAGATCGTCGGATTTAGGGCCACTAGGACCCTTCTTGATCTCGTCGTCGTAAGCTTTCAGCACTTTTTGCTCCACCATTTCCCGAGTCTCTTTATTGAGGGGGTGGGCGATGTCTTTGAAAGTGCCATCCTTACGTTTTTTGGAAGGCATTGCTACAAAAAGCCCTCCCGTTCCGTTAATGACCTTAAGGTCGCGTACAACGAAACAGTTATCTAAGATGATGGTGACGTATGCTTTGAGACGATCTTCCTCTACTGGGAAAACCTTAATCTCGGTGATTTCCATAGTTGCCTCGATATTTCCATGCTAGCCGACCTGACACCGCGCGCAACAAATTTTTGCGCTATAAACTAAAAAAATTTACATAACGGCATAAAGTGCCGCGCCACCTAAGCTGCGACCTTTTTTGTACCGGAGGCAACCGCGCCCTGGTTACTGGATATTTCGGTATAAAACGTGCCGACCGAAGTTTCAAAGGGCAGAATAATGCAAACGCCGCCGCCAAAGGTTTTCACTTGGTGGTCCTTACCCCAGATGCAAGACGGCAGAGCTTGTTGAATCACAAAGCCCAGATTATTGAGTTGAAGTTTAGCCTGGCCTAAAATGATGTTGGAAAGCTCGCCCGCGAGGTCAACAATTTCTGGCGTGATGGCCTTGCACTCCTCCCCCAGCATATTCGACGCAATTTTAAGAAACACCACTTCTGGAAAAGAAAGGGCAAGGGTGCCGGCAAACGCTTCGGCAGTTAGGCCGATTACGCCACTGATGTCTCCCAAAAGCATAGGGTCGTCGTGCTTTTTAAGTTTAGGTTTGCCAGGCTTTGCCTCCAAGAAGCATTGAACCTTCAAAACCTTAACGGTTGCTAAAAGAAACGGATTGATGAAATTCACATCAAAATCTTTTTCTTTAGCCAAACCGAATTCAACCAAAGCGCCCCGTAAACTGAGCTTAAATTTAAGCACGCGATCAAGCCCATTGTGTCGAATATTGTCTTTGATGGCGGTATTTGCACCCACTAAACAAACTTGACCGTTTACGCTTTTGAGTAAACGGTAAATTTGCGCGATTTCGCGCATGACTCCTAAAGACATTTCGCCGCATTCACTGCATTGAATGATCGCGAATTTCTTTTGAGTTTCATCAAATATTGCCTTAAACGCCTGTGAAAGATTGGGTTTCTGGGAATCTAAATCGTTACCCTTGAGGCTGACCAATAGATATTCGCCCTGTGGGATAATTTCAAACGGCATGACGCACATCCTGGCTGCCAGCACCACCTGAGTTTGAACCTTGACGAATCTCGGCAATCGCCTGACTAACCACTTGAGTGAGTTCTTCTTTGGTGAATGGTTTTGTGAGGTAGGCCGTGACATTGAATTTCAGGCAGGCTTCAGCCTGGGATGCAAAAGTTTCTGCCGTGAGCATGATAATTTTTGGATCCTTACTGAACATCGGTGTCTGGCGAATCTTTCTGAGAAATTCATATCCCGTGAAATTTGGCATCATCCAATCCAAGAGAATAAGGTGAACATCCTCGCCTAAGACGGCGCCTTCCTGAAGGTGTCTTTCCGCCTCAATCCCATCGCCGGCGAAAAGAAATTCGCAATCTGGCAGGTCAGCGAGGTACCTATGAATCACTGCCCGTAGGCTTGATGAGTCGTCCGTAATGAGAATGCGTATTTTCATAATTCAAATATCCTTGGCAACTGGATCAAAAATTCGGAACCTTGGCCCGCCTTAGAGCTGATTAAAATTTTTCCGCCCATGTCTTCGATCTGCTTTTTCACGGCGCTTAAGCCTACGCCTCGGCCCGAGATTTCAGATACTTCTTCCTTAGTTGAAAGTTCATCTAGAAAAATAAGGTAAAAAGCCTCTTCATCTGACATGTTTTTCAAGATATCGGACGCAACTAGACTTTTCTTCGAAACGATCTGCCGTAGTTTTTCGGCGTTTATGCCCTGCCCGTCGTCTGAGAGGGTCACTCGTATCTTCGACTCCGATTCCTGTTCAACCTTCAGGATGAGTTTTCCTTCAAGGGCTTTATTCGCCTTTTGACGGTCCAGCTGACCTTCTATTCCGTGATCGAGCGCGTTTCGAATGAGATGAGTCAATGCATTTTCAAGGCACTCAATGACGGGCAAATCAATTTCGAGCCCCGGCGCGCATTCAAACGCAAGTACTGCGGGCTTATTGAGCGTAGCCGAAGCCTGACTTAGAACGCGATCCCCGAATACCTTGAGCCTACTCGCCGGAACGACCCGAATTTGGATAAAAAATTCCATGATATCGAGGCTAGCTGAGTTGAGTTCTTCAGCCATTTTCACAAGCTCATCTGGGAACTTCTCGTCAAAAAATTCTGATTTCAATTGTTGCGCAAAACTATTGATTTTAAGTTTGGTAGTAAGGATTCTTTTGAATCTTGTTTGCAGTTCGTTTAGCTTTTCATGGGAAACCCGAACATTTGAAGCAGTCCGTCCTACGATTCCATTTGATGTAGAGGTTGTACTTGTAGGCTCAGCCGCTTCAGGCGAGACACTTGAACTTGCAGTTGAGGCACTTTCTTCACTTACCGCTCTGCCGTCGTCAATCGCAACTTTCATTAATCTCATTTCTTCGACTAAAGCATGGGGTGATAATGCCAGGAGCTTCCGTTCTCGAATCAGGGTTGATTGCTCTTCCAGGTATTTCAAAGCGTCACTTAAAAGTTCAAACGACTTGGAATGCTTATAAAGCCTTGCTGCTTTTATGGCGGAAAGAAACGCCTCAGCCTCATGAACGAATGACCCAAGCAATGGAAACGATAGGGAGTTTGCCCCGCCTTTTACCGTGTGAAATATTCTATAAATTTCGTTGAGTTTTTCTTCATTAAGTCCATTGCTGGCAACATTCAGAATATTTCGGCAGTTAGACAATAGGTCTGACATCTCGTCGGAAAAGTTTCTATCTAGTTCGATCAGTGAATCATAATCTTCACCGAGCCGACGGCGGCGCTCCGACAGGTCATCCAAGGATTCATTGGTGAGCGGCTTTAAAATATAATCAAATGCACCGTGTTTCATGGCGAATTGGCGGTCTTCGGGATTTTGCTCCGCTGTGAGCATGACCACTGGAGCAAAGTGCAGGCGAGAATGCCGCTTTAGAATGGACAAAACATCAAAACCCGATATCCGGGGCATGTTGATGTCGCATAAGATAAGCCAAGGTACTGCAGTGGACGATTCGATGGCCTCGAAGAAAAGTTTTGGCGTCTGAAACTGTTTTAACTCAGCATCCTGAAATTTTTCACGGATCGTCCGCGCGGCGACTTTGCAGGCCGTAATGGTGTCATCCAGATGAAAAATAAGTTTGGGCGCGCCAGAAGCTTTCATTCAAGAACTTCTCGGTAAATCGCGCCCAAACATTAAGCAGGTTTATCTGTAATTAAGTTGACTGGCAGAAGTGTTAAGAAAATTTCAAGGTTCCGTCTAAAAGTCGTACATTTACGGTGTGACCAGGCAGGAATTTCCCTGACAGAAGTTCCTTTGAAAGGGGATTCATGATTTCTCTTTGGATCAAACGCTTCAATGGACGCGCACCAAAATCCGCATCATAGCCGTTTTCGCCAAGCCAGGTGATGACGTCATCATTTACGCTGAGCTTAAGTTGCTTAGCATCCAACAATTTCTCCAAATGTATGAGCTGCATTTTGACGATGTCCTGAATCTGCGACTTTTTAAGCCGATCAAAAATCACGATTTCATCAATTCGGTTGATGAACTCTGGCTTCAAATAATTCCGCAAAAGCTCATGAACGGTTTTGTTTCGCACGGCTTCATTAGTTTCATTCAAGATCTCACGGCTGCCGATGTTACTCGTCATAATTAGGACGCAATTCGTAAAATCCACGGTACGTCCCTGGCCATCCGTGACGCGGCCATCATCGAGGACTTGCAGCAAAATATTGAATACATCAGAATGGGCTTTTTCAATTTCGTCAAAAAGCACTACACAGTAAGGCTTTCTTCTTACAACTTCCGTGAGCTGCCCGCCTTCTTCATAACCCACGTAGCCCGGCGGTGCGCCGATCATGCGGGAAACGGAATGTTTTTCCATGTACTCAGACATGTCGATGCGGACCATGGCTTGTTCGTCATCGAAGAGAAATTCAGCTAAGGCTTTTGCGGTTTCGGTTTTTCCGACCCCTGTAGGACCGAGAAATAAAAACGATCCGATGGGTCGACGGGGATCTTGAAGGCCTGAACGTGACCTTCGGATGGCATCTGACAACACTTCCAGGCCGCGATCTTGTCCCACCACCCGTTGTCGTAATCGGTCCTCCATTTCGATGAGCTTTTTCTGCTCACCCTCGAGCATTCGCGACAAGGGAATACCCGTCCACCGAGCAACCACCTCAGCAACGGTATTGTCGTCCACGTCTTGCGCAAGGATTTTGCTTTTCGTAGCTTTCGACGTTGCTTCCTCCAATTGTTTTTGGAGATTTAAAAGCGTTCCATATTTGAGCTCCGCCGCCTTTTCAAGCTGTCCTTTTTTCTCCGCGACTTCCATTTCGTGGCGTGCACCTTCAATTTTAGTTTTTATTTCGGAAATTTCGCTAAAGCCCTGTTTCTCCTTCTGCCAGACGGCCTTCAAGTTTTTGCTTTTATCTTTGAGTTCATCGAGCTCATTTTGCAGTTGTTCCAAACGTGTTTTTGAAATGGTATCCGTTTCTTTTTTGAGGGCCTGACGTTCAATCTCAAGTTGAAGGATACGACGTTCCAGCCGGTCCACTTCCTCGGGCATGGAATCTATGGCCATGCGCACCCGGCTGCCTGCTTCGTCAATAAGGTCGATGGCTTTGTCGGGCAAAAAGCGATCAGAAATATAACGGTTAGATAAAGTAGCGGCAGCTACGATGGCGCTGTCCTTAATAGTCACACCATGGTGGAGCTCATATTTTTCTCTTAATCCGCGGAGAATTGAGATGGTGTCTTCGACTGTAGGTTCTTTAACCAGAACGGGTTGAAAACGTCGTTCTAGCGCGGGATCCTTTTCAATATACTTTTTATATTCGTTCAGAGTGGTCGCACCAATGCAACGCAGCTCACCTCGAGCAAGGGCTGGCTTAAGCATATTGCTGGCATCCATTGCCCCATCTGCCTTGCCGGCGCCCACCAATGTATGGATTTCATCAATGAAAAGTATGATTTCGCCTGCGGCGTCTGTGACGGCTTTAAGCACGGCCTTCAAACGTTCCTCAAATTCTCCACGAAATTTAGCCCCAGCGATTAGGGCACCCAAATCCAGCACAAATACCCGCTTGTTCTTAAGCGATTCGGGTACGTCACCGTCGGCCATCCTTCGGGCAAGTCCCTCTGCAATGGCGGTCTTTCCAACGCCAGGCTCGCCGATTAGAACAGGATTGTTTTTCGTTCGACGCGAAAGCACCTGGATCACTCGCCTAATCTCCTCGTCCCTTCCGATGACAGGATCTAATTTTCCTTTGCGTGCAAGTTCCGTGAGGTCCCGGCCATACTTTTCCAATGGATTCATAGTCGCTTCGGGGTTTTCGTCCTGAATTCGTTGATTACCCCTTATTTTTGCCAAGAAGTGACGAGTTTTGTCGTTGGAAAGCCCTGCCCGCAGAAGAAGTTTTTGGGCGTCGGAATCTCGAAATGCGGAACCCGATAAAAAAGAGAGCAAAAAATGTTCAGTGCTGACGTACTCATCTTTGAGTTTTTTAGCTTCATCTTCTGCGCCAACCAGGAGTTTGTTGAACCTGCCCGACGGAAAAATCTGACCTTCATTGGCGCCAGTTACGGACGGAAACTTTTGCAGTATAGCATCCAACCCAGTGGTAACTTGCGTCAAATCGGCGTGAGCTACGGAAGCCAGGCTCGGGACGATGCCATCCTCCTGTTGAAAAAGAGCAAGTAGTACGTGCTCTGGTTGAAGCTCCTGGTGGCTATGCCTCACCGCAATATTCTGTGCTTCTTTCAGCGCCTCTTGAGCTTTAGTAGTGAATTTTGATGCCATGAATCACCTCTATAGATGATTATGGGTTTGGTTTGAAAATAAGCAAATGTGCCTGAAGCGCCCTAGGCCGACCCTATTTTTTCTGCGCTTCTACGTAACGCATTCGAGTTTCAAAAAGCAGGTGATCTAAAAGGCGAGATTCTTCCGGTGTCAGATTTGATTTTGTTTTATCTTTCATGAGTTCCAAAAGATCGATGTTTTGTTTCGCCAAGGAGAGGTCGAGGCTGGGGTTTTCATTGCCGGGCCTAGGGGTCATGCCAAGGCCCATGTATGCGGCAGAAGCTACCGATAGAAGAAAAGTGGTGAAATCCAATGTGGCGGTTTTATTTTGGGAGTCGCTCATAACTGAATCTAGATAACATTTCTACGAACCAAGGATCAATCTCGTTTTCCAAATGCCCATTGTAACGATGAATTAAAAGTCTCAAGACTGGTCCATTTAGGATTAAAGCGATAGACGGTCCAAAAATGCCAAATGGTCTAAGGAGGGGGCTGGCGATTCCAGCGGTCCATCTTAAAATCGCAAAATTCCAATGTGCTTGCTTCAAAAGATGGGTTGTCATCTCCAAGCGCCCCGAAATTTTCTCCTTAAATACGGAGTGCAAAATTTCTTCTAGAACTTCTTGCGAACTGCTTTCCAGGATTGCCTCAGAAAAAATCAAATGCGTCTCCAATTTATTTTCGTTTAAGGCAAAAAAGAATTCCTGAGTCGTGGAAAATACGGAAATCCTTGGATTTGCATATCCGTAAAAACCACTGATATCGTTTGCGATGCGTTGGAGATTTCTAGAAAACTGCGGGTCCAATTTCACCAATGGAAAGGCTCCCGCTTTGGAAAATATAAAATCAGAAAGCGGTTCCCTAGAAAGCAAAATCCATGGGCCGGAGACTTGTCCCAACGCTTTGAGTTGCAAGTGCGTATGAAAAAGTGGCGCTAAACCCTGGCCTCGAAAGCTTAAGGATGCGCGACTCAAGCAAAATAAAATAAAAATTATAGCAAGTGAAAGTGCTAGCCCTTCATACCCGATTAGACCTAAAAAAAACGCGAAAAATAAGGTTAGGGGTGAGCAAAACAATCCGATAATAAAAGATTTTGCGCCGCCGGAAAAGTTAGCGGAAAAATGAGCGCGAGCCATAGGAACATGGTGTGCGAAGCGTAGAGGGATGACAACCCTGTTTATACTCCTATTGAACCGCATCTCTTCACGTGCTAGGAAGGAGGGATCTAAACTTATGGTCCAAAATTGGGAGAATTTGGGAGAATTATGGACAAACTAGCTTTCGGCACATCAGGCTTTCCTACCGCAGCACCAAAAAAAGATCCCATTCAAGCTTTGCAGGTCGTTAAAGATCTCGGCCTGGATTGCATGGAGCTTGAGTTTGCACACGGCGTTCGTATTCGCGATGAAACTGCCAATGATCTATCAAGGGCCGCTAAGAAACTAGGAATTGTACTCACTGCCCATGCCCCTTATTATATTAATCTCAACGCCAAGGAGCAGGACAAGATCGATGCGTCTATCAATCGCCTTCTTCAAACTGCCCGTTTGGCTGGACTTTGCGGTGCCTACAGCATGACATTTCATGCGGCGTTCTATATGAAAGATGACCCGCGCGCAGTTTTCGACATCGTAAAAAAATATTTACGGCAGATCTCTGATCGATTGAGAGATGAAGGCAATAATATTCACCTCCGTCCGGAGCTGACGGGGAGGAAAAGCCAATTTGGCACTTTAGACGAGCTTTGCATCTTGAGTCAGGAAGTTCCTAACGTGTATCCTTGCTTGGATTTTTCCCATAATCTTACGCGTACGGATGGGAAGGGAAATTCCTACGAGGATTTCGCGGAGATTTTTGAAGAATATAAAAAATGTTTAGGAAAAAGTGCCCTTTCTGAAATGCATTTACACGTAGCCGGCGTTCAGTATGGCCCTAAGGGTGAAATTCATCACCTCACTTTGGCTCAAAGCAAGTTCAATTACCCAGATTTTCTAAAGGCATGCGTAGATTACAATGTAAAAGGCTGCGTAGTTTGCGAGAGTCCTGATCGCGAAAAAGACGCCCTCTTGTTGAAGTCCACATATGAATCACTTCTTTTGGCTAAACCAGACCTCGTCGCAAAGACCTCTCGAAGCAAACTTGAGATCAAGCTTTTGCCGGAGGCGGAAGTGGTCGAAAAAAAGAAAACGAAGACCAAACCTTTGGATTCAAAACGACCTGCAACTCCGAAATTAGCTACTAAAAAATCGGGTTTGGGTCCAAGGGCTACCGCAAAAATATAGTGCTAACTTTTGTAAAGTTTTTAAAAGGAGATTTAAGCTTCAGAAATTGAGCCTTAAATCTCCTTTTTTTATGTCCTTGAATAATAGGTGCCAAGCAAAAGGAAGGCGAGAATTACTATCACGCCAAGCAAGCATTCGTATTCTCGGTTTCGCATGTACTGTTTCCAGGAGAAGTCTTTAAAAAGTTCACGAGGGGTCGTGAATAACATTGTAAGCACTTGTTTCAGCGCACGCAGGGATGGAATTAATGCTCCCGTTTCCCGCTGCCTTTTCAGAAAACTTTCACCAAAACGCGCCAGGAGATTTCTCTCTTCGTGCTCAATAGTGTGCCGGTAGGTGAGAATGAGTATGAAACCAAAAATCGCAAATACGTAGGGGTTCCGCAGGGCAATCATGAGGCCCATGGCTAAAATGCAAGAGCCCAAATATAGGGGATGCCTTACCAAAAGATAAGGTCCTGATGCGGCCAGAGTAGAATCCTTTTGTAGGGTTCCCGCAGCCCAAGTGCGTAAAAGCACACCAGAGCAAAGCAATCCCACGCCGACAGGATGCGGCGAGGTGCCCCAGAAAAAAAGCGGTAAAACAAACGCTAGATAGCGAGTGGCAATTTCACGGAATTTTGATCGGTCGATGGTATTGGCATATAAAAAATGGAAAAATTTTTCGGCTGGATGATTCATAGGGCTTCCTTAGTGCGCAATGTTTTTAATGTTCCAAAAATACCTTCAAGCGTATCGGGTGGTGATCTACGAGAGGCCTGAACTTCTTCGTAAAGATATACGGATGATTCTTGCGGTGAGAGTGCCTTTATGAAAATTTGCCCACATAAATGTTTGATATGAGAAGTTCCATCGATTTTATCGTAAGAAATTAAGGCGGAACTTGCTTTCGGAAGGTAAATCCAACGCTCGGTCCATTCCACCGTCACAAATGGAAATGGCTTTATTAAAAACTGGACGCGATGCGTCTCCGGCGAGGCAGGTTCGATGGTTTCGTTTTGAACCTGGATCGTCATTTTATTCACGGATGGACTTTTGGTTGTATTATGGTCCTTGAGTGCTGATACAATACTTTGAAATGGCAGTTTTATTTTCCCGATCAGTGCCCCGAAATGAACCTCATCGCCCTTTGCTGAATCCAAGATTTTGCCAGAGTCAAAATAATCATCGGAGCGACGGCCTTCAAGTTTGGGAGTAAAGGTCAGGGATTGGGAACTTTTCGCCGTTGGAAGTTCCTTTCTTAAAAGTTCGGTTTTTGAAGTTTCCGTGTCAAAACAGGGTAGGGAGGCATGCCCTGACAAGCACCAGCAGAAGGCTACCGCAAAGGCGGAAAACAATTTTACTTGAAAGGACATAGAGCCTCTTCTAGATCAACACGATGGACAATCAAAGTGCAATTGACCAGCAAATTTCCCAAAGTTTTTTGTTGAACGTTAGGAAGACTTTTTCGCCTAGCCCTACGATGAAACGAAGAGCTTGGCCTCTCCTTTTGGGCTTTGGGTATATTTTTTTGATTTACGGCTTGGGTGGTCTCAAAATTTCCCATGTGTTGATTGGCAGCCTCTGCGTTTTAGATGCTTATAATGAGAAAAGCCGTCTTTTTCTAAAGTACTTTCTCCCCTTCATCCTCACGGGAGTAACTTTTGATTCCATGCGCTACTACTATTGGGCGGGAGTCGAAGGCCATATTCACGTGCGAGAACCCTATGAGTTGGAAAAATTGCTTTTTGGTATTTGGGATAACGGAGTCAAGGTGAGTCCAAATGAATACTTTGAGTTTCGTACCTGGCCCATAGCCGACTTTTTTTGCGGATTGGCCTATTTGGTGTTCGTAGCTGAATATTTGACCGCAGCAATTTACTTGTTGCTGAGTAGCAAGCTCAAGGATTTGAAATTTTTCGGGTGGTGCTTCTACACAGTAAATGTGCTGGGCTTTGCAACCTATTTTATTTATCCCGCGGCTCCCCCTTGGTACATCACGAAGTTTGGTTTCATTCCCTCTATGGATGCAAGGCCAGACCCCGCGGCTACTGTGAGGTTTGATCAACTCTTAGGCACTCATTTTTTTACGGCCATGTATGGCCAGGGGATCGATGTTTACGGAAGCATCCCTAGCTTGCATGTGAGTTACCCATTTTTAGTATGCTGGGTCGCTTGGAAACATAAGCGCGTGCTTTTCCTTCCAGCCCTGGGATTTTATTTTTTAATGTGTTTTGCCGCGGTTTATCTACAGCATCATTTTGTCATCGATGTGGTCTTAGGTACCGCCTACGCAGCATTGGCGATGTACTTAGTAGACACTTACTTGAAGTCAAAAGAGTCATCCGTCGATACCGCAGCTCCCGAAAAATCGAAGCTAGCACCCAGGCTTTCCGCGTAAAGACCACACAGGTATAAAAAAAGGCCCAGGAGATTTCACTCCTGGGCCCTTCAACGCTAAGACAAATAAATGTCTAAGTTTTGATTAGAGAGCGTAGGTACCAGCCACTAGCAAGGTTACCATATTGTTTTTGGTGAGCGCATTGCTGTTGTCTAGGAAACGGTCAGAGTTGGCATTATCCCAGCGAACTTCGCCCCAGAAACTCAAGTTTTCACTGTAGTTGTAGCGGTGAGTGCCGGTTAATGTCCAATAGCGGGTTCCGCCATTGTTCAAGCCAACGACGCCTTCACGATCAGAGAACCACTCCGCGCGGAGGGCTTCCCAATGGTCTGCCATCAAGGAAACATTTCCATAAAGGGCCACTCCAGCCGTGATCGCATTTTTATTGATCGTTGCTGAGGCAGGGACGTTCATGCCTTTGAAGAAATTACCTTCGGCTCCAACCCACAAAGTCTTGCTGTACTCATGTTTTGCGTTGAGATTGACGTAATGACGCCATTCCTTGGAATTCCCGTTGTTCTCAGGCGTTGCGATGTAGTGAATGCCTGCAGAAGTGGTACCACTTTCCCAATCCACTTTGCCCATGAGCGCCATACCATGATTGTTATCATAGTAGCGGTTAACTCCGTTTGACACTGCGAATGAGAAACGTAAGTCGCCCATTTCGTACCCAACCAAAGCACCATTCATGAATTTAGGATGCTGATTTGAGAAAATGAATGAACGTGAATAATTCCAATTGAGTGCGCTGTCGATTTTCTCTAAACCAAATTCAGTATCAAAACGGCCGAGAGCCATGGTCATGCTTCCGTGCTTCAAGTTTGCCGTTGCGCGACGAAGGTAATTATAAACATTGGAACTTGCGGGAACGGTTCCTAGAACACTAGGAGAACCAGTACCTACACCATTCAAACGAGAGATCTGAGTTCCAAAACCTACTTGAACGTCAAAACCTACTGGAGCCGCAGCTTTACTTACGCCAACGCGAGCTTGGCCTAAGTCGAACTGTCTATGGCCAACGTCATTCCATCTCAAATTATTTTGAGGGTTTGTCGCAGGGTTATCGCTGGAACCTGGGCCGCCGCCATCACCTTTGCGCTGAATATTGAATCCGTAATTAGCATCGATATATGCGTTTACTTTCACTCCTGAATCATTATTCGTTTTATGCTCCGGCGCTGCATAACTCATTGAAGTGCTGGAAAGTGCCGCGATTCCACACCAAGTCAAAACACTGGCCGTAAAGCCAGATGCATTTCTGGTTGTTGTATTGTTATTCATAACTCTTCTATCCCTCTTTCTGTTTTTGTTCTCTAACTGACGAGCGCGTTTCATCCCAACAAACGCGCCCCAAATTAAGATCGTATAGACAAATTATTGACAGCAAGTTTTGCTGTGTCAAAAAAATAACGTGGTACGCCGCGTTATAGCGCAGCGCAATGAGGGTCGGCTCATTCACTCGAGGAACATCAATTTTTGCTATTATAAAGTTTACAAATGCCGAATATAAAACTTTCCCTCGCAACGAGCTTAAGAAATTTCGTACTGTTTCTAATTTTCCTACAACTAAATTTACTCGCAAATGCCATTGAGCCAGTTCGTCTCACGGCGCGTGTCACGGATTTCGCAAACGCATTAAGCAGCGGTTTTTTAAGGGACGTTTCGCAAAAGCTGGAAGCATTTGAGCTGAAAAATGGCCACCAGGTAGCCTTGCTCATCGTATCGACAATCGGCGATACTGATATTGATGCTTATGCGAACGAAGTATTTAAGCTTAGTGCATTAGGGAACAAAACGAAAAATGATGGCGTGCTCTTGGTGCTTGCGATGCAGGAACGCAAGCTTAGGATTGAAGTAGGTTATGGTTTGGAAAGCCTGCTTACGGATTCCCGCTCGCGGCAAGTCATCGATTCCATGAAACCTTCCCTGCGTGAGCGAAATATTGAGGGTGCAATTCAAACGGGCTTGGATCAAATTCTTCGGATCATCGAGGATCCGGATATTCGTCAAAGCGTAGATGATGCCATTGCCCTAAGGGAAAACCAAATGTCGGCGAGCCCTTTTGATGGTGGCGGGGCATTCTCGAACGCTTCAGCATTTGCAAGGTTTATGGTGGGACTTGGTATCTATGCATTTCTATCTGTATTTTTTCTTATGGGCCTTTTCGTTCCCCTCCTACAGAGTCTTTTCCTTTATGTGTTTTTGATCCCATTTTTTGGGATCTTTCCATCAGCTTTGCTTGGATGGGGAGTCGGAAAAATCGGCTTGTTGATATACGCTATTGCGTTTCCCAGCATAAAAATCTCTTTTAGAAAATGGTTTGCTGCACGAATTGCAGCCATGCCCTCCGGAGGTGGTGGTTTTGGGAACGGCAGTTCGGATGGTTATTCATCATTCGGGAGCAGTAGTAGCAGCAGCAGCAGCTTTTCGGGAGGTGGAGGTTCCTCAGGTGGAGGCGGAAGTTCCAGCAGCTGGTAATACCGGCCTATGCATTTTTAAGTTTATTGATCCAAGTTTCCGAAGTGCGAATATCCGCGGAAATAACATTCTTAAATTGGCGCAAAGCAAAATCATGATCTCGTTTCGGGTAGGATGCGATGCAGTCCTTTGGAACTACCAGATCAAATCCGCGAGAATGAGCATCGAACGCCGTATGCAAAACACATATATTACCGGCGAGGCCCGTAAGAATCAGAATTTTACTACCCAAGTGACCCAATAAAGTTTCTAAAGTAGTAGAAAAAAATGCGGAGTATTTGGGTTTTAAGACAAAATAATCGTCCGCATCCGGCAACAATAATTGGGCAACCGGACGGCCGCGGCAACCTTGAGTAGAACAATGGGAAATGACTTGCCTACGATCGGACTGCCACTGCCCAAAATTATCGTTTGCATAAATTACCGGAATTTTATGCTGTTTCACGGTCATTTTGAGCCGGGCCAATCGCTTAGCCATTGGTATCGCAAGGCGAAGCAGATTTTCTGCGTTCGGAAAGTTAAATTCATTGAGCACATCGATGATCACCAAGGCAAATTTTGATTGGTGTCGGACATGTTCCATTTTTTTATGCTCAGGGCGTTTTTTAAGTAATTTCCTCATGAGGGTTCCTTATAAAATGGGACGAAAAGTCCTGAGAATTTGTCCCGCTCTGCGCTTTTTTACTCGTGACCCAGAATGAGGACAAATCGCCAGGGTTTTTGCCACCGAATGGAAAATTAAGACATTGGTATACTATTTGCGTGCCAATCCATCATGATCACAAAAACAAAGTCCTACTGGCTAGAAAAAAATCAAAAGAGTGCGTACCCACCGCTGGAGGGTGAGCAAATTTTTGATGTAGCAGTAATTGGAGCGGGAATCACCGGCCTTACGGCCGCGTATCTTCTAAAGGCTTCGGGTATGCGAGTAGCCGTAATTGAAAAGCATGAAGTTGCTTGCGCCGAAAGCGGTCATACAACTGCGCATCTCACGTCCATTATCGACACCCGCTATCATCAACTAGCCAAAGATTTCGGTTGGGATCAAGTTAGGCTTGTGCACCAAAGCAGTGTCACTGCCATTAAAAAAATTGCTGAACTTTGCCGCAGATTAAATGTGGATTGTGACTTCAAAAAGGTGCCAGCATTTTTGTACGCCGCAAAACCGGGGCATGTCGCAGACCTGAAAAAAGAGCTGAGCGCGCTGGAAACGCTTGGCGCTCAGGCCGGATGGACAGATTCGGTGCCTCTTCCCTTCAAGACCTACGGTGGCATCCGGATTGAGGATCAGGCCACGTTCCACCCTACAAAATATTTTGACGCCCTGGCAAAAGCCATTCACGGGGATGGCAGTGTCATTTTTGAAAAAACCCAGGCATTGCAGTTAAAGGAAGAGGCAGAACTTTGCCAGGTCATCACTGGCGGCGGCAAAGTAACGGCGAAAAAGGCCATAATGGCGTGTCATACGCCTTCCTTCAATTTGGTGGTGCTCCATACCAAAATTGCGGCCTACCGAACCTATGCTGTGGCAACCAATGTTGAGCGGCCACCGGAGCTCGACGCGATGTATTGGGATTCTGAGGACCCCTACCACTACATCCGGAATCATGGTGCATATTGGATCATTGGCGGAGAAGATCATAAGACCGGAATGAAAAAAGACACCGATGAATGTTTTGCGAATCTGAAACAATACGCCTCAAAAAATTTCCGCGCTAAAAATTTCGAATACGCTTGGTCAGGACAAATTTTGGAGCCGGTGGATGGTCTCCCTTACATTGGAAAAAATCCAGGAAGCAATAATGTTTTTGTGGCAACGGGATATTCCGGCAATGGAATGACCTTTGGAACTATTGCCGGAATGCTCATTTCGGATTTGATTCAAGAAAAAAAGGATCGCTATTCCGATATATACGCACCTAGCCGCATCAAACCCCAAGCTTCCGCCAAAGAATATTTGCTTGAGAACAAAGATTTTCCAATCTGTTTTTTAAAGGATTTTATTCTTCCCGCGGAAGGCAATTCCATTAACGATGTGCAGGCCGGCGAAGGAAAAATCATCAAGCATAACGGTTCGAAAATCGCAGTGTTTAAGGACGACAGTGGGCGAGTGCACGCGGTGACTTCCATATGCCCGCATATGGGTTGTCATGTACACTTCAATTCCTCGGAGACCTCTTGGGATTGCCCATGTCACGGATCAAGGTTCAGCGTCGATGGTGAGCTGCTCAATGGTCCTGCTCGCACGGGTTTGGAAAAAGTGGAATTATGAGAGTAAGGCTTGGTGGCGGCCTCAGTGAATTGGGATTTTGAATGTACAGTCATCGGAGGTGGTCCAGCCGGACTCATGGCTGCCATTTACTTGCAGCGATTCCAGAGGAAAACTGCGCTATTTTGCTTTGGGACACCCAGGGCTCATTGGGCAAAAAAAATTCGGAATTTGATCGGATATCATAAAGGCATTTCCGGAGATCAACTCTTAAAAAATTTAAAAATGCAGCTCGCTAGAGTGGGGTCGATCACTAAGGTAGAAACCGAAGTCAGCATTTCCCGGCGAGGCAAAGGCTTTGAGGTGACCACCAAACGGGGCAAAAGATATTTAAGCAAGACAGTAATTCTAGCCACAGGAATTTGCGATGAGCACCCAAATATTTCGAATCTCGAAAACTTAAGGGAGCTGGACCTGCTGAAATATTGTTCAATCTGTGACGGCTATGAACTTAGAGAAAAGCCGGTGGCAGTTTTAGCCAAGGATGATGCAGGTCTGCAAAAGGCCCTTTTCATTTCGCACTGGACCCGCAACTTAAAAATTTTAATCCCTCGGAACTTTCAACTCTCATCCCAGCGCGAGAAAGAAATTCAAGTAAGGGGGATTGACGTCGTCCATTATGACAGATTGAAAATATTACCTAAAAATGGCCGTGGCCGTGGGGTTGCCATTTTAATAAATGGTGAGAAAGAATTTTTTTGTCAGGCCGCACATATAGAACTGGGTTGCAAAGTGAACGATTCGGCCTTCAGAAAACTACGCAGTTTGAAGCGCACGCAAGCAGGATTCATTATTACAAATACGGAGCAAAGAACGTCCGTGCCCGGCCTTTTCGCCATTGGGGATTGCGTAAACTTGTTAGGACAGGTGAACGTGGCGGCTGGCCAGGCGGCAGTCGCGGCAACGACCGTTCATAACGACCTCATGGAAAGTAAATGGAGCAAATTTTCGTGAAGCTTATTTTTCTAAAGCTTTTTGGCAACGTAAATTAGCTTGGGCAATTTGATCTTGGGCAAACTTAGCGGCCTTGGTAATTTCAGTTTCTCCGCCGGGCGTCGAAGCTAACCTATTTAAGACGGGAGCTAGGCGAGAATCCCAAAGGACTAAGTCCAAGGAAGTTTGTTCCGAAGCCAAGCGTGCAATGATGCGAAGAAGTCGCAGTTTAATCTGATCATCCGAAGTAGATTCTAACTCGTTTACGACTAGACTAGAATTTAAGCCATCGTTAAGTGCCTCAGCCGTAAGTGCCTCTTCCGCACCCCGGCGAGTCTCGCGTGAATTTGCGAAGACGCTGGTGCGAAAAAGAAACCTTCGGATGTCTCTGCGATTTTTAAAGTTACGAAGAGGTAACGCCCCCAAATTTCTTACGATGTAGTCATACCGGTCCTCCGGCATTCCAATATTATGTCCTAGAGCAACGTCTGGCGCGTTTCCTATGGCTTCGATGCGACGAAGGATCATATGTAGGTTGTCGTGCGAAATGAGCAAGTTACCTTTCATTTGGCCGAGCATACGAAGCAAGTTTTCAAGTTTTACTATTTCAAAGATAGTTTCCACCGCCTCACAGGAGCGCCTTAGCGACCCTACATCCTGGATCTGCAATTCCGCCTGGGAAATAAAATATGCAATGGTGCGACGGCTTAGCACAAAGTTTTTTAATCTCATCAATTCTACCGTCGGTAGCTTCAGAGTACCTTTGATGGAAAGTTCCAGAATATCAACCGACCACTTCATTAGGGATCTAAAGCCAGGGTGCTGTGCCTTCGTCACGGATACCCACCCACCTTCAGTTGCTAAAATGGAATTTATTTTATCCAGAACCAGCCGCGATAGGTCGCTGTCCTGGTGGTTGAGAAGTGCCTGGATAATGTCGTTCAATGCGTGTTCGGAGGAAGCGGATTCAAAAAACATTAGCATCGTTTTACGGGCAAACAGATTTTGTCCTGGCTGTGGCTGCGGCAGATGAATCATGGCCGCTAAAACCGCTCGTTTAAACTCGTCGTGCGTGGAAATTTGAATAACATTCCGGAATAGAAAAAGCACAGATGTGTAATTCAATGGATTTGACGCCACGATTTTCAAATAAAGATTCAACGCCGCCATGCGCACATAATGTGAACCCCCGGTCATTGCTCGGATGAAGTTCATAGTTGCATCCTGGCGTTGTTGCGGGGTGAACTCGTCGCCGTCTGGCACTGCCGGTGAAGTCGGATTATAGGCCGCCGCTAAGGATGAAAATTCGTTAGGATAAGTTCCGAGCACCATATACGCCGTCGCTCGGATAAAGGTATCGGGGTCATTGCTGGCCCGATGCTTCAAGGTCTGGAACGATGGGTTATCTTCAAATGCGGAGTATTCCTTCAGTACTAGGGAATTTACTAAAAGCCTTACATCTAGAGAGAGGTGCTCATACTGGCGTTCAAAAAATGTGACTATCGTAAGTTTACTTGCCTGAGAAAAGGCATGGAAATGTGATGCTAAATATAGAAGGGGCCCGTCGTTCGGTTGAGCAGCATCGTATTGCTGCACGATGAGATTCACCAACTTGGGTTCCAAATCAGGCAAGATATGGGGATAGCGTTTAAGACAACTTAAAAACGAGTTCATTAAAAGTGGCGGCCATTTACTAACGACCTCATTGGCTCTCGCGAAAAATTTACCCATAAAAATAAATGCTTTTTCAAAATCATCCGGAAGAAAACTAAGCTGATCAATGGATGCGGCTTTTTCGATAATTTCTAGCAAAAGTTCTTGGATCCCGACCGCCGTCAGGTCGGAAAATACCTCGAATGGTTTGAGTTGAGATTGAGTCGTAACGTCCAAGACGACCTTGAGCTCAGCTGGCGAAAGCCCGGCAAATTCACGAGCCCGCCCGGAGGGACTCATTTTCCATATTTTAAGGGCCAGCTTGAAAATATTTCTAAAATCGCCGGGATTTGAACGCGTGAATTCTTCAATGTCCCTTTTCAGCTCGGAGGTTTCCTCCGCCACGGGTTGAGGAGGCGGGATATACTTAAATGCCGAAGGACCAAATAATTTTTTAAACCACCGCTCGGCCGCTTCGCTGTCACCCGCATCGATCTGTCGTGCAACGTCGTGAGCCTCTCCCCAGATTTTTGAATATTGGGGATCCGTAAGGCTTCCTCCGGTTAAAAAGCTATCCATAAACTCTGAAGCCCTAATGAACACGCCGCCCCAATCCACCATGCCGCCGAGGAAGGACTGCTGAATAAAACGAAACTTTGCATCGATGGTTCCTTCGGGCGCGCTAGACAAATAGCGACGTCCCCAATGTGCTTGCCTAGCGTACAAGGCAGCGGGGATGCTCTCCCCATTTCCCTTCAGGATGTGAAACGGTAATTTAATGACAAAATAGGTTTCAATGGTTTGGAAATTTGTACCGTGAAGGGCGTTGTATTGATCAAAAATAAGTTGAGCTGCGTGTTGCCGGGCGGCTTCTGCCAACGCTTCGCCAAGGGACATAAGGCCATCACTATGGTCTTTGCGCTGCAGTGCCGTCAGCGCCGCCTGGGGGTCCTTGCTAACGAGAGCCCGCTGATACTCCGCAATCTGCTCCGCTACCCGCCAACTGGGAGGATTACCAACCCCCTTAAGTTCGAGCATGAATCGATCGAACTCTTCAAGGGCCACAGTTGCCGCCCGGTAATACTCAGGCTGCCTAAAAAGGGGAATTAACCCAGAACTCTCTAAAACATCAAAATCGATTTCAGCGGCACCCGCCGCTGCTCCAAACCGAATTTTGTGAAGCGGGATCTGGGCCTTGGAGAGCAGAGAATACTTTAGGGCCATGCGTTTGAGCTTTTTACGGGATATTCCTGAAAATTCCGGCCGATCCCTACGTAAGGCACCATCCATGAGGAGCACTACTTGGCTGCCGCGCATATAAACGGCAGGATCCGTGGAGGTGCCTAGAATAAGCTCACTCGGCCGTTCGGGTCGTTGAACCTCGTGGGCGAAGACCGATAGGCCAAATACTGACCCGAGAAAGACTAAAATCAATTTGCGATAAACTAGAGTATTTTTTGGGCCCATTAGGTTAAACTGGCTTTTAAATTAAAAATGTTTACATTTCAACCCTTTAATCTTTTCCCTAAAAATTGGCTTAACTAATGCCGAGGAGGGCTACTTAATCTTTTGGTAAAAGTAACAATAGAAAAACTCGGTGTTATTGCGAGTGTTAATTGCCCGTAAGAGGAGATATTCTGTGTTGCGCCTTAAGTCGTAACGGATCCCGGTTCGGGTGTGGGTGCTGCTCAGAGAATCATTCAAAGCTATGATATTTGTGAATTGTTCCTCCCGAAAAGCCCTAGCAACAGAACGTTCGATGGCGGAAAGGTCGTCATCGGTTATACCCTGAAAATTCTCAGGAACCTCAATAAGTCCGGTATTGAACCGATGTGACACCAGATGAACCAACTTAGTACGGCTAGGACTAAAAAGCGGGCCATGGTCACTATCCGTAGCTCTGCTTTCTATGATTGCACGACCTACATACGCCGCATTTGGGTGTCCAAAGGTGTAGCACCGCCCGGAATGCCAACCCATCGCAGTTTGAATCGACGGTGCGCTTGCCACGTCAAAAAGAGCTTTAATTTCCCCGAAATTAGTTCTCCTCAAGTCATTTTGAGGCCCAGGAATTCCCTGGGCGGTGAAACTGAAAAGCACGACTATGGCACATACTGGGATTAAAATTCTTATAGACATTTACACGAATGAATAGGACCGCAAGGATGTCTGCGCAATGTGCAATGCGTAAGTGCCGGGAATTTTCATTGAGGCGGTCCTCAATATGCGCAAAGGTATACGACTTTATTCGAAAGTTTTACGCAATTCCCAGTTTGGTTCTATCCCATAATGTAAAGTAAAAAGTAGCGCCTTCCTGGGGTTTTGCTTCAGCCCAAATCGCGCCGCCGTGCCGATGAATAATTCCGTGGGCCGTGGCAAGACCAATTCCTATGCCTTCAAATTCGTCATTGGTGTGTAATCGTTGAAAAGTGCCAAAAAGTTTTTCCGCATGCTGCATATCGAAACCCGCACCGTTGTCCCTAACAAAATAAACTCGGTGCCCATCCGAGAGTTTTTCCCCGAATTGAATTGATGCATCAGGTTTTTTGGCAGAGTATTTCCAGGCATTTCCAACCAAATTTGTGAGCACGACTTGCAGGAGCTCAGGGTCGCCCTTAACCATTACTCCTGGCTGGATCGTTACTGATACCTGCCTTTGGGGATCGGCATTTCGTAAATCATTCACGATTTCTTGCGCGATAGTGGAGAGATCCACCTGCCTCTTTGTCATTTCCTTGCGTGACATGCGCGAAAGGTTCAGCAAACTATCGATAAGCTGACCCATTTTTTTTGCGGCCTTGATCACTCTATCAAGGGAACTTTTTGCGTCTTCGGATAAAGTCGAACCATGATCTTCCATCAGAATAGCGCTGAATCCTTGAATGCTTCGCAGAGGGGCCCGCAGGTCGTGAGCTACCGAATAGCTGAAAGATTCTAAGTCCTTTAACAGTCCTCGAATCCGATCGGCCATTTGGTTGGCTTCTTCTGCGACATCACCCAATTCATCGTGTCTTGCGATCAAAATCGATTGGTCAAACTCTCCCTGGCCAAAACGCCTCAATCCCTTGGACAGTCCGGTCACTGAAGTCAGCACGCTGCGACTCAAGCCCAAAATGAGAAATGTGACTAACACTAGGCAGGAGAGGCTGACGCCAATTAAAATACGAGCGCTTGCGGCCTGGGTTTTTGAAATGGTTGCGAAAGCTTCCATAAGTTTTGTGCGGTCAAGCGTTGCGGATTTTTTGAGGAGCGCGGATGTCCGAGCTTGTTTTGCTTGCATTTCCACCATGGCGGTCACAAGTGACACTCCAGTTTCCTGGAGGAGAAGCCGCTTAGAAACATCATAGGCGGAGGTGAAATAATCTTCGATGCTATTTGCGAGCTCTAAAGCTTGAGATGGTTCAACCACATTGCCCGCGGCGTTGAGATCTGAAAGAAAATTGTTTTTTAGAACCTCAGTCTTTTCCAGTGCCTCCCAATCCTGGGAAGCAACGCTGTCTTGGAAGCTGCGATGGATGTGCTCGAAGTCTGCTTCCAAGCGTGGTCCTAATTCGATGATTGGGATATAATGCGCCTGAATTTTATCAAGTTGTTTTTCCAGACGATTTGAAAGAATAAAACCTGCCGCAATGAGAATCCCAAACGCCAAGGTTGATGTGATCACGATGGTCAAAAGTTTAGCGCGAAGGGTGAATCGCATCGCCGACCTCATTTGATGTTTATGGTCTTAACGCCCGAAAGGGTGGGGCTAAGCGAAGTGTTTGCGACATAACCAATGGCATTTGGGTTCTTAAGAACGTACTGGATGACTTCCTCATCGCTGAGAAATTCTGGTGGCGGCACATCTTGACCGGAAAAAATTAAACGCTGCCAATAACTTTTTGTGGCCATCACGGAACGTTTAAGTACAAATTCTGAAAATTTTCTTCGGGCCGGAGCATCTGCCCGTAAATCAATGGGAAGAATGGTTCCGTCAGCGGGCCAACGCGTAATCTTTTTGAAGTACACATCCGCCAAAAATTTCCGATCAAGGCTACCAATGGTATTTTGTGAGTTCACGATTACGGAGAAGCCCAGTTCACTTTTGGTCAGATTTTCCTCAGCCAGTAGCGGAATGGTCGATGATCCAAGGAATGAAAGCAGGGCGATGGCAATGGACTTGTGCATTCGAACTCCTTAAAAATAAGCCGTAGTCTTGACCAGGAAAACTCCCCAGCGTTCTTCCGCAGATGCATTGGGCGTATCGTCATTTAGAGTCGGAGTAAGCCCCGCGGTCCCGAGCATATAATGCCCTTCAAGCTTAACTAACCAAAACCGGTTGATATCAAACCTTAAAGTAGCTGCAAAATCATGCTGATGATTTTGCCTTCCCGAACGATTGCGGACGGTGGGGTGAGTAATAGAGTAGTAGGTCGAAGGTTGCAGCCAAGGCGTAACGCGGTAGGAAATCATCCCATAACCTCGTTCACTGGTGACGGATGTTTCGGGAAAGAGTGCCGGGTTGCTGCTGTGGGTCGCTTTCACGTACCACCGACTGTATTCCGCGGAGAGCAACCAATCGTGTTTAGCATATTCAATGGAGCCCACCCAAAGTAGGGCGGGAACCTGTGCCGTCACTACATTTGACCCGGTGCCAAAAACCAGACCCGTATCAAGCCGCAAAGTTTGCACGGAACCACCAATTCGTAATCCATCCCAAGGCGCTTCCCAGAGAATCCGGCCGCCCGCAATGAAAGGTACGCTAAGATCCCTGACCTGAAACACTGAACCTGGAGTATTAGTAAGGCCTAGAAAAATCGTGCCGGCGTAAAGTCGGTAGTCCAGCGCACCGGCTGGTCCGGAACCCGAGTAGCCGTAAAGTTCTATGCCGGATTGAGCGAGTAAAAAATCGCGATTCTGGATGGGGTAGACCGACTGGGGAAGCAAAACTGAAGCGCGCGCTGAATCAATATCGCTGCTGTCATTGTAAAGTCCGAAGGGAACTTTCACACGGCCAAACCGAAAGCCTAAGTGGTCTGACCAGTGGTAATCCAAGTAAAGCCAATCAAACTTAGTGGTGAAGTTGCCCGTGGGACCAAGAGTGCGCGTAAAAAGTTGTACGCCAAATCTGAGTTCGTCAGAGAGTTTCTTCGTAAAATTAATTCCAACTTCTGTGAAGTTGAAGCTGCCGGTGTTTTTAGATTTTGCCAGATAATCGTTCCCGGTGGATTTGATATAACCTTGGCTCAAAAATGCGTGCGTCTCTAAACCTGCAAATTCCTCTGCAAGGGCAGGGATAGCGGCAAGACTTATCAGAGAAATCATGGCCCAGCATAAAAGCAGAGACAGCGATTTAGAATTTTTCAACGAAGCTTCTCCTAGTGGTATGTTTCCAATACTAGAGAACGCATTCGAAAGTAAATGCAGTTTGCAATTACTCGCTAAAGTTCAATATCGGATTAGGAATTTTCCAGACGATTAAGAATAAGCCCTTCTTTCAATGGCAATTCAACCGTGACGACGGTGCCCTTTTCAAGCTCACTTTCAAGATAGATTCGGCCACCGTGGGTGTGGACGATGTGCCGCGTAATATATAATCCAAGTCCAAAACCGCTGATGTGGTGATGGGATATTGCTCGCTCAAATCTCGAAAAAATCCTCTTTTGATCTGCTGAGGCAATTCCTATTCCCTGGTCCCGAACTTTTATGCTCGCCACGTCTTTGGCGACACTGACTTGAATATTGATGGGCTTGCCGGCTCCGTACTTAATCGCATTGGAAATGATGTTCGTAATGGCCTGAGTCATTCGTAGCGCGTCCCAACGGCCAACCGCGTTGGATTCGGAGCGGAAACTTAATTCACCACCGGCGCGTTTTGCTTCTTCACTGAAACGCTGCGCTACCTCCTGTACCAACTTGGCCAGGTCCAGCTCTTCTTTATTCAAAGTCATTTCATTACGTTCGATGCGCGAAACATCTAGGAGGCTATCAATAAGATCCCCTAGCTGTTTTGCTTGCCGGGTAGAAAGGGCAATTTTTTTTGCGATGGCCTCCGGCAACATAGTCAACGGCGCTTTTAAATTTTTTACTGCTTTCTCTA
Source organism: uncultured Oligoflexia bacterium (assembly GCA_964475985.1). Lineage (GTDB taxonomy): Bacteria > Bdellovibrionota > UBA1018 > UBA1018 > CAYHWW01 > CAYYYP01. Next base: position 5,291 of record CAYYYP010000004.1, on the reverse strand, counting down.
GCATTTGCAGCTGAAGGTAAAGCGAAGTTAAAGGGGTTCGTAATTCATGGGAGGCAATGGAGAGAAATTCATCGCGAAGCTCGACCGCCTTTCTAAGTTTCTCTTCGATCCGTTTCCATTCGGTCATATCACGCAGGACCGAGCGATTGTGCGTTGGCTTTCCTCGGTCATCACGCACGATGGAAGTTCTCAAACTTAAGTCGATGGCCCTTCCATCTTTATGCTTGAACTGAAGTTCTGCCGTGTGCACGCGGTCATTTTGAAATGAAGCCTGAAAAGTTGCGTATGCCACCGCTAAACAATTTTCATGGATGAGGTCAAAAATCGGACGGTTCAGGATTTCGTCCTTTGTGTAACCTAACGTTTCGGAAAATGTTCGGTTGCATTGAATGAGAAAGTGGCTACCGGCGGCGATCGAGGCGAACATATCAGGCGCATTTTCATAAAGATCGACATACCTTGCTTCCGTGGCCCGAAGCGCTTCCTCCGCGTCCAACCGAGTCATGTATTGACCAACTTGACCGCCCATCGTCATGGCCATCTGCAGCTGATCTTCATCGGGTTCACGTTCATCCGTCGCAAAAAATGCCATTATCCCCATGATGTTTTTTCCGTTCAGAATGGGAAATCCCAGGGCACTTTGAAACGTAGCTTCGGGCGAATGCGTAAGTTTAGAGAACCAGCGGGCCTGGCCCTTTTCCAAAATTTCGGAAAGCAAACCTTGTTTGTTCGTAAATGCATTTATCAATTCTTCACTTAGCTCTAAGCGCCCGGTCTCGACTGTGGAACGCCAGGTTTGAAATAGTTCTAAATCGCTTGAAGGCTCAGGCTTAATCCAGAAAACACCCATTTTCCATTCGAGGGTGTCGCCGACAATTCGTAAGATATTTGTGATCGTATCCGGCAAGCTGAGCGACTGAGTCAAGACACCCATGACTTCATACTGGACCAAAGATCTCTTCGCTGCCCGTAGCTCAGCTTGTCGCAAGCTTTTTCGGCGGTTCGCTTCCCTCACTTCTCGGGTCACGGCTCCATCGAGTCGCTTGAGATTATCCTTCATGATGTAATCACAAGCCCCGGAACGCATGGTTTGCACGGCGGTGTCTTCACCAATGGCTCCGGAAATGATGATGATGGGAAGATCAATGTCATGCTGTTTTACCGTGGCCAGGATCTCTTCCGTCGTAAGATTGGGCATATGATAATCGCTGATGACGATGTCCCATTTTTTCTGAAGCGCGGCTTTTAGGCCGGTTGCCGTATCTACTCTTTCATATGACGGATTGTAGCCGGCAAGTCTCAACGCACGAAGTTCCAGCTGGGCGTCGTCGTCGGAATCTTCAACCATTAATATGCGGAGTGGCTTTGTCTCCTCCACATCAATTATCCTTCGGCCTTGCTCAGACACAATAACGGAGGGGCTTCGTTCAAAACAAGCCAATAAAGCCCCATCTGCCTTACCGCTTCGGTGAATTCAGCAAAATCCACGGGCTTTCGCACATAACTATTTGCGCCTAGATCATAACCTTCAAGCAAATCGCGGTCTTCTTTCGAGGAAGTGAGGATCACGATGGGGAGGTGTTTGGTGCGGTCATCAGTTCGGAGGCGTCGCAATACGCCAAATCCGTCGATTTTTGGTAACTTCAGGTCAAGCAAAATAACCCGCGGCATGATTCGAGTATCCCTGCCTGCGTGATCGCCAGTGCCAAAAAGATAATCTAGCGCCTGCTGACCATCGCGGGCGATGACGACATCGTTATCAATCTTGTTTTTTTTAAAAGCGCGCAACGTGAGGTCTTCATCGTCACGATTGTCTTCCACGAGAAGTATGGTTTTTTCTGAACTCATGATGAGGGTTCCTCAATGAAATAACCGAGCATCAGCAAGAACGGCTCTCGGTCATGCTTTAAATGTAATACAGGATGGATCTTTAATCTGTTTTTTGCGGGACTAAAACGAAAAAAGTTTAGGTGGAATAGTTGTGCGGGACGTCAAAAATCCGGCTTGAAAGCCATTACGGTAATGACCGTTGTGCTGCCCTTTGTTAACATGGGCAGATGTCCATCGAATCAGAAAATGATCTCTCCTGCCTTCGTAAGATTGGTCGTATCGTAGCGAATTGCCTTCAGCATATGGCAATGCAGCTTGAGTCGGGAATTACAACGTTGGAAATTGACGAGATAGGCCGCGTTTTCCTTGAAGCTAATGGAGCACGTTCTGCGCCCAAGCTAACCTATAATTTTCCAGGAACCACCTGCATCAGCGTCAACGAAGAAGCTGCCCACGGAATTCCAAGCGCCCGGGTTTTAAATGCGGGAGATCTCGTGAATATTGATGTCTCAGCTGAGCTCGACGGTTATTATGCGGATACCGGTGGCTCATTTATCATTCCTCCGGAGTCGAGCGTAAAACGGGAACTCTGCCTCGCCACCCAACGCGCGCTGAGTCATGCATTAAAGGAAGCTAGGGCTGGGCAGAAACTAAATCAGATTGGCCGGGCCATTGAAATGGAAGCTCACCGTAGTAAATTAACCGTCATTAAAAACCTTGGCAGTCATGGCGTGGGGCGCGCACTGCATGAGGAGCCTGGCTTCATTCCTAATTTCTACAATTCGAAGGACAAACGTATTTTGCGGGAAAATCAGGTTATCACCATTGAACCTTTTCTTTCTACAGGCGCCCACGAAGTTTCTGAAACCGGTGATGGCTGGACGCTTGCGACGAGTAAGCAGTTCTTAACTGCGCAGTACGAACATACTCTGGTGATCACCAAGGGCATGCCTTTGGTTATGACGCTGCCGGGCTAAAGATCATGGCAGTCGGCAGTTTCTGCCGACATATATTTTAAGCAGGATTCTGCCGATTCCTAATAGGGAATTCAACCTTTTAGGGGAATACTTTTTGCTGTTAAATATTTTTGCCCGCTATACAAATATTTTTCGTTCACTCGTTTTTGGTTTAGGAATCGCTTTGTTCTTAAACCCAGCTCTGGTATTCGGAACGGACTACAATTCCCGCGAGGAAGTGTTTGATCTGCTGAATAGCACTATTTTCGTAGTAGATGACAAATCGCGAGCGGGTTATCGAGAAAAGATGCGTGCGCTTCTGGTTCGCTCGGAAGTGGTTGGCTATTTGTTGGAGTGGCTGGAGAATCCTCCGCCTTCGAGATGGAGATCTGCGAACGATCCCTATGATTATCATGGCGATTGGTATCGTAGAGAGTCGGCTAAATTTTTAGCATTTGCTCTTCCCAACGAGAATATTTCCAAGGCATTGTTACGACGACTGCATAAAGGCGTGAGCCTAACGTTTTAGCGCAAATTGTTGAAAGTTTAAAAGGGGAGTTACATAGGGGAGCATTTGCACCGATTTTGGCACTGTTTCAAAGCGATGATCCCATCGCTTCCCACGATTCCGTCCGGGAAAGCTGCGCCAAAACTTTAGCGTCTGAGGCTCACCGTCCGGAGGTAATGAATGCTTATCTTCGTAGATCCCACGGCCAACTGGAACTATCTTCATCGCAGCAAGTAGTTAAAGCCTTAGCGCCTTTTATTCCCGAGCCGAGAGTGGTAGCGGCGCTTGTCTATCAGCTCAGAAACAATCAGTGGGACAATGTACAGCGACACGCAATCGAAGCCTTGCGGTCTGTCGCACACTTGCCAGAAGTTGCCGAAGCCTTGCAGCATTTTGCCCAGCACGCCGCTGAGCCTGAAATAAGGTGGTCAGCCTTTAGGGCACTAGCTGGCTCCTTGACGGATGACCAAATTTATCAATTTAATTTGTTTAATGTCCATCAAGAAGACCCATCCGCTAGGGCTCGTCGAGATCTAGCCTCAATTCCTGAAAGGTTAATCACCGCGCTATATAGCAAAAAGAAGGACCGTAAGCATTTAACTGAATCCCGTCGCAACGGAGTATATGCGGCCCTTCGTGGTTATCTTCGCCACTCGGTCGTGAGAGCCGGCACCCTTAGGGAGATCAATCGCAGAATCGGTCGCACCGTAAATGATGGTGAAACTGCGGAGTTGATTCATCGTATGTTTCAAAATCTTGTGTTTACTGAGGAACGCAGCATCATCGATCCACAAGAAGTTGCCGAGCTTTTAACTTTCAAAGGCCACCTTAAGAAAAATTCTCCATTACAACTTTCTGCATCCGAGATGGCATTGCATTTACTTGGAAATAATCTCAGCCGAATTTCTCCAAGGCAGGCCGAGGCGCTCCTAAATGCTGCGCGTCCCGCAATGGATCGCCATCGGCAACTGCGCGAACACGCGGTATCGGGTCACCCCTTTCGTAACGATTTTATACCTACCCCAACGGATGACGAATTCCTGCGACGCTGCGACCGCGCCATGGAGCGCATGCGACCGATGCAAGGCGTGACTTTAGAAGCACTGGATAATGAAAGCCACGCGCAAAGGCGCCTCATTGAAAATTTAGATAATTTTTGTCGACTACCGTCCGAGCTTCGTGAACATTTTAAATCAGCGGCCGAGGCGGCGTTTTCTCATGCCTTCGCCGTACGTGATCCATCCGATGAATTCATGCGAGACTTTAGAGATCTCGTGCTGCGAATAGAAGCAAGCGCAGATCCTAGTCCTTCAACGGCATCCAGAATCACCCAAGGGACGGTCGCTACTTCGACTCCGGCGCCTGAGACGGTTGTTAATTCAAATTTGGCGTCTCAAGAAGTGTTGCCTATCCACCAAAGAATCTCTCGGTTTTTAAAGCGCCTGGTCGGCCGCGATCCCCAAGCAAAAAAAATAGCGCCGGTACCCATTCGCTTAATGGAACCTTTAACCCGTGAGCAGGGTGCGACAGCGCTTGAAATTCTGCAGCAAAATGAGCCTGCAATTGAGGCACTTCTAATGCGCCATGAACTTAACCTTAGAAGTCGTACTGCTCATCAGAATCCAATCACGCAATCTAACGGTGCAGGGGTACGAGTTGCGGAAAACAATCCTGATGCTCCCGCTACTTCTGAAGTGATTGCTTATGACGAATTATCTGAAGAGACTCGACCCGCATTACGGACGGCGACCCAATCTCACTGCATTGGTGAATCTCTTAATCGATCGGTGAATAGGTAATTCGACATCATGGATAGTAGGAAGAAGTGATTTTTAAAAGCCTGTTACAATCCGGGTACCGATGGTTGAGAAACGATGATTAATAAAAACGGAAATCCTAAAGCCCCGATGATTTCAGCTATTTCCATAGTGGCTCCACATGTAATGGCCACGCGTTTTGGATATTTATAGATTCTATTCACCTAAGCGGTGAATGGA
>CAYYYP010000003.1:91379-139908 GCA_964475985.1 uncultured Oligoflexia bacterium | reverse complement strand
CTTCACTACTCTTGATGCAATGCTCCTTAGTGACGGTATTTTTGCGGCGATTCGTGGGCGTTCAATTGAAATTATTGCATAAATATTTTTTATTGACTTTTTTGGAACCAAAGAGATAAGGGAACTGCTTATGAAGTTGGTTATCGAAAAAATTATTTGCCTCATTTTGGTGATTTCCATAGGGAGTCCAGCGCTTGCGAACACACCGGCTTCTTTTCAGGTCTCCTGTGCGGCATTACTTGAGAATGGCATCGAACTTCCGGTGAACCTCAACCATTTCTCACCACTGGTTGTTAGCTATGCCAATATTGCTATACACGACGCTAACAACGTAAATATTAGAGATTTCAGGGACCTTTTGAGCAACGAAGACACTCATGTCGAAGTTAATATAGTGCAGGAATTTGGCTTTCACCGAGTGGGATTGAGGGCTGTAAATAACATCGACTTAGGTACTATACGTGAAATTTCAATCGCCATCAGCGACGAGCTGTTGTCCCCTCAAATTCTTGCTCCCAACACAGTGGCCGTTATTCGCCAGGAAAAAGATGGTGAAAATTTGGGGAATTATCTAATTTCAGCGTTAGCTCTGAAGCCGGGCCAAATCAATTCCGCGTTCAATGGCAGCATCCTACTTCCACTTACCCAGGTCCTGGAACAAAGTCGTAATTTCACCCAAAACATGGCGTCGCTACCAAACCGTGGTTTCACGCCCAAGACATGGATGTATGAAGCCGCGGTTGTGGCGACTCTTCTGGCTTCCGTCGCCCACCTGAGCGGCGGGGGGAAGGAATGGGTTGGCGCACTTGCTGTGCTTATCTCGTTTTTACAGTTCCAGGTTTCAAGCCGTATGGAAGAAAAAGAAGGCGCAAAGCTCGTTCCAGACGTTGAATGTTACAAACTAAATACAAAATATTTTATAGCTAAAGAATTTTTTTGGATCTCTTATTTCCTACTTTCAAATACTTATGCAGCTTTAGCAGGCGCAGGAATTTTTCTTTCATATCCAATCTGGCGGAAGTCCTACAGACGTTACCGGCCCTTAGGTCGAAATGAAAATGTTTGGTCACCTCCCAGTGACAATCAGACCCAGTAGTAGGCAAACCAGGTGGCCTACTACGGCAGGACAAATGACTAGGCCCTTCCTGTTATCGATATAACTAAGAAGAGTCTTGACGACCTCTTCCACCCCTTTTGCCCGAGACAAATATTATTTGTTTATAGACCGCATGCATGTTACTCGAAGACCCATGTTCCCGTTCATACGGTTGTTTTTAGTCCTAATAGCGCTTCCTGTAGCAACCCAAGCGTCGACGGATAATGGTATTTCCACCCCCCCGTCTGAGCTAAGTACATTAGAACTCATCCCGACCTGCCCAAACGCCCTTATCGCAGCTATCGAAAATAGAGTTCTAGATCCCTATGAATTAGAATTACTGATTCAAAGTGAACACCCATTATCTGAATTCGATGGAATAGTACCAAGTCCTTTTGTGATCCCGCTGGTTGGTATAGCTGGGGAAAAACACTCTTCAACTTGGTTGGGTTTTGCAATACTTCGGATTGCCTTGGTTGAGTTTCTAGATGCACATCGTACCGAGGTTTCAGACCAAACTATTGTTGCGATGTTAGAAGCTTTGATTAACCGATCCCCGAATACGGTGTCCCCGCATGATACTATCTTCGCCCAATACCATTCTCTGCTGTCGAGTATCTTCGATCGTTCCCAAATTATTAAGCGACTTAGAATCATGGGTGCAGCTTATCGGCTGGGCAAAAATATTACTGATGTCACTGACATCCTAATTCCACCATCATTGGGCGCTAACCAGTCAAATCCATGGCATTGGTTTTGGTGGGCACCGCGGTTTAGTCCAGATGATCCCGTTCGTTTTCGGCGGCTCCTGGAAACTATAAATCGTCCAATGGTTAGGATCGAATCACTTGAAAAAAGCCTAGTAGACTCTCCCAAGTTGACCCTTGCGGAGGCGGTATTTGTGTTTAGGGCTTTTGAAAAGGACCCCGTACAATTACAACAGTCGGCATGGGCAGCACTTTCGGCAAAAGTCATAAATGATTTAACCCGTTTCTATACACCCTCACAAATCGCTACAATTTGGTTAGGCCTACCGGAACAGTTCGCGCGTACATCTTTAAAGTTTCAGTACCAAGCTCCGCCCACGGTTGTGCGACAAGTGGATCCGTTGGCAGTATTAAATCAGGAGCTTTCAAACTTTAGTGTTCTGCCAGAAGAATGGGCAACGGTTCAGCCTCATCGTGATTTTGTCAAAAAGATTGATTTACTATTAACCGAAGCAAAATTCTTGAGTGACGGAACGTTAGGACGCAGCTGGCTAAATCGAATGCTAACGGCTCTGGATCAGCGGCCGTTAGAAGCGTTCAATAATAGGTTACCGCGCGGAGCCTTTTCAAAGATTTTGGAGCTAATGCCCGTGGGTGTGATGTGGGTAACCATTGATCCCAATGCCTCCCAACTTGGCATTGCACTTCAGTCCAGGTTTGTTCTCAACGGAAACACCTTGTATATAAATAAGCCCCCGGGCGATCGGCATGCTCTTGAACTCTCAACCGAAATTCAAATCCTTTACCTTTTGGCTAGTGAAGTGAATTTGCAAGGGCTCAGCTATGAACATATACTTTCTGGATTTATAGCCCCGCTTCTCAGTGTTGTCGGCAGAACGTATCGATGGGAAGAGCTAGCACCGGTGTGGCAACCTCGCATCTTGGAAATTATTCAAACTGCGATATCTGACCGCATTCTGTAATCGTCAATAGGTCGTGTAACTCCGAGACCCTCTTTCAAGGAAGCCTTAAACTCGAAATGTACTCAGCGGTAAGCCGTTCCAAATTAAGGTTATAAATAAATACAATTTATTTTAATGACCCATTCCCAAGACCCATCAAAATATGAAAAATTTACTGCCTTTAATTCAATTTGTTTTCTGCCTTTCCGCTAGCGCAGCAACCCAGCGGCAAACCCCTGGCAAGGCCGGCTTATATGGTCCTTCACCGGCGGCTTCAGGAAACCCGAGAGCGTTACATTACTGCATTTGGCGAACGGGTTTTTAACGCATATGCCTCTGATCTAAGGGCCGCAGAACTAATACTTACTTTAGCGGATCGTTCGGGCAGACCTGATTCCTTGTAAGCCCTTTCATTTTAGTGGGATGATAAAAAGAAAATACCTAACTCGATTCTGATGTTTTGAACCTTTAGCATTCGGGCCTACCATCTCACCTTCAACCGCTCGACTAGCTCCATCATGAGTTTGCGTTTGCGGGATGCGAGTGTCGGCTGATGAATCAAATAGATACTGACCTTCTCTTCTCTGGGTATGACGGGGGCATATACCAATTGTTTTTGTTCAGCCTCGCTGTAGTTGTCGACGCGCGTGACTCCAATGGCGTGGCCCCCCAGGATCAATGTCCTAAGTTCAAAAATCCCATGGACTGCAAAACCGCTCCTGCCCGCGTAGGCAAGCGGGCTAGCATCATTGGAAGTTGCTAAATAGACCCAAGGTTCGTTGTTCAGCGCAGCGATGCTTTTGACCTTACGGATATGATCGAACCTACCTTTGCGGCCAGCGATTACGGCTTGATCCTTTTTGAGGAATAACCAACGGAAACCGCGCGGCGCTTTGGGAAGCGCTACGAAGGCGAAATCTGCTTGGCCCTTTTCAAGAAACGTTATGGCTGCCGAAGAACGAACGAGGGAAACTTGCGGAACTGAAAAAGCGGATGCGTTCTCCTGCAACGTGGGCAACACATACTTGACGCCAAAATTTGTGGAGCAAGCGATCCTGAGCGGTGAAACTTCTGGATTCTTGATGCACTCATTTACTTCGCTTCTGAGCCTCACTTGATTTTCCTGGAGTTTTTGCAGCAGGCGCATTCCGGTAGCGGTAAGCTCGACGCCTTCAACGCTCCGCTCAAAAAGTGAAACACCTAACTCTTGCTCAAGGCGCCGGAACGACCGACGGTGGCAGGCCAGCGATTGACGAGTTGACGAAGGTCATTCTTTTCATGAAGGGCGCACCATTTCACGTACCAGTTTTTTTCCCCAACATTGATGAGCAGCTTTCAGATGATCAGACGACGATTACAAACCCCCAGCTAGAGAAACGTTTGACGAATATGCTCGCAAGCTTCCACCAAACGGTCACCGTGCTGCGCGAGCTACCCGAGGCGAAAGCGGCAAAAAAATGTGAAAGGAAGCTTTTGGAATCGCCATAGACACCCAATGACTTGAAGTCTCCCGACCCATTCAGCCCGTTCATGGTGATTCCATTATATTCAGGCAATAAAATTAAAATTCCTAAAATCGTCTCGTGAGGTTCACCAACCCAGCCGCCGAGGACTGGTGGTATCGACCATTGAGGCTACCTAATTGTGAATTACTACCGGTTCCATTCATGAAATCATAGGTCGCGGCAATTTGCAGATCGGCTTTCCCCGCCATGATTTTCGTCAACACACCAAGCGCAAAGGCGTGTTCCATCCCTGGGGGTGAAGAAAATGCGCTCGCCAGATGGTTAGGCACCACTTGAGTGGCGAAAGCATACTCGCCTTGAAGTATCCAATCTTCCACCACTTCGGCCTGTCCTCCGAACCTCAGCGCATGCTCGTTGCGCCAGTGCGTAGCTTTCGTAAATACCGACGATGCGGGCAAGGTCACTACGGAAGAAAACGCAAGCCCATCACCGGAGGCCACAAGGGATTTGTTATTTGTATTATGCGTAAAACTATATTCAGTATGCACTCGCACTTTTGGAGAGGGCCTCAAATGAAAACCCACCGAGCCCTTGAGCGGAAACTCACTTTCTAAAGCAAGTTTGCCTCCTGTGATGGATTCAATGTTTGTCGAGCCATGCCGCTGGAATTTTCCCGTCGTCTCGCCTTCCACTTTGAATTTAGTCGCCGTGCGCAAAACCACGCCGACACCCCAGAAAGAATTTTCCGGCTCATATTGGGCACCAAAACGAAATCCATTGAACACAAAATCAGAAAGATTATTGGTCTCAATTGAAGCCAGCAAATCGGGACTGCCATCCAAGTTCAAGTCTAAAGGCGCTCCGGCTTTGATTTCGTTTCGAATCATCATGGCCCGCCAGGCCGCACCCAAACGAAACCCCGGGAGCACTTCGTAACCCATGCCAAGGGAGCCTTCAATAAATGCAGCTTTTGCACTATTTTTTGGCTTTAAAGTCGAAAATGCGGAATTAAAATTCACCTCTCCATAGTCAACACCTAACCCACCCGAACCAAACAAACCAAAACCTACGCCCCACCGAGGCGTGATTTCGTAGGAGAGAAACGTCTGGGCCGCCGGCGTCACGAGCAGATCACTACGAATGGGATCCGCCCCTTGGGTCGCATTACCGTTTACGGAAAAAAGCGGCGCTGATGCCCATACTGCTGATACGATTCCATCAAAACTGAGTTCTGCCCCTCTTGTGCGCGCCAGCCCTGCCGGGTTGTAGAAGACAGCTTGGGAGCCTTGGGAGATAGAAACTGTACGTCCCGGGATTAAAGTAAGCTTTTCGTAGCCCCCCGCAAACGCATTTAGTGAGTGAGCGAATAGAATGAACGCAATAATTAGAATATGACCCATAAAAATTTAACTACTTGGGAAAATCAACTCTGCCCAATAAAATTCGAGCAATCTGTGATTTAGCATTTCCCCAGAGCTTAATCTTATCCGCGGCTAACAGCCATGGCCTATCCTATTTCCGTACTTCGTAGCCAGGTAGCATTCGATGGGCGATTGGTTGGCAGCGTTTATGGACGCACTGTTCAAAATCACTTCTCCAAGATCCCCTGCTCAAGGCACGCCTAAGCTACTGTCGGAGTATCGAACACCGAAGGGAAGACCGTTAGAACTTAAGCGGTCTCAAACGCCTTCTTCAGCTTTTCACGATCGAGCTTCACCATCGTCCACATGGCTTTCATCACGGCCTCTTTTTTCTTTTTATTTTTGCTGGTGTTCCACTTATCAAACTCAGCGGGCGTGATTTGCCAGCGCACCCCAAATTTATCGATGAGCCATCCGCACTCCACAGCTTTGCCACCGCCACTCGTGAGCTTTTTCCAGTATGTATCGATTTCGCGTTGGTTCTTGCATGGCACCACGAAAGATATGGATTCATTGAATGGCATTTTGGAGTAGCCGTTCAAAAGCATAATCTTTTGCCCTAACACCGTGATGTGCATAGTTAGGACGGAACCATCCTTAACCCCCATGGGATTGGCGCCCCAGTACGAAGTTTTACCAACCTTCGTGCCCTTAAAAACTGACTTATAAAACTTTGCCATTTCGGTGGCTTTGTCGTCGGACCAAATGCAGGTGTAAACTTTAAGCATGTAAAGCGTCTCCTAATGAAGGAGATCGTACTTTGGGTGTGCCCGAAGTTCTATGCGCGCCTAGTTAGGCGATTAACCCGGCCCGTAATACAGCTTCTGGCGCGACGATTTCGGATCACGTCCCCTAAATGTACGGCTATAAATATTCTGTATTTGCTCTTTGTCGCTCGTCTCACTAAAAATTTGCTCACCATTTTGACAATTACCCTGGGCCGTTGTAGAAAGCGCCGGGCCTTGAGGAGTAATCAATGATTCGTTACAAATTTTCGAAATTTTCCACAGCGATTATCTTAGCGTTGTTGGCCTTTGCGGCTTCCGTAAACGCGCAGCAAGCATTGGACGGGGGTGCTCCCGGTGATGCATCGGTCACTTCAGATGCGAGCCCTGCTCCTACCCCGCAAATCGCCTATCGCTACGATTGTACCGCCGCCAAAGCACACCGCAACAACCCTATTGATAGCATGAGTCCAATTACCGAAACGGCTTTTGCCAACGCCGCGGGAAGCGTTAGAATACCTGGACCTGGCATCACTTTGCTTTCACCATGGGACGCCGACGCCCACAGCGTTACTATTTCCCGCGATAATGTCCGTGGCGGCAGGAACCTAAGCCTTGCGGTGAATTACCGAACTCCCCACGGTTCACTCATAGTTGCTGAAGCGGAAGCACCGTTAGGAGCACCTGAGGTTTCTGTACGATATTACCTACCACGCGAAACCTTTGACCAACCCGTTACCGTTGTAAGTGCGAAATGTACGCCGGGTTAATATTTTCAGTTCTTCTTTTTCTTCCCGTCCCCCATTGCCGCAGCACAGGATCTATCCTTTTCGATAAGGCGAACCACCTCTTCGCCCGTCAAATTTGCGGCGTTTTTAATCGACCTGAACATCTTTGCGATCCAAGGGTCTTGATCGGTTGAATATTTTAAAATGATGGCCGTTAAAAAATCAGGAAATGGCATGCCTATACTTTTCGTCTCACTGCCTTCCCTACGATTTGTGATTTTCACCTCCGCGGTTTTCAGTGAGTAGGCCATACTGACCAATACATAGGCCGCGTATCTTCGTGTGGTGGATTCGCTACGCTCAATGAGCCGGTCAAGCGCGCCCATGAAATCTTCAAATCCTTTGGGGGCGGGTTCCTTCTCTAAAACGGTCGCCTTGTAGTATTCACCAATGAGAGTTTGAAATATATCAATGAGCCCTGAGTAGGTTAAAAGCTCTTCTTCCCAAATTTGAAATAACGCATCATCCCCTGGCTTAAGGGGTGTGGTGAATTGGTTGGCGAAATGAACAACCTCAATCTCAAAAAGTAAAACGTAGGCGTCTAATATTCTTTTGCGCCCCTCATCGGTGAGTGGTGCGCCAAAAAGTAAGTCCGGGCCTAAATGTAAATCATCGACGGTTTCCGTTTCGCCATGATCAGGATAAAATTTAAGGGGCGTTCGTGCCAGAGCCTCTAGACGCAAAACGCTGCGTCCTTCGGCCGACGATCTTAAGATCCTTTCCATGGCAGAGTTCAAATAAAATGCCGTGGAGTAAGCATTCAATGAACGTTCGATGTCGGCCCGGGCGGCGATCTCAGAAAATATTGCTTGAGCGGCCGGTACCAAAGCCCACGGGTCGGTTGCCTTAGCGAGGCCAGGCGTAAATGCCATTGATAGGATACTAAAAATTAGAATTCGTTTTGCGGCCAACGTTTTGGCAGTTTTAAATAAACTCATAGTTGATGGAGCTGTTAGCACGACCCTACGCCTGAGGGAAATCCCAGACACTTGGGCCCCCTTAGTGATCCTGGACGTCATGAAATTAAAGAAATGGAAATGGCGTAACTCATTCTCCGACCAATGCCTTTGTTGAAAAAGCATATGAACCATGTAGCCTATTTCCCATAGGGGAATTTTATATGCGCAACAAGCTTCCGATGATCGCTCGTATTCTTTTAGGACTCATGTTTTTCGTATTTGGCTTGAATGGTTTTTTAAATTTTATTCCAATGCCCACCGACATCCCGGAAAAAATGCAAACCTTCAGCGGCGGGTTAATGGCCTCAGGTTATTTCTTTCCGCTTCTCAAAGGTACTGAAGTCATTTGCGGACTTCTCCTTTTGATTGGAGCCTATGTGCCGCTTGCCCTCGTGGTTTTGGCGCCTATCATCCTCAATATTTTTTTAGTGCACGCTTTTTTAGCACCAAGCGGGCTTCCCCTAGCCTTGTTGCTTGGTGCCCTAGAAATCTATCTCGCATTTTTTGCGAGTCCTTATAAAGAAGTTATCGGACAGCTTTTTCGTTGTCCCATGAAAGAAGCCGGGGATGCTAAAGCCGGGAAATCCGCTTAGTACACGCATGCCGCGTCATCCGTGAATGCCTCATTGGATGACGCGGCATGCGTGTACTAAACACTTGCTCTGGTGAAGATTAAGGGTAGGAACTGTGTTTCATGAGGGCAGATATCATTTGGAATGAGCGCGATCGGGCGCGTTATGAAAAATACGCCAATGAAACAGTTTATAAGGGCTATCGCACTGCAACTTTGCTCTCGATGTTTCTCTTTCCCCCGGGGGTCATTCTTGATTGGTTCACCCATCCGGAGCAGTTTCCAGTATTAGTTTTGATGCGGATTTTGGCTGCCTTCGGTTGCGGAATTATGTATTTCGCCAGTCGAACTTCTTTCGTGAAACAGAAACCCTTTGCCGCTGTCCTTATTTATTTTGCGACGGTTTCCCTGAGCATCACCGGAATGTGCCTCATCCTAGAAGGCTATAAAAGTCCGTATTATGCTGGCGTAAACCTCGTAATTTTGGTGGCCGGAATTTTGCTCCCTAAAATCTCCCAGATCGTTTGCGGCGCAATAGTGATCTTAGCTGGCTACTATGTCCCAATCCTGATTCAGAGTGGGCTGACGTTTGATCGACCCGACCTATTCATCAATAATATGTCATTTTTTTTATGGACGACTTTACTTGCCATAGGTTGCGGCTGGCTAAAGGAGCGGCTTCAAAAAGAATCTTTTTCCCGACTGATTTCCATCGAAGAGAGTCAAAAAAAGTTGGCGGAATCTAACGAAAAAATTCAGCGTGCAGAAGAATTAAGATCACGTTTTTTCGCCAATATCAGTCACGAGTTTAGAACCCCCCTGACATTGATCTTAGAACATTCTCGTAAGCTATTGAAAGTCTCGGCAAGCCCTTCGGAACGAGCGCCCCTGGAACTGATCATCGGGCAATCCCAACTCATTTTAAGGCACGTTAACGACCTTCTAGACATTGCAAAAATTGAAGCCGGCAAACACAGTCTTGCCTGTAGAAAAATTGATCTTGCCGCCCACTTCCGAAAAGTGCTGGAGATCTTCAACGTGGTGGCTGCTGACCGAAAGATTCAGTTTTCCGTGCAAGCTCCGGAAACTCTTGAAGCTGTCGTTGACCCTGAAAAAGTAGAACGTATTTTACTCAACCTAGTTTCCAACGCCTTTAAATTTTGTCCTGAAGGAGCGACGATTTCTTGTACACTGGCGATAGAAGCAAACCACGTCAAAATGCAAGTTGAAGACAATGGCCCAGGCATACCGGCTCATTTATCTGAAAAAATATTTGACCGCTTCCACCAAGGTGAGGCGGTGGACACGCGTCAGCACGGTGGCACCGGACTGGGCTTATCTATCGTAAAAGAATTTACCGAACTCCATGGCGGCAAAACATGGGTGGAACCTTCAAGCGGTGGAGGCGCTAAGTTTTGTGTTCAATTTGAAGATCTATCGATTGAAGCTCAGTTCCAAAAAATTAGCCAATCTAGTGCACCGCAAATCATTCCGTCCGAAGACGTTACCCGTTCTTTGATTGATGAGCTCATGCCGAAGAAGTCGCCTTTAGCGACTCCGCCTCTTATACCGATATCTGAAAGAACCGTGGCACAACCTCAAGGTTCCGTTTTGATCATTGAAGATAGCGTAGACCTCAATCGTTATCTCGCGGAATGCCTTTCTGATTTTTATGAGGTGCACATAGCCTACGACGGTCAGCAGGGTTTAGACATGGCGACGCAGCTCAACCCGGATTTAATTCTATGCGATATGATGCTGCCTCGACGGAGTGGTGAAAACGTATTGGCTCTTGTGCGGGAAAATCCAAAATTTGAGAACACCCCATTTATCATTTTGACGGCCAAGGCGGATGATGAGCTGAGGATTCGCCTATTGTCTAACGGCGCTGACGACTACATCATGAAGCCTTTCGTCATAGCTGAAGTATTGGCCCGAGTGAAAAATCTCATGTCGATTAAGAAGTCCCGCGATCTGTTGCTTGAAAGTCTGAAGCTAAGTACCGGAGACTTACACTCTCTCAGCGCAGAAATAGTTGAACGAAAGAGCCAGCTTGAAAATCTTACTCAGTGCTTGGAGCTCGCGCAGTATCATGGCGAGCTTAGCTTTCGCGCTAAGTCCCGATTCCTCTCGATGGTTTCCCACGAACTAAAAACTCCGCTTACGATAGTTGAGCTCTCCCTTCAGTTGTTGAAAAAACAACGCGTGAACGACTTATCAAACCTTGAAGCAAAGGAGTTTGCCCGGGCCGCCCAGGCCTGCCAGCAACTCGTTAAGGTCATCGATACCCTTTTAACTTACTCAGAGTTTGAAAAAGGAGATCTCCAATTTAAGATTCAGTCCTTTGAGGTGAACGAGACTCTTAGCGAGCTCGTTGCAATCTTTAAACCCAGGGCGGAGCAGAAAAATTTGCAACTTTTCATAACTGGTGCAGCAACTAAACCTATTTACCTGGAAAGTGATGTTAAAATTTTTCGATTGATTGTTTTGAACCTGCTTGAAAATGCCATGAAATTCACGGCAAGTGGTTCCATCGAAGTAACTTGTGAACAGAGCTCTCAGGGGGTGCAAGTGGCGATCAAAGATACGGGATTAGGAATTCCGGAAGAGCGGCGCAGCACTCTTTTTGAGCCTTTTGATAAAATTTACTCGTCAACGGTTTGGACACCACGGGGCCTGGGGCTAGGCCTTTGTTTGATTAAAGAGTTATTATCGCTGCTGGAAGGTGACATTGAAATGCAATCAGAAGTCGGGGTGGGCTCTACTTTTCGTATTCTTTTGCCCAATAGAATAAGCACGACAGCCTTAACCCGCCTGACCCACGATTTTAGCATTTAAAGACATATAAATTTATTTAATTTATAAAAAATGCTAAGTAGCTGACCATGGTTTTCCTCCTTAGCAACGACGGCCACCCATTTCGAGGCAGATCGAATAAGTGCCTAGGGCTACTGGGCTTGTTTGCGTGGATAATGGCGTTTTCCCCGGCTATTCAGGCATCCGAGGGGCCCCGAGACATTTGCGAGGCCCTGATATCGGGCATGGTTTCCCCACAGTATCGCGACCTCTTGACCCGGAAACGTCTCGTAGGCTCGGTCGTCGTTGAGAGTTTTAATTTAAACGATATGATGGCTTCTCCGAACTTTGGTCGTTATCTGGACGCTCAGGCTAAGGCCCCAGCTGGAGAGCAAAACACGGCATCTTGGCAGCATATTAACGGGTATTTAGAATGGCTCGCCCGGTTTTATTCTTCCGAAAACTTATTAAAGCTCCAAGACCAGGCATTGCTTTCAGCACTTGTTGAACACGGCCACTCTATGACGCCAGTGTCCGAAAATTTAACGACCGGGCGGGAAGCCCTAACCTCTCTAAGTAAAAATAACCTCACGGTCCTACTGGGGGGTGAGCCCACCGAGCTCCAAGGACTCTCACCTGAAACGCCAGGAAAATTGGGATCTGCAGAAAGTTTACGACGGTTACGGGCGGCCATTGCTCAATTGGGATTTCGTTTCGTTCACAACACTGACGTGAGGTTTCAGAGTGAGGTGAATTTCCCCCTGCTAAGTTCCTATCAGCTTGTTCGTTCCGGTTTAGGTGGGGGCAGGAATACTGGCATATTTAACCATGACTTCCTGAAATCCGACGACAGCGTCTTTTTCTATATAGAAGTTATAAGGGAATCCCCCGCGGTCCCGGCTCAGAATAAACGCGGCTTTTGGAATTGGTTAACCAATGGGTTCCGAACCAATGGTTCCGAAAGTTCAGTTCAGCACACAAGTCCTGGCGAATTCGGCAAACATTCTATTTCCGTGAGCCCACCTTATGCCAAGGCTCATGGCCTCGTTTCCTTTTTTGTCATGCGACCCCAGGACCTCCTGACCTTTGCCGAAGTTTTTGCGCCCGACTTATATCCGGCCATGATTAACAGTTTCACCGAAGTTCGAGAGCAACCAAACCGGCTTCCCTTGGTCTGGCATGAGGCCAAATTGCGTCTGCACAGGATGGATTTTACCGTGGAGGATGCACTGACCTTAGTGAAACAAAAAATTCAGAATGAAATGCTTCAGCTTTGGATGACGGATCGCCCGGCCTTCCACGCGCACTTAAACGCCCTAGAATTAGGTGATGCCCGACAACTACATAACGCCATAAGAATCCTCGTGTGGGAGCCCGCGGGGCTGGGCACCGACGAGGTCCGCACAAAGCATTACGCTCCCTTAGAGCTAAAGATTCCCGTCGGAGTACCTTCCGAGGCCGTACTTAGCGGGCTCGATGCCCGCTAAGTAAATTTAAATTACTTATAGTCCAAAAAATTTTAACAATGGAGCCCCGGGAGTGCCTAATAATGCAGGTTTGCGCCAAAATCGGGAGTTAGACCCTTCTGAACTTGGGTGGTCCATAAAGCCAGTTTCCCATGATCTTCTTTCCAAAACTTTTTGCAAAGGGCGAAATATTTGAGTACGGCAGCCTGCTCGCCCTTCTCAATCAAAGATTTCGCCAACACCATATTTGGCCCAAATGAATTGAGTTGAGGGGAACCGTTAATTTCCGCCGAACGAATTAAAAATGCCGATGCTTCGGATGTTTTCTTTTGGCTTAGGGCGTCCATCCCTAAAACTAAATTAGCATCGTGGATGGCGTTTCCTGCATTCCAATTGTTTATATATTCTTTGGCCAGGTTCAGGGCTTTGGCTGCGCAGGCCTGTGCTGCAGAGTCAAATTTCAAATCGTCAATTTTCGCTTTGAGGCAGGCGGCAGATTTATGAAGCTCTTTGGCCTTGTCACTATCGTCAAAACTGAACGCTAAATTGCTTAGGCTTAAAAAAATCAGTAAGGCTCCAAGATATTTCATATACTTCATAAATATCATCTCTTTTGCGCTATTGGCTACTGAGCCAACTCATATTTACAAACGACTCACTCATGAATAGGTTGCTCAGCTATAGGAACCATTGATGCCCATAGCCTTTATTGTCGCGTTCACGCTCTTGCCGATACTTTTCGGCGGGTGCGGCAAACCACATCGTGCCGTTCATTCGAAAACTCATTTTTCGCCATTGCAAGTCCTCGACTTTCAGGAAGCTGGTTCAAATTCTCCCACACCACGGCCGTTTAGTTTTTGCTCCCAAGGGATTACTTCTCTAGCGGAGTGGAATGCGCTTGGTCAGGGAACGCTTGAACTGTGGCTAACGCAAAACCGAGTGGTAAGAATCACGCAAAATCTTGAACAGAAATATGTCATTCAGTTCGCATTTGAGTTTTTGAAATTTCCCGAGTCCCTGAGGCGTGAAATAAATTTAGCTCAGGGACGGTTCCATATTCTCCAAGGGCGAGGCGTTTCGGAGGATCCGAGCTGGTCGTCAACTCGACCGTTATCGTTCGACGGCCGGAGTTGGAACACGGTCTCCGCCACGGGTGGCATGCCATACCTTAATATTCCCATGAGAGTAGTTGTGAACCGATTATATGTGAATTACCAAGCGGCCAATGTCGTATTGCATGAGCTTGCACACACCTTAGATTCCGCGCATAGCTTACGAAGGATTTCTGGTTCAGCCCCTTGGGAAAGACTCTGGCAGGAAAATCCGAGATTCATAAGGCTAATGAATGATCACTGCGGATCATACTGCGCAAACCATCCCTCTGAAGCGTTCGCGGAAACCATGGCATTATTTTATTCTTGCGCCGCAAACCAACAATTCATCTCAACGCGGTTTCCCACGATCGCATCTTTCATCACTAACCTATCCGCCCAGGGAAGTTTGGCGTTCCATTAACTTTATTTATTTTATGTTTTCGCCAATTCCATATTTATTTGGCGCTTGTTGATAAAGCTTCTCTGACTCAGGAAGCATTTCTCGAAGTTTAGCTCGCCTGGTTTCATCAGATGGATGAGTCGACAGAATTTCGGGAGGAGCTTTTCCTCCGCTGGCCGCACCCATTCGTTCCCAAAGTTTTATGGACTCAGCAGGTTCATACCCAGCCTTTGCCATATACTGCTGACCAAAGTGATCCGCGTCGTTTTCATCGTTACGTGAATATTTCAGGGAAAAGAAAGTCACAGCTAAACCGGCGGCGGCTCCGCCTAATCCAGTAATCATTCTGCACGAAGGACTTTTGCAGAGCAGTTGGCCACCCACAATGGAAGCGCCCCCCACCACTAAACCTAAAAGATTTGAATTCATGGAACGCGCGTACTGTTGTTTGCCGTGCCGGCGGGTGGCGTGTGCAACTTCATGGCCCAAAACCGCTGCTAGCGCGCCTTCGGTTTTCAGCACTGGCATAATACCAGTATAGACCGCAATTTTTCCGCCCGGCATGCACCAGGCGTTCACTTCAGGATTATCCAAAAGTACGTATTCCCACTGAAAATTTTCTCCTGACGCCTGAGCAATTCTACCGGCTACGCGCTGAACCATAGCGTTCCACTCAGCGTTAGTGGAGATCTTGGATTTAGATTTTACTTCCTGATAAGCCTTTGCCGCCTCGGCATTAATCTCGGCATCGCTTGGTTCCTTGATGGGACCACCGGACGCGCAACCCGCTAAGGAAAAACAAAGTGCGAGCATCATCATTAAACTCGCGATACCCATGGCCGACGAAATTTTTGAAAGTATGAAGTTTCGCATGAAACAAATCTAACTTACGAAATGCGGTCATGGAACCTTAAAACTGAAGGGGGTGCAGCCATGGAAGCGCTAAGCTTTTGTTGCACCTCAATTGCAAAAAACACTTTCCTCATATAGGTCCCCTTCATGCCTTTATTCAAAAAACTGGTTTCCACCGTAGGATTCCTCATCACTTTATTAAACTTCCCCCTTTCCCATGCCAGTTCCTCTACGCCGCCCTTTAGATTTGTACCTGCCGAGAGTTATTATCAAACTCTCATGGACCTCTTAAATAGCGTGTGCACCGATGATCCCGCCACTCACCACACGCCCATTCAAATTCTGCATTTCAACTTTTTTACCGAGAACGGCCAGACGCGCCAAATTGCGCGAAAATTAGTGGACCTCAAGGCCCGCTGCCCTGAGCTTAATATCCGCATTATACTCGAAGGCTCAAAGGATGCGGGAAAACCTAGCGGCGCGGCCACCCGAAATCGGATTACTGCAAACTGGCTTACTGCCCAAGGAATAGATGTTCATTTTATAGCCGGCCTCCAGTCAGGTGCGTTTAAAGGTGTCACCCACGCCAAAGCCATTCGGGTCGGAAACAAATTGCTTTCAGGCAGCACGAATTTAACCAACACTTCCATTGGAAAAAATAACGAATTTAATCTTTTGGTGGAGTCAAACATCCTGACGGGGAATTTTGAAACCTTTGCTCAAAAACTCGTTACCGCTTCTGGACAGCTGCATAATATGACGGCCACCGATGGCCCCATAACGTTGCTGACGGATTCCCTCTTTTTTGAAAATGCCATGAGCCTCATTCAGGCGGCAGGGCCGGGCGATAGCTTGGATGTCACAACTTACTTTTTTGCCTATCGCACTGAAACAGACCTTAAAGCAAAAATGCTATTTGATGCCATTGTGGCGGCTCACGGTCGCGGCGCCGACGTCCGTATTTATCTAGAACGGAACTCAAATCCAAAAGTGAATCCTAGCATTACAAAAGCAAACAAGTTGGTGGCAAACCGTTTTGCTCGCGCCGGTATAGAAAAAATATACTTTGATCCGGAAGAAAAAATCTCTCATGCGAAAATCATTAAATTGCGAGGGAAAAACCGCAGTGCAGTCCTATTGGGATCGACTAACCTTTACCGCGGTGATCTCGATGACAACCACCAAGTGAATTTCTTGATCGAAGGAGAGGCTCCCGTGGATCAAGTCACGGCGTACTTGAACCATAAATTTGCCTATGAAGCGGCGACTTACGATCAGACGATGGGTGGTGCACGTAGCCGGCCCATGGTTCGCTTTTGGCGTGGGTATTCTGAAGGCACTTCATTAGAGCAGTTGCGTAATAAATTAAATTCATCGCTCATTCCCCAAACTACAGAAGTCGGCGCTGGCCGTGGACTACTTGCATATCTACCCGCAATGTTCGCAAGTAGCGGAGGAGGCCTACCATCCGAAGTTGCCGTGATCGTTTACGAGAATCCCGAAATGTACAATGCGATTCGCACCACTCCGCAAGGTGCTAAATACGGCCCACTGCATTTTGAACCAGGATTATTCGTGAAACAAACTGCGGCTGGCCAAAAGAGTGGAAGCCTAGAGGCTACCCCCTATACCGGAACCCTCGCGACCAGCGAAGCTGCGGCCTATATTTTAGGTCCTGAAAGATTAGACTGGCAAAGTGGGCATGTGGTCTTGCGGACCATTTTACGAACAACAACTGGTTCGCCTCAGTTCTATTTGGATGCCTTGAATCAAACATTGGATCCAGAGGGTTTGCGTGGATCAATTGTTTTAGTTGATCCGAAATACCTCATGGTGATGATGAACTTCCGAGACAAAACTGTAGCTAAAGCCTTTGAACCGGACTTCTCCGTCCTTGAAGCAGGAAAACTCACCCTTCATTCCCACATATCGTACGAAAAAAGCTCGGCCCCGGCCCGGAATATTGAGTTAAATAAGGGTTTGAACGTTGAGTTTTCAACTGCCTTGCTGCCTACTAAAGATTTGATACGGCCCATACTAGAGTCCTTCATCCCATGCGACGACAACCTGCATTAGGCATTCATTTTCCCTTCGAGTAAATTAGCCCCGCAGTAGTTCCGGTGTTACTTTGGTATCAACATGAACTCATCCTTCAACGTATTTGAAATCCTACTCTACTGCGTTCTCATTGGCGGCCCGGTGCTCCACATTCTCATTGAATTTTTGAATCTGCGGCAAGTGAGGCCGGAATTGCCGGCCGAATTCATAGGATACTATGAGCCTGAAAAGTACCGTACCTCTCAGCTTTACCTTCGCGAAAATACGGTTTTTGACATTCTTGAAACTTGCATTACCACCCCTCTCACCATTGCCTTCATTCTTCTGGGGGGGTTCCATCTGGTTGACCGGTGGGCCTTAAGCTTTCAGCTTGGGACGATAGGTACTGGATTAATTTTTACCGGCATCCTCGCCGTGGTTTCTGGCCTACTGAGTTTACCTTTTTCCGTCTATCGAACTTTCGTCATTGAAGAAAAATTTGGCTTCAATAAAACCACTCCCTTCACTTTTGTGAAAGATTTGGTGAAAGGACTGGTTTTGGGAGGCATCTTAGGGGGCTTAGCCTTAGCTGCCATTCTTTGGTTCTTTGAATCGGCTGGAACCTTTGGCTGGCTTTGGTCTTGGCTTGGGATCACTGCGCTTCAACTTATTTTATTTTTCCTAGCGCCGGCTTTCATCATGCCGCTTTTTAATAAGTTTACTCCCCTGCCCGCAGGCGAACTTCGGGACGCCATCGAAGGTTACGCCCGTTCACAGAAGTTTGCTTTGCAGGGCATCTTCACGATGGACGGCTCAAAACGTTCAACTAAGGCGAATGCATATTTCACGGGTTTTGGCCGGTTCCGCAGAATTGTATTGTTCGACACCCTGGTGAACAAACACAGCGTTGAGGAACTCGTAGGTGTGCTGGCCCATGAAGTCGGCCATTTTAAACTCAAACATATTTTTAAACAGATGGCGGTTTCCGTGATCACGAGCGGTCTCATGTTCTACCTCCTCTCACTTTTCATCGGCGACGAACAACTTTTTGCGGCGTTTCGCATGGAGAACATTTCCGTCTACGCAAGTCTCATCTTTTTTGCATTTTTATACTCCCCGATTTCACAGGTCATCTCGCTCCTGAGCCTGTCCATGTCCAGACGGTATGAATTTGAAGCTGATGCCTTTGCGAGGCAGACCTATGGGAAGCCCGAAAAATTGGTGGAGGCGCTTAAAAAGCTGAGTGTAGATAATCTCTCTAACCTCACGCCTCATCCGTTGAAAGTATTTACGAGCTATACCCATCCTCCTATACTCACGCGAGTGCAGAAGCTTCGGAATGGGATGGGTTCGGTTGCGGTATGAGTACCGAAAACCTGTTCACGGTAAAAAACCTTCAGGAAATTTTTACGCACGATTGGTTCGTTTCATTTTTTGCTTTTTTGATTACCATCATCGTACTGTCCTTTGCTTTGAAGGTTATTTCGAGGCTGGTGGTTACTTGGCTCAAATCATCGCAAAAAACGTGGAGCGATGCCGTACTCGAGGAATTACGAAGGCCCGTCCAGACCTTAATCCTTATTCTCTCCCTGTACATTTCTTTGCGGATTGGTCTTCGAATGGGCGGAGAATCCATCGCTTGGGTAAATTCAGGATTTAAATTTCTTGTTATCCTCTGTGTCACTTGGATCACTGAGCGAGTCATTGTGCTTCTGATTCAAGGCAATGCCGGGAAACTAAAAATGTCGGCCGCCACCCGGGATCTTTGCCTGATATTTACCCGAATCGCTCTGCTGTCTTTAGGAATCTTGGTCACACTCGATAGCCTAGGCATTTCGGTCACACCGATCCTTGCGTCCTTAGGAGTAGGCTCCATTGCGGTTGCCCTCGCATTGCAGGACACCCTCACTAATTTTTTCAGCGGAGTCTATATTTTGATGGATCAGCCCATTCGCTTGGGCGACTTCATCAAATTAGAAACTGGCATTGAAGGATATGTGCGAAAGATAGGTTGGCGAAGCACCCAGATTCAACTCACCGCAAATAATGTTGTGGTGATTCCAAATTCCAAACTTGCTTCTTCACTGATCACAAACTTTGATTTGCCCGATGAAGAAACTGCAGTCATCATCAAGTTGTCCGTTGCATACGCTAGCGATCTTTCCTTGGTGGAAAAAGTAGCCTTGGAAACCGCGCAAAAAGTTCAGGCCTCATGTCAAGAAGCCGTCCCTAGTTTTCAACCGGTCGTACGCTTTAGTCATTTGAACGAGTCGGGCATTGATTTTACGGTGGTGCTGCGCACGATTCATTATACCGATGCAGCGGAAGTGACCCATCAGTTCATTAAAACAATTATTCCGGCATTTCGATCGGCGGGAATCGAAATTCCCTATCCGCAAAGGGTGGTGAATATCGTTCAGAAAGAAAATAAGGTCGTCTAGAGAAATTCTTAAAACTTTGATGTAGCATTCCGGCAGGGGAAATAATGCATCGGGGTATTTTTGCTTTAGTAATTTTTCTGGGGAATGTTTCATTAGGATATGCGGAGCTTGTCGCGAAAAGCGACTGTTTTCCCATTGAGAACCTCGCCGTTCACCTGCGGACAAAGGCGGAGGTCATTTTACGTAAGGCACTCCATTCAGAGGCACTTTACAGCTTAGCCACCGATCTCAAGCCCATAAGCAGTGATTTTTTCAGCATTGAATTGAAGGAAGACAAACTTTCGTCAGAGGTTCTGCAAGAACTGCAATCAATCATGTCTGTACTTCATTGCGGAAAGACTATTCGTTTTGAACTTCATAAGTATGCAGAAACCTATGAAGGCTCAAATGTTTATAGTGCGGTCGCTGTGAACCTTGTTAAATTCAAACGATTGATGGAGGACCATCCAGATTTTTTTTCGTCCTTAGGGGATGTTCGGGATCTCGATGGAGAGTTTGATGTAAAAAAAGTCATCGATGCCGTGGAGTCGAGTCCGCATTTGATCAGGCTTCGTGGCTACGGATATCTGCACGGTTACCCGGATGCGGCAGTGAACTTTTTTGTTTCGGCGGCAAGACGGGAACAGAAGACAAAACGGCATATCAATCGAAGTTTTGTGTCGGCGCCTACATATGATGCGGATGACCACCATTTTGTCTGGGCAGTCCCCAAGGGAATGAAGCTGAGCACCGAAGAGTTCGAGATTATTTCCCACGCAAAAGATATTTTGCGCCAATACCGGGAGTTGATGAGTCAGCCCAGCATTAGGAGTTCTCCCGTAAAACTCATTAGGAAATGGTTTTCCTCGACCAAATCACTATGCGATACGGAAAAACCTAAAAGAAATATTTTACCGATAGGGCCTCAGGCGTGCGAACTCGCATTTAGAAAAAACCCTACTGAATCTTAACTGGCTTTTCAGCTTCTTCATTTTTTTGCTGCTCGTGCTTAGCGATGACCTTCTCGCCCAACCAATCAATAAGCCAGATCCGCTCAATGATGGGATAAGACGCTACGATGGGCAGAACGGCAATGGCACCGCCAACCCCCGCAAGGGTCGAAGCGACCAGGAGCGAAATGAGTACGGTCAAAGTCGTAAGCCTTAAGCGATCGCCGTACACTTTGGGAATGATCAAATAATTTTCTATGGCGTTATAAAGAAGGTAGAGACCCAGGACTAAAAATGCGGTTTGGCCCGATACCGTGAGTGCCAAAAGTACGGCCGGGGCCAATGATAAAAAGAAACCTAACATGGGCAGGATGTCAAAAACTCCGGCCAAGAGCGCAAGCATGAGGGCCGCCGGAACTTTTAAAACCATAAGTATTATGTAGGAGAATAGGGCACAAAGACCTGAAGTGATCAATTGACCCGCTACGTAGGCGAACATGATTTCGGATACTTCCTGGGCGGTAGCGTGCAGCCTCACTCGAGTAGGCGAAGAGAAAAATGCAAAAAACCATTTCAATATGCTTTTGCCGTCAATCAGCATGTAAATCGCAAATACTAGAATTACGAAGAGTTGAAAAAAACCGTTAAGCGCGACTTGGCCCGCCGACATGAGTTCTGGCATCCATTTGGAAACATCCTCGGGCTTGAAGCTGGTCTGCAGGAATTTCTCCGCCGCTTCCCGCAATATGCCATTTTCCGGCAGCTTAGAAAGCATATCGTTACGCATCTGCGGAATTTTTTGCGCCAGGTTTGACACCTGTTCGGCCAAGGACGGCAGCACCACCAAGGCTAAAAA
The DNA here is from genome assembly GCA_964475985.1 of uncultured Oligoflexia bacterium. GTDB lineage: Bacteria > Bdellovibrionota > UBA1018 > UBA1018 > CAYHWW01 > CAYYYP01. Next base: position 118,342 of record CAYYYP010000003.1, on the reverse strand, counting down.
AACTAAAAGGCCAAGCAACATCAAAGTAATAGTAAGAATGCCCGTCCAACGCGGAAGCCCCTTTTTTTCAAATCGTTCCACCAGGGGGTCTAGAGTGACCGCCAGTAGAACTGCCATGAAAAGCCACATGCACAGCGGAGCAAGCTCAATTGCTGCAAAAGCGAACAAGACCGCGAGAAGAATTTTTAGAATCGTAACGAAGGGGAGCTCCACTTTGTAAGGCATTCTATTTTTTAAACACAGTGTTGCCGCGAGGGCAATGTGGCATCTTCCTACCTAGCGCTAGGAACCAGAAATCTTCTTCAAGAGAACATCATCGCCCACCACCCATATCAAATCGCCCGCCATGAGGACCATATTCGGATCCGGACTCAAATACCGCTTCCCTTCCCGCTCAATGCCTACGATGAGCCCGTTGAACGTTTCCCTAATTCCCGAATCTCGTAGCGACTTGTTTGTAAAAGCATCGGACGCCTTTACAGAATGAGATCTTAGGCCAATGGAATGCTGAGAAAGGGGAAATTCACTTTCCGCAGGCTCTACTAGAGACCGTACGGCAGCGATTTGCCCATCGGTTCCGATGAGAAAAAGACGATCATAAGGTAATAATAATTCCATGTGGTGGGGAGCCAATATCCTTCGTTTACCTCGCTCAATCATGGTGATGGTCACTCCGAATTTTTCTTTAAGGCCGGAGTCCTGCAAAGACTTCGCGATGAGGGTTGAGTGCGGAGACACGGTTAACTCTGCAAGGGTCATGTCCCACGGCGCCAGGATAGGCAGAATTGTACTTTTTTCGGAGGCCCCTCGCTCATTTTCGATGAGATTCGACAAAAAACGATTTTCAATCCGCCGGTAAACGGGAGCAGAAAACCGACTTAAGAAGAATATTGCGGTAACCGCAAGAATCGCGAATATAACGCCCGGCAAGGCCAAAATGGATTCGAAATTACTGACGATGAAACCAATGAGTGCAAGCCCGCAAGCAAAACGAAAAATGATCACTCCAACTCTCAAACGTTTCAATTGATGCGCAAGGTTTTCGTCCTCAGCCGTGACTTTGGCCGGTGGGCCCAAAAAAATCGCCCATAAAAAGGGGGCAGCGAATATCAATGCCAAGACGCAAGAGATGAAATTTATCACGCTGGAACTATTGCCACTGCCCCCAAGGCGCGGAAGCAGAACGCGACTGACCCCAAAGGTTATCGCTAACACCATGGTAGAATTCAAAATAATCTTAAGTCCGTAGGCTTGCCAGAAGACAGTGAAAATACCTTTTTCGGTAGGTAACTGGAGCGTCTTCTCATAGGAAAGAAGAAATTCCTTCAAATTCTCTGGCAACCGTCTTTGAAGGCATCCGGCGAACTGCGGGGAATATTTAATGAGGTAGGGAGTGGTAAAAGTCGTAAGCGCGGATACCGCAACGGCCACTGGGTAAACAAACCCACTGGTCACTCCGATGGTGGCGCCCAAAGTCGCAATGATGAATGAAAATTCGCCAATTTGCGCAAGGCTCATTCCGGATTGGACGGAAACTTTCAGGTTCTTTCCGGAAAGCAAGGAGCCTAAGAACGTACTCAGGAATTTCCCCAGGATAGTCACGACAAAAATCACGGCAATGGTGGGATAATGCTCCATTACGGTTTCCACGTTGATCAACATGCCGATGGACACAAAAAATACGGCGGAAAAAAGATTTTTCACCGGCACCAATAATCGTTCAATGCGATGACCTTGGGAAGTTTCTGCTAACAACGAACCCATTATGAAAGCGCCAAGCGCCGGTGAAAACCCCACAAAATTTGTGATCATAACCATGATCAAACAAAGTCCTAAAGAAACGATGAGCATAGTTTCGTCGGATAAAAATTTTTGAAAACGCCGCAGGAATACGGGAAGGAAATAGATTCCAAGCAAGAACCAGAACACTAGAAAAAAGCCTAAACGAAGGCCGGAAAACACAACCTCTATACCGGAAAGGCTCTGTGTTGCCGCAATGGAGGAAAATAGAACGAGCAATAATATCGCAATGAGGTCTTCCACAATGAGCACGCCGAACACCAACGGGACAAATTCCTTTCCCTTAAGCCCAAGCTCTTCAAACGCCTTTACGATGATGGTGGTGGAGGAAATTGAAAGGATGCCCCCCAAAAAGAGACTGTCGATTCTCGACCACCCCAAAAACCGGCCTGTGAAATAACCGATGGCCAACATGCAAAAAACTTCAAACCCCGCCGTAATAGTTGCGGACCGCCCCACTTTGGCGAGTTTTTTGAAATTGAACTCCAGCCCCAAACCAAAAAGCATGAAAATAACGCCAATTTCCGCCCATATTGCGATGTTCTTAGGATCCTGAATGGACGGAAAAAATTGAAAATTAGGCCCTACCAAAAATCCGGCGATCAAATAACCAAGCACTACGGGCTGCTTCATTTTTTTAAAAAGCAACGTCACTACGGCCGCCGAAATGAGGATAAGGGCCAAGTCTTGAATTAACGGCGAGAGGTGCATAGGCCAATCTTGCCTCCAAGTGCTTATAAAGTCTCAGCAAAAATCCACTCAAGTTTTTTACCGCTAGGACCGATAATACTTCACGCGTCTATTTCGTTTTTCTGAGCGCCACTTAGCGCAGGGAGTATTTATTTATGAGCGAGAATAAAGGTAAGTCCGTAAAATTAGAGTTTGAAGGCAAGCAATGGGAATTCCCCGTAATCGAGGGAACCGAACAGGAGCGAGCTTTTGACATCTCAAAACTCAGAGACCAAAGCGGTCTCGTCACCATGGACAATGGTTATGCCAATACCTCAACTTGCCAAAGCAAGATCACCTTCTTAGATGGTGAAAAGGGCGTATTGCGTTATCGCGGAATTCCCATTGAGCAGCTGGCCGAAAAAACAAACTTTCTGGAAACCAGTTTTTTGCTGATCTATGGACACTTACCTACTCAAGACGAGCTGAAACAATTCTCAGCGAAAATCGAAAAACAAGCGTCGCTACCCGAAAATTTCACGAAATTTTTTGGCACCGTCCCAAAGGATGCCCATCCCATGGCAGTTTTGAGTTCCATGGTTTCAGCCCTTTCGACCTATCACCAAGATTCCTTGGATCCCGCAAACCGTGATCAAGTGGAAGCAAATATTATCCGTTTGATCGCAAAACTTCCGCTGATAGCCGCTTTTGCGTACCGTGCCTCTCGCGGGTTGCCTTTAGTGCAACCTCGCACGGACCTCGATTATTGCGCCAACTTCATGCATATGATGTTTTCGGAAAAAGGCCGTGACTATAAAGTCTCTGCAGAAATTTCTGACGCGTTGAATTTGCTTTTGATCCTTCACGCAGATCACGAGCAAAACTGCAGCACCTCCACGGTACGCATGGTCGGAAGCAGTGGAGCAAATCTATATGCATCCATCGCCGCCGGCATTGGTGCACTTTGGGGACCGCTGCATGGTGGCGCCAACCAAGCCGTTATGGAAATGCTACAGGAAATTCATGCGGACGGAGGCAACGTGGATAAATATGTAGCCTTAGCCAAAGACAAAACCTCAAGCTTTCGTTTGATGGGATTTGGTCACCGAGTTTATAAAAACTTTGACCCCAGAGCTTCCATCATTAAAAAGGCTTGTGACCTGGTTCTAGCTAGACTTGGCACCGCAAACCCATTGCTGGACATTGCAAAACGGTTGGAGGCGGCTGCGCTTAAAGACAAGTATTTCATCGATAAAAAACTGTATCCCAATGTGGATTTTTACAGCGGTATTATTTACAGCGCTTTGGGAATTCCCACGGAAATGTTCACGGTGATGTTCGCCCTAGGGCGCCTTCCCGGTTGGATCGCTCACTGGAAGGAAATGAACGAGGGCGGCACCACAAAAATTGGTCGTCCCCGTCAGATCTACACCGGACTTACCGACCAAAGTGTTACGCCGGTTGCGCAACGTGGAAACCAGAAAAAAGCCGCATAAACTAGTAACTCATAAAAGCTGAAATCTAGCGGGAGCCGTCATTTGCAAAAATGACGGCTCTTTCTATTTCAGGACGAAGTTCCGCGGCGCTGCAGCGGCAGAACGATGGAGAAAGTAGAGCCCTTGCCTTCCTCGCTTTCTAAAGAAATGGTACCACCGTGGGCCTCAATGATCTGTCGGGTGATATAGAGCCCTAAACCTAAACCAGAAATATTTTTATCGCCGAGTATACGTTCAAATCGGCCAAAGATTTTTTCTTGCTCCGATGGCGCAATACCCCGCCCCGAATCCTTCACTACCACGGTAGCCTCGGAGGAATTCGCCTTTGCCTCTACAAAAACTAGCTGTCCGTTGCCATACTTCTTTGCATTCGAAATCAAATTCGTGATGACCTGGCCTATCCGAGTGGGGTCCATTTCCAGATAAATCGGCCCTTCGGACCGAAACTCAATGTTGCCGCTACGAGAAGCGGAAGGGTTGATCATCGTAATCACATCCCGGATGATGGCCGTTAAATCGCAGAGCTCAAATGAAGTTTCAAATTTTCCCGCACGCAGTCGGGTGACATCCATCAATTTATCCACCAGCACAGCTTGCCGTTTTGCCGAACTGAGGGCCCGTAGGGTGAGATCTTTGATCTTTAGGAGATGAGGCGTCTCCGGAGCCGACCTAATTTGCATCAACAACAATTCAAGTTGCAAGCATTGTGAAGTGAGCGGTGTTTTCAGTTCGTGGGATGCAATGGACAAAAAATCCTCACGCACAATCACGGCGGCCCTGGCTTCTTCGTAAAGCTTGACGTTCTCCGCCGCCATGGTTGACAATTCCACAGTGCGTTCCGCGACCCTGCGCTCTAAATCCCCATAGGACTTTTGCAGCAAATCTCCCATTTTGTTGACGGAAGCTGAGAGCATCCCGATTTCGTCAACCGACTGAACTTCTAAGCGATGAGTAAAGTTCCCGTGTCCAATCTTATCTGCCGCCATGTTCAAACGTGAAAGTCCGCGGGATATCATGCGGCTGGTGAGAAAAGTTAACGTAAGGCCTATGGTTTCGACCAAAAGCACGGCAAAGAAGAGCACCGAAACGACGATACGTTCAAGCCAACGTGAACCTTCGCCAAGGGCATTGGAGAATTGTGCCTCAATTTGGGTAAGGTCATCATTGAGCTTACTAAGATGAGCCATCGTGGCATGCAAAACTTTTGGATCAGCGTTTTTGTCATTGAGCAGGCGGTGAAAAGTTTGGCCATCTTCCTTGAATTCCTTCATCAGTTCATCGCCCCTGCTCCACAATGCAATGGCTCGGCTCAAGTAACTGATCCAGTAAAAACGCTGGAGAAGGTCGATCATTGGTCCAATATCATCGGGGTGGATCTGGCCTCGTAAAAAACCCTGGCGCACTAGGTTCAAATCGGGATTGGGCTTCAGAAGTTCTACCCTGGCCTGATGGTCCCCTTCTGGGATTGTGAGAAAATTTAAGAACGCTTGGTAATCTTCTTCTTGTCGCGTGGCGCCGTAACGCTGAAGGCTAAAGGCGGCATTTTTTTGGGCCTTAGACCAAGTGCCTTCGCCTTCCACAAAAGCCCTAACCGCCGATAAATGACGAACCGCAAAACGCAAAGTGAGAAGTTCTACAGAAATCAAGACAGCCATGATTCCAACTACGAAATACAACTTATGGGCAATGGATGAGTTTCTCCAACGAGACTGAATCAGGGATCTCATTTTCTTGCTTAAGTACCTCTTACAAATAAAAGCTAACGCGCTTTATTGATTTCGGTTTTTAAAGCCTCCGCAGCCTTTCGTGCGGCGTCAGCAAAATCCGGCCCACTGCTAGAGTAAATAATGGCCCGAGTCGAACTGATAATCAAACCGCCACCGCAGGAATCCTTTCCACTTTTCACCGCGGCTGAAACATCCGCTCCTTGAGCGCCAACGCCCGGCAGCAAAAGCGGCATTTCGTCCACAATGCTCCGTACTTCCTTGAGTTCCGTGGGGTAAGTTGCGCCAACTACCAATAAAATGTTTTGGTTTGCATTCCACTTCTTGGCGGCGAGCTCCGCTACTTTGTGAAAAAGTTTTCCTTCGCCCACCGGTAGATCCTGAAGGTCTTTGGCGCCTGGATTGGAAGTGCGGCAAAGCAAAATCACCCCCTTGTCGACGTATTTTAGAAAAGGAAGCAGGGAGTCATGACCGAGGTAAGGATTCACGGTCACGGCATCTGCACGGTATCTCTCAAAGGCTTCAAGAGCATACATTTGGGCCGTACTTCCGATGTCGCCACGTTTAGAATCTAAAATTACCGGAACGCCTGGGTGAACATCATGGATATAATCAATGGTCATCTTCAGCTGATCCTCAGCGTTTTGCGCTGCATAATGGGCGATCTGTGGCTTGAATGCACAAACCAAATCAGCGGTGGCGTCGATGATGCGTTTGTTGAACTCAAAGATTGGATGCTTCATAGCCCGGATATTCTCCGGGAAATTTTTAATTTCCGGATCGAGCCCTACGCATAAAAGAGAATTTTCCTCAGTCCAGCGGTGCTTTAGAATTTCGGTGAACACAGGTCCCTCCGCATCAAATTAGTTTCCCCACTATTGATCTGATGGGTCAGTTTTAAAAGTCCCTTTTCAAACAAATGCTAGCCTCCCCTCTGGCGATACTCAGGTAGGCAATTTTTGCATGCTACTTTCCGCTCCCACTTTCCGACGCGGCCCATCAAGCTCATAATGGTTTGACAGGCGGTGTTTCTCATGACGAGAATTCTGCGGCGATGGATTGCCGCACCATCTTTAAAGTTCAGTGCGATTTTGTTATTTTTGGCCTATTCTCCAGCGTTTGCCTTCAATAGTCTGACGCATTCACAAGTCACCCATAGTGCATTTCATTACTTAGAAAATTATTCACGACTTTCCCCCGCATCCGGAATTTGGCTAGGCGGCACGGAGGCGGAGAAACACCTCACCAAGCAGCTCCTGATCCGCGCCATCGTGGATGCAGATTTTCGGCCGGATTTATGGATAACGGGTGCCCTGCATACTAATGTTGCCGGTGGTACCAGCGATTCCGGCGTCAGTATTTTTACAACTCTCTTTCACCACCTCAATGTTGTGGATCAAGGAACCTTTTGGGAGAACGACGGTTACGCTTACCGACATACCAGTGGCACCGGAAATGACAGCCTCCTTGCAACTTTTTCAGCCCGCATCGTAGGTGCCGTCTCACCGGCATTGGGTGGTCATAATGTAGAACATCCCTCCCACGGATTTACTTTACCCCCGTACAAGTTAGGATTCAGAGGTACGAATTCTGATTGGAATGTCTTCTTTTTTGGAAACAACGACCCCACAAATGCGGTATTTCCCCCCGCCTCCGTACCTTCGGAACTGTCCTATCGCACGTTAATCTCATCGGATCGCGCAGCAAAAACTTTTTTAGACAGTTGGAGTGAGAGGCTTCCACTCATCAGTGGCCCGCTTTCTGAACGAACTTTATCCAGATATTATTGGCGAGCGGAGGTTATGGGTAGGCCCCGTGCCCTTGATGTATTTGGCCTTGCCTTACATATGATTCAAGACATGGGCATGCCTCATCACACCCAAGGCATTGCTTCCTATTGTCACCCCGAAATGGAACTTTATTTAGACCAGTTGATCTGCAACGGAGGTCAAGGGATCCCCCTCTCAGATTATGAACGAGGCACTTTCCTAGAAGATTTTAATCGCTGTCAAACTTTCTACGACCCGGCATTAATCGCTAGCCTCATTGCGAGCTTGCCGGCCCTTCAAGTTACTAAACCCAAGGGCATCACTCAGCGCATGACGGAAATTGCGAAGATTTCGGCGCGGTGGAGATGGGGCACCACTTCGGAAAAAGACGATTCGGTGACTTCCGTATTTCCGGACGGTTCCTATCTGACGGTGCGCGATTGTTCAGGATTCATTGGCAACCGCGCCATTCAAGCCCAGCTTAAATTCCAATACAATCTGGCGGTGGCCAGCAGCGTGGTTTTCATGGAGCTTGCTTCTCGGGAATATGAAAGCTTCAAGCACATCAGTGCCGCGCCTACGCTTGGCAATGGATTGCCTTTTTATATGACGCCTCAGGCGGGGCTGGCTCCACTCGCGCCATTCATGAATAAAAACGGTGGCGTTCGCGTGAATACGCCATTTTAAATAGAATTACTTTATAGTTCCAGAGCCATCGCCAAAGAGGGCCGGACAACCCAAAGGCTCCGGCTGGGGACGCAATTCAAGCACCGACAGCACGCCAAAGTGATCACTGACAAACGGCGAATCTGTGAAGGCCAACCTTGACTCCAGCGTATGCAAATACCGATGACTGCCGGGGAAGGTAAAAATATAATCCACCCTTTGATCTGGTTCGATCAATCTACCTCGCGTATGACAATTGGCACCGCACCAAGTTTTTCCGCCAAACGGGGCCTTGGCGAGATCCGGATTTTTATCGTGAAAAGTGTCACGAGCCTGTTGGGTGAGGTATCTCATCTCAGGCTCCGCATCATCGGCATTCGAATCGAGGGTCAGAATTACGGGCATCAACTCTCCGCTGGGTAGTCGTTGAAGCTCTTTGATTGCCGCCACTAACTCTTGCGCCACCGCTAAACGCCGAGGATTTTTAACTCCATTGCTCCAGTGAGTGTTTACCAGGAGAATTGGGCCATTTTCCGTCTGATACTGGACGGCAAGGTAAGCCCTTGGTTTAAGGCGATCCACAAACGCCGCCGTGGAAAATCGACCGGAACCCCGAGTTTGGTATTCCCGTAAAATTTTGGTCTCTTGTTGAAGACTACTCTCTGGGCCTCGGCGCCCTAAAATTTTAAGTCCGTATCCGTCACCGCGGAACATCTCACGCGTTCCACTGATATATGGAAATAGCCCAGTCGCACGATGAACTGTGGCCATTGAATCTACCAGCGCGTTCATACCCGTAAGCGTTAAGTTCGATGGAGCGGGGCCATCAAAGGAAACGGCATCAAATTCAGGCAAACTATTGCGATAAATGCGTTTTCCCCTCTCATCATAAGCTTCCTGAAGGGTGATGATATCGGGGCTATATTGCCGCATTCCCTGAATCTGCAGATCTAACCGCTCAAAATCCATTTCGTGCAAGCCCGCCCAAATATTTAAATTGACCACCGTCAGTCGTGGGAAGTTTTCTGCATGAAGTACGGAGCTTCCCCCTAGGGCAAACAAGAGCCCCACGAATGAGAATACGAGCTGAATACGTTCCGTAAGACGCATGCCCCCCCTATAACATAGGGATTTGATAAGTGTATATGCTTCATGGGTCAAAAATATAAATTTATATTATTTATATTTATCAAATGCATAAACGATGGTCTGCCCAACCCGGATTACCGGGCTTTCGCCATTCGGAGGAACGGTACGCGGGTTGGTTAAATCGGCGGTGCTTCCACACCATTCCACCGTATTGGTCAAAGACGCTCCATATGCCGGTAACGAGGGCCGCAAATCCGCACCACAAATTACCAGTCGTTTTTCCTTCAGGGCGTACAGCTGCCAAGAGCGCTGATCGGCCGGATGGGTAAAATGTCTGGGGTGCCCATTTTTCAGAATAGATTCTAAATTTTCTAAGACATTTCGCGTCATGGTCTGGAAATCTTGGGTGGTATTCACACCTAAAAACCAATTGCGAGAAGGTATGGTCCATAAAATCTGGACCGCAAAAATCACGGAAACTAGTTGCGGATAAAAGCGGGCGAGTTTCGGATACGGTAAAAAGAGGTTAGAAATCATGGGTAAAACCGTCAACATGGTAAATACCCACCCTAGGCCCATATGATATCTCTGATACCAAAGGGCCGGGATCACAAGATCCGTAATCGCCATAAATAAAAACGCCAAGATCACCTTCGGTAAGAGCTGCTTTTTAAAGAATCTAAATAAGAGAAACAGGCCTAGTGGAATACTGATTAACCAGATGAGGCCAACCCCCCCGGTGGGAAGATCACTTCCGGGGATCACCTGGGAAGGCGCCCAGCCCTTGAGGATTCTCATCGGAACGGGCCACTCCCGCGGGATATCAATGGTCGGTGACACTACGAGATCCGCTGGGTCCAGGGTTCCGTTGCAATAGTCGTGGCCAAGTACAATACATTTCATGGGACCAAAGGGTTTTGCTTCTTTAAGAAAATTCTCCAGGGGCTGTATCCCACCCATCAAACCAAAACCCAATATGTAAATAACAATTGTTTTTAGACTGCCAAATTTCTTTTCTTTCGTAAACAAAGCCAAGCCCGCGGCAATGCCCAGCGCAGTCATCCCCGAAGCGAGGTTGTTGAACTTAATTGAGGAATGTAAGCCCAACGCTAAGGCCGCGAGCCAAGGTCTCTTATGGGTGGCAAAAAAGAAAAAACTAAGCAATGTGGCCATGCCCGCCAAGTCTGCGTAGGCGGTGCCGGCTTGTCTCATAACTAACGGATAAGCTACCCATGCAATGAAGACCCACTTGTTTTTGCCAATCGTAAGTAAACTCGCGGCAAGGCCTACGAACCAGAACAACAGCCCCATAACCTCCGCACTTCTTAACCCGAACCATTGGGCAAAATGCTGCAACCACCAGAGGTGCAGAAGATCTGAACTCTTAGGATAAAATCGATTTGCAAAGTAAGGATTTTCGCTCCTGCCCCATCGTTGTTTCTGCAACGCCTCAACTAATGGTGGCAGATGATAATCCATTCCATCCCAGTCCAAAGGCACTTGTAACAATACGCACAGGCAGAGCACCGCTACGGCCAAAACGCTTAAAAAAAACAGTTTCCGATTGGGCTCAGGAAACGATGCAGCCTCGGAGGCTTGAGATTTAGCCAAGTAAATACGCCGGGCTAAAAAAAACAGATAGAGTCCAACCCCAAGATCAAAAATGCATATCGAAAGTACGCCTAAGCCTTGCGGAAGCCTACCTACCGTTTGCACCCAGGCCACCCAGAAAAACCAAAAAACAATGGCAAACTCGAGGCCGTTCTCAAGCAAACTGGTTTTTTCGAAAGATTTTCGAAGCATCGCCGTTTATGCTAGCTGAAAGTCATGGATGTGGCTGCAAGAGATTGCCGAGGAAGTAGTAGGAGATCGTGGTTGACGCTTGTCACTTCTTTTTACAGAAATTTTTATAAAACTTATTCCAATACGCTCATCACCGTTGGCCAAGTGGTGGTGGATTTTTTTACGGTCTTCTTTTCGTTTTGGCTGGGATTTTTGATCTACACAAAATTCCTGGGGCTTAAGTCCCCTCAAAACTACCGGGAATACCTCTGGATCTCAACGGCGGCCGGGGCGGTTTTCATCGGCACATTTAAGGCCATGGATCTTTATAAACGCGAAATGAGCCTGCTCAATGTGGCGGAGTTGCGAAAGATTTTTTTAGGGACTTTCTGGGCGAGTTTCTTTCTGTTTGGATTGAGCTTCTACGTGAGAAACCTGAATTTCTCGCGGGTGACCGTAACGTTATCCCTTGGTTTGTCACTGCTTTTAGTCACGATTGAGCGCACCATCTTTTACCAGATCCACCTCCTCTTTCATTTGCGGGGAATTTCACGGAGGAAAATCCTGATCTACGGCGCCGGTGAAGTCGGTCGGCACATCATAAAACGGATCTACCAATCCCCGGCCCTAGGCATGGCGCCCGTAGGCTTCATCGATGATGATGCAAAAAAAGTCGGGGAATCCGTAAGTTTTAAAGAATACCCTTCCGCAAAAGGTAATCGTGTCTTAGGCACCTTTGAAGATCTCCATGGCTTAGTGAAGGCGAACCAAGTGGAAGAAGTCATCATTGCGATTCCGTCTGCCACCCACGACCGCGTGCGCGATTTGGTGAAAGAATGCCAAAGATTAGGGGTGGAATTTTCCTTCGTACCCCACGCGTACGATATGATGATTGAGAAACTGGTAGTTTCTGAAATCGGCGGCATCCCCGTATTGAAACTCAGGAAAATCAATCCATCTTTGAGTTATCTTTTTCTAAAACGCATTCTGGATTTCGTCGTAGCGCTCACTTTGCTCATCCTTGCGGCGCCCTTTTATTTGCTATTTGGCGTCCTGATTAAAATGGATTCGCCAGGTCCCATCATTTTTAAGCAAAAACGGGTAGGTTTGCGGGGCAAGGAATTTTCTTTTTATAAATTCCGGACCATGACGGTGCATGCCGAAGTTTATGCGGAAACTCCTCGTACAGTTCAGGACCCAAGGATTACAAAAGTCGGAAGGTGGCTAAGACGCTCAAGCCTTGATGAGTTGCCGCAACTGCTTAATGTTTTGCGCGGCGATATGAGCCTGGTGGGCCCAAGGCCCGAAATGCCATTCATCGTGAACCAATACAATGCGCTGCAAAGGGAGCGGCTATCCGTGAAACCTGGCATCACAGGCGTATGGCAAATCAGCGCGGTGCGCGGGGACCCGATCCACGCGAACCTTGAGTACGACCTTTATTACATCGAAAACCAAAGCTTGCTTTTGGATCTCGTCATTTTGTTGAAAACCTTCTTCGGGGTGATCCGTGGCATCGGCGCCGTTTAAACCTGCGGCCCATTGTGAAATTCTCGGTTCAAAAATTTCGGTACTCTCCTGCTCGGAGGTAGCGACGCTTTTCCTGAACCTTTCAAATAAAATTACAGGACCAGGGTATGTCTGTATTTCGAACGTTCACACCGTAGTCGAGGGTGCGCAGGACCCGTCGTTTAAAACCGTGACCAACGATGGATTATTCGCGACGGCGGACGGCATTCCTCTAGTATGGGTTTCTAAATGGTATCATTTTCTAAAGCCACAGGCGTTTCCCGCCATTCACGCAAGGGCCAGCGGGCCCGACATCCTTGCCGAAGTCCTTACCCTTGATGCTACTCGAAACCTTCGGCATGCTTTTTATGGCTCAACCCCCGACACCTTAAAAAAAATGCAGGAAAACATCCTGCGCAAATGGCCAGGCACCCAAATTGTTTGCAGCATCAGCCCACCCTTTCGTAACCTTACTTCAAACGAACAGATGCAAATGATCGCGGAACTTTCTGCGGGCAGTCCCCATCTCATCTGGGTAGGTCTGGGCGCCCCCAAGCAAGAAAAGTGGATGGCCACTCATTTTTCTAAGTTTCAAAAATCGGCCGATGGTTCATCACCGGTCCTCGTGGGCGTCGGTGCCGCCTTTGATTTTTTTGCGGAAACCAAACCTCGAGCGCCCCATTGGATGCAGCGCATGGGACTGGAATGGTTTTTTAGACTTTGTTCCGAACCACGGCGACTATTCCGGCGTTACGCCGTGACAAATTCACGTTTTGTTTTTGAGGTCTTCAGACAGAGTTTCATGGTTCTTCTCCGAAAGAAGACGTAAATTTTTTAGGCCTGCTTCGAGATATTATCAATTACTTCATCTTCGGCGAAGTCACGAATCGATCTCTGCCCTATCATTGCCCAATACTCCGTAGGATTGTTGCCCGAGCCAGGCCGCTTCACGCTCAAATTCCTCTCAGAAAAAATTTCACCTTTCTTAATGATTGTGCCAGCAACTACACTCTTACGGGCAACGGGTCGATTTCTAACTTCAGACGGGCCAGGTACTTTTGTAGACAAACCCAGCGCCATTTCAACTTGCCGAATACCTCGAACCAAATTTACCAGTTCGCCTGGTTCGATTGACGCACGATGATCAGGGCCCTTCATTTTGCGTGACAATGTGAAATGCTTTTCAATTATTTGAGCCCCCAGAGCGGCCGAAGCCAAAGCAACGGCCAGTCCTTCGGTGTGATCAGAATAACCGGTCCTAAGCCCGAAGATTTTTGCCAGAGATTTCATTGCCCTTAAGTTAACCTGTTCAAACGGTGCCGGGTAATCCGCCACACAATGCAGGAGGGTCACTTTTTTAAAAAGCACCTCCCTACCCTTCATCGACCAATAGGCTTCCCTAAATCCCTTCAACGAAGGGGCCTCATTCAACTTCAAATAGCCAAAAGCTAAAACCCCAAGTGCATCCTCAATCTCACCGAGCGTACTCATGCCGGTGGATAGAATCATGGGCACGCCGGAACGAGCCGCTTTTAACAAAAGCAGAGCGTTCGTAATGTCGCTCGAAGCAATCTTCAGCAGTTCCACTTTCAGATCCTTAACTAAAAAATCTAAGCTCTCTAAATCAAATGGGGTGGAAAGAAACTGTATCGATTTCTTTAGGCAGTAGTCCCATAGTTTTTTCTTATCAGAAAAACTATGTTCAAGTTTCTTAAGCATCTGGAACTGACTTTCGCTTCGGCTCGTAGTTTCCAATTGATATTGAGCCTTGGGCGCAAACTTACTCACCAAACTCTCAGTGCGAAAAGATTGGAATTTAACGATGTCCGCCTGTGCGGCAATGGCGACGTCAACCAATTCATGGGCTAATTTTAGGGAACCATTATGATTCACTCCAGCCTCTCCAATTACGATTATTCCCTTTTTTTTAGTCTGCATGAATGAGCATTTCCCTTACGTTCGTAATTTTTTTAAATATCGTTGCGATGCGTTCGACTTCAATTTCGGTAAGTTCTGCGGAGGAAGGAAGGCTTATGCCTTTAGCGGCAAACTTCATGGCGTTCGGAAATTTTTCATTTTTGCTATAGGGCGCATAAGGCGGCATGAGGTGAAGCGGATAAAAAATCGGCCGAGTTTGAACTCCATTTGCGGCAAATTTTTCAATCAAGGCATCCCGCGAACCAAAGATTTCCTCGTCAATTAAAACCGTATAAAGCCAATGCGAATTCAATCCATTTTCCGCCTCTGGGGGAAGGGTCAGTCCCTTAATGTCCTTAAGGATATTACCGTAAACTTTTGCTACTTTTATTTTTTTATCCAAAATTTTTGAGAACTGTTCTAATTGAGCAACGCCAATGGCAGCTTGCAAATTTGTCATACGGTAGTTAAAGCCCACCTCTAAATGCCAGTACCGTTTAGTTTTGGACATGCCATGATCCCTGAGCTGTCGCGCATGCTCGGCCATTTCATTCGAACGAAATAAAACCATTCCACCTTCGCCGGTAGTAATCATTTTATTCCCAAAAAAACTGAAACAAGCGCTCTCACCGAACGTTCCCGTAAGGCGATGCTTGAAACGCGATCCTAAAGATTCGGCACAATCCTCAAGGACAATAACATTGGCGTCTTTTGCGATTTTACAGATCTCGTCCATCTCACATGGATAACCGTACAAATGTACGGGAATTACCGCTTTTGTTTTCGCGGTAATCGCACGTTGAAAATGACCAGGATCCATCCCCCAATTTCCTGGGAGACAGTCAACAAATACCGGCGTAGCGCCGCAATAAAGCACGGCATTGGCCGTGGCCGCGAAAGTCAAATTTGGGACAATCACCTCATCACCGGCGCCGATTCCCGCTGCCACCAGAGCTAAATGAAGGGCAACGGTACCGTTGGCCACCGCAACGGCATGACCGCCGCCATGCAAGGTTTCAAAATCACGCTCAAATCTAGAAACATATTTTCCTTGGGACGAAATCCACTTGGTATTGAGGCAATCCACGACGTATTTTTTCTCGTTCCCATTGAGGAACGGCTCCATGACCGGCGTCATATGCGCCTTATGGGCACAAGCATAATCAATAACTTTTTTACCGCGGTCGAGCAGTGGAATGTGGGTTATTTTATCCCCAATGATCGCATTGATTGCTTCACTTGATGACTCAACCGGAAGCGATACGGGCTGGCGGTTCGCCACGCTCTTTGCCGATGCCTGCAAATCTTTACCAGATAAAATTGCCCTTCGCGCATCGCCGTCGGTAATTACGCCAGTTAATTTTTGATCTTCATCAACGATAAATACTAAGCCTTGGGCATTTCGATCAATTTGTTCGAGTGCCTGATGCAAAGTGGAGGTGTCCGACAACAAAAGCTGATTGAGATCTGTGTTCATAAATTTTTATGGGGAGTGTGAGAAAAGGAGATTTCGTTGGCGCTCTATTTCTGCTTCCGTTTGGTCGTGCACTTCCAAAACGTGGGTAATGGGCGCGGTGAATTGTTTCAGCAAAGGTAGGAGCCAATAGCCCTCGGTCAGTGGGTGGTTGCTGTCGGTTCGACCGTCGTTATCACTATGGTGAAAAGCCAGAACATCCGATTTAAGATCTAATACGGAAGCCAACTCAAAACCCATAGCGTCGGCGGAAACTTTCCAATGTCCCGTATCGATAAGGATGCCTAAAGCAGGGTGATTTACAGTCTGCACGAGAAGCTTTAGCTCATTACTATCAACGCACAGCAAAGGGTTATGACCATGCTTCTCAACGTTGAACGCGGTAACTACATTATTTTCAATTAGAATCTGAACGCCCTTTTTGGCCGCTTCACGCGCCAAGGTGTTCACTGCAGAAATAAATTTGGTCCAATGGTCCTGACGTTGCCCTGCACCAGAAGTTGAGAGCGTGCCGCCAAGCTCACTTGGTTTCGGGTCAAGGCAAAAGCCGGCATGAATGGAATAAAACCGAGCGCCGCTTTTCCGGGTAAGCTCCAAATTGGAAAGGGCATGGCTTAATGAGCGCTCAAAAATATCCGCATTCAAACTTGCTAGATTGAGCACGAAAGGTTTTTGTGGCGCCGGAAAATAATTGTGCAACATTTTGCGGCAATCCGCTTTCAAATAGGTTTGCACCATATCGGAAGAATGGGGAATCCCCGAACTGAACTCCAAGATCCAGTCACGGGAAGCCGCGAGAGCAACCGCCCGCTCTAAGCTTTGCTTCCTGAACGCAGTGGAACTGAATGCAAAATCATTCATGGAAATACTCCCAGTACCAATGGATGGATTTCTCTAGGCCCGCCCTTAATTGAAACTGAGGGTCATAACTTAATATTTCACGCGCCCGATCAATGCAAGCCAGCGAATGTTGGATGTCCCCTTTTTTTGGCGCTACGTGCTGCACTTTGACGGAGGCGATTTTGCGATCGTAACCGGTCAAGAATTCAAAAAGGTAGCTCGTCAGTTCATTCAACGTAGTGCGACCACCGGCTGCGATATTAAAAACGCTTTTTGCAATATCATTCACAGGCTTTACTAGCGCCAATTGATTTGCCTGCACCACATCTTCAATGAAAGTGAAGTCTCGTGACTGATCGCCTTCCCCATAAATGACCGGCTCGCGATATTCAATTAACGCTTTTACGAATTTGGGAATCACCGCCGCATAGGCGCCATCGGGATCTTGTCGTTTGCCATAAACATTGAAGTAACGCAGCCCCGCGCACTCTAAACCATATAGATCCATGAAAGAGCGCGCATAATGCTCGTTGGTCAATTTAGTCACGGCATAAGGTGAAAGTGGACGACCCAACTGGTCTTCAATTTTTGGCAATGCCGGATGGTCACCATATACGGAAGAACTCGAAGCATACACAAACCGTTTCACCTTCGCGTCTCGAGCCGCGATGAGCATATTTAAGAAACCGCTTATATTTACGGAATGCGTAACCTCCGGAGTTTCAATGGAACGGGGTACACTGCCTAATGCCGCTTGATGCAAAACATAATCGACATTTTTTACGGCTAACTGACAGGCTTCAAGATTTCGAATATCACCTTCAATGAGCTTGAAGTTTTTATGATCTCCAAAAGTCTTCAAGTTCTGTTTTTTTCCGGTCGCAAAATTATCGAGGCAAACTACCAGGTTGCCTTGCGCAAGTAATGTTTCACAAAGGTTAGAACCAATAAACCCGCCACCGCCGGTCACCAAAATTTTAGAATCGCGAATCATTAAGCGCGAACCACGTTTACATGGACCGCTCTGTAGCAACCACGCGTGTCTACGATTAATTTCGAATGCTTTTGAATCAAATCGTAATCAAAGGAATCGTGATTAGTAGCAATGAGCACACAATCCACTTGAGATAGGGTGTCGGGGGTCAGCGGCGTTGAATCGAGTTGAAACTTGTACCGCCTCATTCTCGGGAACGAAGGGATGTAGGGGTCAGCATAAGAAATGACCGCGCCCTTTTCCTGCAAGAGAGACATAAGTTCTACCGCTGGTGATTCACGGATATCGTCTACATTTTTTTTATAAGCGAGGCCCAAAACCAGAATCTTGGAATTTTTCACTGATTTTCCCTTGTCGTTGAGGGAATCCACCACTTTTTCGAGCACCCAATGGGGCATCGAAGTGTTCACCTCACCGGCTAGTTCGATGAAGCGCGTGTGGACCCCATATTCTCGCGCCTTCCAAGTAAGATAAAACGGATCGATTGGAATGCAGTGGCCGCCTAAACCAGGGCCCGGATAAAACGGAGTGAATCCAAAAGGTTTAGTTGCGGCCGCCCCAATGACTTCCCATAGATTTATGCCCATCCGATCGGTAACGATCTTAAGTTCGTTAACGAGTCCAATGTTGACACAGCGGTATATGTTTTCAAGGAGCTTGGTCATTTCTGCAACTTTAGTGGAGCTAACGGCGACCACGCGTTCGATGACTTGTTCGTAAAGTTTTACACCAATTTCTAAGCACGCCGGGGTGACACCCCCGACCACTTTGGGAATTTGCCTAGTTGAAAATTGCGGATTGCCCGGATCTTCGCGTTCTGGTGAAAATACCAAAAATGCGTCGAGGCCAATCTTCAATCCTTTAGCCTCGATTCGCGGAAGCAATTCTTCATCGGTCGTCCCGGGATAGGTCGTGCTCTCGAGGCTAACGATCTGCCCTTTTTTCAAAAATGGGGCAATGGATTCCATGGTGCCGGTCACATACGAAAGATCTGGCTCACGATAATCATTGAGCGGAGTAGGAACGCAAATGATGAGTGCATCGCATTCAGCTGCATGATTAAAACTAACAGTAGGCTTAAATTTTGAAGTTTGAATGGCCTGCTTCAAAAAAGAAAATTCAATATGTTTGATATACGAATCGCCGCGGTGAAGCTTTTCTATCTTTTCACCATCAATATCAAAACCAACAACCTGAAATCCACAGTCGAGAAAACGCTGAACCAGTGGCAAACCTACATAACCTAGACCGATAACGCCCACGACGGCTGACTTATTTTCAATCTTCTGAAAGAGTTCATTTTTGATGGCCATAATATTGGCCTGAGGTTAGCACAAGACCCCTCAAATCCAAAAATTTTAGGCATTTCACCCTGACAGAATTTCTGCTTTTTCCTGGGCACTGGGATAGCTGATAAGTACGCCTTGCCGCCTTCCGTGAAATACAAACAGGCTGCCGGCGGCTACTGCATCCGCATGTCCCTCACGGAGTGCCTGCCTAAAATCATCGTTACTGCCGGCACCTCCGCAAGCGATGACCGGCACCGACACGGCTTGTGAAATCTCATTGATCAATTTTAAGTCAAACCCTTCACGCGAACCATCTCGGTCAATGGAATTGAGAAGGATTTCGCCAGCCCCTTGGGCTTCGACCCAGCGGGCTAACTCCAGAGGAGTCCCCTTTACCTTTTTGCTGCCGCAACGAACGTAAACTTCAAGCGTTCCCCAAAAGGATTTCTTTACATCAAGTGACACTATGACGCTCTGACTGCCAAAAGCATCCGCCGCTTGCTTGATGAAGGTTTCATTTTCCAGGGCCGCGGTGTTGATACAGACCTTTTCGGCTCCGGCGTTGAGCATTTTTCGAATATCGGCCACACTCCTCAGCCCGCCGCCTACGGCAAACGGAACTAAACATTGATCAGCAATCCTTTGAATGAAATCAGGCGCAGGGGTCCTTGATTCTTGCGTTGCGGTGATATCCAAAAAAAGAATTTCATCGACCTCTTTTGCATTGAAAATTTGAACAGCGTTGATGGGATCACCGACGTAGCGATGATCCTTAAATTGACGGCCCTTAACTAAACCTAAATTTTTTAGCAATAAACAAGGAATGATTCGCGGCTCGAGTCCGGCTACGGACATTTTCGCCTCCATTTATGCCAACCTCAAAAAATTCTCGACCATTTTCAAACCATAGGACCGACTTTTTTCCGGATGGAATTGGGTTCCAAAAATATTGGCCTCATGCACCACGGACGGAAACTCGTGACCATACCAAGTGGTGGCCGCAACCGTCGCGCTAGCCGCGGAAGCGGCGTGGTAAGAATGGGTAAAGTAAAATGGGCGCTCCAGTGGCAATTTAGCAAATAATAAACATTTATCGTCTTGCACCGTCAAGCGATTCCATCCAACATGGGGAACGCGTAATTTTTTTAAGCTTTCATTTTTCTCGGCTTCCGAAAATACGAATCGTTTTACCTTAAATTGAAGCCAACCTAATCCTTCCGCCTCCCCTTCCTCACTATGTTGCCCTAGCAACTGCATGCCCAAACAAATCCCTAACACCGGAATCTTTTTATGTAAGACCAATTCATTGAGGGTCGGAATGAGGTTTCTTTCGCGGAGACTCCGCATACCCGCCGCGAAGTTTCCCACGCCCGGTAGAATCAATTTTGTAGCCCTTTGTATGCCATCTGGGTTCTCACAGATTTCCGAATCCATATTCAACATATGTAGTTTACTTTGAATGGAGCGCAGATTTCCCATGCCGTAATCTACAATGATTATCATTTAATTATTTTACCTTGCCCGAATCCTAAGTGAAATATTTTTCATAAAGAACGGGCGTAAAAATGTTCATTTTCACTGCTAATCTCATCGGCAGTTTAAAATACTTGAGAATGGAAGCGCTGGTAAAATAATCGCTATATTTTTTTGCGGGAGCGTCAAAAATCTCCCTAAATTCCTCTTTGGAGAGCCCGAGTTTTCCTATGCAGTAATCTACAAGTTTCTCGTCTACGTCCGGGACTTTTTTAAGCTCTGCCACCGCCTCTGCCTTCGAGATATGCCCAGACCTTACCGGGCCCGAGAGCGACACAATTCTTTTGTCGATATTAAATTTTTTAGGCAAATACCAGCCGAACGCAAAACGGGAATAGATATTTTCATAATGATGGCCACCATAATCCACCCAGCCATATTCAGAACGTAGAAGTTCCTTTGCCTCTTTTTTTCGGTAGTCGAAGAAATTCAAAAATGCAATCTGGCGAATGCCCCGCACAAAAGTATCCAACGCAATCCCAGTGAGACTCAAATTTGGATATGTCCTTAATGGCACGTGACCGAATTCTTTTTGTACGCTCGCCACGTAGGTGCCATCCAAGTAGCTCCATTCCCTAGGGACGGTGCCTTCACTCTTGAAACTCTGGCCCCCGAGAATGTATCTAATGCCCTCTTCTTTAGCTAGGCGAAACAAGACGCCATGAATCGCCACATCGGTGGGTGCTTCAATACAGGGAACCGAAGCCCTTAGAAAAGAAATTTGCAGATCTTTAAACTCTTCCCAGTCCACAACGTGAGTATGCAAATCCACGTCAAGCTTGGTGATTAGACTACGAATATTGGTTACCGCTTGATCGGTATTCCAACCGTTGTCGAAATGAACCGCCAACGGACGCAACCCCAGTTTTTTTGCCATATGCAGAGTGTACGAACTATCGGTACCCCCACTCACCCCTACGATACAGTCGTAGGGTTTGCCTTTTCCGCTGTTTTTAATGCGCAATATAAGGGATTCAAGCTTCTGATCATTTTCTTTTTGATCAGCGTACAGGACCGCAAGCCGGTCATGACTATGACAAAAATTGCAGATTCCGGACGCATCAAAACGAATGGAAGGAATGGTGGAATTCGACACGCACCGCACGCACTCACGGACGGGAGCCATTATTTGCTTTCCTGCATATCAAACATCATGGCAAATAAAAATAGTTGAAGGCCCGTGAGCATGAAGAGACTTACGAGCATGGCCCGCGCACCCGTAACGGCGGCACCACCAAGGAAAATTTTATCGTACACCATGTAAGATCCGCAAATGAGGCCAATGCCCGTAAGGAGAAATGACAGGTAATAGAATAACGCCAGTGGGTGAAAATCTCGGTACAAATACTTGAACTTTAGTCGCCAAAAAAACCCTTTGATGAGCATAGGCGTTACACTCAACGCATAACGCACCCCTTTAATTTGCGACTGCCGTTCTCCCGGCAAATAGATGGCCGTGCGCGGCACATCAAGAATACGAAATCCGTAGGCGTTTAATCGAATTAAAAAATCCATGGGATAACCGTACTTTTTCCAAGCCCGATTCCAGTCCACCGTATCGATTGCCCGCTTGGAAATCGCAGTGTAGCCATCGACGACATCCATGACTTTGTACGCACCGGACGCAATTTTAGTGAGGCCGGTAATGATCCAGTTTCCCACTAACCGGATGGTAGGCATTTTACTGAGAGTATCTTCCAGATATGCCGTTTGGAATCGATTGCCTTTTACGTAGTCAGCCTGCTCATTCACCACCGGATCTAAGAAGCGCGGCGCCTCATCGAGGGACATCTGATTATCACCGCCTACCACGATCGTAACATCACAGCCGTCAGCTGCGGCCTGCCGATAGCCCGTGATGATAGCGCCGCCGGGGCCTTGATTCACTTCATGCCTAAGGTACACAATTCGTGGATCCGCAAGTGCTAGCTCATGTACCACTTTTCCCATTTCATCTGGGCTGCAATCATCAACCACATACACGCAGTCAAAAAGTGCCGGGACACTAAGCAAAGTTGGTCGGATGAGCTTTTCTTCCCGATAGGCGGGGATCACAAGTGCAATCTTTTTACTGCGATACATATATAAATTAGATCTACCTTCGTGAAAGGTTCCTTGCAAATGCAAAGAAAAAGCCCTTACTTAGTCACTTGGCAATTAAGTTTTTTTAAAGGATAGCCCCTTTGCGTACCATTACATTTTTGATTTTTGTCACATGCTTTCTGCTCTTGCGACCTTTCCAAATGCAGAATCCAGGACTGCTTTTTCCCGGGGATGATTACTCCTATTTTGCGTACGCTTCTTCCCTAAGTTTTGGTGAATTCCCGTCCTTTCACCATGAAGCGGTGGATGAATTTAAAGTGCCCCCGCTGAGTCGCGCAGGGGTTGGTATTATGGCGGCACCCTTTGTGACTGCGTTTTCGATGTTAGATCGGCTGGCCGGTGATTCAGTCGTGCAGTCTCGTACGAAAGAGAATCTCATCCGGAGTTGGTCACTTTTTGGGGCGGTGTTCGCGGCAGTTTTTTATTTCTGGTTAGGTTGTTATTTTTTACACCAAGGTCTGGAACTTTTTTTCCCGAAGCGTTGGGTCACCCTCAGTACCGCCCTTATGGTCCTTACTCAGGGGACGGCACTTTATGTTTTTAGGCGTCCTGTGTTTTCGCATGTCTACGAATTTTTTTTACAATCGGGGTTTATGTTTCTTTTGCTCCGTCAGTACCAACGGGATGTTAATTTACTTTGGCCAAAAGACCGGTTGACAATATTTTCTCTGATCGGCCTCAGCTGCTTCACTTTGTTGGTACGCCAAAACGGCTTACCCTATGCCTTAATTTTTCCAATGCTCATTATCTTTAGAGTTGGCCAGACCCACCTTAAAACCGAAAACGAATTTTCGCTTCAATCTATTCGATTGTACGCCGTAGTCTTGGTCTCAAGCTTTGGCGCTTACTTTGTCATAAAGTACTTCCCCTGGTTCTTAAACCCTGAACTGTACGCGGAGGCCAATGCGGCATTTGAGAACACCGGCTTCATGTTTCAGTTCGAATCCCTTTACTTCTATTTTAAACGTTTTTGCTCGGTCATTTTCGGCCTCGACTGGGGACTTCTATTCACTGCGCCTGGCCTTTTATTAGGAATGTTGGCACTTTTTTCCAAACGTTTACCATTAAGGAAAGTGTACATAATATTGACCCTGCCCATTCTCCTAAACCTTTACATCGCCATCATTTGGAAGTCGCAAGGCAGTTGGTACGGGTATCGATATGTCGTTTACAGCGCCATTTCCGTACTTCTGTTTCCGTTCACGGAGTTGCTCATAACTTTAGAAAAAAAATCTCGGAAACTATTTGCCGCGGTCTTGCTCTGGTTTGCGGTTCCAACTTTTTCGATGCTGCTTTTTGAGGCGACGCCTGGCACCTTATTAAATGGAGTGCTTACCGAGTTTGGCGGGATGCGCGTGGGAAATTTAACCTATCAAATCGAAGTATGGAAGGTACTGCTCCTGCAACCTGTGTATGCACTCAGTGCCCTGCTCAAAGCAGGTCCCGCATATTTAATTTTTGCAGCAAACTCCCTCTGCGGCTGGCCAGCGAAATTGCCGGAAAAATTTCACCAGCTTTATCCTCTAGGTTTCGACCTTAGGGTCTTTACGCAAGTCCTCATTTTGTACATTCTTCCCTTTGGCTTGCTCAAGTTCTTTCCGAAAAAGCTTGAGGTCAGCCAAAAATGAAAACGGTAGCGATCGTTCAGGCGAGGATGAATTCCGCTAGATTACCGGGCAAAATTTTAAAAACCGTATTGGGGAAATCCCTCCTCGAATATCAAATAGAACGCTTACGGACGGTGGGTGACATTGATGAAATTGTGGTCGCGACCACCACTCATGAAATCGATTCGGCCGTAGTCTCGGCGTGCGAAAAATTAAACGTGGCCTGGTTTCGCGGTTCTGAAGAAAATGTCCTTGAGCGGTTCTACCTCTGCGCTAAAGCCCACCATGCGAATGTCATTATTCGCGTTACATCTGACTGCCCCGTCATTGATCCCGAAGTTTTAGCCAAAACTCTACTAAAGTTTAAATCGGGCCCGTATGACTATGTATCAAACACATTAGTACGATCGTTTCCGCGCGGGCTCGATGTGGAGGTATTCTCATTTGCGGCCTTAGAGCAATGTTTTAAAAATGCAACGCTCCCAGCCCACCGCGAACACGTCACATCGTATATTTATGAAAATCCTGAACGCTTTCGCTTAGGCGGTTTTTCAAATGAATCTGATCAATCCCATCACCGGTGGACCGTGGATACGCCCGAAGATTTTCAGCTGATTCGTTTGTTAATTGAGGGTCTTTATCCTGCAAATCCGAACTTTTTGTTAAGCGACCTTCTACACATTTTAAGTTTGCATCCAGAGTGGCAAACTTTGAACGCACATATTGAACAAAAAAAGGCGTCCGGGAAAGTGATCGCGATTCGCACCGATGCCTCGCTACAAATTGGGACCGGCCACGTGATACGATGCCTTACCCTAGGACAGGCTTTACGCAGTAAAGGGATGCAGTGTATTTTTATTGTGAGGAATTTGAAGGGCAACCTTAACCAGTACATTCAGAGTCAGGATTTTAAAGTCCTAGAACTTCCGGCGCCAGTTACAGGCGGGGCAAATCTAGGCTGGGCAGAAGTTTCCTCGGATCAAGACGCCGGCGACACCATCGCAAAACTAAAACTGCACAATATCACCCCTGACCTATTGATCGTGGATCACTATGCCTTTAGCGAAACTTGGCATACTCAGTTACGCCCCTGCGTTAAAGGCATCGTGGTGATTGATGACCTAGCTGACCGGCCCCTTAATTGCGATTTATTGATCGATGCCAATTTTCCAGCTAAAGGCCCCGCAAAATATGCTTCATTGTTACCAAATGAATGCGAGGTATTGTCTGGTCCAGAATTTACGTTTTTAAAAAATGAATTTGTAACGCTTAGGCAATCATTAAACCGAAATTTTCAGAATTTACCGCGGAACCTCATCGTTTTTTTCGGCGGTATTGACGCGACTAACGAAACTTCAAAGGTGCTCCATGCGCTGATCGCCCTTGACGAGCCCGAACTTAAAATTAGCGTAGTTATCGGTGAGTCAAACCCCCATCGAATCGTGGTGGAAAAGCTTACTTTTGCGCTTCCCGGTGCGCAGCTTCATATTCAAACGGACCAAATGGCTATGCTTATGGCCCGAGCCCAACTTTGCTTTGGCGCGGGAGGCACCGCCGCGTGGGAACGCCTATGCCTTGGTCTGCCCACAATTACGATTTGCATCGCGGAAAACCAGCGCGAGAGTCTTGCGTTATTATCTGAGCAGGGATTTGTCTTTCACCTGGGCGAGGCCGCTGACGTGACCCAAGAAAATATTATAAATACAATAAGACCGTTGCTCTATTCTAAAGAGAATCTGAAAACACTGCAGCAGATGTCAATTAAGGGCCTTCAACTCATAGATGGATTAGGAGTTGCTCGCGTAACCGATCGCATCCAAAAACTACTCATGAAGCAATGAGAGATTCTCAATTCTTTCATAAACTTTTTTAGAACCGTCGGTATTGGCCGAGGATAAAATTTTAGCGGCGTCATCATGCCCAACTGCGGATATAGGGCGCACATCCTGTTGGGTGCCGTAAAGGCAATTTTGACAAAGCGTGCCATGAAGCTTTTGCATCTCTTGCTTTTTACGCATCTCTTGGATGACTTGATTATGCCAAGCATCTCCGACGGGTGTAACCCTTAAATCGGCGTAGGTAAGTGCATTTTCGTAATCCACGCAACACAGGCTTAAATAACCTTCATTGGTGACGTGCAAACGACTCCAAAGATGGGAACAAGGGGGCGCTTTGCCTTCTGCTGGAAAAGGATCGGTTCCGGAGGATTCCAAGTGACCCAGCTGATCCAGAGATTGACCGCCCTGAGCGCCAACATCC
The DNA here is from genome assembly GCA_964475985.1 of uncultured Oligoflexia bacterium. GTDB lineage: Bacteria > Bdellovibrionota > UBA1018 > UBA1018 > CAYHWW01 > CAYYYP01. The sequence goes on along the minus strand of CAYYYP010000003.1, from coordinate 91,822 downwards.
AGAAACATGAGCTCGTCGACTAACGGCAATAAGAGCTCTTGAATAATGGGTTTTTCTGCTTCGGTAAAACGGGTTACGACACTTGAAGCCATGATGCGAAAATCGAGGCCACTTGACGCACGGTATTCAGAAATCCAGCGGAGATTTTTTAGCACCGTGTCAAAATCATCTTTGCCGTGCACTAGCTTATAAGTTTCTTTGGAACCGGCGTTAAATGAAAATTTTATGCTCGAAAGCCCGGCATCCAAGATTTTTTTCACGCGATCGGGCGTGGCCAGCGCGCCGTTGCTTGTTAGAAATATATACTTTAATCCGGCCTCTTTGCTGACGCGCACAAAATCTTCGAGGTTTTTTACGAAAAACGGCTCGCCAGTCGTATACAAACCGACATCTTCAAGTCCCAAGGGAACCGCTTGCCTTAAAAAATCTTCGTAAAGCTCCAA
>CAYYYP010000003.1:0-91369 GCA_964475985.1 uncultured Oligoflexia bacterium | reverse complement strand
CATCCGCGGGTTGGTGCAAAAAATACATGCGTGATTACACCAATTTGAAAGCTCGACCAGCGCTCGTCTCGGAAACGGCGGCAAATGATCCTTAGGATCAAACTGGCGCTCATCGGTGGTGCGCTCTTGAAAGTGGGAATTTTCAGACTTTAGATTGTCTTTGGTTACGACCTGAATTGCCATGTTTAACCTTAACATTAACACCGTTCTGCAAAGTGGTGAATGTTTATATTCATTTACATTCGCTCTCCAAAACAACTATTAAAACCCCATGCTCACCGCAAAAAGCATTTTGGACGACTTTCGAAACGCTGGAATAGGACCTGGCTCCATTTTGGTAGTGCAGAGTTCTTATAAGGGGGTCGGAGAAGTTGAAGGCGGGCCCCTTGGTTTGATTCACGCCCTCTTAGAGGTCATCGGCCCCACCGGCACTCTAATTATGCCTGCCTATAATTTCGTTTCCTGGACCGAGGGCCACTACTTTGATTTTATGGAAACCCCCTCCAATACCGGAATTATTGGCGAACTTTTCCGTCAGAAAGAAGGGGTAAGGCGGACAAAACACCCCATTCACTCCTTGTCGGTACAAGGGAAACATCAAAGCGAGCTCTGCTCGATTGACTCAATAGACTCGTTTGGAAATGACTCTGTTTTTGCAAAACTCCTTGAATACAATGCCTTTTATTGCTCCATTGGCCTTGGCGTTAAAACTCCGTTTTTACCCTGCCATTTGCCCGAAACTGAATTACGCGTACCTTACCGTAGACAAAAACTATTTACGGGCATTTATATTCATGAAAATTCGCCTCCGGCCCTTAAAACTTACGGCTTTCACGTGCGTCTTCCCGGCAAAGATCATACGCCGGTATACAAAGCTCACGTGCTGCAGTTCGAAAAAGGTTACGTGAAACGGCCCGAGAATACGCTGATCGACTTACTTTATTGCGACGCTCGCGCTTACCACGAAAGCATGATCGAGATTATCACTCAGCGGCCCGAACTTTTTGCATAGCGAAAATGGAAACTGAAAAATTATGAATATTGCGCAGGCCATGAACACTCTAAAATTAAACCTTCCCGAACCGACATTCATCGAGAGTTACTTTGATCGACTTTGGCCGATTTGCCGAAGTATCAGCGGAAATGGGCTTCGGGAGTCATTTAAGATATTGCAAGAAGTCATTCCCTTAAACCTCTTTGAAGTTCCTACGGGAACTAAAGTTTTAGACTGGGTGGTACCCAAAGAATGGAATATCGAAGACGCCTACATTGAAGATGCCGAGGGCACGCGAGTGATCGATTTTAAAACGAATAATCTCCACGTGGTGAATTATTCCGTGCCGGTAGATGTATGGCTCGAGCTTGATGAACTCCAGGACAATCTGCACAGTCTACCGCATATGCCGACGGCGATTCCGTACGTTACGGCCTATTATAACGAAAAATGGGGTTTCTGTTTATCGCAGGAAGCCCGTCAAAAGCTAAAACCAGGGAAATACCATGCCGTCATTCGATCAAAACTTGCGGCCGGGGCCATAACGTATGGCGAATGTTCGCTGCCGTCTACGGAGGGAAGCGATCAGGAAGTTCTAATCTCCTCTTATCTCTGCCACCCATCGATGGCAAACAACGAATTATCGGGCCCGTTGGTCACTGCCTTTCTGTACGATACTCTGAAACATTTACCTAAGCGTAAGTATAATTATCGATTCGTAATTGTTCCAGAAACCATTGGATCCATCGCATTTTTAGCGGCAAACGGGGAAGCCCTGAAAAAGAACTGCATCGCCGGGTTAGTGGCGACCTGCTGTGGGGACGCCAATGCGATTACGTATAAAAAAAGCCGGCGTGGCGATAGTTTAGTGGATCGATGCGCATTGAATACGTTGCAAAACTATTTTCTTGAAACGGGCAAACCCTTTACGGCCAAGGAATTTTTTCCTACTGGATCCGATGAACGTCAATATTGTTCGCCTGGTTTTAATTTACCGGTAGGGTCCCTTTGCCGCACCATGTACGGGGATTATCGAGAATATCACACGTCACTCGACAATAAAGATTTCGTATCGTTTGCCGCAACGCGTGAGACGGTATGGCTCTATTTGCAAATTCTTATGAGCATTGAAGTGAACTCCACCTTCGTGAATCAAGCGCCCTACGGCGAACCCATGCTCGGAACTCGGGGCCTATACCCGACCATGGGTGGGTCAACGGAACTCATAACTAAAAATCACATTCAGAATATGATGTACCTCCTAAACTTTTCCGACGGTTCAAATGATTTATGCAATATTGCCGATCGCGCAAACTGCTCAGTCGTTGAGCTGGCCACCATTGCCGAAAAATTGATGGAGAAAAAACTGTTGGCCGTTCCCTAAGTATTTGCAACCACGTAAGTGAATTTACTTATTCTTTTCCGAAGACTATAAGCTAGAGGCAGCAGACGTCTAAATCCAAGCTAAGAAAATGAGATTAAAATAATGAGAGCAAAAAGCATTGATCTATACGCATCGGCTTACAAAGTTGCCAAGAAGCAACAAGTTTACCTTTCGCCCGCGGAGAATTTGATTCGAGCCATAAGTATCAATAAAATCGCGCCAAAGGGGCCCCATGAAACGGCCCTGGACTTTGGCTGCGGTGATGGTCGGCACACAAAATTTTTACACGAAGCTGGCTACCAGGTTTTTGCTACCGACGTTTCCAAAGAAGCTACGGACGTTACGCAGGATCGCTTTGACTCTAAAGCCGGGGTGAAGGTTGCTTACCTTAAACCGGGAAACAAAATAGCCGCGAAGAACGACGCGTTTGATCTCGTCGTATGCTGGGAAACTATGCACTGGTTGGGTTCAAAAAAGTCATTCTTATTCTACGTCCAAGAATTCCGACGAGTGCTTAAAAAAAACGGCACGCTTATTTTGACCATGCCGACCGAGGAGCACTATATAAAACATTTTTCCTTGGAAATTGGTGAGAGTCAGTACCTCTGCAAAGCCAAGGAACGTGAAGATACCGTTTTTTATTCGCCAAATCTTTTCTCGCTTAAAAGCATCTTGCTCTCCGACTTCGGGTTCAAGTTGAAGGCAATGATGAAGTACTGCCACGCACGGGAAAACGATTCGACCATGTTGACATCCAGTTTAGAAAAACCGTTCTCTCAATATATCTTTGTGTTGAAGTAGGTATTAAATGGCCGCTATTCATTCAGACTCCACAACCAAACAAAAAATCGTCAACGAGCTTCAGACCACAGGTTTTGCGGTCCTAAGGGGTGCCCTGGACCCCGCTGAGTGCAAAACGATGGCGGCAGAACTGGAGAATATCGAACGCCAACAACGAGAGAAAAGCAGTACCTTCGTTGACGAGCAGCGCTGCATTCTTTGGCATGTCCACCAAAGTCACCCCGATCTGTTTTTGAAACTTGTAGACCTACCGGCGGTGTTAGAAATCGCGCAAGCCGTATTGAAGGAAGCGATCATTCTAGGAAGCTTTGGCGCGATTCGCAATCAAAGCGCCGAGCATAAAAACAACGTGCATATCGATTCCCGAGTAGCGATGCCGGACTTTCAAAACACGTTTCAGCTCATTGCCATGTACTGCATCACCGATTTTACCGCACAGAATGGTTCCACTTACCTTTGGCCACTCAGTCACCTTTCGGGTTTAAACCCTAAAGAAGTCCATCCGCCCGGGAGTTCGCCGGTCGGTAAAGTTCAGTGTGAAGCGAAGGCGGGAGATGTCATTATATTTCTAGGTCAAACTTGGCATGATGTTGCACCAAATTTTACTCAGGATAAAAGGTGGGGAATTCTAGCGTACTATCATCGGTGGTGGGTCAAACCGAGTTTTGATTACTCGCAGTGCGGTCCTGAACTTTTTAAGAAGTTAAGTCCTCAACAAAAATCATTGTTCGGGTTCACTAGTCGCCCTCCCGGTCCGGTGGCAGCACGCCTCAATACATGCACCAATATCGCCGATCTGCCCGATGACTATGAATCGGCGTTAAAATCCTAATCGGGACAAATTTGCTGCAACAAATCCTGAAGGCGCTCCCTAACCTTACTGCCCACTGAATTTTCATAGTGCCGATCCTGCAATTGCTGCAACTCTTCATCGGTAAGCACCTGTTTTTGATTCAGCCCCTGGGCCAGCATTTTCAGGAGGCTATCAATATCCTTCGCTATGAATGGCAGACGATCGTAGTCATAAAAACATGAAGGAAACCCTGCGTAGTCATAAATGATAGTGGGTTTTCCGGAAGCCAATATTTCATCATGCAACGAGGTGTAGAGGCCTAAAGCAACATCGGCTAACGCCGCCATTTTTTCCGGGGGATAACGGCCGTAATCCGTTTCTATGGAGAGGTTGGCCCGAGTTTTCAATGCCGCCGCCGTGGCCGCGAAATACGGAATCTCTAAAAACTCGTGCCCTTTACCTTTGATGACAAAAAAGACTTTCGGGAATCGTTCGGAAAGAATGAGTAAATCCTCATAAAATTTTCGATTCACCTTCCACGAATTTCCGTAGGCCAGGCGATTTTGTTGTGGGTTCTTCACCGAATGGAAATCTAAACACAACACGATCTTTTCAAAGTTTTTTCGAATCAATTCATATTTGTCATCTTGGAATCTTCCATTTTCGTTCTGAATGAGGTTTGAGCGAACTAAACCGAGGGGAATTAGCTTTGAAAATCTTAAATCTGAATTATTCCGGAGGTGCTGCGTCGAGCTTTTACCAATCGTGAAGTAGTAATCCAAAGGAGGAAGGTGAACTTCCAAATAGGCCGAAATCATTCGCTCCTGCGAAGCCACAGTTTTTATATTGCAGTGGGACAGGGCCACCGCCAACCAATTTGGAAATACAATTTCAAAACCAATCAGCGCAACTTTGGCATTGGGCAAAGCCCTAAGGGAGGAAATATAAATCTGAAGCTCTTTGTAGTTGCGGAAAAAAAAACTTAGGAAATCAGGGCCGTTCTTGACTAACTCTTTTATCGTCGCAACTGGCGATTTCCACATAAAACGCAGAAACCGTTGGGCAAGGGTCCAACTCCTGACGGACCGAAAATCAAGTAGATCGGCAAAAGGGATAGAATTATTTTTGTAAAACTCAAATGACGTCGACAGAAGTTCTTTGCCCTCGCCCAAAGACAGATGCAAAATTTTTGAAGGGTGATACGCACTCGTCAAGTCGGCGGAATAATAGTGGTCCTTCACGAAAAAGGTGCCGTAAAAAATGCCTTTGTGCGGAAAGTAGATTACGTTTTCGGCATGAATCCTCGCCGGGCCATTTCCCGCGGAGTCCGGTGAAGATGGCGTTTGAAAAACTTTTTTAAATTTTAAGTGGAACTTTCCCGCGACCTTCAGCCCGAGGGCCAACAAGGTTACCGCTTCTCTCAGCAACGGGAATGCCCAAGTGCGATATGCACTTCCGTCCCACTGCGTATGAAATTTACGCAGCCAGCTCTTCTTCGCCCAAAGCACAATATAACTATTGGGGTTTGCCGCTTTGTACCTTAAGGCGAAGTATGCCAATTCACTAAATTCACGCAGTTCATTTGCCATCTGATTCCGAAACGCCTGCTCAAATTTTTGCAAGGTTCTTGCGTCAGTAACTGATTCGGTGAACAGTTTGTAAAAGTTTGACGTAAGCACCATCGTTTGAACTACGTTCTTTGAAACGCCCGCAAGCCTTGAATAGAAATCGGCCTGAAATCCAGGAAAGTCAGAAAATTCCAAGCCTAGGATACCAAGCCTTGAAAGACCTCCGTAATAACGGTCCAAAATGTTTGCATTTCTAAGATAACGGACTTTGACGCCCACTAATTTTGCCAGAACCGCCAACGGCAAGTTCAGAAGGCTTAGGTATTCAAACAAGAGATAAGTTGATGGCATGGCGTAAGCTTTACAAGCTTCAACTTAATTCTTTGTTTTTGATAAAAATTCTAAGTGGCTGCTCTGACCAAAAATGTTTATCCGAATCATAATTATCGGTGGGCAGGACCGTCATGGTGGTCGCGGACTCAAGGCCGTAAAAGCGTTTGTAAGCAATCATCGTACATCCCAAGCTCTCAAAAACTTCCTGAAAATTCCAGCCCAGCGAATGGGGCGCATTTTCCTGCGCAAATACCGCAATATATTTTCGTGAAACCCGCACCATATCTGCAAATAAGCTACGATCCTTTGGCTCAATAAACGAGAGAACCGCGGCGCTGAAAACTACATCATACTTCGCCGAAGGAATGGCTTTGATTTCATCGGCTGCATTACCCACTGCAAGTTTTGATGCCCCGTGGACATCTGGATATTTTTCCTTGAATACAACATCAACGGCCTCCCGGTTAATGTCGATTCCGCCGAGGTTTCGAAATCCTTTATCGTAAAGGTACTTTAAATTTCTGCCGGCATTACATCCGATATCTAAAAAACCAGCGTCTTTTGGCACAACCTTGATGAGATCATCTAATAGTTCGCTGGAGACCATATCTGGCTGCGTATAAACACAAGGACTATGGCCTTTGCCGGCGGTATCGCAAGACTCCCAATATTCAGGTCCGCAATAAGCGGTAAGTGGGTTTTTAATGCCGTGCATTGAGAGCGTTTTCGAAACGGCGAGATTCGTTTTTAAGAAAAGTGGATTCTCTTTTATAGATTTTGGAAATCTGCGGTAAAGCCCTTGGGTGATTCTCTTGAAATTCATTTCCATTTTTATCCGATCAAATCCCAGCTCAAGGGAGTTCCTTTTTTAACATCCTTACAAACTTTACGGCCCAGAACGATTTCATAGTATTTTGGCATGAGTCCAAGACCTGGCCTGATTGCGCGCATATTTTTAACATTCAAGATGTCCCCCGCGCGTAAATCCTCCGCGATGTAGAGCGAACGCCTTTGATTGATGGCGCCTTTTTCTGATTCCGTTGGTCCATAAGTGATCGAACCCAGAGCCTGCCAGGCTCGCTCGGTTTCAACTACGAGTGACGTCATCTCGGATGGCTCCAATGAAAATACGGAATCAACTCCGCCATCGCTTCGCGCTAAGGTAAAATGTTTTTCAATCACGGTAGCGCCCAATGCTACGGCAGCCACTGCGGCTCCGATGCCAAAGGTGTGGTCCGACAATCCTACTTGCACTTGAAACAGATCACGCATGTGGGGAATCGTACTCACATGAGATTGGGACGGATCCGCCGGATATGAACTTGTACACTTCAGTAATACGAGATCCCTGCACCCGCCGCCCCGGGCGGCCCTTACGGCTTCGTCTAATTCGGCTAAAGTTGCAATGCCAGTGGAAATGATCATGGGTTTTTTGGTGGCGGCAACCCTACGAATTAATGGCAAATCAATGTTCTCAAAGGACGCGATTTTATAGCCAGGAACATCGAGACTTTCCAGAAAGTCGACGGCACTTGCATCAAACGGAGTACTAAAAGCTGTAATGCCCCACTTCTTACAGCGATCAAAAATAGGCTTATGCCATTCCCACGGCGTAAACGCCTGACCATACAGGGAGTAAAGTGACTGACCTTTCCAGAGATTGTCTTTGTCGTTGAGAAAGAACTCCCGGTCACCGATATCGAGAGTCATAGTATCGGCGGTATAGGTTTGAATTTTAAGCGCCTGCGCCCCGGCCTTTGCGGCGGCATCTACGATTAAGAGGGCGCGCTCCAGTGACTGATTATGATTCCCGGACATTTCTGCAATGATAAAGGGCCGATGACCAGGACCGACATTAAATGGGCCTAGTTTGAAGCTCTGGCTATGCATGACGTTCTAGTTCCTCTTGAATAAAGTCGTACCATAAGGCAGTAATAACGAACATGTTTGACAACAAGGTTTTCTTTATATCCGGCGGTACTGGTTCCTTTGGGAAACAGTTTACCCGCACATTACTGGAACGGTATAAACCCAAAAAAATTATCATCTACTCACGCGATGAATTAAAACAATTTGAGATGGCGCACGAATTTAATGCCTCTTGCATGCGCTACTTCATAGGGGACGTTCGTGACGTTGAACGGCTCAAACAAGCTACGCGTGGGGTGGATTACTTAATTCATGCGGCAGCCTTAAAGCAAGTTCCGGCTGCCGAGTACAACCCCACTGAGTGCATCAGGACTAACATCCATGGGGCAGAAAATATCATCGCCGCGGCGCTCGAAAATGAGGTCAAAAAAGTCATCGCCTTATCGACGGATAAAGCGGCAAATCCCATCAACCTCTATGGAGCAACTAAGCTTGTTTCTGATAAACTTTTTGTCGCGGCTAACAATTTAACGGGACTGCGCGAGGTTTATTTTTCGGTTGTACGCTACGGTAACGTCTTGGGTTCGCGAGGTTCCGTCATTCCTCTTTTTCAGAAGCTTCTTAAAGAGGGCGCTCGAGAACTTCCCATCACTGATCCCCGAATGACTCGATTTTGGATCACTTTGGATAAGGGCGTAGATTTTGTTCTGAATTGTTTTGCTCGGATGCAAGGCGGGGAAACTTTCGTCCCAAAAATCCCGTCCATGAAAGTAATGGATGTCGCAAATGCGCTCGCTCCGAATGTGCCGACCAAGATAGTAGGTATCCGGCCAGGCGAAAAGCTTCACGAGATCATGTGCCCCGCTGAAGACTCCTACCGCACGCTTGAGTTTAAAAATCATTACGTCATTAAGCCAACCATTAATCTTTCCCGGGATTTTTCTTACGAGAAAGATTCCATGCAGGAAATCGGGAAGCCCGTCAGCGAAGGTTTTGAATATAGCTCAGATAAAAACCATCAGTGGCTGAATTTGACTGATCTCCAAGATTTCGTAAAATCACAAAACTATAAATAGCTCTCATCGCGAGTTCGAGATCGAACCACTTCGCAGGGGTTCCCATAAGCCAGTACGCTTTGCTCGATATTTTTTACGACTACGGCTCCGGCGCCAATGACGGTATCATATCCGATTTGAATTCCATGAATCACGGAAGCACCTAACCCGATAGCGGATCTAGATCCAACATCGACATTGCCCCCCAACACAGCTCCCGGATTGATGCTGGCAAAATTTTGGATATTACAATCGTGATCCACCGAACAACTCGTATTCAAGATGCAATGCTCACCTACTTGCGACCCGGCATTCACAACGACTCCGGCCATGACTACCGAACCCAAACAAATTCTGGCGGAACGGGAAACAATGGCCCTTGGATGAATTAAAGTTAAAAACTCAAAGTCAGGGGCTTGACCCTGGATCTTTGCGACAACCTTAGCGCGGATATTATTATCCCCGATTGCGACGATGCCCCGCCGTTGAGGCAGTGAGGTCCAGTTGTCATCTGAAACATAATGCAAAATGTTCGCAATTTTTTCGGTCGGCACGCCGCCTTGATTGACGATCCCTGCCACCGGAATTTTAAGTTCGGCAAGCAGATCCAAGATGACGTGCGCATGCCCACCGGCTCCGAATACCAGAATCCCCTCGTCTTTTGTCATAGCCTATCCGTTACCCCTAAAAATGCTTTCTTCCATAGCGCGTAATTCATCAAAACCCAAATCTCCCGGATTTTGTCTTCCGTGAGCTCCGCCCGTCCGATGGATTCGATGAGAATTTGAACTTTAGAGGTTCTTACGAATTGATCTTGTTTCAGGGGATCTAAGTGCGCACAAACGTAATCTTGAAACTGCTTATCCGTAAGTATCCATTCATTGAAAGGGACGCGGAAACCAATTTTTTTCCTAGCGGACAGGCCGTTTTTATAAATAGATTCGTAAAGATTCATCAATGGTTTTTTTGTAACTGTCTTCGTCTCAAGCTCAATGAAATTCTTTGCATTTTCCCGCAAGCAAAAATCCACAATACGATAATCCAGAAAGGGAGTTCTAATTTCCATGGCATGCGCCATCGACATTTTATCGATCCGGTTCAAAAGCGTGTTGAGGTGATGATGGAACTCGTACCGTTCGGCCCGGTTTCCTTTTCCGAAAGACGCCCTTAAACTTTCGGGGCGTTCACCATATTCAGAAGCGGATTGGCTTAAATATTCATCTTTTAATATTTCGCGGACCTGCTCCTTCTTCAAAAACCTACCAAAATTCAGCAGCTCAGCGTCACTTTCAAAGTTCAGTGTTTTAAAATGATGCTCGTAGCCTAAAAATGTTTCATCGGCCCCTTCGCCCGAGAGCAAAACGGTTACAAATTTTTTGGCCTCTTGGTTGAGCTTATAAATTGGGAGAGTATGAGGGTGATTGATGGGCTCGTCATTATGGTAGGTCGCGGCCTCCCAAATGCTGAGAAAATCTACCGCCTTAAATTCTATAGCATGCAGTTCCAATGACATTTTTTGCGCCACTTCAGTCGCATATTTCAATTCATCAAACTTCGAGCCTGGAAAACTTATGGTGAATGCATGGGCGACTTTGGTAGACGCTCGCCTAATAAGTTCGGCGATGATTGAAGAATCCACCCCTCCACTCAACTGCACGCCAACCGGCACATCGGAGATTAACCTGAGACTGACGGCGTCCTGAATAAGGCCTTCGCAATACTGATTCAAATAAGGGGTATTGTTTTGCCGTTCCGTCGGGAGCTGATACCAGGCCTGCTTTTTAAAGCTATTCGTAATGAGGTCGTACTCTATGAAACAACCGGGCTCCAACTCTTGCACTTCATTGACGAACGTTTTTGCGCCAGAGACATATTTGAAGGCAAGGTACTCACTGAACCGATCAAGATCGGTCGTGGGTTTGATGAGGGGATATATCGCCTTCTGTTCCGACGCAAAAATAAGACCTTCAGCGTTTGCCGAATAGTAGAGCGGTTTCACGCCGTATCTATCCCTTACTAAAAATAGTTTGCGGTTGAGTTTATCGTAAAAGGCAAACGCAAACATGCCATTCAATTGATTGAGGCACTGCAAGCCCTGGTCCATCAGGAGATAATAAAGGATCTCTGTGTCAGAAGTAGACCTCAACGTGACGGTGGAACTGAGATTTTTTTTAAGCTCTAAATAATTAAAAATTTCGCCATTATAAATCAATACGTACCGGTCATTTAAAAAATAGGGCTGATCGCCACCCGGGCTCAGATCAATAATGCTCAAGCGCCGGTGCTCCAATTGCACTAATTCATCTACCCAATGCCCGAAAGAGTCAGGTCCACGATGCTTTATGAGTTTCTCGCCATGATACGTGCGATTCTCTCTAAGCGGTTTACCGGCCATCCCAAAAATTCCGCACATTTTTACACCTTTATTGCTAAACGCATCGTCAAAAATTTTCGCTCGGCAATCATCATATCGGAAACGACCTCAAATCCTAGACTTTGGTTCAGTGCAATATTGGTTAAATTATCGGCGCGGGTTATAGCGTGAATTTCCGCCAAATCCAAATAATGCGCCGCGAAATACAGCACCGCTTGCGTCGCGTTTTTTGCGAGACCCTTTCCCCGGTATTGTTTTTCTCCCATAAGCTTACCTAACTCGGGCGTTCCGGAAAGTTTTGTGAGTGAAAATGAACCGATAGGTTTTTGGCTTAAAGTGTCCATGAGTATGAAATCAATTCGATCGGCCTCAGCATAATCTAATAAAAAACGATTCTGCAATTCGGCCGTAAGGTTTCCGGTATTGACGAAAAGCTCAAGATTAGAAGAATCATTCCGCCAATTCACAATTGAATCGGTGTGTTTTGGTCCAATCAATTCAAAATGAAACCCATCACCTAAGAATTTTTGCGGCACTCCATCTGTAATGAATGCCAGGGCTTTCCGTAAAATACTCATGAATTTACCGAATTTTTGCGATCAATGAAGAGCAATAGATTTAATACTGTCCACATGAGGTAGTCCAGCGGTGCTTTTTTGTGGTGGAGCCGGTATTCTAATTCTTCACGTAACGGCTCTGGCCTGAGGTATCCATCATAGCGCTGCAAATTTTTTTTCGCCAACAATCCACCCAGGGAATTATCGTCTTTAAATGTGCGATCAATCGGGGCATGGAACCCAATCTTAGGCCGGTAGACAAATTCTGTTTCAAAATATTTCAAAAGGATCTTTTTAAAAACGTGTTTATAGGACTGATGGTCGTTGATCGAATAGTAGGAATATTGGAAGCAGACTTCGAATAATTCCTGGGTGCAATAAGGGAAAATCATGTCGATTTCTTGGGCGTCAGAAATGTCATAGAGCATTCGAATATGGTGATCGGTCGTGGTTTCTTTGGAATAGCGCCTTTGAAACTCGCTGAATTTTTCGGCGCCTGGCAATAGTTCCTGCGCAAGTTTCCGTCTCTCCTGGGCAGGATCTGAGTATGCGGAGGCAGACATGATGCGCTCGACGGTCCAGTACGGCGTATAAAAGCTGTCAATCCTCGTAATTAAAAAATCAACCCAAGAACTCTTGGGCAGCGCATCAAACGCCTGCATTTCTTGCAGTGAATATTGCTCAAAACCGATCACCGCCTCATCTGGCCCGGTGCCATTAACCTGGAATGAAACATTTTCATGCTCCGCTTTAATCGATGCGTTCAAGCTAAAAAAAGACGGGGCGAATGTATGATAAATATAAGCCGTCTTGGCTATCTGATTTTCTAGGGCCCGGGAGAAAACGGCATTGTTAATAGTTTCAATTTTTTTTTGAAGCTTAAGTCTGTCGGCAACTAGGGAGAAATAAGGCGTGTCGTTCCGTTGCCAGTTTTCGTAATCAACGGTTCCCGCTACGAAGCGCTCGGCCCTCAAAGTCTCCGAAAATTTCACGCTCAATAAGGTGCTATCGGTGCCTCCGGACAATGAAATGAATCCTTTTTCGGAGTTTTTCGCAGCCTCCGTAACCCAGCGCACCGAGTTATCGATGGCCTTCTCTAAAATGGGCACAAGATCATCTTGAGAAATGGTCTGGGTGTGCTGAGGATAATGATGCTCAGACACCTGCTGCACTGTGGCACCGTGAATCCGAAGGGAGTTGCGCGGAGTTAAGGCATCAATGTTTTCATAGAGGGTTCTGTGCCCTACTACATATGAGCATGCCAAATACTCAGCAACCGCCGTTGAGTTCAAAGGGGCTTTCGGCAAATTATCCGTCACTTCGGAAATCAGGTCTGAAATAATTTTACCGTCTTTTGAATAAAAGAGCGGCGTAGAACCCCACGCATCTCTGAATATTGAAATATCCCCCGACCCCAATGAAACCAATAAAAATAAATAAGAGCCTTGAGTACGCAAAACTTCACTCGGATTCTGGCCCTCAGATAATTTTTGAAGCAGATCCGCTAAAACATCTGCCTCCATTCTGGGAAAACCCCGATGGAAGAGGAACGATTGAGCGTTTAGAGCGTGCGAAGCAAATGCAGATTTTCGATAAAAAAAGTTTCCGGTCCCTTTAAGTGAAATCTGATTTTCATAAGCTTTTTTCCTGGAATTTAATGGAAACCTGTCTTTAGTGAAGATGAACATGGGAATTCATGAATTACTACGGCTCTCCGATTCTAGCCATATGAGTTTAATTTCTAAGTAATAAGGGGTTTTATGAACTCCGAATTGTGTTGGTCAGAATTTCCGAATAGGTTCAAAAGTTATGAAAAGACACATCCCGTACGGAAGGCAAAGCATTGATGCTACCGACATTCAGGAAGTCATTGCCGTCCTAAACTCTGACTTTTTGACTCAAGGCCCGGCCGTTGAAAATTTTGAGCGGGCGGTTGCCGATTATTGTGGCGCCCGTTATGGCGTAGCGGTTTGCAATGCTACCGCCGCCCTCCACATCGCCTGCCTGGCCCTAGGGCTCGAAAAAAATCAAAGTCTTTGGACAGTTCCTAATACATTTGTCGCAAGCGCTAACTGTGCGCGTTATTGCGGTGCTAATGTCGACTTCGTTGATATTGATCCTCACACCTATAATATCAGCATTAAGTCTCTAGAGGACAAGCTGAAAAAGGCGGCCGTTCCACCTAAAATCATCGTGGCGGTTCATTTCTCAGGACAATCGGCCGATATGAAACGCCTTTATCAGTTGAAACAAAAATACGGCTTTTATCTTATTGAAGATGCCAGCCATGCGATTGGCGCACAATATGATGGTCGCCCCGTAGGTTCGTGCGAATTTTCTGATATGGCGGTTTTTAGTTTTCATCCGGTAAAGATAATCACCACCGGCGAGGGCGGCATGGTTATGACGAATCAATCCCACCTTGCCGATAAGCTAAAATTATTTAGATCCCATGGCATTACGCGCGAGCCGAACCAAATGGAAGGAATTGCCGAAGGCCCCTGGTCCTATGCGCAAATTGATTTGGGCTATAATTTTCGCCTAACCGATATTCAGGCCGCGCTAGGAATGAGCCAGCTGAAACGGATAGACTCCTTCGTGGATAAAAGGCGCATTTTAGCTCAACGTTACGAAGTACGACTGAAAAAGCTACCACTTATTCTGCCCTTTCAACATCCCAATGTTAAATCCGCATTTCACCTTTTTGTCATTCGACTCAAATTAGAAATGATTCAAAAACCCCGCCTGCAGGTCTTTGAAGAGTTAAGGTCATTGGGCATTGGGGTCAATGTTCATTACATTCCGGTTCATACTCAACCCTATTATCGGCGATTAGGGTTCCGGCCTGGTGATTATCCCGAAGCGGAAAAATATTACCGCGAAGCACTAAGCCTTCCCTTGTATCCAGACCTCAGTTTTGAGGATCAAGATTTCGTCATCGAATCCCTAGAAAAGATTCTCAATCATGCGTAAAATTCACTTGGTTACCGACTGTCCTTTCGAAGCTCGGGACTATGACCGTTTTGGTATCGAAACGCTACAAGGGCAGGGCTTTGAGTATCACGTCTGGGATCTTTCACCCCTCATCGCGACGGATCGATTTCAGACTGCCGAAAAATCCGGAAAAATTAGGCGTTTTTCTGGGCTTCACCTCATCCAGGAAAAAGCCTTGGCTTTACGGCAATTAGCTTCATTTACCGAAAACGATGCGGTGATTTCCATCCTCGGTCTGCGGGCAAATAATTATAAGTACATCAAAAGCCTTGCGAGCAGTTCGGCCAAACTTGTTCAGTTGCGTTTGGGCAATATTCCAAAATCGCACATCGCTAAAATTCAAAACCCAGCAAGACGGAACTGGATATCGCTGAGTAAAGCCCTACTGGCAAGGATGGTAAAACTACTCAGTCCTAGAGAATTGATTTTGCAACGAATGCCCGCATCCTATTTAGGCCTAAGGCCAGCTGACATCGTGATTGCGGCCGGTGAAGTTGCGCTCAGAAGTATATCAAAAACCTCCCCTACCGAAGTCGTGAACACCATAAGTTTTGATTACGAAATCTATTTAAAAACATTGCAGGTACCGGCTCGGCCCGACACTGACTTCATTGTCTATATCGATGAGTACACACCCTTTCATCCAGACTGGGCGCATGTCGGCATTGCGCCCGCATGCACGGCGGATGAATTGTACCCACGTCTCTGTAAGTTTTTTGATCAGATTGAAACCGTAACCGGCAAAAAAATCGTCATTGCAGCACATCCTAGATCAGACTACCCCCTGGGAACTTCCTATTTTGGCCAACGTTCCCTCATCAAAGGTGAGACGGCTTCGCTGATCAGGAATTGTAGTTTTTTAATGGTGCATGGCAGCACTTCGGTAAGTTATGCGACACTTTTCCAAAAACCTATGCTCTTCATGACCAGTAAAATTTTTTCACCTTATGAACGTTTTTCCATTAGCTCAATGGCGGAAGCATTCCAGAAAGTTCCGGTATTTTTTGACGAGGACTTTTCTAAAATTAACCTGGAGTCAGAATTGAGGGTGGATCTCCCGATCTATAAAAGGTACAAAGATCGGTATTTAAAGGACCCTAGCGCAAGCGAAGAAGACATTTGGCTCGCGTTTGGAAATCATCTCAAATGAATATTGGCTTTGATACGATCGGTAATGCCACCCTTATCTGCTACGATGGGAAGCCTATCCTAGCCAACGATCCGTGGATCAATGGATCTGCCTACTTTGGCAGCTGGGGATATTCCCATGAGATACCGCCGGAGCAGATGGAAGCAATTCTTGCCTGCGAATACATTTGGTTTTCGCACGGCCACCCAGACCATCTGAACCCAGAATCCATTGTAAAATTTCGTGACAAACAAATTCTGCTTCCTGATCACCAAGGTGATCGCATCAAAACTGAGTTAGTCGCTCAGGGTTACAGAATAAAGATCATGGAAGATCGCAAATGGTATGATCTTTCAAAAAATATTAAAGCGCTCTGCCTCACGAATGATAACCAAGACGCTATACTTCTTATCAACGTAAATGGCCGGCTTATCGTAAATCTAAACGATTGCGATTTGGGCCCGGAACGAAATTACATTCGCAAAATCTTGAAAAGCTTCTCAACGTCTTTTGCCCTTGCTTACTCCGGTCATGGGGACGCCGACATGATCAATCTTTATCATGAGAACGGGGAATTCATTCCAGATATCGTAACTCGAATGGCGGAACCGCTTGGTGCGAAATTAGCAAATATCGCCGATTCGCTTGGCGTTTCATACTTTATTCCTTTTAGCGCCATGCATCGTTTTCAAAGAAAAGACAGCGCATGGGCGAACCGCTTTGCGCCATCGGCCGATGATTACGGCAACGGTTATGATTCTCCGTACAGCGAGATTTTACCGATGTTTCTACGCTTTGACTGCGAGACGGATAAATGGACTGCGCTCAACCCCGCGAAAAACATTGAGCGGCTTTGCGCGCCGGAGGAGTTTGGCGATAGTTGGTCAGAAGCGCTTTCTTTAGACGATGCCAAAAAGCTTCACCATTACATCAAGAGTTTTGCCGCACTTCCCGAGCGACTAGACTTCATAAATTTTCGAGTTGGGGGCAAGGACCAGCTCATTCCATTGGCGGGCGAAAAATTTAAACGCGGAATCACTTTTGAGGTCCCGCGTACTTCGCTAATGACTTGTGTAGAATACGAAATTTTTGATGACCTTCTCATCGGTAACTTCATGAAAACCACCCTTCATGGGGATTGGGAGCAAAAGACGCTCACCTCAGAATTCAGCCGGTTTGTCGCCAAATATGGCGACAATGGAAAAGCAAAGACTGAAGAAGAATTGAAAAATTATTTTAGGGCCTATTTCATGCGAGCGCCCCTAGAGAATCTCCTTCATTCCGCAGAAGTAAAAGGTAAAAATACTCTGCGACATTTATTGGCAAACAATCCAAAACTTTTTGATGGCGTGAAATCAACTTACCGGAAGTGGGTCATTCATAGATGAACTTACCTACCGCATTGAAACCCGCAGTCCTGACCGCGAGGGCGTTACTTGGGGAAATTACCGCACCCGTTATCCGTAAAATTTCTGTTGAATCGTTAGGTTCTCCCCTGGCTTGGATTTTTCGCATGAATGTTCCTGCCAATGTTCAGGGCAATGACTCGCCAGCTCCCGTTGGGGGTTCCAATATCAAAATCATTTTGCATTTTCTGGATATCACGAAATCTATTGAGGGAGACGTTGCCGAATGCGGCGTTTACCAAGGTGGCAGCATCTTAACCATGGGACTTTTTTTGCAACAAAAGGGTATTTCAAAATCAATTTACGGGTTTGATTCTTTTGAAGGCTTTAGTGCTGCGATTGAAGTGGATCATGCATTGGGCGGCCAAGCGGCCTGGGGTAAAACTAAGGGCGGATATGGCGACACTTCGTTTGCCGATTTGCAACGCAGGATCAATACCCTTGGTCTAACAAAAACCATTTGCCTACGGCCGGGTTTCTTTGAGCAAACCTTTGAAAAAGAACCCACACGTAAATATAGCTTCGTTCACCTTGATTGTGATCTCTATGGCTCCTATAAGACTTGCCTTGAGTATTTTTATCCTCGGATGTCGCCCGGCAGCGTAATTTTGATCGACGAGTACGACGACCCACCTTGGCCCGGCTGCAATAAGGCAGTGGATGAATTTCTTGAAGATAAGGCAGAAAAGCTCACAAAAATTGAGAGAGATCATCAGATCAAATATTATATCACCTTCGCGGCAAGGTAATGCAGGAAGAAAAATCCCCGAGCGCAACTTTTCTGCGCGCACGGAATACATCCCTCTCGACTCGCCACGAACGCTTTAATAATTCAAAATCGGGGCACAGTCCTTTTCGTCTTTGAAACCCGGGCATAAGCATATTTCCAATTCTTGCCCAGTAGAACATAAGCTTTACCGGCACTGATGGGGTGCCGCTCCATAGTTTAAAGAAAAGGTAGTAGTGATGCAAAACATGAACTCGCAAAAGGAATTCCGAGAGCGCCTGAGTTGGGGGTAGAGGATGAAATACTGGCGGATGTGGGGTCAACCACACTTGCTCACCAAAGGTTTTTCTCACGCGAATGGGAAAATCGATATCTTCGCCGATGGAATACCAAATGAGTTTTTCATCAAAACCAACGGCTTTCGCAGCTTGAGTTGAAATTGTAAAATTGCTGCCGGAAAAATAGTCGGCGCGAGTAGGCCCATCTAACGGCAACCGGTAAACGGCCTCAAAATTTGGCAGTACCTTCCAGTGATGAGAAGGGCGACTCAAGGAAAAAACCTTGCGATACCAAAACCAAAAACCGCCCGGCAAAGGAGTTCCTTTATGCGCGACATCGGGAAACTGGGGGATTCCTCCGACTAAAATGGGATTTTGGGATTCGAAGAACTTTAGAATTTCTTCAAGGTAAGTAGGCCCCAGGGTTACATCGTCATCGATGAACGAGGTGAGTTCCGTTTGAACCTGCGCTAACCCGTAATTTCTTGCTTTAGTGAGGCCCTGAAAGCTCACCTTCAAATTATGGCAGGCAAAGCTAGGCTGAAGAGCGGCGATAAAGTCTTTCACGGCCTGCGCGATCAAATCACCTTTGCTTTGGTCAATCACATAAACGGCGACTGGTTTCACCGTTTGGCGCTCAATCGTGTCTAGAAGTAGACGTAATTCGTTGGGTCGGTTGAAAGTGCAAATAACTATGGAGGTCTGTTTCATTTTTGCTTCATGTAAAGACTGGCGTAAAGGCCCCGGTTAAGCAAAAGCTCTGCATGAGTGCCGACTTCCGCAACGCGTCCATCATTCATTACGATAATTTGGTCTGCCCTTTCGATGGTCGTCATCCGATGCGCAATCATAAATATGGTCATTTTATAATGTAATTTAGTTAAGTTTTCCTGGAAGACTTTTTCTGACAAATTATCCAAAGCGCTTGTAGCCTCGTCCATGATGAGGATATCTGGTTTCCTCAATAATGCCTTAGCTAGTGCGACTCGCTGCTTCTGCCCCCCCGAAAGGTTGACCCCGCGATCGCCCAAAACCGTGTCGTACCCCTCCGACAAACTCAAAATAAACTCATGCGCATTTGCTAACTTGGCCGCTTCGATAATTTCCTCATCGGTTGCGTCCATTCGACCTAGCCTTATGTTTTCCCTTACGGAAAAATGGAACAGAAAGGGGTCTTGACTCAGAATCGCTAAACGCTTTGTCCAGGACTCATCTGAATAAGCCTCAAGATCTTCGCCGTCGGCCAGGATACGGCCAGAATCCGGCCGATAAATCCGGGATAAAATATCCACAATCGTGGACTTTCCGGCCCCGGATGGGCCTACTAACGCCGTCATTTTTTGGATTGGAATTTCAAAAGTTACATCGCTTAAAACATTTTTTTGTGAACCGCCTGCGTATTTAAAACTTACGTTTTCAAAACGTATGGCTTTCTTAATGGGTGGGCAATTCAGACTAGGCATTATCTGCTGATTTAGAGTGGTTTCCGTGACGGCATTTTTAATAACTTCCAGCCGCGGCGCTAATTCTTTAAGACCAATCCAGTTCGAACCCGCGGTAAGCAATGAAGGCATCATACGCTGAATGGACATCATGAAGATCACAATCAAAGGCAGAATTTCTTTGAAAGACCCTGGCATTTTAGTGCGGATAACGATGACCACCGCGAGCACGCCGATAATGCTAAAGGCTCTCACAATTCGGCTCGGGATTTCGGCTACGATAAGATTAACCGTGTAATACTGCCGGTCCCGGTGAATCATGCCGGCAAATTCACTAGAAAAATGCGCAAGATTTTGAAAGATTTTAATCTGCTTGATTCCCGTTATCACTTCCGCGAACAGGGCCGTGTACTGTTCCGTAACCTGCTGAATTTTTAAACCATAAGGATACGTCACCTTGGAAGAGAAAAGGTGATACATGCCGCCCATGAGCATTACGATTACGCCAACACCAATCGTGGCCTTCCAGGAAATTGTCATAAGCAAAATCAGAATGAAAAAGACCCTCAGAACTTCTACGATTGTGCGCGGTGTATAATGAAATATTTCCCCGACGGCCTGCGCGCAGTTGAGACCTAGGTAAACCAATTCTCCTTGCTTTTTTGCCAGGAAGTAAGCGTACGGTTTCTCGAAGATAATTTTAAATACTCGGTTGTAGAAAATTTCACGAAATTTCAAATGATAGAATCGACCAAGGGCGTCTACGATAAATCCAAATAAATGATTCAAAAATGTAATCACCAAAACTACCGTGCAAGAAGCTACGACCGAATCTGAGATCGGCACTAAAGCAACTAAGGAATCCAGCATCCGCAATAGCTTGCCCTGTCCCTCAATCATGGCCGTCGGTGTGCCCATGAGGATCGTATTCAGGAGGGGATAAATCGTCGCAATGCTAAATGCTTCCAGCACCGAACTTAAGGAAAAAATGGAAATCAGAAAAAATGACAACCAAGGGTAAGGTCGAAAAAAGAAAAATAGCAGGGCAAAAATTTTCATTTTTTGATCACAAACTCCAACCATCATCTACGATCAAATTTTGCCCGTTCATGGAATCGGACCATTTAGATAGTAGAAAGAGTAGAGTTCCGGTAAGGTCGTCCGGGTCCAGCATTTTTCCCCTGGCCGTGTACTGAGAATACCTTTCAACAAAGGATGGGGGTTGCGCATTATGGACCCCACCTGGACTAATGCAATTCACCTGAATGCCCTGGCCTTTGAAGTATTGGGCCATATAACGGGTTAAGTGAATGACGCCTGACTTGATCACTGCGTATTCAACCGGCATGTCCATTTTCGTGCCATCGTAAATCTCAAATCTCGGGGCAACCACACCATAAATAGAACCGATATTGATGATCTTACCAACTCCTTGGGCAACAAACCGCTTTGCAAAAATTTGGGAGCATAAAAAATAACCTCCCAAATGAGCGTTCATATTTTCGCAAAACGATTCATAAGTCACATCTTCAAACTTTGCGCCGTAAGTCGAATTTCGGGGATAGGCATTGTTCACAAGGGCGTGGATGGACCGGTTACTCTGGGTAAGTTGATTTAAGGTGGCCTGTATCGATGCGACCGATGTGATATCGCAACGGAAAATTTCAATCGGAACGCCCGTTTCCTTTTCCAACTCAGATTTTGCTACATTCAGTTTAACTTCATCGTTATCGGCGAGGACGGGCACGCCCCCCTGAAGCGCAACCGCCCGGGCAAAACTTTTTCCGAGCAGGCCAGCCCCTCCCGTGATTACGACAATTTTTTTCTCAAGGCCGAAGTCCTGATACATCAATTATACTTTCTAAAGACAGGTTTAATGGCCGGCGACTTGAGATGGTTTTCAATCCCGTCATTTAAAGCACGTTTGTAAACCTCCAGGGCAGAGCGAGTAGTGGTTAACGTGAATTCGAGTTCAGTTTTTCCGTGAGAATAGGAAAGTGCTATCCAGGGCATCATCACACCTCCACGAATCATCTCTTGAGAAAACAGCGTTCGAAACTCTAGGGAGACCTGTCCGTTTTTATCCTTCGTTGTGTAGTAAGGAGAGCAAGGATAGGCATCGACTTTAAAATGATCTCCGATGCCAAGTTCGGCCGCAATTGCATTCATGCCGGTAATGAGCTGTTCGCCGTAGGACCAAAGGTGATCAACCACTTTGTTCTGTTTATAAACTTTCACGGTTTCCAAAAATGCGCCCAACGCGCACATTTCCGCGCCATGGGTCGTTGACACTAAAAACACGCGTTCGGAACCTTCCTTTAAAATTCCTGCGAGGTCCATGATTTCTCGCTTGCCGACCAGTGCCGCCAAAGAAAATCCGTTGGCCATACCTTTGCCAAAAGTAGCTAAATCTGGCTGAACCTTAAAATATTCTTGCGCCCCTTGTAGATGCCAGCGAAATCCGGTGATCATTTCATCAAGGATAAAAACCGCACCGTTTTTTGTGCAAAGTTCCCTTATTTTTTCGAGGTATCCGTTTTCGGGTGCGAGGTTAGTGGCCGGCTCTAATATTACGGCGGCAATTTGATTGGGGTATTTTTCAAAAAGTGCGCTCACGGAAACGATGTCATTGTACTTAAACTTCAAAGTCAGAGATGAATTTTCTTCCGGCACCCCCTTTACCAGGGGGGTAGTGCCAACGAACCAGTCATCGTAGCTAAAAAACGTATGATCTGAGCAAAGCGCAATATATTTTTTGCCCGTATAGGCCCGAGCGAGTTTTACCGCCGCCGTGGTTGCCGTGGATCCATTTTTTGCAAACTTCACCATTTCAGCGCAGGGGATCAAATCGGTAATCACTTCGGCGGCCTGCAATTCCGTTAAAGTAGCCCGCGTAAGATTATTTCCTTTATGAATTTCCGCAATGGCGGCGTGTGAAACTTGATCAAAGTCATAACCTAGCGTAACCGAGCGAAGGCCCATGCCGTAATCCAGATATTTTTTACCATCGGGCGCCCACACGTACGCACCTTTCCCACGTTCCAGAATTTGGGGCGCATTGGCCGGGAATTGATCGTCGCCGCGACTGTAGGTGTGCGCCCCACCAGGGATTAAATTATGCAATCTTTTACGGTAATCGCTCACTTCAGTTCACCCCTTAATTTTGCGGACATCAGCGCTTCGATCAAAATGAAATCCGTCAGATCATCAATTTCAAATGTTTTCCATTTAGGCATAATTAACCCTAGAGTTTTTTCGTGATAAAAGGATTTTCTTTTTTTTACAGAGTCGATTTTGGAAATATAGAGACTACCTTCGAAAAAATAGAGGTCATCAAGATCCTGGCGCCTGAGAACTTTAATTTCTTGATCTTGATAGGGCCGAATAAACCCCGCCTCCCTAACTGAAACCACGAAAGCCGGATGGGCGCTTTCCAGCTTCCCAATTCCAACTATACTTTCGGCATCCGCAGTTTCAGCTAAATTTCCCAATGCGGCCAAGATATCGGCGGCGTCACGTTGCGGTGAAGTTGGCTCAAGCATCACTACAAAATCAAACTGCTCACCCTGCCCTTCAAACCACGTAATGGCATGCAACACGACGTCCATTGAAGGGGTCGTATCCAAGGCCAGCGAAGAAGGCCTTAAAAAGGGAACTTCTGCGCCATGGATTTTGGCAATACTAGCAATTTCCGGGTCATCGGTTGAAACAACGACGCGACCGTGGTGAGCCGTTAAAACCTCCTGGGCCGTATTGATCGACCAGGCGAGCAGAGGTTTCCCGCAGAGCGGCCGAACATTTTTTTTAGGTAAACCCTTGCTGCCGCCCCGGGCAGGAATCAAAAAAAGAATTTTATATGAAGAGTTCATTTTGAGCCTATCGGAGCCATAAGTAATTGCGAACTTCCCCTAGCGCACATCTCTAAATTTCATAGGTGAAATCTGTTTGATTGCCCAGATAAAACTGATTTTTGTGCCGAAAATCTTAATGCCTTTTTCATCTTATGTTAGGGTGGCAAGCTATATGAAAAAAGTATTTATGGCGGGTGCCGGCGGCATGCTAGGCCAGGCATTTTACGAAGAATTCAGCAAAACCTACCAGGTGAAATGCACCGATATCGATGTCAATGAGTCATGGCTTTCTTTCGGAGACTTCAGAGATCTCGATGACTACAAGCATCAAGTCGAGACGTACCGGCCAGACTACCTTTTTCACCTTGGCGCCTACACGGATCTAGAATACTGCGAAAATCATCCGGATGATACTTACCAAACCAATACAACTTCTGTAGAGAACGCCGTCTACATCGCCAATAGCCTTAATATTCCCCTGCTTTACATCAGCACCGCCGGAATTTTTGATGGCAAACAAGAAGTGTATGACGATTGGGATGCGCCGAACCCCCTCGGAGTTTATGCCCGTACAAAGTTTTTAGGCGAAAAATTTGTGCAAAATCTTGTCTCCCGTCACCTGATTTGCAGAGCGGGTTGGATGATGGGTGGCGGTCCACGGAAAGATAAGAAATTTGTACAGAAAATCATGAAGCAGCTGAAGGAAGGTAAAAAGGAACTCCACATCGTTACCGATAAATTAGGCGTGCCGACCTATACCCACGACTTCGCCAAAAACACTCGCCTTCTTTTGGAAAAGGAATATTGGGGCCTTTACAATATGGTTTGCGCGGGCATGACTAGCCGTCTTGAAGTGGCGCGTGAGATGGTTCGCCTCCTAGGTCTGGAAACATCCATAAAAATCATTGAAGTTGGTTCCGACTATTTTAAAGCCGATTTTTTCGCACCCCGTCCTGACTCAGAGCGCCTCATAAATAAAAAACTTTTACTCAGGAACTCCCAAATTATGAGGGATTGGCGGATTAGCCTTAAGGAATATCTCCTCAATGATTACAAGGATTATTTGCCGAACAGTCGTTTGTAAATTTTCCTAATCCCTTCTTCTAGATAATGGGTCGTTAAAAAAACTAAAAGCGTTGGCTTAATAAACCAGGGCGCTAGGGCACATTGCTTACCGGCTAAAGCGACATAGAGAGAGGCTAACAAATTCGTTTGATTCGGTTGGGAAAGGGTTTCGCCCACTTTCAAAGCTTGGGCACCGATCTTGACTCGAGCTTGGCTATCTTGGATGAGATTAATGATTGCTTGCGCCAAAGAAGTTACGCTGCGGGGCTCCACCATGATGCAATTCACCTTTTCTTCCACCAGCTCTTCGTAACATTTCAGTCGCGAAACAATGGTGGGCTTGCCACAAGCTAACGCCTCCATGAGGGACTGCGGCAAGCCATCTGAACTTGGGACCATGACTACCGTATCACTCGCGAAATAATATTGGGGCATAAGTTCATGCTTCAGGGATTCTAAAAAGATAACTTGCGCCGACCACTTCTGATCTCTCACCCAGTGCACCAAACTCCCGATATAATCCGGGTCCTTTCCGAGAACTTGTAAAAAAAGCCAAATTTTTGGCTTTTCTGGGCTCTGGAATTTATGTTCGACCACTCGGCCAAAGGCTTCGACGATAGTGCGAGAATTGTAAAGCGGCTCCATGCTGCGGGGGCTAAAAACCACAAAATCTGAAGGCTCTATGCCGTACCGCACTCGCAAATTTGTTTCTTCAGTTGAGGCATGGAAAAGCTCGGCGTCCACTCCCCATCTCAAGACTACAGGTTTAGTTCTACAGTAATTCTTGGTAAGTGCCCGGGTGGCTAAAAAATCAGATTTTGCCGTAAGCAAGCCTGCGTATCGCAAGAGCGTTTGCGTGATCCACTTACTTGCAAACGTGGGGTGGGGCTGTTCCTCCGGCAGGACTTCAGCGCCCATCAAACTAATCATGTACGGGCACTTCGCAAAAATAACGGCCCACGCGGCGTAGGGGCCAGCACCGAAATGGATGTGCAGTAAAGAAGGAGAAACTTCCGCAAGCACCTTACGAATCGCCCACGCCTCTTTAACTATCGTCAATGGGGAGCCGCCATTGCACCCTTTTGGTCGGCCGTCTCTATGTTTAGCTACCTTGGGGGGAAACGGCCAGCAAGGTGCAATAAACTCTATCTGCACTCCGGTACGGGCGCACACGTCGGCCCGTTGGGTGATGAGTTGAGTGGCGAGGGTAGAGACTCCCACCACCTTAATTTTTTTGACAGTCACTGACCCAGTAAAATTCATCATTGGGAAAATTGTTCCCGCCACAACTTCCATATCAAAACAGCATACAGGCGGTTTGCGTTATTGGATTTTTCCCTCATGTGGTCGGAAAAAAGTTTTATTACCGTTTTTTGATTTAAAATCCCATCCTCGGCTAGGTGCTTCGAAAAAAGATGATCGCCCAGAAAATCACGATATTTTCCACGAAACCACTGCGCAAGCGGGATTTCAAAACCCTGTTTAGGAAGCCGCGCGACATTTGCAGGTAGAATTTTTGCGGCAAGCTTTCGCAGAGGAATTTTGCCGGCAATTCCATCGGTTTTTAAGGATCCTGGTACCGTGCTCATAAGCTCCACAAGTTCATGGTCAAGAAACGGAACTCGCGCTTCCAACCCGAAGGCCATCGTCATGCGATCGACCTTCATGAGCATTTCATCAACCAAACTCGTTTTCATTTCGGTATATAGCCGGCGATTCACTGTATCAAGTTGCGGATTTCCCCGGAACGCCCGGGCAATGGTAGAAGTTCCCAAATATTTTGTGCAGTTTTTATTAAACAAAGCCGAAAGCGCAGGAACGGAGAGCTGCCCCATGAGCTTTTCATAATGCGAAGCATCATCCATAAGAAGCTGTTCGGTCAGGCCCTGCATTTGTTTCCCCGGAAATGTCAGAGGGTTCAGGTGAGTGAGCCACACACAATCATTGTACGAATTGAGCAACGGTTTTTTAAAAGATGCCGGAACTGCATGTAACAGTTTTTGAAGTTTCGAATCGTAAAAGTGCCTTGGATATCCCGCGAGGACCTCATCTCCCCCATCGCCCGTTAGGACTACTTTCACCTTGCGGGAGGTTTCCCGGGCCATAAGAAATAACGCGAGCGATGAGGATACGGCGAAAGGCTCATCACAGTGCGCAATCAATTTGGGTAAGTCCTTGGTAAAATCCATTTCCATCGCCAGCGAGTGATGTTCGGTCCCAAGATGAGCCGCAACCTGGCTCGCGATGGGCCCTTCATCCAGTGAAGCAAATCCAGGAAAAGTAACCGAAAAAGTCTTTAGTTTTTCATTTGTCTGCTGAACGGCAAGGGCCGTAACCGTTCCCGAATCTAGACCGCCGCTCAGAAACGATCCGATCGGAACATCCGCAATTAAATGGCTTTTTACCGATCGGGATAGGGCCAATTCAAAATCCGCCTGAAAATTCTCAACATTCATTTCCTCGGTCGCTTGGGTACGCGGAAGTTCCCAATATTTTCGAAATTTTAGCTCCCGCTCACGAACAGTCAATATTTCGCCAGGGCCAAGTTTCCGGATATTTTTGAAAATGCTTGATGGGCCCGGAACGCTTAAAAACTGAAAATACCTGACAAGCGCGTCTTCATCTAAATCCAGATTCAAACCTTTAACTTTTAAAATGGCCTTTATTTCCGAACCAAAAATAATCTTTTCTTCGTCCCGGTAATAATAGAGTGGCTTTATCCCCAGACGGTCCCGACAAAGATACAGGGTGTTTTCGGCACAGTTCCAAAGGGCAAATGCGAACATCCCGTTCAATTTTGAAACGCCGTCCGCACCGTGCTTCAAAAACTGCGCAAGTATCACTTCGGTATCGGTGCGGCTCCGAAATTGAAATCCGTCGCTTTCATGGATTTTTTTCAATTCTCGATAATTATAAATTTCCCCGTTGAACGCAATAATCAACTGCCCCGTCGGGTCGGCCAAAGGTTGGTGGCCAGCGTTGGAAGTATCGATGATGCTGAGCCGCACGTGCGCTAACCCAGTGTTTCGGTCGGCCCAAATGCCGGTGCCATCGGGCCCGCGATGACGGATCGCCTCCGCCATCCCTTCAAGCAAAGACGGATCTACGGTTCGTTTAGAGTCAAAATAATGTATGCCCGCAAATCCGCACATTCACTTTAATTTACAGCCTCCTCACGCAGTTGTCGCTAGGGAATCTGCCCCCCTCACCAATCCCCGGCTCAAAGCTGTTTGCATCATTCTGGAGCCATGTTACTCAAAATCAGGAGTTTTTTTCTTCATGGCTAAACCTTTTCGCGTTTTACTCGTTTACCCCAATTATATGATGGTCAATCTCTTACCGACGAACATTGGGATTTTGACGAGTTGCTTAAAAACCAATGGTTATGAAGTCGGCCTTTTTGACACGACCTATTACCGGACGGCCGAAAAGAGCCTTGATGAGATCAGAGTAGAAACTTTACAACTCCGAAAGTTTTCTCTCGAAGATTTTGGTGTTCATTATAAAACCTCAAATTATCTCGAGGACTTCGTAAAAAAGGTCGAGGAATTCCAGCCGGACTTAATTGGAATGACGGTGGTTGAAGACACCTGGCCCCAGGGCCTTACGATGCTTGAACACCTGCATCAAAACCTCAAACAGCATATTCCGACGATTTTGGGCGGCGTCTTTGCAACGTTTTCACCGGCTAAAATTATTGAGAAACCTTTCGTTGATTTCGTTTGTGTCGGGGAAGGTGAAGAGGCTTTGATTGAGCTCTGCGACGCCCTAAAAAGTGGCTCGGATACGAAGAATATTAAAAATATTTGGGCAAAGGATGCTTCGGGCAAAGTGTTCAAAAATACTTTGCGCGCTCCCATTCCGATGGACCAAGTCTCGCTTTCCGACTGGGGATTGTTTGAGAAGGAACGCTTCTACCGGCCTATGCAGGGGCGGGTCCACCGCATGGTTCCCATCGAGACGGATAGGGGCTGCCCTTACACCTGCAGATTTTGCGAAGCACCCGCGCTAAACAATTTGTACCGACAAGAAACGGGTGGTCGGTATTTTCGCCGAAAATCCACCAGGTTCATTGAAGAAGAAATTTCGTCATATATTGAAAAGTACAACGCCGAATATATTTATTTCAATGCCGAAACTTTTCTTGCC
Source organism: uncultured Oligoflexia bacterium (assembly GCA_964475985.1). GTDB lineage: Bacteria > Bdellovibrionota > UBA1018 > UBA1018 > CAYHWW01 > CAYYYP01. The sequence continues at coordinate 62,600 of CAYYYP010000003.1, read as the reverse complement.
ATGTCCGAGCGGGAATTTGACGAATTCATCGAAATGTATAGCCGATATCGGTTGCCGTTCTGGTGTCAAACCCGGATTGAAACCTTCTCCAAAAAGCGCCTTCAGGCCCTTGAAGAAGTAGGCTGCAATCGTATTTCGGTTGGGCTTGAGCACGGAAACGAGGAATTCCGCCGCAAGGTGATCGGCAAGGGTTTCACGAACGCCATGATGATCGAAGCATTCAAACTTATTGAAACCACTTCCATACCCATTACGGTTAACAACATTGTGGGCTTTCCGGGGGAAACGCGCGAATTGGCATTTGATACCATCGAGCTGAATCGAAATCTCAGTGCTGATTCGATAAATGCCTTCTATTTTGTCCCCTATCAGGGCACGCCGTTTTATAAAGAATGCATCGATCAGGGATACATCACAGAAGATACCCGCACGGGCAGTCTGGCCGGCGGTTCGGTCCTGAACATGCCCAACTTTTCCAGCGACGAGATTCGAGGCCTAGTGCGAACCTTCAGCCTCTATACCCGTTTTCCCAAAAAAGAATGGCCCCTCATTAAGCGCGCCGAAAAATTCGACGCCGAGGGAGATCGTATTTTTAAAGAATTGGGCTCCCAGTACTATGAACGTTTTTTTGATGACGACCTGAAGAGCACTAAGCGTGCATGTTTTTCGACCGCAATTTATAGTTCTCCTTCAGCGGGGTTGGCAGGATGACACAGGCAAATTCGCTTCAAGAAAAAATCGTGAGCATAGATGAGCTCTACGGCGTATTTAAGGAAAATCTAAATACGGAATGCATTGTAGATGTCCGCTCCTCAACGGAGGCCAAGACCTCGTCCATTGAGGGCGCGCTAGCGATTCCCATCGAACAGGTTTTGACGGAATCCCACGCCATCGCCGAATCTTTAAAAAAATACAAGACGGCCTATCTGCTTTGTAACGATGGCCAAACCGCTTTGAAAGGCTATCAGGCATTGCAGAAGGCGGGCGCTACCAACTTACTTTATGCAGGAATTGGTGGTCTGCAGGAGTGGCTTAAAAAGAGTTACCCCCATATCCGGTCCGGTGAAAAAAAAGTTCTTGATGACGTTCCGGAATGGATTTTAGACTTTCAACGCATGGATAAAAAAGCCTGGTGCCATGAAGTGAGTGCCGAAAATGAAGGCCGTTTCAGGGAAAATCTTGATGGTCTTCAAGTGCTGAATATAGAAAATACTTTTATCATATTTCATCCTCAGGCCAAAACCAGCGTTATCCTTTTTCCACAGGAAAGTTCCGCAGAGCATGTTTTTGATCAGACGGTGAGGCGCGGGCTGACTCCCGAGGCCATTGTGGGTTCAGGCCCCTGTGCGCGAGAGGTGTCAAAGGCATTTCAAGCTCCGTTGATCGAACCCGCGCTCAAATTTTCTACCGAAATTTTAGGGAAGCAATTAACTACTTCCGAAACTGCCGTCTCTTTCTTGGGTATGGAATGGTCTCCTCAGGGAATAGAAATTCAGGGTCATGTTTAAAAACTTTATTTTCCCAGCAAAACAACTTTATTGGACCGGTCGTGAACACTTGCGGAGTTTTTTGCGGGAGGTCATCGTCGACAAACCTACCGCCTGTTCCGTGCGGGGAAAGCGAATCATTGTGGGCGTTTCCTCTGAAATAGAAGCCTTTAGGGCGGGCACGTACTCAACAAAAGAGCCAGAAACTTTGGACTGGATTGACTCTGAACTAGCCGGTAATGAAATTCTGTTCGATATTGGCGCGAACATTGGACTCTACAGCATCTATGCCGCTAAGGCCCACCCTGGTTTACAAGTGTATGCTTTTGAGCCGGAATCGCTTAACTTTTCAAGACTGCTTAAGAATCTTACGGTGAATGGATTATCTAAAGCCATTACGCCGTTGAATATCGCGCTCTCCGGAAAAACCGAATTGGGTTTTTTGCACCTAAGCCAACTGCAAGCCGGTTCGGCATTGCATGGCATTGGAAAGAAAACGGCCACTTCCATTCGGGAAGGAGTTTTTTGCGTCACCCTGGATGACCTTTGTTCAAAGTTTGACTTGCCAGTTCCACATCACATGAAGATCGATGTGGACGGGCTTGAAGATCAAATTATTTTGCAAGGCGCCCGGCAAACCCTTAAAAATCCCACCATAAAGACCTTGCTACTCGAAGTCAGTGAGAGCGATGTGAGACTTGAGCCCATTCATGAATTTATCATCAGCTGTGGTTTACGTTGCGTTAAGGCGGTCACCGTTGAAGAAAAAAGCCGTACTACCAATCGGATATACAAACGTTAAGTAAGGGAGGTCATTCCAAAAATGAAGAAAGAGTTCGTCCGCGGTTTCGCTCGCACCTTGGTACCCGCTTATTTCTACATTTCCCGCCATATTGAAAACGTGCTTTTTGTCCACCGGCTCAACTCAAAACATATTAAAGCGCCGTTTCATTTTTTACCCGTTAAAGTCGTTGCCGAAAACCTCAAAAAAGTAGCTCGCCTCTTCAAGGCCGAATTTCTCGATTATTCGCTTTTACAATATTCCAAACTGATTCCTCGGCATTATGCCAAGGACGGAAGAGCATACGGGCATCTCGAAGACTCCACCGAGGCTGAGCGCATCAATCAGTTTCGTTCGTATAATGGTCGGATTGGCCTCTTTCTCAAAAAAGATCCCCATTGTTTTGGTTATGCCGATGGTGACAGTTTCTTAGACGTTGGGTGTGGCCCAGGACAGAACATCAAAGTCATCCTTGAGAGATATCCTCATGCAAAAATCAACGGCTTTGACCTCAATCAAAGTGCCATCGAAATCATTCGGGCGGCCACCAAAGATAACCCTAATGTTTCTGTTCAAGTAGGCAGCGTCCTTGATTTTGATCTCTTAGCCTCGCTACCGCAGGGATCCTTTGATCATGTTTTCATCTCCCATGTTTTTGGGTTGCTCATTGATGAAAGCGTTCAAGCCACAAAAGTACTTCGACAAAGGATCGTCGACGAGCTCATCCGCATCTCGAAAAAATCATTTCTCCTTATGGATAACATCTATCAACTCGGGGACGGCGAACATTGGATCAATATCGAACAAAAGCAGCGCTGCACGTTCATTGAATCACTTGCGCCTTACTTCGCAAAACATGCTGCGTCCGGCAACCTCAAGATGCTTTTTTCCAAGGAGAATTCGGCGCTTTTCTTTGAAAAGAAAAACTAAGCAAATTCTTCACATTGAGAAAATGGTCACCGGCGCTCCGTCGAGGCCCTCAAGCAGAAGCGGCGCGACCACCACCTGATGCGGCTTTGACTGAAGCCCTGACAGTTTCATGTCTTCGATCAACAGCAAGCCCATGCCTAAAAAATTTCGATGAGCTTGCCTTCCGACTTCCCGATTTTGATAAGAACTCGCCGAAATAAAGTCGACGCCAATCGCCCGCAACCGGGGCATGCGTTTTTTAATTTGGTCCGAAAGGCCTGGCGCTAGCCCTGGACCCCGTTTCCAATAATCTTCAGAGCCACGACATTTTTCAAAACCTGTCCGAATTAATAAAAGATCGGCATCCGCCTCTCCGTCTATAAAACCTATCGCATCGAGTGGGTTGATTATTTGGGCCGGCTCAGCTTGGAAATCCAAAAGTAACGGCTTAAGAAATACCCATTCTTCCGCGTCAAAATCTGTAATGCTACGGCCTTCGTTGATGAAATGTTTGGGCGCATCGACGTGAGTACCCAAGTGATTAGGAAAAGAAAGTCTTGAGCTGTTACAAGTGTCCCCGGCATCCATGCAACGTTCAGAGGTTATGAACATGCCCTGTCCGCCACCGTACATGGGCGTGTCTGAGCGAAGCAGGTGCGAAAGGAAAACTGGTTTCATGGAATGGAACATGATTTATTAAGGATCGGTTGGCAACTGACTTTGAAAACTTGCATCTCGGCAGCTAGATCAAAAACTCGGACCTTCGTACTTATTGAAGCAGGGGCTTCGATTGCTGAACCGTCCATTGCGGCTGAGTGGCGAGGCTATGCGTTTTATGTCTGTGGCGAAACGAACGAATGTATAATGAGTGATCTCGCCTTGATCACAGGAAATCAGGCATTTGAACTTCCGAAGTTCTTACGCGCCGCGAGGCCTGACGTTATAGATGATTATCTTAAGTGCATTCATCGGATAAATCAGCAAATGCCTCACCCATGGTGGCAGGCCTGTGACCTAGCAGCTAAGGACACTAGCCGCCTTACATACATTTGGGTAATCTTTTGCATTCTCAGCAATATTGACGAGGTTCTTAGAATTAGCGCAAATTTTGATGGATTTATTCTCGCTAACCTACCGCACGGCGCCATCGACGTTTTACAGCGAGCTTTTCAAGGTGCGGGTTTAAATGTCCAAGCCATTAAGGCAAAGTGGAGTTTTCGGACTACTTTACTATTTAGGGGAATGAGGCACTTCAAAAATAGCATTTCCTTTGTGTGGACTTTTGCGCGCCGCACCCAGAAAATCAAAGCAAACGCTCCTCGCCCCATGCCATGTACCGAATCCCCCGAGATTAAAATCTGGTCCTACGGTTTTGGTCGGAGCTTTAACGCCAACGGTTACCAAGACTCCTATTTCGGGCCTTTGGTCACTTATTTGGCACAAGCAAAGGGATTGGTTCCTAGGTGGATTATAAATTTTTACGATCCTTTAAAAAATTTTCCGGTTAATGTTTCCCAGGCCGAACCGCCTATAGACTTCGCGGAACATCACCTTACGTTTTTAAATTTACTAGAAATTGTTTTGCGGCTTCCATTCGTGTGGCTTTCGATTTATTCGGCTTGGGCAAAAAAGCCATTATTGTTCAGCAGGCACAACTCCGATGTAAACTTTAATGTTACCGAACTTTTCCAAAATGAAGTAGATGAACTTTTTTCAACTCCTGGAATCTACTACCCCATTACCCAATATTTCATCGGACGAGCTCTAGGGCGACAGGAAACGAAGGACGTAATTCTATATCCCTTTGAAAATCTATGTTGGGAACGAATGTTTTTGAAAGGTCTCCGATCTTCTAAACGATCTCTAAAGATTTTTGGCTTTCAACACTCATTATTGATTCCGGCATTTTTGCCGACTAGGCTCGCTGAGCAAGAATATTTAGACGCAGACTTGCCAGACGGAATTTTTACTACTGGTGAGTTAGCCGCTGAAGTTATGCACCGGGTAGCGCATTACCCTAAAAAGATGCTTTTACCCGGCAGCGCACTTAGGCAAAAAACCGGCCTTGGTTTCTCCTCAACCCGAAAGCCAAAAAATCAGGATATCAATCTTTTAGTGCTTTTAAATACGCTTCAAGACTCGATTGGAGTTCTCAGATTTTTACAGCGGGCAAACCTCCAAACAGCTAAAATCAAATCCATCGCTCTTCGTTTTCACCCGCTCTTTGGTGAAGATGTCATCTCTAAATATGTAAAAGTGCCCAAAGTTCGACCTTACCGAACCGAAGGCCCGGTAAGCCTCGAGACCAGCGCCGCGGATGCCGATGTTTTGCTTTACTGCGGATCTTCCGCCGCCGCAGAATGTTTGATGTTACTTGGAAAGCCGATCATATTTTTAGATTTAAACGATGTAGCGGACTACGATGTCTTATCGCAAATGACTGCATTGAAACGTGTCGCGACAGATCCTAAAGATCTTGAAAGCGCAATTTTAGAATTGGCTAGCCTAACCGACGAGGCCTATCTGGCAGAAGCTAGAGTGGCAAAAATATTTTTAGAAAGATATTTTTATCCCCAAACGACTGAAGGCCTTGAGCGCTTCACCCGTGAAATTATTCGCCACCTGCAGCCAAAAGGGTAGACCCGGCAACATACGAAGATTGATCGGAAGCCAAAAACGCCACAGTATTTGCGATTTCCTCGGGCGTTCCGCATCGTCCCAGCGGAATGAGGTCAATTCTTTCTTCCATATTTTTACCCTTTAAAGTTCCTTGCAACTTCGTTTGAACCACACCCACTCGAACGGTGTTGACCAATACATTGTGCGGCGCAGCTAGTTTATGCAAAGAGCAGGTCAAGGCCTCAAGTGCAGCCTTTGACATGCTGTAATGCGCAGTGGTTGGGGCGCCCCCAAACTTAACTCCGATACTTGAAATATTGATGATACGGCCCCATTTATTTTCAATCATTGCCGGTAGTACCGCTTGCGCAAGGAAGAGCGGAGCCTTAAAATTGAGTTGTAATACCGCATCCAAATTTTCCTCAGAAATTTCCAAAAAAGGCTGAGCCTCCCCCACGCCTCCTGCGTTGTTAATTAAAACATCAATGGGATGCCCTAGTTTAAGCAACTTCGCCAAGAAAAGCGTGACTCCAGATTTCGTGGAGAAATCACCTTGAATTTGAAAGAGATTTGGATTGCTAAGCTGATCTAAAACAAAATTAGAATTACGAAAATGAGCCACCACCCGGTGGCCGTCGCTTAATAGTCGTTGGGTCATGGCAAGGCCTATCCCGCCGTTTGCCCCAGTAATCAAAGTTGTTTTCATCGTTTTGGACCCATGCTATCCGTCAAATGACACCTTTAATTACATGATCACTGACCCTTTACCAATAACGATCGCCAAATTTAGAACCCCTCAAAGGAGCGTCGTGTCATGATTATAGCCCTTTCACTTGGTAGGTTAGGAAGTGTTGGCTTACCTCAAAAAAATACTAGGCTTGTACTGGGAAAACCTCTCGCATCCTACTCGCTTTCAGCCGCACAGGAATCCCCGTTGGTAGACCAAACATTTCTTTCTACCGATGACCCAGCATTAATGAAAATGGCGAGTGACATGGGTGTTGAAGTCATTGAGCGCCCAGCTTATCTCTGCACCAAAGAGGCATTGGGAGAGGATGCTTACAGGCATGGGGCGGAAGTGATTCGTCAAAAAATCGGTAAAAAGCCTGAACTCATTGTCTTGTTATTTTGCAACGCACCGACGGTCACGACGGCGCAAATCAACCAAGCCATTACGGCACTTCGCGAAAATCCGAGCTATGATTCGGCAATTACGGTTTCGCGCTATAATATGTGGAGCCCCATTCGAGCACGGCGTAAAGATGCTGATGGTTTGATGCGTCCTTTTATTCCTTTTGAAGATATGAAACCTGGTAACATTAACTGTGACCGGGATAGCCAGGGTGATGTTTGGTTCGCCGATGTCGCGCTTAGCGTCATCCGTCCTGAAAATCTTGAAAATCTTGAGGCAGGTATGTTGCCGCAGAAATGGATGGGCCAAAAAATTTTCCCAATTCATAATGAGGCGGGTCTCGACGTTGATTACGAATGGCAAATACCACAGGTCGAATGGTGGTTGAAAAAGTACCGACCGGAAGCGTTATGAGCATTGAACCATTGAAAAAAAAGATGGCTGAGCAGTACCAGAAGCAACATAGCTTTGACGAATTTAAATCAAAGAATATAAATGCTGTACAAACTCAAATTCAACGCACGATCCAGTTGCTTTCATTACAGGATTTCAGCGTAGAATTCCAAAATCAGACCACCCCAGCACTGCCTCTCTTAAAGCAAGTTTTGCAGGACCTGAAAGACGATGGCGGGGCCAAAATACCAAAGTTTAAAATCACAGAATTCATCGCCGACGAGATGCGCACGATCGATGACGCAGACCTACCTCGCTATCTTTATCATCGTTACCGTTACGATACGTTCCCAGTCACGAAGACCCTAGATGAATATCCACCTTACCTACAAATCGAACCTTCCTCGATCTGTAATTTCAAATGTGTGTTCTGTTATCAAACGGATACGACGTTCAATAGCCGCAGCAGCGGTAAACTTGGCACGATTAATTTTGAAATCTTTAAAAGAATTGCCGATGAAGTTGAAGGCAAGGTGGAGTTTATTTCCCTAGCCTCCCGTGGCGAGCCCTTGGTTTCTAAGGAAATCACAAATATTTTTAAATACAGTACCGGTAAATTTTTGGGCTTGAAACTGAATACAAATGCCTCATTACTTACCGAAAAAATTGCTCACTCTATCTTAGCGGGCGGAGTAAAGACTGTAGTTTTTTCCGCCGACGCCGCCGAGGAACCGCTTTATAGTAAATTGCGAGTAAACGGGAGTTTAGAACGCACCGTCCGTAATATTGAAATGTTTGAAAATATTCGGGCTAAACATTATCCTGGCTCAAAACTCATCACCCGAGTGTCCGGTGTAAAAATAAACGAATTGCAGGATATGGGCAAAATGGTGGGATTTTGGGGCGAAATGGTTGATCAAGTCGCTTTCGTGAAATACAATCCCTGGGAAAATATTTATGAAGCCGCTCCTAACGAGGTCCTGACTCCCTGTTCGGATTTATGGCGCCGCATGTTCGTATGGTTCGATGGTGAGGTAAATCCCTGCGATAGTGACTATAAATCACATCTTTCCATGGGTAACGTGCAAAAGAGTTCCGTCGCGCAGCTTTGGTTGTCACAAAAATACCAAGCGCTGAGACAGGCGCACTTAAACGCCCAACGACAAAATATTGAACCTTGTCGACGTTGTTTCGTTGAATAAAGTTAAGGAAATTACATGAAAAAAGAACAAGTCATCGTCTTCGGGGGAAGCGGTTTTTTAGGCAGCTACGTTGCAGATGCACTAACCGAAGCAGGATTTGCTGTAAGGATTTTTGATCAAAAGCCTTCAAAATACCTACGAACTGACCAGGAAATGATCGAAGGCAATATCACCGATCTTGCCGCGGTAAAAATGGCAGCTAAGGGATGTCAGTACGTTTACAATTTCGCAGGAATCGCCGACATTGCTGACGCCAGTGAACGGCCGTTGGATGTGACGACGGTTAATGTATTAGGAAATGTTCATGCCCTTGAAGCGGCAGTTGAATGCAATGCAAAAAGGTTTGTATTTGCCAGCACGGTGTATGTATTTTCGGACCATGGATCTTTTTACCGCGTAAGCAAACAATCGGCAGAGCGTTACGTCGAAGCCTACGCGGAAAAATACAAATTGGATTACACCATTCTTCGTTATGGTTCCCTTTATGGCAGGCGGGCGTCTACTTGGAACGGTATTCATAAATTACTAAGGCAGGCACTACAGGAAAAAAAAATCGTTTATCAGGGCAGCAGTCATGCGATGCGCGAATACATACATGTCCAAGACGCAGCTCGTTTGAGTGTCGAAATTTTATCTCCGGAATACGTCAACCGGCACATGATCATCACGGGCCACGAGCGCCTCGCGGTCAAAGCTTTAATTCGCATGATTGCAGAGATGGTACCCGGCGAAGTGGAAATGGAATTTACCGACACCCAAGCCGAAGGGCACTACGTGATGGGTCCTTACACCTTTAATCCTAAGCTTGGACATAAGATCATTTCCAATGACCACATTGACATCGGCCAGGGCCTCTTAGACTGCATGGCAGAAATTTACGAAGAACTTCATCATACAAAGATGATCGACGGTGAGCTCATCATTCAACCTAACGATGCTTCAACCCCCAAAAAAACCGATAAATTATCCAATGTACCCTGAATGCCCAAATTTTTCGGCAGCCACTACTCTAGTTTTCGATTTTGATGGGGTGATCATTGAGTCAGTGCATGCCAAAGGCCTTGCTTTTCATCGGCTCTACGAGCCTTTTGGGAATATTATTGCGGATAATGTTTTAAGTCACCATCTTAAGGCAGGCGGGGTGTCCAGGTACGATAAGATACGGCATTTCCATCGCGAATTTCTAGGACAGGCTTTGACCAGTCAAGAAATCGAGCTTTGGGCTCAAAAATATTCGAGGTTAGTTGAAAAACTTGTCGTAGATTCTCCTCTGGTACCGGGAGCTAAAGAATTTTTTGAAAAATGGAAAAATCAAAAACGAATGTTTGTTGCCTCGGCCACCCCTACCGAGGAGCTTCATCGCATTTTGGATCGCCTAAACCTTTCCAAATATTTTGAAAGAACCTGGGGATATCCCACCGAAAAAGTTGCCGCGTTAAAGGAAGTTTTGGGCTTTACTCTACAATCGGCCCATCAAGTGATTATGGTTGGTGATTCGATTTCAGACTACGAAGCCAGCCAGGAGGCTAAAGTTTTATTCATTGGCCGACGAACGCCGCTAGTAAAATTTCATGCCTCTTGTGTGGCGGTAGATGATTTTTTTGGCTTAGATCGAATTCTTGAGACACTTTAGATTGTTTGACGTCCAGCGAGAAGTCGATTCAAATAGGGCCGAGAGAAGCAATGAACTATGACCAGGATCACCGAACTCACCAGTCGGCCGCCCGGGATTTCCGATGACGTTTATCTTCACCCTTTAGCCTTGGTGGAATCTTCGGACATTGGGGTTAGGACTAAGGTCTGGCCCTTTGCGCACATTATGAGCAGCGCAAAAATAGGCCAGGATTGCAATATTTGTGAGCAAGTCTACATTGAGTCAGGAGTAGTCGTAGGTAATAGCGTCACCGTAAAAAACGGCGTCGCCCTCTGGGATAAAGTGGTCGTCGAAGATGAAGTGTTCATCGGACCCAATGCCGTGTTCACCAATCATCCACAGCCTCGGGCGTTTGTGCGGGGACATCCAGAAGCCTGGTTGGCAACTACCGTAAAAAAGGGGGCTACCGTTGGCGCCGGTGCCATCATCATTTGCGGCGTGACGCTAGGCAGCTACTGCTTTATCGGTGCGGGCGCCGTGGTGACGAAATCTGTCGCACCGTTCTTACTGGTAGTAGGTAATCCCGCACGCGCAAAGAATTTCATTTGTAAGTGCCTGCAAACTAAATTTGAAATCCAACGCCGCGGTGCACTCATGGAGCCCGTCGGAAAACCCTGCGGGAACTGTGGAATCGGCCCAGCGGAAATTCTGAGTTTCAGTGCATAGCCCGCTTCGTCGAAGCCCAAAGTAAAAATGCGTAAACGGACCAAAGTTCGGAGGATAAATCCACTTTCCCGCTTTCGTGACGCTTAAAAAGCATATGAACGTAATCTTGGTTTAGATATCGTTTAGAGGCCGGGCTCGCCAGCAGACTTAAAAACTGCGGTTTCAAACTGGTACAAAGCCACTGTGCGACGGGAGCGACAAACCCATGTTTTGATTTTTTGTAAGGGCTGCCTAATTTTTTATTGAGGAGTTCCCGAAGTAAAATTTTTGTATGGAACCCCCTGATTTTAAATTTCAGTGGGACTCGGCTCAGAAATTCAATGAGTCGGTGATCCATGAAGGGGGTTCTCACTTCAAGGGCATGGGCCATGCTCATGCGGTCGACCTTCACATGAATGTCATCGGGCATGTAGCTTACGAAATCAGTCCAAAGCATTTGGCTAGTTAAATCTAATTTATTGTAATACCGGGCGGCTTCAAGCACTGGGTCCGAACTAGGGTTATTCCTAGAACTAACGTCTTTGTTGAGTAGATTGCGTCCTAAGGTTGAATCAAATACGACGGGTGCCACAAAGTCGCGGTCTTCTACAAGTTCGGCCAAAAAGCGCGAAAAAAGCTTAATTTTTTTTAAGGGACTGCTGCCATAATAGGCGTGGGTCTCAGGGAGTTTAGCAATTTGGGATAAGATATATTTTGGCCTTAAAATTTTTGGCCCGCTTAGAAATGCGCTACCGAACTGCCCCGCTACGTAACGATTGTATCCACCTAAGACTTCGTCGGCTCCGTCGCCCGAAAGTGCCACCGTGATGTGTTGCCGGGCCGCCCGGCAGAGATAAAAAGTTGGAATAGCCGAACTATCCGCAAAGGGCTCACCAAATCGTTCAAGGATTTCCGGCACAGCCCCAAGGAATGACGCCTCAATACGATCCATATGGTGAGAAGTACTCAGCCGCTCCGCCATGGCTTGCGAAGAGTTGGTTTCGTCGTAGGAGGACTCACCAAAACCTATGGTGAAGGTATTCACTTGGTGTGAGGTCAAGTCTTTCATGAGCGCAACCACCGCGCTGGAATCAATTCCGCCGCTGAGGAACGCACCTAACGGAACGTCGGCGATCATGCGAATTTTCACGGCATCGTTAAGCAGATATTCAAATTCATCAAAGGCCTTAGCGAAACCAAGCGAATCATCCGCCTGGGGCATAGGATGCTCCCAGTAACGCGACTTAGATACGCCGCTTGGCGTGATCTTTAAATAGTGCGCCGGCTCAAGCTTAAACACACTTTCGTAAATGGAATAAGGAGCCGGAATATACCCATACTTGAAATAAAGGGAAACGGCCGCGTCTGATACTGAGCCATTAAATCCGGGAACCTCTAAAAGCGCTTGGATCTCCGAGGCAAAACCAAATTTTTTATTTTCGTTAAAGTAAAAGAGAGGCTTTTCACCGGTGCGGTCGCGAGCAATCCAAGTCACCTGCTTTTTCAGGTCATAAATGACAAAAACAAACATGCCGTTGAGGTCCGCTAAAAAACTTAAATCCTGCGTTTCCTCATACAAATGGACCAATACTTCCGTATCGCTTTTACTTTGTAGCTTATGCCCCTTTCCGATGAGTCGCTGGCGCAATTCCTGATAATTGTAAATTTCTCCGTTGAGCAACGCCATTACGGAACCATCTTCATTATAACAAGGCTGCTGACCCGTTTCGAGATCGATGACTTTCAACCTACGGTGTATGAAACCTACGCCGTCCTTCAGGAAAAGCCCCTGCCCGTCCGGACCTCGATGCCGGATCGCATCGCCCATTCGAATCAAGACCGTCTGATCAATGGGTTCACCTTTGAAGGAGATCAGCCCTGCAAGTCCGCACATATCATCCCTTCCTTTTTTAGTTCGGCACCAAAGACCGATAGACCTTATTCAGCTTTTCACCGTGGGTTTCCCAGGTCAACTCTTTCTCGGTCAATGAAGCTCGTGCATCCCTCGCCAACGCACGTGCTTGGTCAGGGTGGCTCAGCGCAAAGTTCATATGTTCCGCCAACTTTTGCACATCACCCGGAGTAAATAAAAAGCCAGTCTTGGTGTGGTCAATGAGCTCCTTAGTGCCACCAACTCCCGTTGCGATAACCAGGGATTCGCAAGCCATGGCTTCAAGCACTACGTTGGGGCGGCCTTCCCCAAGGCTAGGTAGAACCAATACTTCCGCTGCACTCATAAGCATGGGAACATTTTCCCGCTCAACTAAACCTAAAAACTTTATCTGTGAGGTGATGCCAAGTTCCAAGGCAATGTCCGTAAACCTCTGGAGCTCCGGGCCTTCTCCCGCAAGCAAAAGACGAGCTGTGGGATGTAATTTCAAAACGTCGGCAAAAGCTTTAAGCAAAGTGTCGACGCCTTTGTGCAAAACTAAATTTCCTACATACAGGAATAAAGGTTCACCGTTTTTTAGGCCAAAATTTGCTTTTGCCACGTCACTTGCATGGCGCCTAAATTGCGTAGTGTTAACGACTTTAAATATCTGTGTAATTGGTGCTGTTTCTTTGTTTTCATTCTGTAAAATACGGTGAAAGTCTTTACTTACCGGCAAAATGGCATCCAGTCGGTTTAATAGAAGACGATAAACGTTCTGTTTAAATCCAGGCTTATTGATGCCGTGCAGGTCGCTGCCCCGAACTGACACTACAATTTTAACTTTCCAAAAAAACTTCAGAGGCAATGCCACAAAGGCCGTCGGAATCCACTGCGCATGGATGATTTGAGCATTTCTGCCATAAATGAAAATGTGCACAAACATGCTCATCAGGAAAAGTGGAAGCTGGAGTAACGCCAAGGGGGAACGTGCCATGGTCTTGAACAGTCCATCCGTTTGATAGGCCAGACGCTGGAGTCGAAACGGGAAAAAGTATGGGAACCTCACGACACGCAAAAGGCCAATATTCTCCCGAGCAGCACAGCCGGGGGAATGGGGCGCAAGGACAGTGACCTTAGCTTCACCATTTTCCAAAGCCAGACTTTCCGCCTGTTCATATATGAAATAGGAGTAATAATCTGTGGCAGAGCGTATGAAAGACGTGGTGACGAATACAACTTTCAAAAATCACAAGACCGATGAAGTGGGTTCATTTGCTTTTTGCTCTCATTTTTTCACTATTATAAAACCAATGACTTGTGAAACGGTAAGTACTGGTTCCCATTATGCATAATATTAAAGGAAAAATCAGATCTGTTCTCGTTGGAATTAGCGCGGCAATCGTTTTGGCGTCTTTTTTCTATCTAGGTCGTTCCATTTATCTGCTCGACTTTAGCCAATTTAGCGCGAAAAATCCGTGGAGTGCATTGGCCCAACTCTCACCATTGATGATAGGCCAACTGTTTGCCCTTTATTTAGTTGGTTACAAATGGAAGGTAGTTTTAGAGTTTGTAGGCCAGGTGAGGGTTTCTAATCGTGATTTGATGCCCGTATTTTTTCAATCCAACATCGCCAAGTATATCCCCGGGAGTATTTTTGAATTTGCTGCCCGCAACTTCTTAGGCAATCAACTTGGATGGAAACAAAGCGATGTTTTGCTTAGTAGCTTCATTGAAACCGCATTATCATTAGCGGTCTTTGGATCAATCTTGCTCATGAGCGTCGCGGGCAATGGAACGCAGTTGCAAAAATTTATACCGGCCTTGAACGATGGGGGCAAGATGAGACTCTTCTTTTTAATTGGTACTTCATTCCTTAGCTCTGCAGCGCTCCTCTGTTATTTTAACCAGCGCCTACGCACAATAATGCTACAACTTGCTTCCTGGCGGTTTGCGAGAATGAGCCTTCGCTTTTCGGCCATGACTACCCTGATGTTTCTACTAACCGCTCTGGTTTTCTTTGGAATCATGTCCGTTCTTTCTGAGGGTTCACTTGGCGCATCCGATCTGAACTTCATAATGTTGGCGTTTTTTGCTTCAAATCTCGTAGGCTCTGCGGTTTTGGTGGCTCCTGCAGGCATGGGCGTACGGGAAGCTTCTTTGATTCTGCTGCTCTCCCCCCATTACGGCGGAACCCTTGCGACCTCCGCCGCCCTTGCGCACAGAGTCATCTCTGTTGTAACGGATCTTTTGGGGTATCTACTAATTTTGCCGATTAAACACCGAGCAAAAAAATTTTAGCAATTGCAAGCGCAAGCGCATTTTCAAGTGAGAATGCGATCTAAACTATGGCCAGTAAGCGCGCCGGTGGAATTAGTCCCTTGTTGCAAAGGACTCACTCACCCTCTATACCTAAAACTGCAAACCCATATTTGGAGGTTGTGTGAATTTTAACTGTATTTTCGTAATGCCAGCCTATAATGAAGCCGGCTGCATTGAAGCCTCGGTTCTGCAGTGGCTTGAATTGGGCCGCAGTTTATTTCAGCAACAGTTTAAATTGATAGTAGTCAACGATGGCTCTAAGGACGATACAGGTGCCATTCTTGACCGAATCAGCACCCAAAACCTAGAACTTGAAGTCATTCACCAAAAAAACGGGGGTCATGGCGCAGCCCTAATGACTGCTTACCGACGAGCGTTGAGCCATTCTACCGAATTTGTTTTTCATGTTGATTCCGACGATCAGTTTTTAACTTCAGATTTCTCAAAACTTTGGGCAAAAAGAAAAACTTCAAATTTTATCCTGGGAATGCGAGAGCAAAGGCAAGACCCTTTCCATAGGTTAATCATTACTAAAATCCTTCGCATACTTCTTTGGATCGTTTTTGGCGCATGGATCCAAGATAGCAATATTCCCTATCGTCTCATGGAAGCACACTATTTACGCAGGCTTTTAACGATCGTCCCGAAAAACGTATTCGCGCCTAATATATTTCTAGCTGTAGCTGCGGTAAAACTTGGGGAGCCGACTTTGGACATTCCAGTAGGCCACAAAGCTAGAAATACCGGGCAAGTCTCTATTATGCGGTGGAACCTCATGAAAGTTTGCATACGTTCGGCGCGTGAGCTCATGCAATTTAAAAAATCATTGTGGGCCGATATGAAACGGGCCGCAGCTAAGGCCCAGTCCGTTTGAGCATAAAAACGAATGTAAAGTATTTGGTTTTAGGCGCAGGTCCAACGGGCCTAGGTGCCGCATACCGACTCAAGGAACTGGGTGAACTTGATTTTTTAATCGTCGAAAAATCTCCATTCGTAGGTGGGCTTGCCGCTAGTTTTAAAGACGAGGCTGGTTTTACCTGGGATATCGGCGGTCACGTCCAATTTTCTCATTACAACTATTTTGACCATCTTATGATCAAAGCATTGGGCAAAGATGGCTGGTTGCATCACCAGCGCGAATCATGGGGATGGATCAAAAATCGATTTGTTCCCTATCCCGTGCAAAATAACATCCGATATCTCCCTCCGGAAGATATATGGCGGTGCCTAGAAGGCATGATTGAATGCAATCTTAGGTCGCAAGAATCCAATCCTGAGAATTTTCGGGATTGGATTCTTGCGACCTTTGGTAAGGGATTTTCAGATTTGTTTATGCTGCCCTATAATTTTAAAGTTTGGGCCTATCCCCCCGAGGTCATGAATTACCAATGGATCGGCGAGAGGGTTTCAGTCGTTGATTTAAAAAGAGCACTTAAAAACATCATTCTGGGAAAAGATGACCTTTCATGGGGACCCAACAATACTTTTCAGTTTCCTAAAAGTGGAGGTACCGGTGCCATCTGGTCTGCAGTAGCTGAGTTAGTAGGTTACGAGAATATCAAGCTCAATGCCGAAGTAGTATCCGTGGACTATGCATCCAAAACCGCCACATTAAAAACTGGAGAGCTCATAGGGTTTGATCATATCCTATCCACAATGCCCCTTGATCTTTTTTGCAATCTAGTCACGCCCGCATTACCCCATACAATTTTACAGTCCGTAAAATCGTTGAAGCATTCAACCTCAAATATCGTAGGAATCGGCATCAAAGGCAAAATACCCGATGCATTAAAAACTAAATGTTGGATGTATTTCCCCGAGGATAACTGCCCTTTCTATCGGTCAACGGTTTTCTCCAATTATAGCCCCAAGAACGTCCCCGATATCAGTCAGTATTGGTCCCTCATGACCGAGACAAGCGAATCACCCGCAAAACCGGTGGATCGTAAACAGCTCATCGAAGAAACTATACGTGGCTGCATCAATACAGGTCTGATTACCGCTGAAACTGACGTCGTTTCCACATGGATGCATAGTGTTGAATATGGTTATCCCACTCCATCCCTGGAAAGGGATAGTATCCTAAATACCGTCCTGCCTTACCTTGATAAGCTTGGCCTTTGGTCGCGCGGGCGGTTCGGCGCTTGGAAATATGAAGTTAGCAACCAAGACCACTCCACCATGCAAGGAGTAGAATGGGCCGACTTCATAACTTCTGAAAAACCTGAAGTTACTTTAATGAATCCCACTCTTGTTAACTCTGGAAAACGCTAGATGGCCCTAAAACGCGGTTTACGATTCCTTTCATTCCTTTTTCTTACTTGCGTCATGAATTGGGGCAATACTCCCATTCATAATCCCCGAGGTTTTGATAAAGAAATTTTTCGTTACATTGGACGATTGATTTTAGAGGGTGGAGTGCCCTACCGTGACGCCTTTGACATCAAACCTCCCGTCATTTTTTACATAACGGCTTTAGGCGAACTTGGTGGAATTTGGGGGAACTGGTTCGTTTTTTCATTCTTCATTGCTCTGGCGGCATGGATCTTTTTTGAGCGTTTCAGCCGCATTCATTTAGGCGCTGCTTTTTTTTCGATATTTTTGTTCTTGGGACTTATGTGCAACCCGACGATTTCCGAGGGAGGTGGCTTGACTCGAATTTTAAGCGCTAGTTTTGTTTTAATTCTCATGGCGAGCATCGTGGACGAAAATAACCATTACCGCGATTTGTTTATCGGCGGATTCTGCGCGCTGATTTTCTTAACCCAACAAAATGAAATTTTTGGCCTCCTGCCCACAGTGTCCATTTACTTGCTCAGGACGAAACGTAAATCCGCGTCCTTACTGGCAATGATTTTCGCCGGTGGTCTCGTTACGCTACTTTTGTGCGCCTTTTATATGGTTAACGGAGCAATGACTGACCTTTGGAAGGACGCATTTTTATACAATATCTATTTTCACGTCCGCTGGGAACATCAGACGTTGATTCAGGTCGTCCAAGATTTCATGGTGAAAATGCGCGAATATAGGCTGTTATGGATTTCTGTGACAATCATGACGCTTACTATTGTATTAAACTTCAAAAACCTAAATAAAAGGCCTTTGATTGCTGGTTGTTTTCTAGGCATTTTCTTGCAGGGATGGGCCATTTCACTAAGTCATCGTTATTACGCCCACTACTTTCACGGTCTCCTCCCCTATCTGTGCGTATTGAGTTTTTACATGGCTTCTGAAGTTTGGACCTGGTCTAAAAAGCCAACTTACTCTGTCCTGAGTTTGAGTTCCCTATTCCTAGGAATTGCATATTTTTCTCCCATGGAATCAATTTCCACGAAAATAAATTTGCTGCGCGCACCCTTAAGTCAGTCAGCCTATTTGAATTCACTTCCTCGTTTACAAAGCTATCTTTCAAATGTCCGCGGACGAAAAGGACAATTCATGATCATAAGAAATGCCGAAGCTTTACCGCTCAATATCGATTTTCGGATCATGGCGCCCAATAAATGGCTAACGCAAGAGTTCATGGGGGATCCAAAATTTGAAAAGATGTTCGGAGATTTCTCAGAAATACTCGATGGCCTGGAAGAATTTCGTACCCGATACATCTTAGATTATTTGCAAAGCTCTCCGCTCTCAAACCCCACGGAACATGCCCTTATGAAAAACTATTTGGACGCAAATTACTATGTCGTTGAAACGGATACTGCAAAAAAATGGCGCTTTCTGGAGCGCAAACCTTAGCGACCTAATCGGCAGCGATGAGAATTATCGTGCACTTTGATTTCCCGGCCGGTTTCCGCAGAGGAATAAATGGCCGAAATGAGCTGCAATGATTTTTTGCCTTCAAGCCCATCCACCAGGGCGGCCGTTCCACGGCTTAGGGAATCAACCACGTTTTGCAAATAATTAAGATGCCCAAATCCGTAGACATTGGGCGGGTTGGTCGAAAAGTTTTTTACCACGTCGGCATCTTCCGCCAAGGGTTCTACGAAATTGAAATGGCGAATCTGATTCACGGCAAATCCACCGATTTCAACCGTTCCTTTTTCACCTAATATGCTTAAACTTCCCTCTAAATCTTTAGGCCGTACGGCAGTGGTACCTTCCACTACGCCAAGGGCTCCGGACTTAAACTTTAGAATCGCTATGCCAGTATCTTCGCACTCAATATTCACAAGTTGGGTGGCTGTTTTGGAAAACACTGTATCCACTTCACCCATGCACCATTCCAGAAGGTCAATATGGTGACTCACTTGGTTGGCGAACACTCCGCCATCCAGGGCCCATTTCCCGCGCCAGCTATCTTGGTCGTAATATTTTTGGTCGCGGCTCCAGCGCACCCGCACCGTGCCCAAAACTAATTTTCCAAACCTTTTTTGCTCAAGCGCTTGGCGCAGGGCTAAAACTGGCAAATTAAAACGGTTCTGCTTCACGACAAAGAGCCTCGCGTTGAATTGTTCTGAGGTCTCAATCATGCGGTCAGCATCTTCCAGTTGAAGCGCCATGGGCTTTTCTACTACTACATGCTTGCCTTGGCGCATGACCTGGATCGCATGATCGGCGTGCATGCCGCTAGGGGTACAAATGCAAGCCACGTCGAACTGTCCCCAATCCAAAAGGTCCTGAATGGAGGAAAATTCCTTTAGCGAATATTTTTTTGAAAATGAATTTAAACGGTCTTGATTGACATCAGCACAGGCAACAAGTTTTACGCCTTCAATCTTCTGCAAACTCTCGGCATGGCGAGGCGCGATCCGGCCGCACCCAATGATTGCAAAACGTAAAACACCCATGATTATCCTTTGCTCCCCATATAGTTCCTGACTTCAACGCTTACTCTTTGAATCTGGTTGTCGTCCAGGAATGGATCAATGGGAAGGCTCAAAATCTCTTTTACACTCTTTTCCGTGCTCGCAAGGGCTCCCATTGTAAAGTCCTTGTAAGCCGGTTGTTCATGCAAGCCCAGGGGATAGTGGATGCCGGTCTCAATCCCACGTTCTTGAAGCCAAGTTTTGAGCCCATCCCGGTTTTTTTGGGGCGCCGTAACCTTGATGACGAAGTTATGAAATACGTGAGATTTCGTTTGAGGTTCCAGGGGCGGAAGCATCAACCCAGAAACTGAGGTTAACAATTCGTGATACCGTTTTGCTATATCCTGCCGACGCCTCGTCCACTCGGGAAGTGATTTCAGTTTTACGCTTAAAAACGCCGCCTGAAGCCCATCAAGCCTTGAGTTGCGACCTACCGCCTCATGGAAATACTTTTGGGTTCGGCCGTGATCCCTTAACAAGCGGACTTTTTGCGCAAGGGCGTCGGAGTTTGTAATGATAGCTCCGGCATCTCCGAGCGCACCTAAATTTTTTCCCGGATAAAAGCTGAAAGTTCCGGCCGCACCAAACGTGCCCGCATGCTGGTCGGAAACCCACGCACCGTGGGCCTGGGCGCAGTCCTCAATCACCTCAAGGTTTTCCTGCGCCGCCCATTCCATAAGGGGCTCCGGATTCAAAACTCGGCCGTGGAGGTGAACCAAAATCAGAGCCTTGGGCTTAAGACCGGGGTGCTGATTTCTCGCCTGACTTAAAGCCGCTTGGTAATGCTTCACTTCAGCGCAAAGTGTGTCGGCATCGACGTCGGCAAAAACCGGAACCGCCTTAGCCCGGACAACGGCTTCTGCCGTAGCGGTAAACGTAAGGGAAGGCAAAAGAACAAGGTCTCCCTCACCAATTCCTAAAGCTTCTAATACTATTTCGATGGCATCCGTCCCGTTTGCGACGCCAAGACAGTGTTTTGCACCCGTAAAATTTGCAAATTCCGCTTCGAAGCCTGCTACGAAAGGACCTTGGATGAAGGCACTAGATTCAAGGACTTTTTCAAACGCCGACGTCAGCGCCGGTTTGACGCTTTCATGCAATCTGTTGAGGTCTTGGAATCGAATTTTTTCCATCGGGTCAAGCTACCATTTCATGAAGTTGAGGCATAGGCCTTTAGCGATTTACGTCCACGCTTTAAATACAACACCCAAGGTAGTGCGTAAATCAGGAGCGATTTAAGAATCAGTTCTTTATCCAGGAAGGGATAAACCTTTAAGAATTTTTCGGGCAGTGCGGCAGCGAAACCCAAGGCATGGGCTAACAAGTAGACCACGTAGCAGGGTCCTGCTTTGACCACATAAAAAATGGCGTCTTTCGGTGTGGCGAAGACCGTAGACCAAACGGCCTTTTGAAAGGTCGGGTGTGTCCATGGCGTAGCGCCATATTCGTTTTTATAAACGGCAAGCCACAGTCCCGGCCCCGCTTCAAACATCAGCATTGAAACTAGAGGAAAAATACCCAGGGCGCAGGCAAAATAAAAAAGAGTTGAACGGCGTACGCGAAGGTGCATTAACAGAAAGCCGAAGGGGAGCGCTAGGACCGGCATTGCGACAAAGAGCAAGTAGCGATAGCCATACCAACTTCCCTGACCTCGCCAGACGATGATGATGTAGATATTGACGAGCAAAGGCAGCGCCAAACCAATCCAAAGTTTACGGTCCGGCAGGTTCCGGAGCATCAAACCAAAAATTCCCAAAATTAAAAATGGCGCGGTAAAAACTAATCCCCAATCTACTCCAAAAAAAATCGTTAAACTTCTTTCTGCGTAAAAACGAATCGTTTCAACCTTAAACATAAAACTTGAAGACTCAAAAAGTGCGTTGACCGCGGCGTAGGGTTTGGGATCCCAATAGAACGGAAAATATTTTATGAATGAATAAAGTGCGTAACTTAAGAGTAAAGTTGCCGTCACTTTTTTAAAGTGTTTGAAGCGCAGACGTCCATTTTCATAGCTTAGGATGAGAACCGGCCAGAGCGTCGCATAAACAAGCCCATTTTGGCGCACTAAACAGGTGAAGGTGGAAACAAGCACTACCGCAGCGACTTCACCCAGACCATGATCATAGAATGCCCGAGGGGTTTTTAAATGAGAGGCGGCCTTCCGGGTGAACAGGAAAAAAAACAAGCTTTGCAGAAAAAGCTCGTAAACGTGCGAAAAGACCGGCCGCCGGTAAGCGTAAAGCGGAGTGCCTTGCAAAATTACCGTTAAAATTACGGCCATTGATGCGACTTTATCGCTAACAAATAAGCGGAGCCCTTGAAAAATAAGGTAACAGCTCATCCAAAGAAAAAATCCCGCCGCTAGTACTGCGCCAAAAGCTGCCCAACTTTGCGGAATATTTTCGCGGGTTCGGACCTCAACGATAGGCCTATTCTGAATTCGGTCAATGAGCGAGAACGCAGCGACAAAGGGAAGCGCCATAAGACCGGGCCCCACCCGACTCAAAGGAGGTATATTTGCTTCATCCACAAACTCTTTCTGAAATGAAGGAAATTCTAAAAATGCAAAGGAGGTGGAATAGGCGAAGTAAGAATAATCATCCCCACCGTAGAAAGGACCGGCCGCTTGATACTGATAGGGCCGAAAAAGCAGGAATGCGAAAACAAATATCGAGAGTGTGATGCGAAACAACGGTGGCTCCCCAGTTTTTTTCGGTATGGCAGACTTTACCGCATTTGTCCTTACCGCAAGCCGTAGGAGTTTACATGCTCAGAAATGAACTATAAGGCTCAACTATGTACGTTGCAGCTCTGCAAATGAACTCCACCGCCGACAAAATCAAAAACCTTACCCAAGCGGAACGTTTGATTATTAAGGCCGTCAAAGCAAATGCTGGCCTCGTGGCGTTGCCTGAATATTTTTCTTTTTTTACCGCCCAAAAAACTGAATTGCTCCGTTACGCAAAATCCGAGGCGGCGCACACGGTCAAGGTTCTAAAGGACTGGGCCAAAAAATACAATGTTTGGCTACACGGTGGAACCGTGCCGCTAATAAAATCTGGCACGCCAAACCGTGCCACAAATACAAGTTTTCTCTTTTCCCCAGAGGGTAAACTTGCGGCGAAGTACGATAAAATGCATTTATTTGATGCGAACCTTAAGGGAAAACTACGGACCAGGGAATCCGACACCTACGTTGCGGGCGAGCAATGCGTCGTCGCCGATAGCCCTTTCGGAAAACTTGGCCTTTCGATTTGTTATGACCTTCGGTTTCCCGAGCTCTATCGGATTATGGCAAAACACGATGTTCACATTTTTTTTGCGCCGTCGGCCTTCACGGCGTTCACCGGTAAAGCCCATTGGGACGTGCTGACCCGCGCACGCGCAATCGAAAATCAAGCGTACTTGGTTGCCGCGGCCCAAACTGGATCTGCCTTCCCTGGCCAAATGACCTACGGACATGCCCGGATTGTAAATCCATGGGGAGAAGTCCTGCAGGAACGTTCGAGCGGGGTTGGAATCGTATTGGCTAAAATTGACGTCTCGAAGCTAGAAGAGATTCGCCATATGCTACCTGCGCTAAAAAATCGGAAAATCAAAATTTCTGGCATTCCAAAGCTTTTCCCTAAACCATGATTCTGCATCTTTTTTCCGTCTACGAAAGTTTTCTAAATTCAGTTCCCAACGGCCTTCGTTCCGAATCTGAGCTTTTGAAACTTGGTTTTGGATGGTCTAATTTTTTTTCTTTGGCCATGAACCGACTTGGGATGCCCGCACAGACTCATTTAACGAATCCTTCGGTCAACGAAGCAAAAAAGTTATTTCAAAAATGTTTGGACTTAGCGCCGGACATTCTCTTAGCCCAAGGACTGGGCCCTTTGCCCTTGCGTTGGCTTAAAGAGATCAAACACGAGCTGCGTCTCAAGAATAGAAATTTTCGGTTAGTCGGATGGTCGGGGGCACCCTTTTCCGAACTTGATTTAGAGAAATACAAGGTTTGTGATTTGGTGTTGACCTGTAACCCTAGGACTGTCGGCGAACTTCGGCAAAAAGGCGTTGATTCAGATTTGTTACACCATGGCTTTCCTTTGGAATACATCACATCGAACACTTTGGCCCATTCGCCTAAAGATCGAACCAAGCGCTTAATTTTTGCGGGCTCCCTCCTACAGGGAGACGGATTCCATGAGGGCAGAATCCGATTTCTAGAAATGATGAAAGCGGAATGCATCCCGGTCGGGATTTATTCCGCTAAACCAAACCTATATAAGCTTTTTTTGAAAAAGGCTCTAGGACGTGCAGCATCCACGATTTCTAAGGTACCCCTTGTACCGGGCCAAATGACCTCTAAGTTCTTGCCGTGGAAATCCATTGAACCGCTCAGCAAACCACTTAGGGAGCTTTCTCGGTATTTCCAAAAACCAAAATATGGTTTTGAACTTCTGGACCTACTTTCCGCAAATGAAGCTTGTCTTAATTTTCATATTGATCACTCGGGCGACTTCGCCGGAAACCATCGACTTTTTGAAGCCACCGGCACCGGAGCATGTTTAATCACGGACCACAAAAAAAACTTAAGTGAGCTCTTTGAAGTGGATCAAGAAATTGTAAGCTATTCCTCGGTGGAAGAGTGCGCCGAAAAAGTACGCTACTTATTCAATCACCCAGCCGAAATGCGGATGATCGCTGAACGGGGGAAAAGACGCTGTTTGAACGAGCATACCTTCGATCATCGTGCCCAGGAGTTCTTAGATCTCTTGAAAAAAAGGGGCTGGTTCAGCCACCTTTGAAAGTATTGCTGGCAACTCACACAGGTCCGTCAGGAGGAAGTCGGGATCCAGTTTTGCAAGGTGCAGATGAGACCGCATACCACTTGTCACGCCAATCGTCTTTGTCCCCAGCGCTTTGCCGGCAAGGATGTCCGTCGCCATATCACCAATAAAATAGTTCGTTTGTTGCCCGCTGAGTTTGAGGTTTTCCTCGACTAATGCGACCTTTATTCTCCAGTTTTCGCTTCGGTCAGGAATTGCCGCAAAGTGTTTGGGCTCAGGGGACAATATCTGAGTAAAATATCGCAATAACCCGAAATTATGAAGCTGCTGCATCAGCGTATCTCTATGATGACGTAAAGTTACTAGGACAATATCATCTTGGGTTTTTAGGTAAGCTAGAGTGTCGCAAATATTTGTGGTCAATGAATCCTTAGCAAGGGCTTCAAGGCCTTCTATCCTTTTTTTCCATTCTCGCTGAAACCCAACGAACCCTTCAGTCGCGCAAGGACTTAAAATGACTTCCATGGGTGCGCCCTCACGCTTCAGATTCCAAAACTCTTCGCAGGCTAGCGTTGGCCCCAAGCCTAAGGAATCGACCGTGGTGCGATAGACCCAAAAATACTTTTCTTTCACGTTGAGAATGGGCCCATCCAGATCTAAGAGAAACATTATTATGACCATAGAGGAAATCTCTGAGGAAATCAGCACCGAAAACCACGACCAAGGGGCTACAAATGCAATGCTTGAGAAGATTGCCACCGTCTATGGAACAAATGTCATAGATCATTGGGAGAGGCTTTATGAGAAAAAAGCCAATGCGGCCGTTGCATTCATGCAACGGTTTTTTCCGGAAACCCGTGACAGCGTAGCGTTGGAGCTGGGGTGCGCTGACGGCACCATGAGCTCGAAATTAATGAAACACTTTGGGCACCTGCATGTTTTGGATGGTTCTCTGACCTTTTTGGGGCAAACCAAACGCCGGTTTCCTTTATCGGAATTGGAGAAGGTAAGTTTCCATCATGGGCTTTTTGAGAATTTTTCGTCTGAGGTTCGTTACGACGCTATTTTTATGGCCCATGTCCTTGAACATCTAGATGATCCCGTCGGCGTCTTAAAAAAATATCGTACTTTGCTAAAGCCTCAGGGCCGGCTTTTTGCTTTGGTGCCGAATGCCAATTCGTTGCATAGATATGCAGGGGTTCAGTTGGGCCTCCTTTCCCGACGTACAGATTTAAACAGTCAGGATCAGCTCGTAGGCCACCAACGTATTTATACGCCAGAACTTCTTAGCGACCATATTCGAGAGGCCGGATATAAAATCCTCCACTTCGGGGGAATCATGGTTAAGCCTTTGTCTAATCGCCAGCTTGAGGAGCAGTGGAGCGATGAGCTGATGGACGCCTACATAAGAATGGGACAGGACCTTCCGGAACTGAGTTCCGAAATTTTTTACGTCTGCGAATCAGCGTGAAGGTCTGAGTATCTAATTTTATCCCATCGATTTAAATGATTGCGTGCCCAAGAGAGGCTTTTTATCAACCCTGCCTCAAGGTCAATTTTAGGGCTCCAATCAAAAGCTGCTCTTGCCCTGGAAATATCTAGATACATAGCGTTCAATTCAGAAACATTTCGCCTTTTGTCAGGAACAAGCCGGGAGAATTTTCCTTCGTTTACCGTCTCATGAATAACGTCAATACCTGGTAATTCCAGCCTTTGTGCAGCTAGCTTTACGGCTTGAGCAAGTTCGGCCACCGACGTAGCCCTACCTGACCCTACGTTGAATACTCGGTGTTCTGGCTTAGAGTCATCCCAGTTGAGCAGACATTCATTATGAAATGCGACTACATCCGAAACATGCACAAAATCCCTCACGGGCTCGCCATTTCCAAATATGACTAAAGGCTCTCCGAGTAATGCCCTTTTCACGAAAAGGGTCAGAACCCGCCGATACCACTCGCGTTCACCGTAAACGATACCGTACCGTAAAGAAAATACCTTCGCTCCGGTGAGGTCCTCGTGAAGTTCACAGTATTTTTCTGCCGCCAATTTGCTTATTCCATAAGCCCAATTGGGACGAAGGCGATCCGTTTCTAAACTAGGCGTGTCCTTACATGGCAATTGTCCGTACACACATGCGGATGATGCTACCACGATCTTTCGGATACCCGCGCTGCCGGCTGCCTTCAACGCGTAGATGGTCCCTAGGGTGTTGGTTTCCAAATCATATTTGGGATCTTCCTCACCACGAAAAATTTCAAGTTGTGCCGCTTGATGGGAGAGCGCGTCGTGACCTGTACAGGCTTGAACAAAAGCCTTCTGATCCAAAATATCGCCCTTAATGATCTTAAGCTGACCTCTTGCCAGGGCTTCTGCGGGCAGATTATCCATTCGCCCCGTTGAAAAATTATCGTAAATGGTTACCTCATGCTTCAAAGCAAGGAGACCGTCAACAATATGAGAGCCGATGAAACCGGCTCCACCGGTTACTAGAATTTTCATTTTTCCGATTCATCCCAAAATAATTCATCATAATAACGCGCCATAACAACACCGCGCTTATAAGCAAGGTCCCGCTTTTGGATCGGGATCCCCATGAGATCCTTATAAAGAAGCAATGGTGTATTGAGGCCCGAACGTATGCTTAAAGCTAACCCTCCCGCCGCAAAACGTGGATTGACCTCAAGCAAAATGGGTTCTTGCGGATTTTCTACGGGATAACGAAATTGAAAGTTGGAAGGGCCAAGCAGTTCAAGCGCCCTGGTGATTTTTTCGATCGTTGGGCGAAAGGGCGTATCATCCACGGTTTTTCCGATGATCATTTGCCCACCCTTCACCACCATACGTTCTCGCGCGCATGTAGCAATAGTGCTTAAATCAGCCGAACAGTAAACATCAACGGTCACTTCAATCCCCGGAATGTATTTTTGAATCAATGGCTGGGGTACGATGGTGAGGCAAGCCAGAAGTTCTTTTTCGTTTTTCGGAAAAAATACATTGCTGCTTCCGGACCCAGTCTCTGGTTTGACGACAATGCGCTGAGAAAGCGGACGTTGAATATTCCTGCCGTCCTTTTGAGATTGCCCTAAAAGGTAGCAACCCTCCTCAAAATTTAAATTTAGGGCCGTAGAAATACCGTTACTTACACACCACTTTTCAAAAATCGTTTTGTTTGAGCAGACTTCTACAGAACGTTCTGACGCCAAAAGAATTCGAGCGCCAGAATTTTTAAGCTTTTGCTGATTTTTGGCAAAAACCGGAATCTCCTTGGAAAATGTTGGAAATATCAGGATTGCCCCGTTCGCTGGGGAACTTTTTTCCAAAACACCCAGGAGGTAATTCAGGAATCCTGGATCTTCGCAGCGTGGCGTGGAATAAGATTCATCCACGAACCTAAGGCCAGGCGCCAGCGTGTGATGATCTGCACCCCAGAGGGTAAGTTCATCCTTCGGAACGTTGCCGCGCAAAGCACGGGAAACCGTGATTCCCGCTCCGCTTCCGGCTGAAGTGATTAGAACAGTTGCCATTCTAAAGCTCCTTAGCTCATTCCTTGCCGAAAGTCTTGAGCATGGGTAAGGATCTTTGCGGAGGCGATCTGACTTTGAATTTAATGGCGAATGCCGAGGGCAGCTCAGATCGGACACTCATATTTTCCACGCTCTTCAGCAAGATCTTACTATTAGTCATCTTGCTGAAACCCGTCGTAGATTTTTTCTGGGATTCCAAATTCCTGATCCTTGGCCGTGAAGTCTCCCCAACTGTCCTGCCAAACTTTTTGGTGACGGGAATGGTGATGGCCCTCGCAGCTAGAAAAAGAGACCGTGACGCCGCGCTTTTCCTTTTTCTGAGTCTAATTTTTTTGGCCTCAATCCCATGGAATCCTCTGAACCTTGTTTTCTCATTGCGTTACTGGGCTAGCATGGCCGGCATCTATTTCTTGTATCAACTAGATCTCCAATCCTTCAGCGATGATGAAAAAAAGCAGGTTTTTAACCTGTTTTATAAAGTTTGCATAGTTGTAGTGGCATCTACGCTTCTTCAACTTTTAGGTTTAGTTCCATTCCTAACTCAGGATCGATTGATCTCTAAAATCATGTCAGTAACCAACGATTGGAAAGATATGCGGTTAGAAACTCGAACGATTTATAGGTTATCCGGGCTTTATTATCATCCATTGGACCTTGTGAGAGTTTTAGTCTGGCCTTACATCCTTTGCGTTACACTTTTTTGCCGGCATTTTCTAAAACCGGCGATAAATGCGAATACAAAGCCAATTTATCTGTTCTCAATTTTTGCTCTCAATTTGATCGTTTATCTCACCACTCACCGGACGACCGTTCTGCTATTTTTATTCTTTCCGATGGTTGCGGCATTTTTTGTGACCGGCCGTAGGTTCAAATTCCGCTTTTTGTTTCAAGTTACAGTCCCCATCCTTTTTGCCTGGGCTCTCGGTACGGTATACCTTGTGAAGACGTATGAGATATCTCCCTACTCGGCATTTCTTCCGGGCAATCTTTTAGGCATCGGCCTTTCAGAAAAAAAACCAGGCGTTACGAATCTTGATTCTCTAAAAGGCGGACTAATAGTGACGATGCATGCAAATGGTCGAGGCATTCCCGATAGCGGGTTTTGGCCACGACATCTCAAATATTTCTCTTCCCTGAGTCCCAAAGAGAAATTGTTTGGCAATCAAAGTCCTTTTCCCGCTGGTGCGGAAGCGGAGCCGCACAATCTTGTGCTTGACCTCCTCGAACGTTTCGGATTTTTCGGAACATTCTTTTTTCTTAGTATTCTGGTTCTCTGGATTTACCGGAGGATTTTTCCACTTTGGGTATCTGCTCAAGGGTTAGGAAAGCTTCAAGCTTGGCTTATCTTAATCACGTTCTTTAGTTACAATCTCATCACCGAAGCCTTGAATATGCCTACGTTTGCTTGGTGGATGCTTTTCTATACGGCCTTTGTCGCGCCAAAACTGTGCCATGAAACTTAAAGGCTACGACACCGGATTTTTTAAAAATTTAAAAGGGCATGGCTTGGAAAAAGGGGTCAGGCTATTTCTAAATCTTTTGGTAGCGGCCATGATGGCAAGAACGCTTGGTCCGTCGGGATGGGGAGATTTTAACTTTCTCCTAGTTTCTGCCAGCTTCGTTGTATGCCTTTTACCTTCGGGCTTGGATGGATTTTTTGCCGTAGAAATACGGACGGGCAGATTATCCCTCACCCAAGTCTTAAAAGCGAAGCTGACTCTACTTTTTCCAAATCTGATTCTATTTTTGTTTCATTTTTTCTGGAGTGAAAGCCCCGCATCACTTCGCTCAGTCACGTTGATTTTCGCCTTTCATTGGATTTTCCTGAACCTTGATATTTCTGACCTTTATTTTCAGGCCTACAATCAGACACCAACCAGTAATATCAATCGCACCCTGGCAGCAGCCTTTGGCACCGCAGTAAAATTACTTCTCCTCTATGTTTACCGCGAACGGGCACTTTTACCCTTAGCGGTGGCTCAAATTTGTGAAACTCTTCTGCTACAAGCACTGCAAATTAAGTCCTTAAGAGGGCGGTTAGTCGTTCACGCTATGGGAAGTTTTAGAGCTCCCATTCTCCGCCATCATTGGCTTAGCATGGGGCCGATTTGGCTTATTTCATTGTGTGTTTTTATTTATGGACGGTCTGACCAGGTAATCCTTAGAACTTTTAGCAACAGCATTGATTCAGGCATTTATTCGACTTCTCTGCGGCTTTACGAATACGCATTAACTATACCGATGATTTTAGGCAGCGCCCTCTTTCCAGTTTTGGTCGGAACCGTTGAATTTTCAAATCAATTAAAGAATACCGTCCGAATCTCGCTGGTCTCGATTTTGCTCTGTACCTTTGCGCTCATCGCGTTTTCTAGGCCCCTTATCCTTGGAATTTTCGGCAACAAGTATGAATCTTCCATTGTTTGTATTCGCATTCTTTTCCTAGCGTTACCGCTCGTGGCCATGAGCACAATGCGACAAGCTTGGCTTAATTCTCGGCAAAAATTCTGGGAAGCCGCAGCCTTTGAAGGCTTCTGCTTAGTCTTGGTCATTTCTTTTCAAATATTGCTGGTGAAGTTCTGCACGAAGCTTTCCGTTACTCCGGCAACCGCAATTTGCCTGGCGATCTTAGGCGCTTCCATCATTTCAAATTTGCTGGCCCACTTGTTCTTGCCGCATTTCCGGGAGTTTCATCTTCAGATTTGCGGTAGTAATCGCCGCGCGAGAGCCACTTCTCAATGAAGCAATAGATCATGATGAAAAGATAACGACTTCCCATTTCCTTAATTTTAAATTTCGAAACCCCGGCCTTGCGATTGATCCACGAATTGGGCACTACGCTAAATCGGTAACCCCTTACAATTGCCTTAAGCGGCAGTTCGACCGTTAAATTAAAATGATGACTCAGAAACGGTTTTAATCCTTGGATCACGTGCCTTCGGTACATTTTAAATGCGTTGGTCACATCGTTGTATTTCATTTGGAAGAGGACCTGGATCAGAAGATTCGCAAAACGATTTAGGATGAGTTTCGGCCAAGGGTAATCAACGATGCGGGACTGGGGCATGAAACGTGAGCCAAACACGCATTCAAACCCGTTCTCTAGGGTGCGATAGAAATTCACCACGTCGGCGGGCAGATCGGATGCATCCGCCATTACTATGGCCACGACATCGCCCCTAAAATGATCAAGGCCGGTACGCACGGCAAAACCAAAGCCGCCCGGTCCTAAGTTTTCGATGCTCCGAAACTGGCCATTTGGCACCTTAATTTCAAGTTCCTTCAAAATCTTACCGGTGGTGTCATTACTGTGGTCATTTACCACTAAAATTTCGTGGGTGATCCCGGCGCTTTTAAGGGTCGCATGTAAGTCCAGTACGGTTCCCGCGATATGCCCTTCTTCATTATGGGCCGGGATTACGATGGAAAGGCTAGGATTTGGAAGTTCAACCATGGTTAACTTTTATGTCGAAACTTCGCCGCGTCAATCATCTCTTGAAGGGTTTCCTTAAGCCCAAATCGGTAGGACCAATCCGGATAATGCTTTTGAAATTTTCGCACATCACTAACGTACCAAATATGGTCGCCAGATCGAGCTTGGTCGCTCACCTTAAAATTCAAGCGGTTCCCACTCAGCTCCTCGATAAAGTCGATGGCCTCAAGCACGGAACAATTACTAAAACGTGAGCCACCTATATTATAAACCTCACCTTTGCGAGGTTTCTCAAAAAAATGCCAAAATGCGTTCACTAGGTCAAAACTATGAATATTGTCTCGAACCTGTTTCCCCTTATAGCCAAACACCGTGTAGGCACGGCCCGAAACCGCACAATCAACGAGGAACGCAAGGAACCCATGGAGCTCGGCCCCGCTGTGGGATGGTCCGGTGAGGCAGCCGCCACGGAATATGCCGACATTCATTCCGAAATACCGACCATATTCCTGGGCCATGACATCCGCCGCCACCTTTGAGCAACCAAACAAACTATGTTTAGATTGATCAATGCTCAAAGATTCATCAATGCCGTGGGCGGCAAAGGGTTCTGAAGGGTTCAGTTCCCAACGTTTTTCTTGCTCGACTAAGGGCAAAAAATTGGGTGCATCTCCATAAACTTTATTCGTACTGGTAAAGATAAAGGGGCTTTCCAAACAATACTTTCGGGCGGCCTCCAATAGGACAAGGGTGCCCGTAGCGTTTATAGAAAAGTCCGTCATGGGTTCCCGCGCCGCCCAGTCATGACTGGGTTGGGCCGCGGTATGGATAATTGCGGAAATGTCCTTAGCGTTTTCCCGGAAAATTTTTTCGATGGCGGCCTCGTCCCGGATGTCAATGCTGAGCGACTTAAAACGTGAGCACTCCCTTTCGAGACGCTTGGTGTTCCACTGAGTAGAAGCCTTTTCACCGAAGAAATACTTCCTCATATCATTATCGATCCCAATGACATCAAAGCCCTTGGTGTGGAAAAACTTAACGGCTTCTGAACCAATCAAACCGGAGGATCCTGTAATGAGTGCAATCGCCATTTAGATACGCCTTTCCTGAATTACTGAAACAATGGCCGCAGGGTTTCTTCATTTGCCTGAAGCCATTGGTGAATCTCCGCCATCAACTCCTTCACCGACACCTTTGGTTCCCATTGAAAACTTCTGTGCGCAAGTCGAGCATCCGAAACGTAATACGGAATATCGACCAAACTGGTTTTTGGTGTCAAGGAGATCTCAAGCTGCCTTCCGGTCACTTCCTGGCAGATGGCCGTGAGTTCCCTTAGGGAGACCGAATTTTTATTGCCACCGCCAACGTTGAATATGGTGCCTTTCCAATTTTCAGCCCGATCAAGCTGATTTAAAATGAGATCAAATAAATCCCTCGGGTGAAGAAGATCGCGCACCTGAAACCCCGTGGCTTCAAATCCCGTGTAGGAGAGTTTGCCGCCGAAATAATGTTTTGCCATCCAAAGGGTAAATACACCTTGATCAACTTTGCCCATTTGCCCAGGACCGCAAAGGACTCCGCAACGATTGATCACGGCTTTAAGATTGTAGGCATGAACATATTCCTGAATCAGAAGCTCTGAAGCAAGCTTGGTTGTGCCGTAGATGGAACGAAATCCAGAAGTCGAAAAATTCTCGGATATTCCATGTTCGCTAAGGCCTGGGCTAACGGTTACTTCAGAATTTAATTCATAGCGGGTTCGACCCGCCACCAATGGAACCTTCTGCAACTCGGGAATGGAGTAAACTCGCGAAGTCGAAAGAAATAGGAATTTTTCGCAGCGCTTACGCGCGAACTCCAGGCAATTTATGGTTCCACCAAGATTGGTATCGATGGAATACAAAGGATTTCCATTAAGTCCCGCCAGCACGGATGGCTCAGCCGAACACTCAAGAAAAAGATCGAAATTTCCATTAAGCTCCCCGAAGTCCGCCGGCTGCCGGATATCACCGTGATGAAATTCGACATTGAGTTTTTTTAGCAGAGGAAGGTTTAACTCTGAGCCGCGTCGTTTCAAATTGTCCAATGCGACGATTTCAGCATTTGAATATTTTTCGCGAAATAATTTTGCCAACTGAAATCCGACAAACCCAGCGCCACCGGTAATCAAAATCTTCATTGTTTTAAGTTATGGGACAGCTCTGTGTCATATGCAAGAAAAGACCGATTTTCCCCACTTAGGCATCGGTATTTACTTTTCAAAAGGAAGCATTCCCAATTAGATAAAGCCGGGGAGCGGCCAAGTGCCCAAAAAATATATTTTGATTTGTTTTCTAGTGATTCTAGGAATTCCGCTATTTTACTCGTTAAACACAGAAATCACGAACTCCCATTATTTTAGACAGTGCCAAACGGCCCAGACGGCATTCATTTTCAAATCTGAAGGCTGGACGCCGCTTCTTCCTAAGATTCGGTTCATGGGCAGGCCTGGATATAATGTGCTTGAGTTTCCCTGGTATCAAAGCTTAACCGCCGGGCTTTCTAGCGCATTGGGATTGGCCGTTGAGACCTCTGGCCGGATCCTAAACATAGTTTTTGGAATCTGCTTGGCGTTGGGCGTGAGCTTAGTACTTTTTCAATTTAGATCACTTACCCGACCGGACCCTTTAAATAACGAGGATATCGAACAAAAATCTTGGTTCGTTCTCATTTTTTCGACCCCGCTGATTTTCGCCATGAGTCAGTGGATCATCGTTGATGTCATGAACGTCATGTGTGCGGTCTGGGTACTTTACTTTTTTTTAAAGGCCTTTACCGGGCCAGCAAAAATCTTGGATTATATTTCTCTTTTCATCCTCGCTGCGATTTCACTAACCCTGAAACCTACGGCATTGTTTGCCCTGGCTCCATTTTTTATATTTACATTGCTCAACCGAAAATTTCGCTGGAAGGAAAGCCTGAAGATTGCGGTTCCCCTTTTGTTGGCGCTCGGTATAGCAGCGGCGTGGTTTATTTATGGCGACCAGACAAATAGAAAATATCAAGCAGGCTTTGGGTTGAGTACCGCGAAGGGTCAGTATTTTATTCCTTCGGTGGACTTGATGGGAGTGGCTAAATTTCTAGGCCGGGTGGTTTTTTATTTGGGAGGCCTTGGTACTTGGGCCCTTGTCCTGTTTGGAGTTTTCAAGGATCATCGTTCAGTTAAAAATAATTTATTCGCTAACCGGAAAATTTTAGCCGTTTCTGCATTTAGCATTTTTCTTTATTTTGTTTGTTTTTCTAACTTAAACATCCACCACAGTTACTATCAACTGGCGCTCATTTTACCGGTAATGGCGATAGGGTTTTTTTCACTTTTACCAGGTTTCCATATTCGGCCCGGCTGGCCGCTGGGACTAGCGTTGCTTCTGAATGTCGTAACCGGCACCTATTTTTTAACAACTCCAGATAAAGACTTGGTTAAATTCATCGCATACGCAAAGGAAAATATCGGCGCTGGTCCGCAGTTGGATGATCTCATGATCGTAGGAAACTTAAATTCTTTAGCCCCGCTGCTAAGCTACTACCGAGACCGATATGTGGTAAATATGGGCACCGATGTCGCTAAAGAAAACCTTCTGTTAGCTACAAGGCAAAACCTAGAGATGCTCGGGGTTTGTGATCGCTCACTGAACGATGACTGCATAGCACGTATCATCGAATCCTCTCCTAACTGCCATGACCGCGCAAAAACTTTAGGCCGATTCTGGCTTTGTGAAATTTCAAGCTTAAGGAAAAGTTCGCTATGAATGCTCCGGAAAAAATTTGGATTATTGTTCCGGTTTATTTGGACGTTGAATCTTTTCTCATTCTGAAAGCTAAGATTTGTCACCACCTCAAAACCGTTGCGACTCTGAAGGATGTGCCGGTTACCTACGTCGTAGTCGATGACTCAGGCGGCATTGATCCAGCTATTGAGGCGCTTTTCACGCAGTCGGATATTAAAGTTATTGCCTGCCCCTTTAATCTTGGGCACCAAAGGGCGCTCGTTTATGGATTACGAACCTTAGCACCTCAGGTCCAGGACACCGACTTGCTCATCACTCTTGATTCAGATGGAGAAGATCAACCAGAAGATTTATCTGCGTTAGTTAAACCTCTTTTTCCTAAGGAATCGGGCCAAGGTAGTGCGCTGCTTCTAAAGCGAATTTCATTAGCCAGACGCACCAAACGCCAGGAGCCTCCGTTTTTTAAAATTCTTTATTTCATGTTTAAGTTTTTATTTAGACTCGCCACGGGGGTTTTAATAAGGACGGGTAACTTTGCCGCTTATCGAGGCTGGCTAGCGAAGAATGTTTTATTCCACCCTCATTTTGATCTATCTTACTCCTCAAGCTTAGTGAGTTTGAACTTAGATACAGCCCTCGTGCCTTGCTATCGGGGCAAACGTTACGCAGGCAAATCACGGATGGGTTACCTTAAACTTTTTATCCATGGCATCCGGATGTTCATGCCATTCTTAGATCGAATCGCCGTACGTGCAATCCTCGGGTTTTCATTTTTACTTGGCCTTACTCTATGTACACTTATTACCCTGCTTATTTTGCAGTGTATGTGCGGTTACGCATTCTCAAGTTTCATTTGGATGACTCTCATCATCATGTTCATGTTGCTCTTTATTACCCTAGGGAATTTTTTAATCCTTTTCGCGATATTTTCCCAATCGCAAGGCTTAGCCCTAAGGAGGCTTGATCAACGATGACGGACTACGCCCTAGAGGACTTTAAATATGTAGGCTCAGAACTCGAGCTGTTTGGGGAGGCCCTCAATTGGAAAAATTACTATTCCCGACTCATGAAACCATTCATTCATGGTCACGTGCTTGAGGTCGGCGCAGGGATTGGTGCAAATACACCGCAGCTTTGGAATTCTAAAGTTACAAGTTGGCTCTGCTTAGAGCCGGATGCGGCGCTACACGCAAAAATCGTAAATAAGATTGCTTCAAACCAAATGCCGGTGGGGTGCTCATCCAAAAATGGTTTTTTGTCGGACCTTCCCACCAATAACTTTTTTGACACGGTTTTATACGTCGATGTTTTAGAACATATTGAAGACGATAAAAGCGAACTCATCAATGCCGCGGCTCACCTCAATGCCGGTGGTCGCCTTATCGTATTGTCTCCCTCCCATGACTGGCTCTTTAGCGAATTTGACACAGCTGTGGGCCATTTTCGGCGTTACAATCGCAAAAGCCTTAATCGCATTTCCCCGCCAACCATGCACTTGGAAAAGCAGTTTTATTTGGACAGTGTTGGTACAATAGCGAGTCTTGCAAATAGGCTGATCCTAAAAAAAGGGCACCCCAACAAAAGTCAAATAAAGGTTTGGGATCGGTTTCTGGTTCCCGCATCGCAAATTTTAGATCCTTGCCTTGGGCGTAGGTTCGGAAAAACCATCGTATCGATATGGCTCAAGCCTGGCGAGGGTGGTTAAGGTTATTTTTGATTTTTTGGTAGAGAATTTGCCAGCCTAAAACACATCCGGGCAACAGTGCGGACCACGCACCGGCGTGGTCGTAATTAGGCAAACGAATCCAGGTCAGAAGAATGCAAAAATAAATCAAGGGACCCAAATAAAGAAATAAAATAAATCTTTGAATCGCCGAACCAAACCATAAAGCGAGGAGCAAGCCAAATGAGAGCGCCAGAACTGAAAAAATCCTGAGCCAAAACTCGAAGAAATAAACCGGATCCAACTGTAATAATTTAATTTCCATGCTTGGCTTAAACTTAAGTGACGAGTGAATGATCGCGAGCCTTTGGGCCTTTTTTTCTGGCGATTCAATGGCCGCCACCGCTTCCGTATCTGCCACCAAGGTAAGCCTGAAATTTGGGAAGAACATCTCCATAACGCGCTTTGCAATGAGAGAAAGGTAAAGCATCGGTCTAGTCTGAACGAATTCCTTAACTTTAGCTCGCGTCCATTCTTTATACCGGGTAGTCGAAAGCGCATCAATATTTCCGGTATCTCCGGTTTCTCGCAGGTAGTACTGCATTACACTTCCATCGGAACCGTCCAACTGGTGCTCCGTTGCGTAGGAATTTGTCCGTTCGCCGACTCCCATTAAAAAGCTATGAGCGTAGCTGGTCCTTCCCACCGATCGAGAGCCCGTGAGCAGAAGATTTGTCCCAAGGTACGACGCTAACCCTAGGGCGGTAATGAGACAACAAAGGCCGAGCAAACCTATACGAGGCCTCATGGAGTGCGATGCAATGTTCCAACGCTTCCAGCGAAGTAACGACCATACGGCAAGGAACCCGTAGAGAAAAATGGTCGTAACTCGGAAATGGGGCATGATGACCATGATCCCAGCGGCAGTTGCAGCAAGACGCAACAAACGCTTCGACGGCCGCTGCGAAGAGGCTGCATGTGAATGATTCATGGATTCAAAAACCATTTCTACAAAACACCACGTACTTACGATGATGCCTGCATTGATCCAGGTATGCCAAACGGCGGTTCCCACCATGTAAATCGCAAGGGGGAACAGAGCGTAAATCAATGCCGAAAGTTTAGCTAGTTTATCGCCCGCTAAACGCTGGCCTAGCGCTGCGATAAAAAACACCATACTTGAATCTAAAACCGCCTGAATATAGGTAACGGCATTCAAGCTACTTTTTCCAAAAAGCCAAATCAAAAGCATGTGGATGTAAGCCATCCCACGAAAATCATAATTATAACAAAGAATGGCTCGCTCAAGACTAAAATCAATGGAAGCTGGCACTCCCATAAGGTGTTCTGCAACACGAAGACTAAACAGCGTAGTTTCAAACCAGACGTGGGGGATGTCGAGACTTACGTTATAGGCAAGGTAAGCGGCTCTCACCAAAAGGGCCAAAAAGAAGACACTGTAAATTTTTTTTATTTTCATAATCTTTAAAATTGAAAGTAGATAAACTGTCGAACGGGCCTCAGATAAGCAATAACCAACATCACCTCAACGGCCATCAAAAATACCGTAGCAACCAGTTCGCGGCTGCGTGGCGGCAAGTCACGTTGAGAGGCGTAGGACGTTTTTGACCAAATTATAAAACAGGCCCATGACGCAAAAATCAAAACCATGACTGAAGGGTAAGCATAATACTGAACTACTCGGTGAGTTAAGGAATAGCGCATAGGGTTAAGTGCGATGGAAAACATCTCAAATGTTTTGGTTACGGACTCACTGCGAAAAGGAATCCATCCCAGCATGATGAGCGGCAACATCAAGGTACGCGCCAACCAAGGATAGTTATTCTCAAGATTTTTTAACGGCCGTATGCTCCGATAAAGATAAATCAATCCAGCATGGTAAAGACCCCAAATTACGAAATTCCACCCGGCCCCATGCCAAAGCCCCATAATGAACCAAGTCGCAAATAATGCTCGGTCTCGGTTTTTTGCCGAAGTCGTTTGAGAACCAGAATTTTTTTCATCAACCGCCACGGCTAGTCCTTTGGATTGGCCGTCTTCGTGCCGCACGAATTTTTGTCCGGTGAGCGGAAGGTAGAGGTAATCTCGAATCCATTCGGACAATGAGATGTGCCAACGCTTCCAAAAGTCCCTGGGGGAAGTTGCAAGATAGGGCCAATTGAAGTTATCCGGAATTTTGACCCCTAACATCCGCGCCGAACCGATGGCGATGTCGGAATACCCCGCAAAATCGAAATAGATTTGAAAACCAAATAAAAATGCTGCCACCCAGACATCAAGTCCGCTGAGCAAATTTGAGTTTAGTGCGAAAGCGGCATCAACTTTCGGTGCCAAATTGTCGGCAATCACGACTTTCTTAAATAAACCAGAACAAACCAGTTGCAGTCCTTGGGTAATATCAAACCAAGCCGTGCGGTCAAATCGACGGCGGCGTTCATTTTCCAATTGAGGAATAACTTCTGACGCCCGAAGAATGGGACCCGCCATCAAATGGGGCCAGAATGTTACGTAAGCCAGGAAAGTTGAAAAGTGCGGAGTGGGCACCAGTACCCTCCGGTAAACATCAATGGTGTAGTTCAAAGTTTGAAAAGTGAAAAATGAAATGCCCAATGGCAGAATGATTTGCACTCCGACTTCCTGCAGTGATTTGAGGTGAAGTCCAAAGAGCGACGTCACAATCCTGACGTTATCGTACACAAAATAAGTATATTTGAAAAAAAGCAACATACCCAAATTGATGAAGATGCTCACCCAGAGCCAATATTTGCGCGAAAGATCGGAGGATGAAGTATAAATTCTTCTGGCGACAAAAAAATCCACCAGCGCGGCAAAGACCATGAGCAAACTAAACTCCCAACGCCACATGCTATAGAATGCAAGGCTAGCCACGACAATGAAAGGAACCCGAAGTCTTTGGGGACAAAGCCAGAAAAGCGGAATTCCTAGGAAAAGGTAAATGAAAATGTAACCCCAGCTGTTAAAGAGCATTCCGAATGCCTCTCCCGGTCCGTGACCTAGTACTGTGGATCATCTGTTCATGGACTGCATCGGCGAGGAGCTCATGCCCCTTTTCCTGAAAATGAAAGTAATCGGGAAGGCCCCCGTTAGCAAAACCCCAAAATTCTTCAGGAACTAAATTCTCCAAATCAAAGAGCTCTACCTTTTCGAGTTGGGCGAATGCTTTTAATTTCACAAAAAAATCCTGATAATCGGACACGTTTAAATAGGTTTCATAGTTAGGCCTGATCGGCGGTCGGTAAATCATCACGCGCACGCCGTCAGCCTTCGCAATGCGAACCAGGGAGTACAGGGCTTCAAGATTCCATTCGCGTCGCTCCTTCGGAATATCAGGCGAACGACGCTTAAAGGCTGACCTCACAAACTTAGAAAAAAGTTCATTCGCCATGAATTCGGGTTGGGCCAAAAGCACGGAACGTAAGGAGTAAGCTTCCCAATGCCGTTCCAGCCAGCTTAAGATTTTTTTCTCAACCCTTGATTGAGGAGTTTCTTCTTCCTGAAGGTGTGCACCCAACTGCAATGCTTTTTGTTCTTCTCGATTCCTCTCTTCAATGAGCTCGCTAAGTTGAACAACGCCGGTTCTGCCGATGCGCTTCTCCTCGGCTTTGGGGAGCGTAAGGTTTCGCAGCATAAGTTTCCTACTGTGG
Organism: uncultured Oligoflexia bacterium; assembly: GCA_964475985.1. Lineage (GTDB taxonomy): Bacteria > Bdellovibrionota > UBA1018 > UBA1018 > CAYHWW01 > CAYYYP01. The sequence continues at coordinate 21,933 of CAYYYP010000003.1, read as the reverse complement.
AGATCATAATAAACTGCAGCAATTAAGAGATACTTAGGCTTCACTCCTAAGCTACGTATCTTCAAATAATTGGCAAGGTGTTCATGGAAGTTCGCATGGGGGATAGAAATTTGCAGATACCTAATGGGCAAATGAGCAGCCTGGGCTTTTTGGTTCAGGAAATCTACCGCCAATCGATCTGTGGGTTTTATCAAATTGATGGCGTGGAGCTGGGAATTCCCGAACCAAAGCACGATCTCGTTTTTTTCAGACTCGAAATGCGCAAAAGAAGCCGCAAGTTCTTTAAGACAATTAACTTCAGTGCAATTCAAAAGCCGGTTTTCAAAAACCGCGTCTCTTCCGCCAGTATTCCGACCAAGCCCCATGTCCGCGACGTTGATGCCTTTAAAACACATCGCCAGGAAATTGAAAAAAAGCACTCCCAATGCAATTCCAGAAACTACGCACAGGGACCGCAAAGCCTGCCCTTTTGCGCTCACTTCACGCTACCCGTGTCCTTCTTTGTGACCAACTGATCATTGATCACAAGATATTTTAAAGTTGATCCCATCATCACTTCAATTGCGTCACAGGCGCCCGTCACGATGGGATAGCCGTGCAAGTTAAATGAAGTATTCAAAACTACACTTTTATTTTTCAAGCGTGAAAAAGCACTAATAACGGCGTGAAACTCAGGATTAATTTCCTTACAAACCATCTGGGCCCTCGCCGTATGATCATACTGGTGGGTCCCGGCCGTAAGTTCCGTGCGTTTCGCCGTCGTATCGAATGTATGCATCATGTAAGGTGATACGTGCTTAGCCGGTAAGGACGCCGGAATTTTAACGTACTTTTCAGCATCTTCCCGCAACATGGCCGGCGCAAATGGCATCCAAAAATCCCGTTGCTTGATCATCTTGTTAATCTCCGGCACCACCTCAGTTAACGATGGGTCCGCAAGCAATGATCGATTGCCTAGGGCCCTTGCCCCAAATTCCATAGGTCCGCTGCAGCGTCCGACAATCTCGCCTTGGGCCAGGAGTTTTGCAATCGCCTCGGCGGGATTTTGAAGTTTTTCAAAATGAAGTGCCGTACTGAATTTTTGTTTTGCGATATCTAAATCAAAGCCCGCGTCAGGACCTAAATAAAAAGTATCAAATACGATGTCATCGCCGGATGTTTTTGAATTTTCGGCGTAAAAAGCCCAGGTAGACCCAAAGGGTAAGGTTTCATCGCCGCAGGAAGGGAACACGTCAAAGAACTCCACTTCCGGCAATTCTGCGATACGTTTGTTGGCTTTCACATTCATGAAAACGCCACCACTGCCAAGCACCTTCTTGATTCCGGTTTTCTGAATCGCTGCCTGCACCCATCTTACCATAAGGTCTTCGGTGAAAATTTGCAAACCGGCCGCGAGGTTATCAAAACGAACGCGTTTAAAATCATGGGCCAGTCGCGGCTGAATGGCATAGGTCATTTCTGGCACTTTGCATTTAAACCTCAAAGGATCCGATGGGTCCAAGTCGAGAAAGCCTTGAAACTTCCGGAAGATGTCACTGACGTAGGATTCACTTTTCAGGTACGCAGCAAGCCCCATGAGTTTATATTCATGTTCATGGGGTTTCATTCCCATGAAATGTGTGACTCGAGAATAAATGTTTCCGACGGAGTGCCCATCTGCGGTGGACGAAATCAGACGCATGCTACCCTTTTCCGCGATGTAAATGTGGGCGCAACAACGGTCGCCTCCCCCATCTAGCGTCATAACTAAATGAGGCGTATGAGGATCGGCGCGCAATCCATAATAGACGGCTGCCGCATGGTTGAAATGATGTTCGGTCCGCCGAATTTGATTTTTTGAAAATCCTTCGGCGACCACCGAAGTGTCGATGAAGGAATTTTTATAGTCACCTTTCAGTTTTCTACGAACTTCCTTAAGGCTTTCCGGTACCAAGCCTTTTGCACTACCCAGAAGTGCTTGCTTTGAAAGCTCGAACACTCCTTGGGGTGAGTCGGCAATGCGGTCATAATCCGCATAAAACATTTCCTTCGTCAAAAGCGGGCTACGTAAATTAGATAAACATACCGCATCAAAATTTTTGGGCTCTAAGGCGAGGTGATTCAACGCAAATCTTAGCGCCTGCTTAGGAAATCCTAGGCCGTTTTTAAGCCGGGTCACCCGCTCCTCTTGCAAAGCAAATATGATACGCCCGTCCTTTAGTATGGCGATTGAACTATCAAACCCTTCATTGATCCCAAGCAAAAGCATTCCGGTTCACTTAGCCTTTCCGTCTTTCGTCTCACCATTCTTATATTGATAACCCGTGAAAAGCGCCAGGCCATATCGGATGCAGCGGCCTAAAGTCCTCGACGCCTTATATAAAGTCGGCACTCTCTTTAGACCGGTCTGAACAATACGGAGGGTGTGGAATGCCAGCACCGTGGGCGGGTATTCGTGACGATGTTTTACCACCATTCTTGAATAACCGCTGACTCGCTTCCAAGTATCATTGGAAATCCTTGGCATAGCATGCTCGCGGTAAAGTGTGAGGGTTTGAGGAACCACATAGATCCCACCGAATCCGTTAGCCAGCCTTAACCACAAATCCCAATCTTGGCAGGAGAGCAGTTCTTCATCAAACCCTTGGATAGCGTCCAACTCAGACTTCTTTACCATGCACAACGAGCAGCTCCCCAATACGTTGCTCAGCAAAAGACTCTGTTTAATATTGGGGCCATTGTTTTCTGAAAGCGTCACTTCGCCGCTAAATGTTTCGTTCTTAAGCACCTGGTAGTCACAAGAAACTACCGATAAACTTTGGTTCAGCTGAAAAGCATTCAATTGCTCTTGAATTTTTCCCGGCAGCCATGCGTCGTCATCATCAAGAAATGCAACGAAGGAACCGTGCGCATTAGAAATCCCTTGGTTTCTTGCCCTGGCTCCTCCCGAAGGAGATTCATTTTGCAGAATGATTATGCTGACACCTTCTCCCACCCACTTTTTCAATTCATCGGCAGTCACTTGATTCGAAGGCGAAGTTGGTTGTCCGTCGAGGATCACCACCAGCTCAAGTGGCCGATAGGTTTGGGCACCAATACTTAAAATCGCTCGTTTAAGATAATCTTTGCGCTCGTAGGTAGGTACGATCACGGAAACCAGCGGAGAACCAGACAGGTCATTTAATTCAGACATAGGCTATGAGCGCCAACTCGGAAAACATTTCAGGCCATTTTTCAGCTAATATTCCGTGCACAACCTGACCAAGATAAGGTGTCCCGACAGAATATCCTAATTTTTTGACTCTTTTAAAACCGCAGCGTCTCAGCAACATTCGGGATATCGAAGCATAAGTAAAATAATGCAAATGGCCTTCATCATACAAATCCACGGGTTCACCCTGGTAGGTCGTAAGCCCTTCCTCCGTAGAAGCGGTGGAAGGAAACCGACCCACGAACAACTTCAGACGCCGGGTATATTTCGCGATATTGGGGGTATCTATGTAGATGAAGCCGCCTGGTCTGAGAAGCTTACAAATTTTTTGCATGGCTCGCATAGGATCAACCAAGTGTTCAATGAGAGCAACCATCAGGACTGCATCGTACTTTCCAAATTCAGATTCTGGAATATTTTCAGCATTCAACTCTAAAATAGAAACTCGCGGATCTTGCAAATTTCTTTGGACGCCTTTGAGGCGCGCGCTGGAGAGATCGCTTAAAACGTACTCTGATATTCCCGGAATCTGCCCGAGCAAATTGAAGGCTACACTTCCGTCGCCGGCACCGAGCTCAAGGATGGATCCTTTTGAGAAGTGATCAGGCATGAATTTTATCGCGGCTTCAACGCGATTCCTAGGAAATCTCTTTCGTTCCACGGGTAACGGTGTGCCAAAAGATTCTTCAAGAGAATACTTTTTTTCGTAATGCGCTTTGAGTCCATTCTGATCGGCGTTCATTTGATATTGTTCCGTCATTCGACTTAATTCCGTCCAGGCCTAATTTAATATTTGCGGTTGATTAGCTTTTGCCAGCACGACTCCGGCGACGGCCAACCGCCATAATTTTCCCTTATCAAAGTAACTCAATGAGCCTGGCCTAGGGCTAAAATTCGTACGAATCTTAGCGCTGGGTAGTGTCAGAGGATTTTTTTGCAGCATCTTCCAAATAACTTCATCACTGGGCGAAGATGACGAAAACCCAAGTTTTAGTCGCCGAGCCAAAACCTCCTGAGGCAACCTACCGCGCATAGCTTCTCTTAATACCAATTTCGTGTACCCCGTCTGAGGGTCGACCTTAAGCGAACTTGGTAATGAGAAGGCGAAAGAGATGAGCCGGTAATCCATGAAGGGCATACGAACTTCCACGGCCGAGCGCATGGAAGCCACGTCAAAATTTCTTAAAATTCTAGGTAGTACCGAAATATGGGTATCTTCATAGAGGAGATTGTCCAAAGGATCAGCAAATTTAAAGTTTAGGTGAAGTCTTGAGCGTCGTTGCTTGATCACTTGGAGCAATCGGTCCAACAAGCTTAGAATGTCCCGGTAGCTGCCGTTAAAAATTCCCATGCGTTTAAAAAACCAAAGGTTGCCTAAAATTACCGAAACATCCTGAAGGCGCTGCGGCATTCTTTGCTTAAAAAATTCCTTCGCACAGAATTTCGCCGAATAAAAATCTCCGATTTGTTGGCTTAAAATCGAGTCCATTTTCTTCCACTGAAGCCGTGGCGCCAGTTCACTCACAACTTTTAGAATTGGATACTGATGATAACCACCCAAGTATTCATCCGCGCCGTGCCCATCCAAACAGACCTTTAACCCGGTGGAGTGCATCTTTGCATAAAGGTCATAGGAGCTTTTGACGTATCCTCCATAAATCATCTCATGGTGACGGATGATCCTTTCTAAATCCTCTTCATTTTCATAAACTTTTTGTGATTCATCCAGAATCACTGGGCTCAACTCCGGATAGGCATCCAATACCAATTTCGCGTAATTCCATTCATTTTGTTTCGGGTCATAAGGCCGAAAAATAAACGCCTGGTATTTTTGAGACGACTTTTCGTTCCTTAATAAATGGGCCACTGATGCACAAACACTGCTGGAATCCAAACCCCCGCTAAGTGAAGTCGCGACATCAACGTCGCTTCGCAACCGCAGCTTGCAGGCATCGTCAAAAATTTCTCGAAACTGCAAAGCGGCAGCGTCGATGGACATTTTTGAATTCTGTTTTCCGTAGGTGCGTGCAGTATGTTCGAAAGTGTTCCACCAACGCACGGGATCTACCGGTTCTGACGCCCTTTGTTCATCCAGTGAAAAGGTTAGATTCATGCCAGCCGGGAGGCGTTCTAAATCCTGATAAGGAGTGGCGCCGGCGCCTTCCAAACCATGAAACGTAAGGAGCGATAGAAGGACGTGATCGACGTTTGGCTTTAGCTCCATGAATTCCTGGGCGTCACGAAAAGCCTTCATTTCAGATGCGAACCAGAACCCTGACTCATGGAAGCGATAATAAATCGGTTTCACACCGAAGCGGTCAGTTGAAACAAATAAGTTTTTTTTCCGATGATCTAGGATGACGCAAGCCCACATTCCGTTGAACTCGTGAAGGCAGTTTGGTCCCCACTGGATATAAGCCTTTAGAAAAACTTCGGTATCCGAGGTTGTCGAAAATTCAATACCTTCGTCAACCAAGCGCTTTCGGACCTCAATGTAATTGTAAATCTCTCCATTAAAAACGATGCTGAAATCGCCTTTTGCTTTATCGCCTACTCTAAATGGCTGATGGGAACGTTCGTTCAAATCAAGAATGGAAAGGCGGTTATGCGCAAACCCTGCTCGGCATTCCGGATAAAGTTTCACACCAAGATGGTCGGGCCCCCGGTGGGAAAGGCCATGGGCCATTGACTTCAAATTTTTTTCGGCCAAATTGAGGGCCAGGGTCGTCCCGAAAAAACCGGAAATTCCGCACATCTTATTCACCCGCCTGGGTCAAGTGCATCGTTAAGGTGATCCAACCTAAAGAGCCGGCCGAACGGAAAAAGTATGAATCAGAAAATATTCCAATCGCGAAAAAGCCGAGGGCCAGGCCAGCAAAATGCAACTTTTGTTCGAAAATTTCGGTGTGCTTCACCTTCTTTAGAATGTTTATCCAGACCTTAGCTAAAATTAACCCAGCCGAAAGTCCGCCGGTTTTTAATGCAGCTATCCAACTCGAATCGCTATGTCCGCGTGAAAACCCAAATCCAAATAACAGAAAATCCCAACGCGTTAATAGCGCGTCGACGAACACCCGCCATGGTCCCACCCGAAACATAAAGTTGTTAAACTTCCATTGAAAGAACCAGCGCAACTCACCGGAGGTTACTAAACCCACCGTAAGGAGAATAAGAAAGCCTGCGCTTACACTAAGCCCGATTTTAACAAAACGAGTCTTTTGGCTTTGCGTGGAGCCAGCTCTCCACTTCAAATATACAATTCCTCCCGTGCCTAATATAGCACCCAGGATAGGATTCAAGGTGTTGCCTCCCCAAAGGCCAAATGCAATGACGAGTAATCCGGTAAATCGCTTCCAAGAAAACTTGTGGGTAATAAGTTCCGAAAACCCCCAAATCCAGCCTAAAAACAGCGCTGCACTGAGTTCCACCGGGGAACCAAACGTGCCGTGAAAGCGATTACTCCAGGCCTGAGATTCTGGATCATAGCCCCATAATTGACCTGCCTGAGCACGAAGGCTTGGAAGGAAATAAAAAAGTCCAGACAGGACTGCGACAAAGATAGAGCAGAAAAAAATCAGCTCACCAGTCCGAGCGATCAACTTCCATTTGTCCCCTGGAGTGCGTGAGCGAACCACAAACCATGCGAAAAAAGCCTGAGAAAGCCAGGTCCAGAAACGCCAAAATGAAATGGTATCATTAGCCCATGAAAATTCGGTAGATACATGGTTTTGGCTAGCCACCACCCCAACCGCTTCCAATTCATACTGCAGATCTGGCCGCAACATTCCGTGAAGGTAATAAAATAAAAGAAGACCGCCCGAAAGAAACCAGAGGATGAGCATTCGCTGTTCTAGGTCCGAAGGGCCTTTTTTTCGAAAATAGGCGAATAAAAGGAGGGCCGGTGAAATGCCTACCCAAAGATCATAAAAGAAAATTCGTCGCTCTACCCACTCGAAACTAGGATTCAAAAACGCCAGAATTATGGCCGTAGAAAAGTACCAAAAAAAATCTGACATGGGCGAGATATCTCCACTTTCTGTACATAATAGCAAACAGGTTAGGCTTAGAGTCTGCATTTTTTTGCAGACAATTCCATCTGAATTCTAAGAACCTGAAGCCCTTAAAGTGCGCTAGGCCTGGCATTCTTGGTGCATAGCTGCCGTATATGACAAATTTGAACTTGTATTCATCGCCCATCCATCCGGCCGCTATCTTGTGGCAGGAAATTTCAAAGCTTGCACCCTGGATTACTCCCCTAGAAAAGTCCATTCCCACCGGCCCATGCCGTCAGCTTCTAAGCCGTCGTGACGTCCGCGCGCTCTTAGCGACCTTTCGCCAGCTCATATCCCTTAATTTGGAAAACGAAGCCCTACTGGGTATGATCCACTGTTTTGAGCGACTGGAAAATAAACACCGTCGACTCTTACAAACTCACGCCAACGAATACGGCATTATGAAAAAGAGCCCAAAATCGCCTTGGATTTCCAGCTACCATTTCGAACGTATCTCAAGTCAAGAAGCCAGCATTGAAAATTTTCTTTCTGGGGTCGGTTTAACCTTAGATTTCTTGACGCTATTCTGGAAATTCAGCGAAAGCGCCGTAAAAGAAGGGGTTTTAGACGATAGCTCTGAATCATCTCACCTAAGAATTCTTGAAATCTGAATGAACCATCAAACGAATCAGTTCTGAAAAGTTGACGGAGTGACGCCAATTCAACGTCGTTTTTGCCTTGGTTGCATCACCTAAAAGTAAGTCTACTTCAGTCGGTCGAAAATATTTTGGGTCAATTTTAACGTGCTCTTTCCAGTGCAGTCCTAACTCGCCAAAAGCGATGTCCAAACATTCCTCAACGGAATGTGTTTCGCCCGTGGCCACGACGTAGTCATCCCCTTCTGGTTGCTGCAACATTAACCACATTGCTTCAACGTAATCTTTTGCATAACCCCAGTCTCGCATCGCATCCAAGTTGCCTAAAAACAGGTCTTTTTGCCGGCCTTTTTTAATATCCACTGCTGCGCGAGTGATCTTTCGGGTGACAAAAGTTTCGCCGCGACGCGGGCCCTCATGGTTGAACAAAATTCCGTTTGAAATGTGCATCCCGTAGGCTTCGCGGTAATTTTTACAACTCCAAAAACTAAACACCTTCGCTACTCCATAGGGGCTGCGGGGGTAAAAAGGCGTATCCTCATTTTGGGGTGTGTGCTGAACTTTTCCGTACATCTCGGAGCTTGACGCCTGGTAAAAACGAATCGCTTTAGTTAAGCCCACCTGCCGGATGGCCTCCAATAAACGAATCGTCCCCACTCCCGTGACTTCAGCCGTATATTCTGGGATATCAAAGCTAACTCGCACATGGCTTTGGGCCGCCAAATTATAAATTTCCTGTGGGCCCACTTTTTCAAGAACCCGGTGGATGGATGATGAATCATTTAAATCGCTGTAATGAAGAAAAAGCCTGGTGCCTGGCAAATGGGGGTCGCGGTACAGATGATCAATGCGGCCAGTATTGAACGTGCTTGCACGTCGAATCAGACCATGGACCTCGTAACCTTTAGACAATAAAAGTTCGGCTAAATAACTTCCATCCTGGCCGGTGATTCCCGTGATCAATGCCTTTTTACCGATCAGCGCCGGCAAGTTTGTAGAATCAAACTCTTCAAGTTTTAGAAGTTCTTCAGCGGAACGAATTAAGGTCATATAAGGTATCCTTTAACCAAGCTTGCCCATGGAGACCGCCCAGTTATAGGCGCGTTTTAGACCATTACTCAATTCTACTTCGTGGTGCCAACCTAAATGATGAATACGGGTCACATCCACGACTTTTCTAGGGGTACCGTCCGGGTACTTCGCGCTGAACTGTAGTTCTCCCTTAAATCCGACGACATCTTTTATGAGCTGCGCGAGATCATGAATGGAAATTTCCATCCCCGATCCGATATTAATTGTAGTGGCCTCTTCATAGGCGTCCATAAGTTTAATACAGGCCTTAGCGCAATCATAGACATGTAAAAACTCGCGTAAAGGCTTACCAGTCCCCCAAATTTCTACATGAGATGCGCCTTTATTTTTTGCTTCGTGCATCTTCATCAAAAGTGCGGGTATCACATGGGAACCACGGGCATCGAAACGATCCCCCTCGCCATATAGGTTACAGGGCATTCCCGAAATAAACCGTTTTTGCTTATATCGGTTATAATATTCACACAGCTTTAAGCCCGCAATTTTCGCAAGTGCGTAACCCTCGTTGGTTGGTTCCAAAGGACCGGTGAGTAGAGCGTCTTCAGATATGGGCTGCGCGGCCAATTTTGGGTAAATACAGGAACTTCCCAAAAACAATAATTTTTCAACGCCGACTTCCGCCGCGGCGTGCATGGTATGAAACTCAATCAGCATATTCTCATAGAGGAATTCGGTCTTCTGCTCAGAGTTGGCTAAAATTCCTCCAGCTTTCGCCGCTACCAAAAAAACATATTTGGGCCGGGCTTCCCTAAAAAATTCGTGCACGGCGGTTTGATTCGTAAGATCGAGATCTTTATGGTCACGTAGGACTAGGTTTGAGAAACCCAAGGCCTGAAGATTATGCACTAGGGCAGAACCCACCATGCCACGATGCCCCGCAATGTACACGGGTGAGGTTTTATCTTCGGAGAATTTATGCGAAACTTTTTTAGAAGCGGAATCGGTGTTCATTGGTTTAAAATTTTTTATCATAACAGCGCTGGATAACCGAATTCTTTGCGTGATTCATAGGTCTTTTAGGTTCGACCTTTGCAAACGAACTGTAACTCAGGAAGATTTCAAAAGGGTTTTATGAATCTACAATTAGAACAAATTTTAAAAGAAAAATTTAAACTTGATTCCTTTCGCCAAGGACAGCTTCAAGTTTTGCATTCCGTGGTTCAAGGAAAGGATACCATGGCGGTGATGCCCACCGGCCAGGGAAAGTCCCTGTGTTATCAACTTCCAGCTTTAGCAAAAGAGGGCATTGTCATTGTCGTCTCGCCATTAATCGCACTTATGCGCGATCAAGTGAGGCAGCTTCAAGCGTTAGGATTAAACTCTGGATGTTTTTATTCGGGGCAAGATGTTGAAGAAAAACAGCTTATCTTTGCCCAAATGCGCCGCTCCGCCCATTACGTACTTTATTTATCCCCTGAACGTATTCAAAATCCAGGCTTTGCGACCTGGGCTCAGACCCAAAAAATATCACTTTTTGCCATCGATGAGGCACATTGCGTTTCCCAGTGGGGCCCAGAATTTCGCCAGGACTATCATAAACTGAACCTTCTCCGTGAAATGCTCCCCGATGTCCCGATCCTCGCTTTAACCGCTACGGCAACGCCCCAAGTACTTTCCGATATCGCCCAGCAACTCAAATTACGAAACCCAGAAAAGCACGTTTATGGATTTTATCGTCCGAACCTTTTTTATCAGGTTGAAGTTTGTGATGATGATGCGACAAAAACTTCGATTTTAAGGCAAGCCCTAAGGCAAACACCAACCGGCCGGGTCCTAGTTTACTGTGGTACCCGCAGTCAAACGGAAGATGTGGCGGCTGCCCTGGCAACCGAATTTCAAGGTGTAGGTTTTTACCATGCCGGCCTTCCATCAGAACGAAGAAACCAAATTCAAACGGATTATGAAAACGGAACTCTTCGGATCCTTGCCGCTACCAATGCGTTTGGTATGGGCATAGATCATCCCAATGTGAGGCTAGTGGTACACTTTCAAATGCCGGCGAATATTGAAAGTTTATATCAGGAAATGGGGAGGGCTGGCCGCGATGGAAACGAATCCACTTGCCTTTTAATGTATTCGAAAAAAGATAGGGGGCTGCATTCCTACTTCATCAAACAATCAGCTTCAACCGTAACTCACATTCAACAACGGTGGAGATCTCTAGAAAATATTACGCAATTTGCCGAAGGCGGCGAGTGCCGCCATTCGGGAATACTTACATACTTCCGGGATACTCAGCGTATTCCCGCTTGCGGGCACTGCGACATCTGCGCTCCTCAATCCGCGAGGCGCATTTTACGTCCCGCACCTAGTGACGCGTTCGGTGGGCCCAATTCAACCGTGCGAACCTTGCGGCGAGCAAAAAAGCAAATTACCCAAGAAGCTGATTTGGATCCCCAGGCTCAATTGCGATCCGAAATTCTGGCGGCTTGGCGCAAGGAGTACGCGTCCTCAAAGGATATTCCTGCCTTCATGATTTTCAGTAATAAAACCTTACGGGAACTTGCACTCAAAGCTCCAAAATCGTTGGGCGCTTTAGAAAACATTTATGGTTTAGGCCCCCACAAGATTGAACACTTCGGCCCGTCAATTTTAGAAAAACTAAATGAATGTTTTTAAAATCGGTAAATTTCTAAAACTTTTTTGCGCCAAGTCAACTCATCGAGCAGGGGACCCCAAGTTTTGATGATGTCGGCGTGGCTGAACAGACCTTTAAAAGAATAAATTTCTATACCCATTCCACAGGCCTGGCGCAGAACTGTCGGGCATTGTTCTTCGACAATGCTAGAAAAGAAAAATTTCTTCGTGTACTGAAGTAAGTTTCTCACATCGCTTTCCGGGATACGTCCCAAGGACAGAATTCGGGGGCTATTTTTTTGAGCTAGCAATACTTCCTCATGCAACGGTCCATCTCCTGCAAATACAAAACGAACATTCGGATCGTTGAATGGTTCTGGAGAATCAGAGGTCGCCGTCAGGATTTTTTGGATCAGTTTTTGAATTCCCTTTTCCGGGCTAAGCCTTCCAATTACCGCAAATTGAGGCCCCTTCCAGGCAAATAGCGCCGGAAAACGTTTCTTAAATTCCGGCTCATCCAACTCTCCAGAAAATTTCTGCAATGGATTGGGTAAAACGGTTAGGGATGCACCCGGGAAAGCCTTGGTAATCCGCCTACCCATACGTTCATTGAGGGCAATGGTACGATGGTTGGGGTTACAGAAATATTTTTTCGCAAACGAGATAGAAATTGCGGTGGCATAGGCAAAGGACTCCATGGCCGAGCCCCGACACCGAAGCGCTCCTCCCCAAAGCGGATTTTTTCTCTTTGCGCAAAGGTCACAAAAATTGTTCGCCCGAAACCCCAGGCCATTTGCGCAGTACCAGCGATGATTATGTATCGTACTTACAACAATGCGCCCTTTGCGAAGCGCCCACGCATGCAGCATGTCCAAAGTGTGCACCCCAAAATGTGGCAGAAGGTTGTGGACATGGACCACGCCTGGATCAAAGTCATTCAGGCATGCTTGCAGCTCTTCATCATCACTCCGGTTTCGGAAAAGGCCCTTAGCCAAACTAGCTTTTTTTAACAGGGTCATGGATTCGTCGGCCGGGCCTCGGAACAAAACCTGACAGTCTACTCCGGCGTCCAGAAATGATTTTTTTTGTTGCTCAATGGCCGCTTCTTCGCCGCCGCGGGTTCGATAGATACTGTGTAAAATCAAAACGCGTTTAGGATGGGATCCTCGAAATACATTCGTTACTGGGCCGTTATCTTGCACCAAACTGGCCTTTGAGCGGTTCGCCACCCAGAATATGCAAATGAAGGTGAAACACGGACTGGCCCGCCATGGTTTGATTGTTAATCACTGACCGATAACCCTTTTCCTTAAAGCCGAGGTCTTGGCTAACTTCATCGGCGAGGCGGTATAGCTCGGGTAAAATCGCGCCTCTTTGCGTGGAGGACAAATCATTTAAACTTTCCACGTGCACTTTTGGGATGATCAACAGATGTTCTTTAGCCTGCGAGTGCATATCCCGGATGCAAAATGCCGTTTCTGATTCTTTGACGAACGCTGAGGGTATCTCTTTTTTCAAAATTCGACAGAAGATGCAGAACTCGCTCATCACTCAGCTTCCTTTTCACGTTTGATCTGTGCGCCTAAGGAGGAAAGCTTTCGCTCCATGTCTTCATAACCGCGATCCAGATGATAAACTCTTCGCACAACCGTTTCTCCGCGTGAAGCCAGGGCTGCGATGACCAAAGATGCACTTGCTCGCAAATCAGTGGCCATAACAATGGCCCCCGAGAGCCCCAGGCGGCCTTTCCCGGTTGTAACTGCGGTTGATCCTTGAATAGCAATATCGGCGCCCAGACGCATGAGTTCGGGTACATGCATAAAGCGGTTTTCAAAAATGTTCTCGGAAAAGACCGACCGTCCCTTAGCCACGCACATTGCGGCCATAAGCTGCGCCTGCATATCCGTGGGAAACCCTGGGAATTCTTTGGTGGTTACATCCACGGCCCGCAATCCATCCGGCGCGGACGGTGCTTTTATAGTAATGCTATTTACCGTTGTGGAAATTTCGCAACCTGTTTCCCGAAGCTTCTCCAATACCGCACCTAAAAACTGAGGGTTGATATCGTTCAAAGTGATTTCACCACCTGCCGCCGCGGTTGCGGCAAGATAAGTCCCGGCCTCGATCCGATCCGCGATGATTTTATGGGAGCAACCGCGCAAAGCGCTGCGCCCTTGTGCACCGTGGACTTTTAGCACTGATGTCCCTACCCCTTCGATTTTAACTCCACAGGAAATTAAAAAATTACAAAGATCGACAATTTCTGGTTCAAGCGCCGCATTTTCAAGTGTAGTCACGCCTTCCGCAAGGGTTGCGGCCATAACGGTATTTTCCGTGGCGCCGACGGATATGATGGGAAAATGAATCACCGCGCCCTTTAATTTTTTTGCACTGGCAGAAATGTAGCCATTTTCTACTTCGATTTTTGCGCCCATTTTTTCTAGTGCCATAAGGTGGAGATTCACCGGCCGAGCTCCAATGCTGCAACCGCCGGGCAACGACACCCTAGCCTCACCAAACCTTGCGAGCAGTGGCCCCAAAATCAGTACGGAAGCTCGCATCGTTCGCACAAGTTCATAGGGTGCTTCAAAGGAAGTGATGTTCGCAGCATTGGTCGTAAGCACTTTTTTATTCTGATCCCATTCCGTGACCACACCGACCTGCTCTAGGATTTTAACCGTTGTACGAATATCGGCAAGTAACGGAACGTTTGAAAAAGTACATTTTTCATCACTCAAAACAGCCGCAAAAAGGATCGGTAATGCCGCATTTTTGGCTCCGCTAACGGCAATCGAACCCTTGAGGGGAAACCCACCTTTGATGACTAATCGATCCATATTTTTCCTTATAAACCCTTCGTGACTTTAAGATAACGTAGATGTCCCGCAAGATCACATTCCAGATTGGTCAAAAATCCTTTTTCTTGAAAAATTTTTTGGGTTTCTTCTGCCCTTGAATGAGCCACTTCAAACCACGCAATCCCGCCTGAGCATAAAAGTCTTTGGCAAAGGGGCGCGAGAAACTTGTAAAAAAGCTGCGGATCTTTCATTCCCATTAAAGCCGGCGGAAAAAGTGCTTCGTGCGGTTCATGAGCGACCACATCCTCGCCCATGACATCCGTTTCATCCAAGTAAGGAGGATTAGAAACCAACAAATCAAAACTTTCGTCAGCAAACCTCTCATAGTCACCGAGATCAGGCTTGCCTGGAGAAACTTTTATGAGCACAAAACCATCGGCCCGAAGTTTTTGTGCGTTTTCCAATGCGACTTCACAGGCACCCTCAGACGCTTCCGTGCCCCAGACCCTGACGTTAGAATCTTCTAAACATAATGTGATTCCGATGCATCCGGACCCCACCCCTAATTCCAAAACCCGTGCGAGCCGGTTCGGACCAAGCGTGTTCCGATGAATGTTCTTGAGGCTGTTTAGACAACGCTCCACCAAACCCTCGGTCTCTGGCCTAGGGACAAGAACTTGGGTTGTGACAAAAAATGTTCTGCCCCAAAACTCCTGAGACCCAATTAAATATTGTAGCGGAAATCCTAACCTTCGATTTTCGACAAGTTCATCGAGCGATCGCTGTTCATACTCATTGAGGGGACGCTCGAGCCGTGCAAATTCCAGTTGGTTCAAACGTATTTGCCTTACGTGAGCTTCAAGAATGCGCAGTTCATGACCCGGGATACTCACGGGAAATTTTAGCTCACACCAGCATGTTCACGAAGAAGCTCAGCTTGATGGTGAGAGACCAACGCAGTAATTACATCTTCAAGCTTTCCTTGCATGACTTCGTTGAGATTATGGGCGGTAAGGCCAATGCGGTGATCCGTTAGCCGAGACTGCGGGAAGTTATAGGTGCGGATACGTTCTGAACGATCACCCGTACCGACCTGAGAACGTCTGGCATCGGCTTGTTCTTGATCTTGCTTGCTTTGTTTTGCGTCAAATAGCCGGGCGCGCAGGATTTTCATGCCTTTATCTTTGTTTTTAAGCTGACTTCGCTCATCTTGACACGCCACAACAATTCCCGTTGGTAAGTGGGTGATCCGAACTGCGGAATCGGTGGTATTCACACTCTGCCCACCGGCGCCCCCCGAACGAAAAACGTCGATCCGAAGGTCTTCGGGCCGGATTGTAATATCTACCTCTTCAGCTTCGGGCATGACAGCAACCGTAATGGTTGAGGTATGAATGCGCCCACTTCCTTCAGTTTCCGGTACCCTCTGCACACGATGGACCCCTGCTTCAAACTTAAGTTTGCTGAAAACGCTAGTGCCTGAAATCATAGCAATAATTTCTTTAAACCCACCAATACCGGTAGGGTTGGCATTCATAAGTTCTACTCGCCAGTTTTGGGATTCCGCATACATTTTATAGGCACGGAAAAGCTCACCTACAAAAAGCGCTGCCTCATCGCCCCCCGCCCCAGCTCTAATTTCAAGAAAGATGTTTTTATCATCGTTAGGGTCTTTAGGCAGAAGCAAGACCTTGAGTTTCTCCTCAAGACTTTGAACTTCTACTTCGAGGCGATCTAAATCTTCCTTAGCCATAGCCCGAATTTCGGAATCCCGATCCTCAAGCATAAGTTTATTGCCCTGAACTTCCTCAAGGCAGCTACGATAACGACGAAACGTATCCACAAGCCCCAAAAGATCAGAGCGTTCCTTTGAAAGACTGCGGAGTTCTTGGGGATTTTGGGCTAAAGAAGGGTCGGCCAGGCGTGAATCAAGATATTCAAAACGACGCTCTACCCCTTCTAATTTGGCAGAAAGAGAAGCACTAGAGTCAGACATGAAGTCTTAACTAACTCGCTTGTTTCTTATTCTTTTCGTACTTCTTCATGAAGCGTTGTACTCGGCCTTCAGCATCCACAAGCTTATGTGTGCCTGTGTAAAAAGGATGACAACTTGAACAAATTTCAACACTTACCTTCTCACGGGTATTGCGAGACTCAATGGAGCTCCCACAAGCGCAAGTAATGGTCGTTTCATTATAAATAGGGTGGATTCCGGCTTTCATGATTAAGCTTCCTCAATAGAAATAGAACTTGAAAAGATCGTATCCGTTTATCAGTTTTCAGCAAACGGTGCAAGGACGATCACGTGTTCATTCCCATGAGAAAATCCCGGTTGGTTTTAGATGCGCCAAGGCGGGAGAGCAGAAACTCCATGGCATCAACGGTGCCCATAGGATGGAGAATCTTTCGCAAAACCCAGATCCGATTGAGAAGGTCCTTTTCAAGTAAGAGTTCTTCTTTGCGGGTGGCCGATTTTGCAATGTCTACGCAAGGAAAGATGCGTTTTTCCATGAGCCTTCGGTCCAAGTGAATTTCCGCGTTTCCGGTACCTTTGAACTCTTCAAAAATAACGTCATCCATACGGGAGCCCGTATCGATGAGGGCAGTAGCTATGATGGTAATGCTGCCCCCTTCTTCTAAGTTTCTGGCGGCACCAAAAAAACGTTTTGGTTTGTGCAATGCGTTAGAATCAACTCCTCCAGAGAGGACTTTACCGCTCGCGGGCACTACCGCGTTGTAAGCTCGAGCTAGCCTTGTGATGGAATCCAAAAGAATTACGACATCCTTTTTGTTTTCCGCCAAACGCTTTGCCTTTTCTAAAACCATTTCTGCAACTTGGACGTGCCGGGAAGCCTGCTCATCGAAGGTGGAACTTACAACCTCACCTTTGACGCTACGCTGCATATCCGTAACTTCCTCGGGACGTTCATCAATGAGTAAAACGATAAGCACGACATCGGGATGATTTTTGGAAATCGCATGGGCAATGTCCTTCAATAAAATTGTTTTACCCGCCCGAGGTGGGGCTACAATAAGGCAACGTTGCCCCATACCAATGGGCACTAGCATATCAATCACTCTAGTTGAGAGGGTTGAGACGTCGTGCTCAAGTTTTAGCCGTTTCTCTGGATAGAGAGGAGTAAGGTTGTCAAAAAGGACCTTTTCCCGGACCTGGCTTGGTTCTTCAAAGTTCAAGCGATCGACCTTAAGGAGGGCAAAATACCTTTCGCCTTCTTTGGGAGGCCTGACTTGGCCTTCCACGGTATCGCCGCTGCGCAAATTGAATTTGCGAATCTGGGAAGGGGATACGTAGATATCGTCCGGACCTGGCAAATAGTTATAATCGGAGGAACGCAGAAAACCGAAACCATCCGAAACACATTCTAAAATGCCTTCGCTGGAAATGGTTTCCCCACTCGCCGCCGTCTTTTCGAGAATAGCAAAAATAAGCTCTTGCCGCCGTAGATTAGTGGCCTGTTCAATTCCTAGGGCTTTGCCTTGTTCAATGAGGTCAAATCTCTTTTTTTCTTTAAGTTCTTTTAGGTGCATGGGGGTACTCATAGAGTAAGCAATGACAACACATCGTGTCAATGCGTCCTGAGGTAAATATTTCTTGGTTAGAACCTCCCTTAAAACGATGCCGCGGAGACTACTTTTAAGACGGTGAAAAACTGATATAAAAAGGAATGCGCCTTAAGCTAATGCTCACCTTCGTTCTCGTTTTCGTAGGAATTTTCTTGTGGCTTCAAAACGAATTAAACACCCCTCCAAATACGGCTCCGACCAAAGAGTTCTTTTTTGATGTGGTTCGAAATCAAAAACCGCGGAAGATCATTGATACCTTAGGGCGGGAAGGAATTTTAAGGAACCCAGAGCTTCTCTTCTGGTACGGAAGGATAACCGGCGATCTTTCAAAGATTAAGGCTGGGGATTATCGATTTACGGACCAAATGAGTCCTAAAGAAGTTTTGGATACTTTGGTTTCAGGAATTTCCTACGCCAAGCCTATAACCATTCCTGAAGGCATGGACTTAAAGCAGATCGCTTCTATTTTTGGCAGTGCGTTACCCCCCGAAACTGCGACCATTGAAATGGAACGATTCACCGCCTTAAGCCATGACTTTGAATTCATAAAATCCCTTGGTATTTTTTCGATACCACCTCCGAGTCTAGAAGGGTTTTTATTTCCTGATACCTATCTCATTTCCCGGCACACTAAGGCCGAGATCCTCATTCATCAGATGACAAAAAAGTATCGCTCGGTCGTAACGGAACAGCACTTAGAGAGTGCCCACCGGATGGGTTTTTCTGAGCTACAGTATGTCACTTTGGCAAGTATGGTGGAGCGCGAGACGGGAGATCCTCGCGAGCGGCCGCTCATAGCTTCAGTTTTCCTAAATCGGTTACAAAAAGGAATGCGCCTACAAAGTGATCCCACGGTGATTTATGGGATGAAAAACTATATTGGAAATATTTCCAAAAAGGACCTGCTCACACCTTCACCGTACAATACCTACACCAAGGGTGGGTTACCCATCGGGCCCATCGCCAATCCCGGTAAGGGGGCGTTGGAAGCGGTTTTAGCGCCTGCCCAGAGTAAATACATTTACTTTGTATCCCATAACGATGGCACCCATGAGTTTACGGAAACCTACGAAAAGCATCTCGAAGCAGTGCAAAAATTCCAGCTTAACGCGAAGGCCAGGGAAGGGCATTCGTGGCGAGAATTGAAACAAAAACAATGACTCAAAAACTAATGAGTCGCGATGATTCCGCCCACTAGGTCAAAGGGCAACGCTTCGGTGATTTCCACCCGGACGATATCGCCCGGTTTCGCCTGACCGTCGTTGATGAGCACTTGCCCATCGATCTCGGGAGCCTGTCCCATATGACGGCCCTTTAGGAGTAGTTCGGTTTCTTCCGAAACCCCTTCAACTAAAACGTCAAACACTCGCCCAATATGGGAATCATTCTTACGTTTAGAAATAGCTTCATGCAGCGCGCGAACTTCCTTCTGCCGACGTTTGCGGGTTTGCAACGGAGCGAGTCCTTCCAAACGAGCAGCCTTGGTTCCTTCTTCCTTGGAATAATGAAATGCACCTAAGAAGTCGAACTGAAGCAATTCTAGATCCTTTTTGAGGTTCTGAAATTCTTCTTCCGTTTCACCGGGAAAGCCTGCGATGATGGAAGTTCGAAGAAAAATACCAGGAATTTTTGTGCGTAATTTTTCGATAAACTTCATGATTTGATCGCGGGTAAAACGGCGATTCATTAACTTCAGTATGCGATCTTGAGTGTGTTGAATCGGCATGTCGAGGTACTTAGCAACCTTTGGTTCCGAAGCCATGATATCGATAAGTTCATCGGAGAATTGATCGGGGTAGGCGTAGAGAAGTCGGATCCACTCGATACCTTCGATCTTTGCCAGAGCCGGCAAAAGTTTCTCGAGAGTCATCTTTTGGTAACGATGCTCCATTCCGTACTCCGTGAGATCTTGGGCCACCAGCACCAATTCCTTCACCCCTTGATCAGCAAGTTTTTTGGCTTCCTCAACCAGCCCTTGGACTTCCCGGCTCCGAGTATTTCCCCGTAGAGTAGGAATGATGCAAAAACTGCAATGTCGATTACAACCTTCGGAGATTTTTAGATAACTGCTGAAAAATTCGCCCGTATGTAAACGTGGATGCGTTTCGTCATGCAAAAATACCGGTTTATTTACATATGCACGTTGAGGGAGTTCACCTTTTCTCGCCCAGTCCACTAGTTCTGCGATCCGTTGGTACTCACCAGTACCAATGAAGAGGTCTACCTCCGGAAATTCTTTTTCAAGCTCGCTTTTATAACGTTGCGGCAAACAGCCTGCGACCACTAGTGCTTTGCACCTGCTCTGGTCTTTATGGCTTGCCATCTCAAGGATGGTATCAATGCTTTCAACTTTGGAAGATTCAATGAAACTGCAGGTATTCACTACGATCACATCGGCCTCTTCGGCGGAGGCCGACACATCATATTGATCAGACTTAAGAAGGCCAAGCATGACCTGGGAATCAACCAGATTTTTTGCGCAACCAAGGCTCACAAAGTGAACTTTCTTACTCAGTGCTTGGGCGACGCTTGAAGATAAAGGCGGGGTTAGTTGATTTTCCATGGATCAGGACCTCATATTCTTGAACTGAAGAGCAACTTCATTGAAGGAAGTTTTTAACATTTGCATTACGGCCTGAAGGTCGTCGATTTTTTTGCCAGTCACCCTCACCATTTCATCCATATACTGGGACGTAACCTTGAGCTTGCTGTCTTTGATGAGCTTGTTGATCTTTTTTGCGTTTTCCGCATCAATGCCGTCTTTGAGTGCGACATTTTGTCGTTTGGTCATTCCACCGGCGGCTTCGATCTTGCCGAAATCTAAGGACAGAGTGGAAAGGCCACGCTTAATCATCTTTGAGGTTAGGACTTCCGTTAACTGTTTTAATTTAAGTTCATCATCTGATGTGAGAGTGATGGTCTTTTTGTCGTAAACGATATCGCTTTTAGATCCTTTGAAATCGAACCTGGTCTCAATTTCCTTTTTTGCGATATTGATCGCATTTTCTAATTCATGAAAGTTCATTTCGGAAACAACATCAAATGATGGCATGGACGATCCTTTTATTTTGACTCATCAACGATATCCACCGGCACTCCGGGGGGAGATGAAAAACGGAACATTTGAACCGGCAGAGAAGGGACCTTTGAAATCTCCGTAAAACGAATGCGTGTCCGTCCCCCATCTAAATGATTCAGGGTGATTCTATAAACTAAATTGGTCTGGTTTTCAATCTGAAGCTCAACATCTTTTATAGAGCCAGCCTCTTTAAGGGGTTTTAACTGATAAACCGTCCCGCCCGAGCTGGAGAGCCGGCGAATGTCGAACTGCTTTTTAAAACTTTCGCCGCCTGCCAGGAGGCTAATGGCAAGCTGGGTCTGATCCTTTTTTGCAGCCCGAACCAAGAGCTGTGCACGATCGCCTTCTTGGAAAGGTGGTGTGTAATACCAAATTCGTTCACCGTTAGAGGTGAGAATGGAAGGATCCGGACTCGTGACCTCCCAACGAAAGCAGTTTGGCTTGGAAATGTAAACACGACCGGCCGATTCTCTAACTCTTCCCGACGACGCCGAAGTTGTTTCTTGATGAAACACGGCAGTAAGGTTTTTTGTCTTCATCATCATTGCTTCGAATGCTTCCATACTTGCGGATGGAAGCGTGATTGTCGTCGCGGTAGGATTTGAATTGTCATTTGTGGCTTTTTTCGGCGTATTTTTAGCTTCGCTTACGCCGGTGAGAGAACACAAACTCATGGAGAAGACGAATGTAAGAATGAATTTCGTCGATAACCTCCTTCTCTGGGCGAAAAAAAATTGATTCAAGGTTTGTCGCAGATGGGTTTGGACATTGAAATTCATTTTGATCATTTCTTCCTTCAAGAAAAAGAGTAGCAAGGGATTTATTTTTCATTTGGAATTCTGTATCAATCGAGTAACATATTAAGTAACGCAACTTAAGGAGGTTCACCGTGGCGACAAAGAAAGCAAAGAAAGCAAAGAAAACCACTAAGAAGAAAACAAAGAAAAAGTAATACTGCTTAAGT
>CAYYYP010000002.1:184565-198959 GCA_964475985.1 uncultured Oligoflexia bacterium | reverse complement strand
TGGTCCGTAAGATTGTTCGCTAGACCATTCACGTTATCCGTCAAATCTTTCCACGTACCGGCAACTCCCTTAACATCGGCTTGTCCACCTAGTTTTCCTTCGGTACCCACCTCTTTGGCCACCCGGGTCACTTCACCGGCAAAGGAATTGAGCTGGTCCACCATCTTGTTGATCACGTCTTTGATCTGGAGAATTTCGCCCTTCACATCCACCGTAATTTTTTGGCCAAGGTCACCATTTGCAATGGCGGTTGAAACTTTAGACACGTCTCGCAACTGAACCGTAAGATTGGACGCCATGGTATTCACGTTGTCGGTAAGGTCTTTCCAAGTTCCCGCCACACCTTTAACGTCAGCCTGTCCACCTAGTTTTCCTTCGGTACCCACCTCTTTGGCCACCCGGCTCACTTCCGCGGCAAAGGATCTCAGCGTGTCCACCATGGTGTTGATGGTGTTTTTTAATTCATAAACTTCGCCTCGCGCGTCCACGGTAATCTTTTGGGATAAGTCGCCGTTGGCAACCGCCGTCGTAACTTTTGCAATGTTTCGCACTTGGTTCGTTAAGTTACCAGCCAGAACGTTGACGTTCTCCGTCAAATCTTTCCACGTTCCAGAAACTCCTCGCACCTCGGCCTGACCACCTAGTTTTCCTTCATTACCTACTTCTTTGGCCACCCTAGTCACTTCCGCCGCGAAGGAAGAAAGCTGATCCACCATGGTATTGATGGTGTTTTTCAGTTCTAGAATTTCACCCTTCGCGTCCACCGTAATTTTTTGGGATAAGTCACCTTTGGCAACGGCCGTCGTAACTTTTGCGATGTTTCGAACCTGCGCCGTTAAGTTACCGGCCAGACCATTCACGTTGTCCGTTAAATCTTTCCACGTTCCCGACACACCCTTAACGTCAGCTTGCCCCCCAAGCTTTCCTTCATTACCCACCTCTTTAGCCACCCGGGTCACTTCCGCCGCAAATGAATTTAATTGATCCACCATGGAATTCACCGTGGTTCCGATGCGAAGAAATTCACCTCGTACGGGACGGCCTTCGATTTCAAGAAACATTTTTTGGGAAAGGTCACCTTTGGCAACCGCCGTAATAACCCGCGCAACTTCATTGGTTGGCGCCACGAGATCAGAAATCAGTTGATTGACAGAATTCACACTGCTGGCCCAATTCCCTTTAGCGGGGCCGACGGATGCTCGTTCCGTCATACGTCCTTCTTGTCCGACAATTTTACCAACGCGAGTAAACTCGCCCGACATATGCTCGTTTAGGCCAATAATGTCGTTGAGCAGTTCTCCGGCCCGACTTAAAATTCCGTCCCTCTCATAGGGAAGCCTGACGGAGAAATCACCTTGTTTTACCGCTTTTAAAACTTCCACCAGCTGTTCGATTTCATTTCGACTGGATTCAGAAAGCAGTTCCCACTCGTTGCGGCCGGGAACAATTCGCTTAGCCAGAATTTTTTTATCTTTTACATTTACTAAATGTTTGTTCGCGGGCGTGGTTGCTTTTTTCTTTTCCGTAGATGAGTGAGCCTTTGGCCCCGCTCCAGCCTGGCTGGAAGAAACTGATTTCATGCGAACCCCCTAAAAACAAACTTAGGCGTAAACTTTGCAATCGATTTCGAAAACCCGCAAGCCCGTACATAAAGTTCTTCTAATTTAAATTTGAAAATCTTTGCCAGTCGCGTCGTGACTTTATCTGCATCAACCTTGCTTCAAATACGAAAACCAGATAATTTATTATGGGGCCGTTAAGGGGAGCGTTAGCGCATTTGAAAAAAAGATATGATCTCGATAAAATCGAAATACTTTTAGTCGACGATAGGCAAGAGAATCTTTTTTCGCTGGAAGCAGTTCTAGCTTGCGCTGAGTATCAACTCGTAAAAATGCCCTCCGGAGATGAAGCGCTGCGCTATTTATTGGATAACACCCCGGCGCTGATCCTTATGGACGTGCAAATGCCAAATCTCAACGGCTTTGAAACGGCAACTTTAATTCGTAGCAGCGAAAGGACCCGGGAAATCCCCATCATATTCATCACCGCCATCAATAAAGATGAAAAGTTCGCCCACGAAGGTTACGAGCATGGCGCGGTTGATTATATTTATAAACCCTTTGACGCGCAGATCCTTAAGGCCAAAGTCGCCATCTTTGCGGAGATTCGTCGGCAACACGCAAGGACTGCGCGACTCGTTGCGGTTCAACAGGCGGCAACGCAAGCGCTAGCGGAGTTCTCCAACATAGAAGATGCCGTACCCAAGGTATTGAAGTCCATCTGCCAAAGTTTAGGCTGGGATCTAGGAACTTTTTGGAAACTAGATCGCCATTCTCAGGGTTTACGTTGTGAGGCGGAGTGGCATGATCCAACGGTGGGAAGTGCTGAGTTCATCACCGAAAGCTTTCGGAAAGTACATTCTAAGAATAGCCGTCTGCCCGAAAATGTGTGGTCGACTCAGACCCCACTTTGGATCAACGAAGTCGCAAATGAAAATAATTTTCCAAGGTTTGGTGCTGCATTCCAGGAAGGGCTGCTTACGGCCGTAGTACTACCCATCACGGTTCAGGACGAAACCATGGGACTGCTTGAATTTTACAGCCGAAAAAAAATGGCTGAGGACCCCGATCTCATGAAGATCATGGGGGCTATCGGCAGCCAAATTGGCCAAGTTTTAAAACGCGCCGAAGCCTACGAACTCGTACGGGCCAGCGAAGCCCATAAAGCGGCGATTTTGGATACGGCGCTGGATTGCATCATTTCAATGAATCAGGACGGAAAAATCCTTGGTTTTAACCCTGCCGCAGAAAAAGTTTTTAAGCAGAACAAACAGGCCGTATTGGGCCGGGACATTACGGAAACATTTTTCCCTCCCGATCATCGGTTAGTTTTGCGCCGAAGCCTGAAACACTTTTTATCTAGAGGCGAAGGTCCTTTCCTAAATAAGCGCATTGAAATCCTCGCTGTGCGATCAGATGAATCAACCTTTCCCGCGGAAATCGCCATTACCCGGGTGCCCACGGTGGAACCTCCCTTATTCACAGTTTTCCTACGCGACATTACGCAACAAAAACGAAACGAAGAAAATTCAGCGTTTTTAATAGAAGCAACCGCTACCCTTTCGCTCTCTCTGCATTACGAACAAACCTTTTCTTCCCTCGCAAAGCTAGCCGTAAAATCGCTGGCCGACTGGTGCGCCATTGATGTGGTAGAAGAAGGAAAGACGCCTAGATCCGTGGCGCTGGCCCATCCCAATCCAGAAAAACTGGAGATCGCAAATCAAATCCAGCAAAAATATCCCGTAAATTGGGAAGCACCTTTGGGGGCCGCTAATGTTTTGCGTACGGGCAAGTCGGAACTCTATACGAACATTTCCGATGAACTCTTAGAAAAAGCGACCCAAAATGCTGAGCACCTCGCGATGGTACAAAAACTTGGGATGAAGTCAGCCATGGTCGTGCCGCTTAAGGCACGGGACCGAGTCTTTGGCGTCATTACCTTTATTCTAAGCCAGCCCTCGCGTCAGTACACTCGGGAAGACTTAATGGTCGCCGAAGAACTTGCTCAGCGCGCAGCCATCGCCATCGATAACGCAAAACTTTACCAGGAAGCCCAGGAAGCTATCCGCGCACGTGACGAATTTTTCTCCATTGCCTCCCATGAACTTAAGACTCCCATCACTTCCCTAAAACTTTTGCTCCAAATGAATCAACGGGGAGTAAACCCCACGACCGGCACCGTCCCGCCGGTGGAAAAATTAGCGAAAATGCTGACAACGTCTTTAAAACATGTGGATCAGCTCACTCACTTAGTGGACGATCTCTTGGACGTCGTGAAAATCCGCACGGGAAAATTTAGTTTTAATTTTGAGCCCCTCAATATTTCTGATTTGGTGAAGGAACTAGTGGAACGTTATTCAAGTGCCGTGGCCGCCGCCAAGTGCGATCTTGAACTCAGTATAGAGCCTATGATCGTGGGCCTCTGGGATCGCACCCGGATTGAACAAGTGGTGGTCAATCTTTTGTCTAATGCCGTTAAATACGCACCGGGTGCGCCGGTCAAAATCAAAGTGAATCGTGAGGGCGAAACGGCAAGGATCATAGTTCAAGACCTTGGGCCAGGCATTCCGGCCGAACTGCAAGCAAAGATATTTGACCGTTTTGAACGCGCCATCGTATCGCGAAAAGTCGCAGGCCTTGGTCTGGGACTTTTTATCGCCAAACAGATCGTGGAATCCCATAACGGCACGATTCAAATAAAAAGTGACCAAGGCAAAGGCTCAACTTTTATTATTGAACTCCCGCTGACTCCCATCAATGCGATCCAGCCTGGCGGTCGGGAGTATGCCGGCCCATCCCACGCGGACACCCACAAACTCTCCGCTTCGGCCCACTGATCCTAGGGGACTCGCACGATCGTCATCACTTGCGGATAAAAAAGAAAACAATTTTTCCCGTACTTTCTTGCATATTGATCAAAAGCCTTCGTGAGCTCATGGGATTGGGAAGCGTTGAGTATCCTAGGAGAAGTCGCGGTAACGATATCAAATGAGAGCTTAAAATATTCCAAAAACAAATCGATGTCTGAAGAATAGGGAGTATGGGCAAGCACATTCAAATCAACGACCTCAAGCCCGGCTTTTGCCGCCATCATGGGGATCTTCCGCCCTACGCAACGATCGGCCTTATAACTTTTAGCCCAGGTATCCCAAATCTTGATGACGCGCTCAAATGCCGGAAAGGGAGGATCAAACTGGTAAAGCCCATCGTCCTCTTCAATGATGCATATAAGTGAGCCTCGACCCAGGCTTTTTTTCAGGGACTTTAAAATTTTTATAGGTCGATGATTATGCTGCAGCACATAGCGGAGGATCACCGTTTTACAGGTCCTCACTTCCTTCGGAATGGTGGTGGTACCCGCCGTCCATTTGATAATTTTAATTCCGGCATCGGGCTGGGTTTGTAAGGCCGATTCAAATTCGCTTAACAACGCCAAATTTGTATCTGCCGCCACCACAAAAACGTTAGGATTCCATGCCCGTAACGCCCTTGTGTAAAGCCCGGGGCCGCAACCTAAATCAAGGACCGGGCTTGAAGAGGAAAACAATCCCTTTCTCTGCAGCAGTTCAAATTCGCTTTTTGCAAATAAGATAACTTGGAGCTCAAGGTACCTTCGCCATTTTTCCACGGCGTCATCCTCGTTGAGGACTTTAAATTGTTCAGCGTTTTTGAGTGCTCTATTTTTTGGGACCGTTTTTCGCGCCATTTTACTCCCCTATTCCCGAAAGAGACCACGCTTAGGCCTAAACTTCTTTTCAAGTTTACCTGCATCAAAGGCCAGCGCTTGCCAGCTCCCGGCCTTAAATTTTTTCCCGTCCGCATAACGATCGGAATTGGAATCCCCTTTGGGCTCTCGGTCAGTTTTAAAAACGTACACAAAACCTGCATCTTCCACCGCACCTTTTCCGTAATCAGGTGACGGCATCCCGACTAAGATATAACCTTGCTGAAAATTCTTTCGGAGAATCATGCGGGTAGATTGTTGCTCCAAAGGCAATCCAAGATGGGCGTCCAAGCGATACATGGCGTAGGTTACGGCAAGCCCACCACTTAAATTTTTAGGCGAAGACTCAGTGTGGGGTCTAAAGATTTCCGTCAGTTCTGAATCAGGAATTTTTTTGCCCTCTGGCCAATTGAGCAATGAAGGATCCCTAGGATATCCGGCCAGGATGACCTTAAAGAGATCAACGTCATAGATGCCCGTTACCCTAGGTGACCAATGAAAAAAGAAAGCCCCCTTATCTTTGGCTTCGCTATTTTCTGCGCTGTGAAACTTGATGATGAAAGTGCTTCCTTCGTGGGATGGCAACGTAGTTTTGCTGAAGGGTACTCGCTGGGAGAGATGGACTTGCATTCCATCTTGATACCGTTGCAGCCAAACACTTTGATAGGCTTGTTCAACGGCCTTGCCCAACTCGCTGAACAAAACGCTGTTTTGTTTTTCGGCTTTAGTAAACGCAGCCTCTAGCGCTTTAAAATGCCTGAAAAAACTTTTATCGCATCCTGGCTCATGGGCCTTGCAAGAAAATTCTGCAGCCTGCATTTGTCCTGCTGCAAAGAACGTCAAAATTAATCCAAAAATGAAAGTTCCTTTAAAATTTTTACCCATGTGAAATTTATATAAAACTCACCACGGTTATAAAATTAAAATGCGCGTGATGAATAAAAAATAACCGGAAATCTGCAATATATTAGTCCTGGCACCTAACGCGCCACACCATGGGAACATTTGTATCTCTAGTGTGAATAAGGTAAAGCTCTTACTCCCTTTTATTGGCGCAACTATTTATGAGGTGATTATGAATTCGACTCCCTTGCTTGATCAAACCAGAGTCAAAACGGGTGTAGCGGGGCTTGATGATGTATTAAATGGCGGGATGATTCCACTGCGAGGCTATGTCGTGCGAGGCGGTCCAGGTACCGGCAAAACGACATTGGGCCTGCATTTTCTGTCCGAAGGAGCAGCGCAAGGCGAAAAAGTTCTGTTCATTACGCTTGGGGAAAACGTTAAGGATCTTGTCCAGAACGCGGCCAGCATCAATATTGAAACAAAGGGAATGGATTTTTTGGACTTGAGTCCAAAATCTGATTTTTTTGCGGAAGTCAAAAGTTATGATCTGTTTTCTCCCGCCGAAATAGAACGTGACCCCATCACAAAAAAAATTATCGAGCACGTAAGACGTATTAAACCTTCTCG
Source organism: uncultured Oligoflexia bacterium (assembly GCA_964475985.1). Classification (GTDB taxonomy): domain Bacteria; phylum Bdellovibrionota; class UBA1018; order UBA1018; family CAYHWW01; genus CAYYYP01. Next base: position 192,203 of record CAYYYP010000002.1, on the reverse strand, counting down.
CGTTTTTCTAGATTCCACATCCCACCTCCGTTACCTCGCCATCGATAATCACCAATTTCGAAAACAACTTTTGTCCTTCATGCGTTTTTTGCTAGAGCAAGAGGCCACGGTCTTGTTCACTTCAGAGGGCTCGGCCAGCACACCCGATGACGATGTGATGTACTTAAGTGACGGTGTCATAAGCCTTGAACAAACAGCCCAGGGCCGCACTCTTGAGGTCAATAAATTCCGAGGTTCGAGCTTTAAATCGGGTAAACATACCCTTTGCTTAAGTGATTATGGTTACCAGGTTTTTGTTAGGCTCACGCCCGCAGAACATGGGCGGGAGCACGGAAACGGGGTTTTAAGTTCAGGAATTGCGGAACTGGATCACCTCCTCAAAGGCGGAATTGAGCAAAGTACAGTGACCATCGTCACGGGGCCGGCGGGCGCAGGGAAAACCACACTTGGGTTACAGTTCTTAGCTGAGACGGCCCGCAAAAAAATGCGAAGTGTTTTGTTTACCTTTGAAGAATCCAGAGATTCCCTCATACGACGAGCAGCCGCTTTGCAAATACCAATTGATGCGATGCTTAACGGTGGGTATTTGGAGATCATCCCCGTAGAACCGCTGCTTCTGTCGGCTGACGAAATCTCCCATAAAATTCGTATAGAGGTTGAAGAAAAAGACACTCGCATGATCATGGTCGACAGCGTAGCCGGTTATCATATGGCTGCCCGCGGAAATGACCTCTCCATCAAGTTGCGCGGTATTTTTAAATACCTAGCCAATATGGGCGTCACGGTGATTGCAGTTAAGGAAGTGGAAAGCATCACCGGTGAGTTTCGCGCAACGGAACAGGGCATTAGCTTCATGACGGATAATATTATTTTCCTGCGTTATATCGAAGTCGACGGTGAGGTAAAAAGGGCCATTGGGATTCTGAAAAAACGCATGGGCGACTTTGAGCGTACTTTACGAGAATTTGACATCTCCGGTGAGGGAATAAAGGTGGGTACCCCACTTAAGCACTTACGAGGCATTTTGCGTGGAATTCCCGAGAGAACGGCTTTTACCGACACAAGTAAAAGTCATTAGAATGCTGGGAACGACGCTGATTAGGCCCAAACTCCTCATCCTATTAGAGAACCGAGCCAATTATGATTTATTGGTCCGCGAATTTTCGGCGGATTTCGAAATCCTCGATACCGTGGACAGTATCCGTGAAAATATTTCTTTCGATCTTTGTATTTTAGATGGGGTCCATTTTTACCAATGTCGCTCCGATTTAATTCACCGAAAACTTACGGAACTACCTAGAGTCCTTCCCATCTGTTTAGTCACGTTAAACCGCGAAGCCAATAAATCTGACCCTTCCCTTTGGGAGGTGATTGATGAACTGATTATACTTCCGGTGGATTCACGGGAACTCAAAGTTCGCATAAATTCCCTCCTAAAAGCCCGTAGGTTATCTGTAGAAAATCAGCGCCTCTATGAGATCTCACTCGCCGACGCGGAAGAACTGCGAGCCGAGCGCAGGATCCGGGATCTTTTTATTTCAGCGCTGGGTCATGACCTAAGAAACCCGCTTGCGGCAGCAAAAATGAGTGCCCAGCTAGTGCTCAGATTGCTCAATGATCCAGAGAAAGTAAAAACCAACATCAGTCGCATTCTCAGTAACATTGAACGGGTCGATCATATGATTGAGGATCTACTCAACGCAAACCGCCTCAGAGCAAAAGAGAAATTAAAGTTTGAATTAGAGGAGCTTGAGCTCAATAGTTTAACCAAAGAAGTACTAGAAGAACTCACCGTCATTCATGGCGACCGGTTTCTTTTAAAATCGACGACCCCTGAAATTCAGGGCAGATGGAATGGCGAACGATTAAAACGTGTCATTGAAAATCTGGCTACTAACGCCATTAAGTATGGTGATTCCAAGTCTCCCGTAACTGTTGATCTTAAAATGTCGCAGGAATATGTGCGCATTTCTGTTCACAATGAAGGACCGGCTATTTCCATAAAAGACCAAACCACTTTGTTTGCGCACTTTAAGCGTACCGAAACGGCCAGGGCCGGGAAACAGCAGGGCTGGGGCATTGGACTTTCCTTCGTACGCCTAGCAGTGGAATCCCACGGTGGAAAAGTTTGGGTGGAAAGTATGCCCAACCACGGAACGACATTTGTATGCGAGTTGCCTAGGGCTGTCCTCCCCGAAAAACTATGGCAAGAGAGTCCGCAGCTCTAAAATTTAAAGTTTAGGACTTAACGTTACTTTGTTTTTCCCATGGGAAATCCAACCCGGTTCAGTCATAGTAAACTTTATGAAACCGACCTCTCCCATCTCTCATATGGAAACCCTTTGTGTTCACGCAGGCGTAAGTCCAGAGCCTGTAACAGGCGCCATCATGACGCCTATTTTCCAGACGTCAACCTATGTCCAAGACTCACCTGGCCATCCCAAGGTTTATGATTATTCAAGGGCAGGAAATCCTACGCGCACGGCACTTGAGTCTTCCCTCGCAGCCCTCGAAGGAGCTAAGCACGCTATATCTTTTTCATCAGGCCTCGCCGCTACCCAGGCGCTCGCGCAACTCCTAAATCCTGGTGATCACGTTATCGTGAGTGAGGACGTCTACGGGGGTACCGGTAGGCTTTTCAGGAGACTATTTGCCAAATACCAGATTGAATTTGAATTCATTGATCTGAGGGATGCCTCCGCACTAAAATCCCGGTTTAAAAAGAATACCCGGATGATCTGGGTGGAAACTCCCACCAATCCCTTGCTTCATCTGGTGGACATTGCGGCGATTACTGCCTTAGCAAAGTCGGCTGGAGCACTGACTGTGGTGGACAACACTTTTGCCTCACCGATATTTCAAAGTCCGCTTAAATTAGGCGCCGATATTTCTATACACAGTTCAACAAAATATATTGGTGGCCATAGCGATGTCATAGGCGGCGCCGTCATGCTGAATGACGATAACCTGGCTAAGGAAATCCAGTTCATCCAGTTTGCGGCAGGCAGCGTGAATGCGCCCATAGAATGTTTTCTACTTTTACGAAGCATCAAAACCCTAGCCTTAAGAATGAAAAAGCATCATGAAAATGCGCTTATCGTAGCCAATGCAATGACGAAAATGCCTGGTCTTAAGGAAGTGATTTTTCCTGGCCTGGAAAGTCATCCGCAGCACCAGTTGGCAAAAAAACAGATGTCGGGTTTTTCCGGCATGATTTCAGCAAGGGTCGCCGGAGCGCCTGATCGCACGAAAAAATTTCTGACGAGTCTTAAAGTTTTTTCGTTAGCCGAGAGTTTAGGTGGGGTCGAATCCCTCATCAATCACCCTGAATCCATGACCCATGCAAGTGTACCGGAGGAGTTGCGCAAGAAAATTGGCATCACGGGCGAGCTCGTAAGATTATCCGTTGGCATTGAAAATGCCGACGATCTTATCGCAGACCTAAAACAAGCTCTCACGTAAAGCCCGGCAGAAACATTATTTTCATTTTTAAATTTCCGGTATAGTGAAGCTCATCCCGGAATTTACGTCCCAAATCATCATCAAAGAGGTCTTATGAAATCACGTTTTAAATATTTTTTAAATCTAAGTTTTTGGTCCCTGATCGCATCTAGCTTTGTTTTATCTAGTGCGAGTCCCGGCTTTGCGGAAACAAAACCAAAGTATGGTCCGGAAGCTATAGTCCTTTCCAAATCCCATGATTATATGCGCAGAAGTGCGGCACCCGATTATTGGGCGATCAGCCCTTACTATGTCCCTCAGCAAGACGAGCGGGCCTGCTCCCTAGCGGTCGTGACCATGCTTTTGAATGCCGCAAAAAAGGATCAAAAATTCACCTCAGATGATGAGCTCGTCACCCAGAAGAACCTACTTGCAAAAGTGAAAAACGAAGTTTGGCATAAGGGCCTAGGCGAAGGCGGCCATGGAGTGAGCCTTGATGAACTGAAAACCATCGTTGAGGAAAGTTTCGGGGCCCATGGCTTTAAGGACGTAAAAGTGGAAGCCGTGCACACCAACGACACGTCTAAAGCAACCAAAGATAAACTTCACAAAGTCTTAGTTGAAAATGAAAAATCCGATCACGATTTTGTTTTGATCAATTTCATTCAAGGTGTTTACACCGGAGACGCCGATGCCGGTCACTACGCTCCCATTGCCGCCTATGATGCAAAAAACAAACGCGCCCTCGTAATGGACCCCGATCGTCAATGGTATGAGCCCTACTGGGTTTCCGAAGAGACTTTACTTAAGGGTATGGTGACCCAAGATAAAACTGCGCAAAAAAATCGCGGTTATCTTTGGATCAAGCTTTAGCTCCAGGGGCGCGTAGAACTTGGCCATCGACTTTCGTGAAGAGATCCTCCGGGGCATTCCGGAGGATCTTCCTCATCCAAAAACTTTTGACCCAAATGTGAACCATGCCCCCCGCCGGAAAGACATCCTTTCCAAGGCGGAAAAGGCCTTGGCTCTGCGAAATGCGCTTAGATATTTTCCTGAAAAACATCATGCGGTACTGGCAGCCGAATTCCTATTTGAACTGAAACAGTTCGGCCGCATCTACATGCATCGCTTTCGCCCTGAATACAAAATGCAGGCGCGCAGTCTTCACGAGTACCCTCACCGATCAAAACAAGCGGCCGCTATTATGCTTATGATCCAAAACAACCTGGATCCGGCCGTAGCGCAACATCCCCACGAGCTCATTACCTACGGTGGTAACGGCAGCGTATTCCAGAACTGGGCGCAGTATCTTCTCACCATGAAATACCTGGCCACCATGACGGATGAACAAACGCTCGTACTTTATTCCGGGCATCCACTGGGTCTTTTTCCTTCTTCTTCTGCGGCACCCCGGGTCGTGGTTACAAACGGTATGATGATTCCCAACGCCTCAAAGCCTGATGATTGGGAAAAATTTAATGCGCTAGGAGTGACGCAGTACGGACAAATGACGGCCGGTTCTTTTATGTACATTGGCCCGCAGGGCATCGTGCATGGCACCACCATTACAATTTTAAATGCTGGCCGAAGGCTGGCAAACGGAAACGCCAGTGGCCTTGCAGGAAAAGTTTTTGTTTCCGCTGGCCTTGGGGGAATGTCGGGCGCCCAAGCAAAGGCTGCGGTCATTGCGGGAGCCATTGGGGTCATCGCTGAAGTGAACCCAAAAGCCATCGCTACTAGGCACGCTCAGGGTTGGGTGGATGAAGTCTATAGCGATATTGACAGGCTCATTTCGCGAATCACCGAAGCAAGACTAAAGAAACAAGCCGTATCTCTGGCCTTCCAGGGCAATATCGTTGATCTGTGGGAAGCCTTCGTTGAAAATAACGTTACCGTAGACATTGGCTCTGACCAAACCTCTCTGCACAACCCATGGGCCGGCGGTTATTACCCGGTAGGCGTTTCGTTTGAAGACGCCCAAAAAATGATGGCCACGGATCCTAAGAAATTTAAATCCGAGGTCGAAAAAACTTTACGTCGACACGCCACCGCCATCCAAAAAATGACGCAAAAAGGCATGTATTTTTTTGATTACGGAAACGCCTTTTTACTTGAGGCTTCACGCGCCGGAGCCGACATCGTAAACGGCGATGGCACATTCAAATACCCCTCCTACGTTCAGGACATCCTGGGCCCCCTCTGCTTTGACTATGGTTTTGGGCCTTTTCGCTGGGTATGCACATCTAACAACGAAAAAGATTTAGATACTACCGATGCCATTGCGGCCACGGTACTGGAACGGCTTTTAAAATCTGCACCCCCCGAAACTGCGCAACAACTTTCCGATAATTTGCATTGGATCAAAACAGCTAAACAAAATAAATTGGTGGTTGGTTCCCAAGCCCGAATTCTTTATGCCGACGCCGAAGGGCGCATGGAATTAGCTAAAGGGTTCAATGAAGCCATTCTGCAGGGAAAACTTTCCGCTCCCGTAGTACTAGGCAGGGATCACCACGATGTGTCGGGCACGGACTCACCCTATCGCGAGACGTCGAACATCTATGATGGATCAAGCTTCACTGCCGATATGGCGGTGCAAAACTTCGTAGGTGACGCCTTTCGCGGAGCAACCTGGGTCTCCCTGCACAACGGCGGCGGTGTGGGCTGGGGCGAAGTGATTAACGGAGGTTTTGGTTTAGTCATCGATGGCTCTGCCGAATGCCAAAAACGCCTTGAATCCATGCTTTTTTGGGATGTGAATAACGGCATTGCAAGGCGAAGTTGGGCCAGGAATAAGGAGGCCATTTTCACGGCGAACCGTGCCATGGCTTCTAACCCTTTGCTTCAAATCACGATGCCCCATTTAGTAAATGATGAAATTATAGAACGGTTGGATACCTAAGCTCAATGGAACTCACGGCCACGACATTAGCTGACGCATGCAATAAGTCGTTTCTAACCCAATGGAACACTAAACTCTGCGGAGGTTTTCACGAACCTCTCTACCTGCCGGCTACCGCCGAGCGCAGTTTAGCGGAGATTCAATTCACCGGAAATTCCGTGCGTAGCGCCCTTCATGAGTTAGCGCATTGGAGTATCGCTGGTGCACGCCGTCGCAAACTTACGGACTATGGTTACTGGTACAGTCCAGATGGCCGAAATATAGCTGAGCAGGAAATGTTTTTTAAGGCTGAAGTAAAACCTCAAGCGGTAGAAAAGAAACTCGCTGAACTTTGTGCCGTGCCCTTTGAAGTCAGTTGCGACAATTTGGGTGGTGTCGACTTTGAGAAAACAGAGTTTGAATACGAAGTCGCTCAGCAGTTAGCGCGTTATGAAGCTTCAGGTTTTCCACCGCGAGCAAAGCTACTCATGGACTTTTTAAAAACTTTGAATATCAGCGCAAAACAACTCTAAGTCGTTAAGCCCTTAAGCAGGTTTCGTAAAAACTGATCTCCACACTCCCGGAAATTACGGTGGGTCTTTTTTCGAAAAAATGCGCTGAGTTCAGTCTTCGTAACGGCCAGGCCAGACTTAGAGATCAGCCGTACAATGTCATCATCCTTAAGTTCAAAAGCGATGCGGACTTTCTTAAGCACAACGTTGTTCGTGATGGGAAACTCCAATGGTTGTGCCGGGCGAGTTTCATCTTTTCCGCGCTTGTAAATTACAAGGCCATTTAAGCAATGGGCCATCACTTCGTCGCTGCATTTTTCAAAGGCTGGATCATCATCGCTTCGTAGATAAGCCGTGATTTCATCCTTAGAAACATTGCCGTCTCCCATAGCAATGATCTCCATGAGTTTAACGTCGCTCACGTTTAAAATATAGCGAATGCTTCTCAGAACATCATTGTTGGTCATGGCCCCTACTATCATTTGGGCTAGCCATATTCACAGGTTAAATCACGAGTGAACTGATAAATTCTTTTAATTTATTAAAAATGTACCCGAGACAAAAGGCTTCGTAGTCCATCGGCGGCCCATTGCGCTATGTCTCTGCCCTGAGCGATGGCCCGGTCGATTCGGCCGGCGGGCGGCGCTACAGTAGCGCTTGGTACTTGCTGTCTTAGGGAAGGGCGCGGAGCCGGATGCATGACTACCGGCGGGCGGGATACCGCATGGGGAACCGGTAATGCAATTCCGGGCTGAACCACTACCGCCGGTGGCTCAACCAGGGTGTCTTCGTCGGTAATTTCCG
>CAYYYP010000002.1:125596-184465 GCA_964475985.1 uncultured Oligoflexia bacterium | reverse complement strand
GGCTGAACCACTACCGCCGGTGGCTCAACCAGGGTGTCTTCGTCGGTAATTTCCGCAGCATTCCCATCATCTGCGTGAGAGGGCGCGGGGGCCGAGTGAGTAGGCGTAACTTGCAACGCTCTACCGCGAAGCAAATAAAATGCAGGCTCACGGTCAGGGTCTGGAAACAATCCACCTTCCAGCACTTCAAAACTGCTTCGACGGATATTTGGGTAAGACGAGGCGTCTGCGACAAAAAGATTTTCTAGCAAAATATAAAAAGTAGGCACCGAAACGCCCGCCGAAAGGGCTCCGCTTCGCAAGACCCTTAATCCGTTTTCCACGGAAGTTTGCGCCTGGGCCACTGCCCCTAAAAGCTTGTGGTGATGAATCAGCGCTCTGGCGAGAACCGCTTCTGCCTCAGAAAATCCCATGATCAATAGAAGTCGGTAAACGAGCGGCGACGAAAAAGTCACTTCAAGTTCATCCCTCGTCATGGCGGAAAACCCTTTTCCAATATCATGCAACAAGGTCAGGTTTTTAAAGAACTCATGCTGCTGAATGGGAACTGCATCACTGCGCTGAGCACCATTATTTGCGATACGTGCGCGGTTACGTTCCTCAAGATCTCGCTGGCGCTCTACGTAAGCTTCAAAAACTCGTCCACTATGCTCACCGACGCTATAACGCTGACTAACTCTGGAAGAGGCCCGAAGGAGAACTTCAATAATCGGCGTCGTACGTAGAACGTGCCGCAAACAAGGATTTTGGCGTAATGCCGATTGAACTTCGGAGTGATTCAGGAGCTGGGTCCATTCCGCAGACGCTCTAAGCGCACTGGAATGGGAAATAAATGATCGGAGTTTAGTTATAGTTTCATGGGACGCTTCGCGTGCTCCACGTCTCAAACGAAATCCTTCTTCTCCTTCGTAAAGGGGATGCTCTTCAGCGACCCCTAACGCTGTTGTCAAAGTACAAACCTGCTGGGCTTGCACTAAGGGAAGGATTATTTCCGCAGAACCGCCAAATACGAGCAAAAGAATTACAAAAAGATTTTTTTCTAGTTTAGAAATCATACGCACGGGTGTTTCCTTACTCCTGAGCGCCGTTTTGAACTTCCGGCGCTTCCTGCCTGAGTTCAATTTCCCTTAAGGGAGCTGGCCTTAATCCGGTCCTCGTCCTGGCTGATCGCAACATGAATTCCTGAAACCTAAGTGGCACATGGGTTCCATGATCTCGCCTGCCGTTATCATCCACTTCAGACCTAACAATCATTCTACAGGCAGTTTCAGGAGAGTCCACTTGAACTCCATCCCGGTTGTAAGGATAATGGGAAAGTAAGTACTCAACCGATTGTGAACGCATGTTTTGTTCAATTCCGCCCGGCAAATCCCGGAACCCCTGAAGCTCAGGTGTAGGCACAACGGCGGTGGTAACCATAGGACCAAGCCCCGCAATCGCAGTTAAGAGAATTGAAAATCCAGTTGCGCCAGCACCAATGTTTCGGTTTCGCGTAAGACGGGCAGAACCATTTGCTCCAGCTTCAGAAAATTTTGTGCCCGGATTCGCTAAGGAATGCCACATGCCTTGGGCGGCCGTCGCCCATCCCGCAATCTGTGGATTCAAAACGTCATTAATCGCAGCGTGCCTATCTAAGCTTAAATGACAACCTATTCCGCTTACAAGATTATTGGCTAGCGAACGGGATGACATCGCCAACTGGCTGGCGGCCGTTTGATATTCCTGAGAAGCGCCACTTTCTTTTGCACTCTGCTCAAGAGTATTGGCCAAATCATTGAGCTGCGTTGCGGTCGCTTCAACTTCAGCCTTTTGCAGACGACTTGGATTTGCGAAAAACGAAGTTCGCATAGCTTCCGCAACATTGCCCATTTTTACCGACAAAGTATTTAATTGTCTGAGAGCAAAACGTGAGGCCGGCACGACTTCAGAACTAATGTTTAGGCCGAGCCTGCTGGAAATCCACCTAGTGCCATTTAACGTTTGGGTATTTAGGTTCGTAAGCTGAGCGGCCGTTCTCGCTTGAACTTCCCGATAAAAATATGCAGAAGTGACCTCGTTTGTGAACTGCATGGCATGCCCACTTTGCTTAAATCCTGTCAAAATATTACGGGCCATTTCGGCCGCACGTAAAGTCTGAAATGTACTGTAGGTTCCGTAACCCAGCACTACTGCAGTAATGCCAAGCCCCTTTACGATGGGTTGATTCCGACGCCAGGTCGAATTCAATGCGCGAGATCGAGCACTTGCATTCGTTGCTGAAGCAGCTTGAGCAAGGCGATTGCGTTCAGCCTGCTCTTCTGCCTGATACTGCGCTAAAATGGTTTGAAAGTTTTGAACGCAGCTCGTTCGCCATTGCCCACGAAGCTGGTCATTGGAAAGTGGGCAAGCAATGGTTGCCCCGTCCACTTCTCCTGACCTGCAAGTTCCCCTACCCGTATGAATACACCGCATAGCAACGGGGCAATAACAAGCAAAGGCTCTTTCGCCAGGATTGGGGGCCGCAAAAAAACCACCACCCCGGTCGCACTCTGACCTTATTCGTCCTAAATCAGGACCGCTACGACGCACCGGCCTACCATCTCCTTGCCTCTCCCCACCCCGTTGCTGCCAACGCGGACGATGTCCGCGGGGGTCACCAAACGGTGCTTCTGGTTGCTGAGCTTGCAAAAGCCCCGCAAAAAGAAAGGTTAAAACAAGGATAAATCCAGTAGTTCGGTACATAGTAGCGGTCCTTTAATTAAGAATTAGTATGAATCACTGCTTTGCGGGGTGACGTCAGCATTTACACCACGTTGCGGAACGCCCGTGCGCCAAGCCGCCAAACGTCTGACTTCCGCGGCAAGGCTAAAGAACCTTACGCGCCAATGACGGGTATCACCTGCACGTACAAATGTCGTATGAAAGTCAACGGCCGGTACACCGCTGAGCTCCCTCCATGTTCCGCCGTTAATTAACGTTCTGTTCTCTTCGAAAGCAGGACTATTTTCTTCTGAAACATAGTCTTGATACTTTTCAACGAGGCTATTTGGCAAATGGCAGCCACCGGAGGTTTCATCAAACCGAGTGGAGCAAAGGCCAAAAAACCCAACCACTTTCAAACGATTGCTTGAGGCACTTGGACTTGGAGCCACCGCACCACCAGAAGCCATGGGATTAGGCCTAGGTGCGCAGGTGGTAGGAAAGCCTTCAGAATCCATCACGATGCAATTTGCATAACTTCCACCAAAGTTTCCGTCGATAGCCATTACCGGCGAATAGGAAATTGACACGTCGGAGGCGAGGACACCATTGCTTGGTGCAGTCTGACCTGATCGAGCAGCCACCAGTGGAATTTTTCTATACGCTACAGTGATGTGCTGACGCGCTCTCGTTCCGATATTTCCTTCACGCAAACGTGGCCGAACATCCATGCCCATCATTTCCATTGGCCTAATGTAGGCAGGGGTAATGAACTCTCCGTTATCAACCGATGAACAAGAGTAGAAACGATTTCCACCGAAGTTATCTTGTGATCCATCGCCGTGATAATAGTTCCCACGAATCGGTGCATAATAAGCGTGATTGTAAGCATTTAAATCAAACGCTCGGTTTCCTGGGTCATTAAAAACAATGCTCCAATAGCCGTAATTCGCACTGACTTCCGGATGCACACTTGAGAAAGCCACGGCTTGGGGAAACTCGTGGTACTGACGTGTCCTAGGAATTGCCATGCTGGTACTGCCGGCAGGAATTCCGCCGAAATAACGAAAATACAAATCAGCGAGACGATTGGTTGGTTCTAAACGATCGTTAGGTTCGCCACGGGTAGAGACGCGAAGGTTAAGAAAACCTTTATTGACAACAATGGCTGCCAATTGTTGCGCTTCCGCGCGGTTTAACCCACCTCGAGCGACAACCGCTGGATACACGCAAGTCTCAACTGCTTCCACTACTGCCATTTCGCGAAGCTCATTCCGAATGGCCGGTGCCAAATAAGTCATTTCCGGACGAAGTGGTGAGTCATCACTGTGCCTTGTGAAGGACATAGTTAAACTGTCCACGGTGAAGCTACCAATGATGTTGGTTTCTTCACCTAAAATGCCGCGGACCACACGATTGAGGTCAAATTGAAAAATCGGATTTCGGCCCCGGGGAATAAATGCCTGAACGCCACGATAGAGCGTAGGATTTCGTCTTGGAAACACCTGTCCGTTCACTCGCCACTCAGCGCGAGGAACGTATTCACCAAAACGGAACTCATCCCGCATCATCACTCGGCAATTTCTTGCGATCTCTAAAACATCGGCCGATGATTGTCTAAAATCTACTGGTACGTACTGCTGAGCCATAACCGGAGCTGCGAAAAACAGCCCAGTTAAGAAAAAACGAACTACACTATTCCTAACTTTCATTTGATCTTTACCTTTCTTGAATCGAACTTAATTGCTTGAAGAAGTGCCTGATGAATCCGTTGAAGCCACCGCGGAAGCAGCTGGTGAAGCCGGGGTGCCGGTGGTTAATGGAATAAAGCGGATTGTTTGGCCATTGACCCTGATCGCCTCAATATCGGCCCTGCGCGTTTGTTCCTCACGGTGACGAACGGCCGCTAGGGAATCCCAAGTGCTCTGACGATATCGACTTACAATATTTGCGGGCAGGCGGCACTGGGCCGAACCCACTGCGGCATTTTCCGGACAAGTTATATAGGCGCCAACTACGGACAGTGGAGCACCTATGCGTTGTGGTACCCTTGCAAATGGAAGTTGCAGCGGCTGCTCATCCCTAATCTCTTGGGGCTGCCTTACATCTTCTCTGCTGCAAGCATAAGGAATCTGGCGGAGCGTCTCTAACCTTACGCAAGTGTGCCGAATGCCATTGGCTTCTCTAGGATCAATAACCAAAACCGCACTGCGACTACCGCCTAGGGAAATGCGACGATAGGCCACTTCAACTGGACGCAGAGTTGTGCGAGTTGCACCAACCATCGTGGTGTTATGGATGTCCAGACCTTCGATCTCATCATACCTCACTTCGCCTGGGATGATGAATTCAGCATTATCGCTGTTGATTTCAGAATAGTAGTTCTCGCCACCGTGCTGGCAGGTGCGCACCCCATTATGGGCCGCACAAACTCTCGCCTCTGGACGTGCGTAATAATTATGATTGTAGGCATTCAAATCAATGCTTCGACCCCTTCGATCAGAAATCACTACAAAGTAATTTCCATAGCCAGACACCATTTCTGGATGCAGGCCTACAAAAATATCGAGCTTACTCCAGTCGCGATATTCCGAGCTCTGGTACCGAAAATGGCGATCAGCGATAAACTCTTCACCACGTGCCCTCTGGCCCATGAGAGCCGCAGAAATCACGATTTGGGCTAGTTGGTGAGCCTCCACGACGGAGAGTGGTCCACCGGCCCTTGACTGGTCCGACCTTAAAGCTCTACGTAGATTTTCTACGTTGATATTTCCATCCGACTCCAGCTCGTCCTGTTGATAGGTTCGCGCTGGATTTGAGTTCGCAATGTTATTTCTGCAACAGCCATTAAATGCTGCGTCTGGGTGCTGCGCAATGTTCACCAAATCGGAATAGGCCCAAGCCCCGATCACGGCGGTTGAGTCACCTAAGATTGCGCGTAAAATTACGGGGAGATCAAACTGTGGATTCCTGCCTGAATTTTCGGGACTGTCAAAAACCGCCCGGTAAAAGTAGTTGCCGGATGCGGATAAACTTGTCCCACTTCTAGGGAGTGGCAACCCATTGGGTGCTGAGAAATTAAAATCCCTCGCGTAAATCCCGTAAAGAAAATCCCTGCGCTGATTGATTCCCGCTTCCCGAAGAACGGCATTGACCCGGGGGGAAGCCGTCAGTGCGGCAAAACGGTTTTGCGCGTGGACGGCGCTAACGCCGGCCGAAAGAGCAAAAAACAAAACGAACAAAACAGAACTGAACTTTTTAATTTTAAAAGATCGCAAAAAGGCAAACATTGGTATCTCGCTTTCGTGTGGGCCTGGCGATTACCAACCTTGCTGTCATGCGTCAAGATTTTTGATTAAATGAATTTTATATAAATAAATTTTAACAGCGCGTACAAAACTAAAATTATTTATATCCAGAGGTCGGGCTTAATATTTTTAGCGGAAATAAACCTTGCTATCCCCTACTTTTCATCAAAATGAAACGGTCTCAAATAATGGCAGGTGTAGCCGCCCGGTTCTTTCTCCAAATATTTTTGATGATATTCTTCGGCGCGCCAAAATTCGCCGGCGGCAACAATCTGCGTAACCAGAGGTTTTTTCCATTTGCCCGAAGCGGTCACTTTAGCTTTCACTTCCTCCGCAACTTTACGTTGTTCATCGGAGTGAAAAAATATCGCCGATCTATATTGAGTGCCTAAATCATTGCCCTGTTGATTTGCCGTAGTGGGGTCATGAAGGCGAAAAAACTCTAGCAGTATATGTTGGTAAGAAACTTTTTTGGGGTCAAACAAAACATCCACCGCTTCCGCATGTCCCGTTTCGCCCTTCTTAACTTGAGCGTAGGTAGCATTCTTTAAAAAGCCGCCGGTGTAACCTACCTGGGTTTCAATCACGCCAGGAATTTTTTGCAAAAGCTCTTCTACCCCCCAGAAACAACCTCCCGCAAGAGTTGCAACTTGCCACCCCTTTTTCTTGGCAAATAAAAACAGGTATTGGCCAAGGCCTTCCTTCTCTAAATTTTCCAAAGGAACAAATCTAAGTGAGGCAGAGTTGATGCAGAATCTTTTTTTGGTAGGCCCAGGGCCATCATCAAACACATGCCCTAGATGCGAATTCTTAGAACGCACCTCGGTGCGCTCAGCGCCTAATTTATGATCAGATTTTAAAATTAGATTTTCTTGAGAGAGGGGCTGAGTGAAACTTGGCCATCCGCTTCCAGAATCAAACTTATCCAAAGAAGAAAAAAGGGGCTCACCACTGACCACATCGACATAAATTCCATCCTCTTTCAGGTTCCAGTATGGATTTTTAAATGGTGGTTCAGTACCTTCCTCCTGGGTGCATTGGTACTGCTGCGGGGTGAGGCGCTGCTTGAGGGAATCTTTCTGGTTTTTTGAGGTAGGTGTAGTCATTTTAGCGAGATCCTCGTTAGAAAAAAGTGCGGCGAAAATCAAAAGCAGGACGAGAAAAATCCAGGGTCTCTTTTGCATAAAAAAAAGTCTAACAGGAAATTATCACATGGCATTGCATTTTCACGTTTCTTTCTGAGCTGCATCATGTTATATGGGAGGCATTCAGTCTGTCTTCTCAAAGAGCCGGTTAGGAGCATTTAGTTTTATTTGTGCCCGATTCGTCCTTAGAGGGACCCCAAACCTTAAGGAGGTCTATTATGGGTAAAAAATTGTACGTAGGTAATCTTCCGTTTTCAGCAACAGATCAAGTCTTGTTTGATACATTTTCACAGTGTGGAACTGTAGATTCAGCTAAGATCATCACCGATCGCGAAACTGGCCGTAGCAAAGGTTTCGGATTTGTTGAAATGGCAACGGATGCAGAAGCTCAAGAAGCTATCACAAAGTTCAACGGTGCGAACTACGAAGGTCGCCCTATCACTGTTAACGAAGCTCGCCCCATGGTTCCCCGTGAAGGCGGCCGTTTCGGCGGTGGAGACCGTGCTGGTCGCAGTGGCGGTGGCTACGGCGGCGGCGGCGGTGGTCGTTCCCGTTACTAGTTCCCGTTAATTAAAATATAATAATCATGAAGGGGATCCTTCGTTAACGAAGGGTCCCTTTTCTTTTTCTGGCTGCTTGCTCACTTTACATCTGCAGGGAGCCACTTCTTTTGAATTGGAGTTCCTTTTATGCAAAGTCAGTCAAACACGTCCATATTGCCAAAAATCAGTCCTGTATCTGAAAATATTCTTTCTAATGGTTCAGTAGGTGCGCCCCTTGAAAGCCAAGAGCCCTCAGGATTCGATAAATTTTCTCTCTCACCAAAATTAAAACAAGCCCTTAGAAGGCTTAGTTTCAATAATCCAACCGATATTCAGTCTCAAGCGATTCCGTTTGCCCTAACTCAACGCGACATTATAGCGAGCGCGCAAACCGGCACCGGGAAAACTGCAGCCTTCAGTATTCCAATGATTACCAAGTTGGAACAAAACCCTAAACTTTCAGCCCTTATTTTAGTACCGACGCGAGAAATCGCAGCTCAAATTGCAAACGTACTTAAGGATCTTACTTTTGCATTACCGGAACTCAGGTCAGCATTATTGATCGGTGGAGCAGCGATGCAGAATCAACTGCGCACCCTTTCAAAACATCCACGCATCCTCATCGCAACGCCTGGTCGTCTTATGGATCACTTGCGCAGAGGTTCCGTTAAGCTTAATAACACGGGCATTTTAGTTTTGGATGAAGCTGATCGCATGCTGGATATGGGTTTTGCTCCGCAGCTCAATGAAATCCTGAAACATGTACCAAAGGAGCGCCAAACTCTTTTGTTCTCGGCTACGCTTCCAAATGACATTGAGAATTTAGCTAGGAAATACCTACAAAACCCACATCGCATCACGGTGGGTCAGGCCTCTCAAGCCGCTCCGAAAATTGAGCAAACGGTAGTTCATGCCAGCCATTCTGAAAAAAATAATGTGTTGCTTGATGAACTCAATCAAAGGACGGGGTCCATCCTGATTTTCACGCGGACGAAACGCCGCACGGACAAGCTTTCAGACTTACTCCTTGAATACGGCCATGAAACGGGACGCATCCATGGTGATCGTTCCCAAGCTCAGCGAAATTCTGCGCTAAATAATTTCCGTGCTGGCAAAATTAGAATCTTAGTAGCTACGGATGTTGCGGCACGCGGAATCGACGTTCCGCATATTGCCCACGTCATCAATTATGATCTTCCACAAACTCCGGATGATTACATTCACCGGATTGGCAGAACGGCAAGGGCTGGCGCTAAGGGCGAAGCACTTTCTATTTTGACCCCGGAAGACAACTCATTGTGGCGACAAATTTCCCGCATGCTCAGTCGTTCGGGATCACAGGCTCCAACCTCAAAGAATGCCGCTAAGGGTGACCCAGCGGCTCTGAATGGCGCTTCCGCCAGAGTCAGTCCGCTTTCAACTCCATTCACCGGTGCACCGGCGTTCGAACGTGAACCCCGTGGCGGCGGCAGGGAATATCGCGAAAGACGCGGCGGAAATGGCGGCGGCAGGGATTTTCGTGAACCTCGTAGAGATGGCGGACGCCCCGGCGGTCGCTTTGAACGTGGTCCTCGCAGCTCCGACAGTCGTGGCCAGGAGCGCAGCTTTGGCAGCGGTTTCTCAAGAGATCGTGGTGCTGCACCAGCCCCTCACGTTAGGCCCGATGAGAATCGTGGACGTTTTGGCGATGAAAAACGCCGTCCCCGTTCTTTTTTCTAAACTGCTTAAAAGCCCTAATGCGTTTTTATAGTCTCGTCGTTGGTGGAATTGCCACCTTGGCGAGCAATGATCACGCGCAGAATTCGACCGCGGTCTAAAACACCGTTAACGACCCGGCCGATTCGTTTTTCAAGCGCTCCTTCGCCTTCTGAGGCGGGGGAGCGACTTGTCATTTCATTTTTATCCGCAGCAATTAGCGTAAGCTCAGACACTACGCTCTTTTGCACCTGCGTTAGTAATTCTCTCATCCGTTTTGCGCTGCTGGCATCAGAACATTCCACAAATGCTTCGACCCAGAAACCCTGGCCAGCCTCGAGATGTCCTAAGTACACCGGATGAATGAGGGCTTCCGATTTGTCGCTATGGACCGCATGTACGGCACCTTGATGATGATTTCCATTAGCCGATGCGTGGGAATTTTTAGACGAAATGTCGTGATCCGGAGTTTGTGACGCACTGCCAACTATTTGACGAGAGGGCTTACCTTGCATCAGTGCAATTACGGATGCGGGAACCCTTGGCGTTACTTTGACGAGAAGAAAAGCACTGGCAATTAAACCAATGGCACTGATCCTCGTCATGGCCTCGCCATGAAGAATCCAGTTCGGAAGGGAAAAAACTAAACTGGAGAGCCCCTTTAAAAAACCCTTTGAAAAGAGAACTACCGTCTGCTTCAAGGATCGGTTTTCGTTACGACTGTGCCCGGCCGCGACGGCCTTTTGAATTGCAGGTTTTAAAATATCCGAAATTTTACCTAAAGGACTTGCCGCAATTTTACCGGAGATTTTTGCAAAGTTCGCCACGAGCTTATCTTTTGCGCTCATGGAATTTGCGACATTCTCAGAGGCATGATCTTGAGAAGCAGGGTTGGCCGATGCGGCATGGTTATCTTTTGGACCAGTCGTAGGTTGAGCTTTTGCGCTCATATTGAATTCTTATTTTACCTACTCTGATGAGGAGTCAAAGAGGCAATTGTTTAGGGGGCAATACTTGCCGCTTTTAGATCGAACTGATAGCCTCGACCCACTGCCTTGATGTGAAATATATGGAAGTTGTTTTAGAGTTCGAAAAACCTATCGCTCTTTTGGAGAAAAAAATACACGAGCTCAGGGAACAAAACCTGCGCATGGGGGGAGATTTTTCCAAAAACGAAATTTCTTCGCTAGAAAAAGAACTGCAAAAGCTAACGCAGGATGTTTTTTCAAAACTTTCACCCTGGCAACGGGTTCAGCTTTCTCGCCATCCAGCTAGACCCTATGCATTGGATTACATCCAAAATATTTTCTCAGACTTTGTTGAACTGCACGGCGATAGGCTCTTTGGAGATGATCAGGCACTGGTTGGAGGCCTTGGCCGGCTGGGCACGCAGAGCGTCGTTGTTTTAGGCCTGCAAAAGGGCCGGAACACCAAAGAAAAAGTAGCTAGAAATTTTGGAATGGCAAAACCAGAAGGTTACCGCAAAGCCTTAAGGCTCATGGAACTTGCCGTTCAGTTTAAGCTTCCCATTATAACTCTCGTAGACACGCCAGGCGCTTACCCTGGCATCGAAGCCGAGGAACGGGGTCAAGCTAGGGCAATTGCCGATAATATTCTTAAAATGTTTGATCTACCCGTCCCTATCGTTGCAGTAGTCATTGGTGAGGGTGGCAGCGGCGGAGCACTTGCCTTGGCCATTGCCGATTCCGTTTGCATGCAGGAGTTTGCGACCTACTCCGTGATCTCGCCAGAGTCTTGCGCATCGATATTGTGGTCCGATAGCGCCATGGCAGAAACCGCCGCAAGCTGCATGAAAATGACGGCGCCCCATCTCAAGGAATTAAACATCATCGATGAAATTATTCCGGAACCAAAGGGCGGCGCCCATAAAAACCCGGCGGAAGCGGCAAAAATTCTTGAACGAGACCTTAGTCTCATTCTTAAAAACTTAATGGCGCATCCGCCACAAACTTTGCTCGCTTTACGACGTGAAAAATTTAGAAAACTAGGCCATATCCTTGAAGAACCCTTAAAGGACAAAAATCCGGAATGAGTATTTCACGCCCCTCTCCCCAGGACTCAAAACTTCTTGTTTTATCGGCACCATCCGGAACGGGCAAAAGCACGCTCGCGCAAATGGTGATCGGTAAATACCCTAAGTTTTCCCTCTCCATCTCCCACACCACGCGGGCCGGTCGAGGCGACGAGAAGGAAGGGGAAGATTATTACTTCGTCGATATTCCTACCTTTGAGGAAATGATTCGCAACGATGAGTTTTTGGAGCATGCGAAAGTTTTTCAAAAGCACTTCTACGGAACATCGAAAAAACATGTCTTAAACTGCCTGGACCAAGGTCAGCATGTTTTATTTGATATTGACGTCCAAGGTGCCCGCGCCATCAAGGATAAATTCAAAGATCGTTGCATCACGGTTTTTATCTTGCCCCCATCATTGGATGAATTGCGCAGGCGGCTTTTGGGGCGCGGAACCGAGTCTGAACAAGCGGTGGAGCGACGACTTACGGCCGCCCAAACTGAACTTTCTGAAGCCCATTGGTTTGACTACCGCATCACCAACGATGACCTGAGGCGCACCTTCCAGGAACTGGAATCCATTTTACGTAAAGAAAAATTCGGGGGCATTTAAAAATGACCGCCAAAGGCCATATTGCCAGCATCGACGCCGTTTGCGATATGGTGAAAAATTATTTTCCCGAAGCTAATTTTGAACTGATTCGCAAAGCGCATGAGTTTGCGGTGACGGCCCATGGTTCACAAAAACGGCAATCGGGTGATCCGTACATGGACCATCCGAGGGAAGTTGCATTTTTGCTTGCGGAACTCCACATGGATGAACCCACCATCATCACGGGGCTTTTGCACGATACTGTGGAGGATACCCACGCTACCCTACCCCAGATTGAAAAAGAGTTTGGCCCAGCCGTTGCGCAACTTGTAGATGGCGTAACCAAACTTTCTAAAATTACGTTTAAAACCTCAGAAGAAAAGCAGGCGGAAAACTTTCGGAAGATGGTCATCGCCATGGCTAAGGATATCCGGGTGGTGTTGGTAAAGCTTGCGGACCGTACGCACAACATGCGTACGCTTGAACATCTTTTGCCCTACAAACAGCGTTCGATTGCCCAAGAAACTTTGGATATCTACGCGCCCATTGCCCATCGCCTCGGTATCAGTTCCCTTAAAGTTGAACTCGAGGACCTTTCGCTGCGCTATTTGCATCCCGATGTTTATTACAAATTAGCTTCAAAGATTGCGAAGACCAAAAAAGAGCGCGAAAAATATATCGACGACATCACTTCGCAAATTCAGGATCGGCTCAAAGAATATGATCTCACCGGCAGCGTCACCGGAAGACCTAAACATTTTTATTCCATTTATAAAAAAATGGATCGTCGAAACATTGATTTTGATCAGGTCCACGACCTCATCGCTTTTCGCATCACGCTCGATAATATTACGGAGTGTTATAAAGCCTTGGGTGTCATGCACGCAGCGTTTAAGCCCGTGCCCGGACGGTTTAAGGATTACATCGCTATTCCCAAGGCCAACCGCTACCAATCCTTGCACACCACGGTCATCGCCAGTACGGGCGATCGCATCGAGATTCAAATCAGAACCCATGAGATGCACGCCGTTGCAGAATACGGGATTGCTGCCCACTGGAAATACAAGGAAGGCCGGTTTGCCAACCAACAACGCGATAAAGTGGAATGGGTGGACCGCCTGCTTGAATGGCAACGCGATTTAAAGGATCCGGCGGAGTTCTTGGAGACGGTAAAAACGGATCTCTTTGAAGATGAAGTTTATATTTTTACGCCCAATGGTGACGTGAAGGAATTGCCCCATGGCTCTACACCTTTGGATTTTGCCTTCGCCGTGCATTCCGATGTAGGAATTCGTTGCGTTGGCGCAAAGGTGAACGGAAAAATCGTTCCGCTCAAATACCGACTAAAATCTGGAGACGCCGTGGAGGTTCTAACTTCACCCACGGCCCAGCCCAGCAAAGACTGGCTTAAGCTTGTCAAAACTAGCAAAGCAAAAAATAAAATTAGATCCCACATCAAGAATCAAGAACGTGAACGAGCGATGTCCATGGGTCAGGAAATGCTTGAGCGGGAACTTAAAAGTTATTCCCAAAATTTAAAGACCTTTATAAATAATAATGCTTTAAAAACCGTAGCCGAAAAACGCAACCTGAAGTCCATTGAAGAGCTCTACGTGCATATCGGTTATGGCCGCGCAGCGGCGTCAACCATTGCGAACAATTTATTGCCGGCGGACGTGTTATCCCAAGCAAAAAAGAGTGCTGCTACTAAGGGTGAAGCCCCTAAGGCCGAAGGTGGATTTTTATCTAGGGTATTTAAGAATGCTACCCAAAAGCTTTCCAGCTCAGGCCATCAGGCGATTTCTGTAGGCGACCTTGATGATATTTTAGTTCGATTTGGAAAATGCTGCAGTCCCATCCCGGGCGATCCCATCGTAGGGTTTGTGTCTCGGGGGCGCGGCGTTACCGTTCATTTGAGTTCTTGCCCAAAGGCTTTTGAAACGGACCCTGATCGTAAGGTCAGCGTTCAGTGGAATCTTCAAACGCCAGTAAAACGAAACGTCCGCATCAGGGTTTTGTCCCATGACCTGCCCGGAGTCTTGGCACTCATGTCCCAGACCATTACGGGATGCGGGGTTAATATTAGCCAGGCCCACATTAGAACCACCAAAGATCGAAAAGCTGTTTCCTATTTTGAAGTCGAGGTGGGCTCAACCGAAGAACTCAGCCGTGTATTAGGCGCGCTTGAGAGTAAAAAGGGCGTCATTAACGTTGAGCGGCTTAAGGCCTGATTCACTTGGTTAAACCTTCAATTGTTCAGTGATTTTCCATCTAAATTGAACTAATTTTATTTATACCATCCCAGACCCCCTTGTGTTAAAAGACGGCGTGAACTTCCCCTCTTTTAAATGGAAACCCGGCCATAAAAAACTAGATTTATCCCAGGCTCAGAACGACGCTTTGCTTGCAGAAATTGAACGCCAAAATTTAACCATTGCTCGCCTATCCGAATTAGCGCTGCAAGCATCCCATGATATCCGCAGTCCCCTTGCCGCCCTTCGTGTCATGGCGACCAGCCACGACACGATGCCAGTAGATATGCGGGAAACGTTAAAGCAAATTGCTTCCCGAGTGAACCTCATCGCTGATACTCTGACCCAAGCAAAAGCCCTCGGAACCAAAAATCCTGGTTCAGTAACTCTAGAAAGTTGCCTCGTCCTCCCGGTATTAGAAAGTGTCCTTTCGCGGCAGCGCATCGCCTGCGCAGCCCGCCTTATAAAAATTGAACTTGATGTGGAAAAAAGTGTGACGTTCGCGCTCATTGCCCTTTCGAAAGAAAAGCTAGAGGTCGCCCTATCAGCCGCCCTGGAACGAGTTATGGCAAACCTGCAACCCGAGTCAAAGATCGTTACGGTTTCCCTCCGGCTTTCGGAAGGTTCTGAGCTCGGAAAATCCAGATCCGCCCAACTCGTAATGGTAGTGGAGGATGGGCGTGATTTAGCGCTAATGCCGCCTATATATTTTCCTTACGCCGAGACTCCAAGTTGGCTAGCGACGCAAAATGAATTTTTTTGGGACGATCAAAGCGCCGTATTTAAAAAAGTAGTGGTCATCGATGATGAAGCCTCCATGATTTCCATTTGGAAAGACACCTTCGGGCCAGAAACTGAGATTGAGTACTACGCATCCCCCGGTTATTTTTTATCGACCAATTTGCAAACCCAAAGCATCGCAGCGGAGCTCTGCCAAACGACGCTTTATCTCATTGATTTTGAATTTAGGGGCGAGTCATGCGGAACGGTGGGAGCTCCCCACGATGAACTGAATGGACTACAGCTCATTCAAAATATTCTAAATAAAAAATACCCAAACTCGATTTCGCGAGAACAAATTCTTTTGGTCACCAGTCGGCATGACGATGAGGAACTGCAAGGACAAGTGGGAAAGCTTGGCATAAAACTTTTGCCTAAGGCCATGGCTCCATTTCTGGGCGAGTTGCTTTATTCAAAAATGACCTCCCGCCCAGCAACGCCCCTTTCTTCCCGCGAAAAAATAGATTTTGTCCTCATTGATGATGATGTGCTTATTCGCGAAGTGTGGAAACAAGCGGCAAAACATAGCGGTCAAAGGGGCCTATTTTTTGATTCTGCGAGTTCAGCTCAAAGCTTCTTGGGTTCTGCTCAATTCATTGCGGAGAATGGACTTACTAAAAGTACCCCCATTTTCGTAGATTTCTCATTATCGCCCCTGGACCTCTCTGCGCGCGAAATACTTGAATCGTTGCATCAACTTGGGTACGAAGAACTTTACGTAGCCACGGGGCACGATCCATCTCATCCTGCCGTGGTTTCTCTTTTTGACCTGAACTACTTGGGGGGAATCCTTGGAAAAAGTTATCCCCAAAATCATATTACCGTAATTCAGGGAGTGCATGGTGAGCCCCTGGGAAAGCAAACAGAATCCGAAATGAAAACCCCGCCTAAACCTTCAACGACTTCAGAAATCTATTCTTCTTTCATAACGACCTGTATCCTCTTTATCCTATGCTTAACTTTACCATTCTCCGGCTGTGGCATTCCCGTAGCGGAAAAAATTGGTGCAGCACCAAATCCAAATGCAACAGTTTACCATCAAGCCAGAGTTGAGTGTGATGGCCTTGACCTTTCATCAAGTGAATTTACTCCCAGCGCTTTGCGCTCGCTTATGCATTGCCTCAACAGCAACGGGCAGATCCCAAAGCTAGAAGCTTTTTTTGCAACCTCAAGGGATGAAGAGCTTACGCCACTGAGCCAAACTTTAAGCCGTGACCTCCTCACCCAATATCCTAGGCTCTTTGAGGTCAAACATACTCTGGATACATTGAGGGATGATGGCAGCCTTGCCCTTCAGCTGGATACGCTAGGTGAGTTTTTAGAGCACCCAGACCTGATCATTGCCTCCGTAAAACTTTTAGAAGAAGGATATTTCACTTCCGAAGGTGGCATTTCTGGATACGTCCATAATCTGATCTCACCCACCCCTAATCAAAATGTTTTACGAGCACTCGAGTTTTTAGGCCAAGAGTTAACTCATTCACGACTTGAAGCGTTTTTGAATTTCTCGGAAGCGGCCACTTCGACGCGAGTATTCCAGAACATTCAAAACCATTTTAGAACCACAAACCCTGGTACTCCGGAACTGACGGCCATTGTGTTTGCATTGAAGGAATTTTTAGCGTGGGAAATTTCGCAAAGAACTTTTACCTCTGCCTCCGAAGCTAGAGGACTCGTTCTGCCGCTGCTTTCTAGCGTTGCCGATGGCTCATTTTGGCGGACGGCCGATACGTTTTTACCGGATGCAACTCCGCAGTGGCAGCAAAACCTAGTAAAAATTCATGAATCCATGCGTTCACTTTATTTGCCCAATGGAGAGTTTTTCACTCGCCTCCCCTCGTTCATGCACGAACTGAATGAGGTACAAAGTCATGGCCCGCTAGCTTGCTTAAGCGGCACGGCAAACCTTACGGGACTTAGCCCAAGGCAGGTTTTCTCCGAGCTCGATCATCTGTCCCTTAGGGAATTTCTCACGAGCCTCATGGCGGCAAGACCGTTTTGTGAATTTCCTTCAAGTTTTCTTCGGGAAACCGCTACGTTCATGGACCTTGCGAATTCTGATGGAGCGGCTGGCCTTGAGCTAGTTATTCGTGGGATGAACCGTTCCGAATATTTGCAAACGAGTTTAATTCATACCCTATCGGAGCGCGTGCATTCCCGTGCACTGCCCACCGATTCTAGCGCGCTAAGGTTACTCGAAACCATCGTTAAGGGAGTGGAAACCCAAGGCGCGTGGGATGACCTTCTTTTGCTTTCGTCTAATGTAAAAATTCAAGACCGCGAGGATCTTTCGCGACTTGCCCAAGTATTAGTTTCACCACGAGAGGAGTTCCAAGGAAAATCCGTGGCCCACATTCTCCTGAGCGCCGTAACAAAAACCTCCGTTGCCCATTGGGTAGATTTCATCAACGCCACAAAACCTCTCATCGATGAATCTCAACCCATGGCACATCCCTTAGCGCAACATACCCGTAGTGCATTTTTAAGAACAGCAGCGCACCCTTTCTTTGATCTTATTCGACAGAATCTGACGCAAGCCGTGGCCCATGAACCATTTTTTACGGCTACTTTTAAAATTCTAGGCCGAAACCAAAATGCATTTTCCGAAGTTTTACGCGAACTCTCAGGCCTTGCTAGGCGTGAAGATGGCAGGCTTCAAGAATTCCTGTTTTCGCTTTTGAATGTTTTTTCTAGCGCAACTGCTCGTGGCAGACACGATATTGCTACCCACCCGGTTTCGCCTTTGGATCTCACGCGCTATTTGCGACACGACTTAATCGATACCGAACTTCAACGGGCAGGCGCATTGCCCCGAAGAGTTCGCAGACCAGAGGCCATCCTCGCTTGTCGAAACTATGATTTTCAATTTAGTTTCGTTGATTTCAATCAGAATGATTTTAGTTCCCGGATCGAAAATATGGCCCAGTGCCTTGCACTCTATGAGGATAATTCCAGGGTTTTACCGGCACTTGAATTTTTCTCCCGGGAGCGTTCCCCTGCTCTCGGCGGAAGCTTACTAAATTACACCGTAAACGTAGTTCGTTCTTTTGCGAACGCAACTCAAAATACTTTAGCGGCGCTCATGGCGAGAGTTTTGCCAGAAATTCAGAATGGAACCATTGCTCGTCTGACTTCAGCGTTTCATTTTTTCTTAGGTCATCAGCGTTCCGAAAGCGCCGTAGATCCATTACTGAGCTTGGTCGCACGTTCCCAAACTCGTGCCGAACCTCAAGTCACTCCTCCGGCAGAAACCATTTCAACTCCGGTGAGAGTTTGCAATTTAGTTGGGAATTTTGATGATTTCACCACCGCTGAGATGGATTGCAGCCACTCGTACCCCGCGCAGGAGGCGATCTCTCGAGCTTTAGCAATTTGGGAACCGGAGACGTCCGCTAATCCCGCACTGAAGGCTCAGCGTACCCAAGAAATTATTTTTGATTATCTACACGCCATTGAGCATGATTTTCACTCCGTTGCCGCAAAACGAAACCAAGGCGGCAGACTCTTAACGGATCAAAATCCCAGCGAAGAAATTGCTAAACAAAGAATCTCCACGCTGCTTCAGGCTTTAGAAACTAGACAAGTGCCAGCCGCCGACCCCCAGGGCCACGATAAATATCAAGCAGCCTATGCGCTTATTGATATCTTAAAAAGTCTGAATCCAAGCTTTACGCCCTTTGGTTCGGCTTTACGGCCCCAAGCTTTTCCAACTACTTCACCGACCCACGAAGCGCCTTACCGCGAACAGAGCTTAGCCATGGCCGATCGTTTGGCTAGTTTTCTCATCGAACAGGCCAACACCCTTACGGTGATCCCTTATTATTTCTTGGGAGAAGTAAAACCTAAAGTAATTCTATTGAATAACTTAGACTGGCTCACGCTCATCGTTGAGCCGTCCGACGCGTTGGTAAATACGAGTTTTCCGCCAGCGATTTTTGGATTGTACATGATCCCCACCACCTGGGATGAAGCGCCAGAGGATCAGCGTCCTGGCCTCTTGCAGGACCCTAATGACTCAGGGGATTTACCACCTTCCCATGACATTCATGCCTTAGTGACAAACTTTTTAACCGGTATCGGTGACCCTCTGCAAATCTGTCGCGTGACCCCACAGCAGATTCAAAATCCCGGGCCCGATTTCACGGACGATAAGCGGGTTTGTTTTTCCAAGGTCTCAAATTTGCGTGGGTTTAGGAACGCCGCAAATGCAGAGGTCATTGGCCCTCCGGTGACTTCTCTGTTTCTGGAATATGCGCCAGCTAATGCAGCTTGTGATGAGTCACCTACCGCTTGTTTTGGTATGAAGCTCATCCGGAACTTCTACTCTCTGATTTATCAGTACACGCCAGCGGATCTTAGAAAACCGTTTCCGCGCAGGCCCCACTCCACCACGAACTTACTTACCCCGGCCGATCTCTTCCGTACCGGAATCATGCGAATTGCCGGAAAGTGGTTACGTGGTTTAAACCCCAATGATGTTCGAGTGAAACAAATCCTTCGATCAGGCGCCATTCTCGCCCATGATCAAGCGGCGCTGAATACTTTGCATGAACTCGTTCCAGCACTTTTGCAGCATGCAGAAATTGTGAGTGGTCAGTGGGAATCTAATGGTTCTGCGAATAGCGCAAACCCACGAGGATTTTTGCGTGCACTCTTTGACGCTATTTGGAACTTACCCGAAAATAAAAAGCAGATGCTCTTGAATATGCTCTCCAGTCTTCTTCAGGCCGGTCCTTCAACGGGCCTCATGGAAACGCCCACCAATGTGATTGAAACCTCACTTCAAGTCACAAAAGGCCTTTTGCACCCAGCCGGTGGTCGTAGGCTTTTAACCGAAAATTTAAATCCGTTGCTAAATGCTTTTTCGACGCCATTTTACCGCAACTTGTTTGCCGAAATTACGGAAGACTCAATGCGACCGCACGCGGCCGCCAACGCCAATGCAAATGAATTAAGTTTATGGCATGCGTTTCGGGACCGTTACCTTGCGGGCAGGGCTCACCGGGACTACCCCCGCGCCGAAGTAGACCGCGTCACGAACGAAGTTATCGCTTTTCTTGAACATCCCGAGGGCGCAAATGAAAATCATCGCCATGAACTTTATCAAAGCTTAGCGAGCACGCTCGTTCACGAGATGACTTCGGGGCGAGCCCAGGAACTTTTAAAATTCATGGGTGCCCATCCTCAGGAAGTAGACGATCTTTTGAGGTCGGCTGACTTGCTCTACACGAGCGGAGCGTCCACGAGGCTTATGGATATGTTGGGACGATGGATCAGATTGGTTCCGCAGGCAAGCCCTGCGATGATTCCAGCTGCAGCACCGGCTACTACCTCGACTCCAACTCCGGCTGCAACTCCGTCCCCAGCGCCGGTTACTGCGCCGACTCCTGCACGGGCTCCTTCGCCTGCACCGAATCAACCACCGGCGCCAGCTGCTCGCACTCCTTAAAAAATTTTCCCGGGATTTAATAAGCCTTTTGGATCAAGAACTTTTTTAATTTCACGTAAAATTTCAAGTTCTGCTTCGGTCCTCGTGTAATGCAGAAAATCTTTCTTCAGAAGCCCAATCCCATGTTCTGCCGAAATGCTTCCGCGATATTTTTTTACGAGCGTAAAAAGATCCTCATCCACTTTATGGGTGCGCTTTAAAAACTCATCCTTGCTCAGCGTTTCTGGCTTCATAATATTGATGTGCAGGTTTCCATCCCCAATGTGGCCAAAATTGCAGACCTCCCAGTCCGCATAATGCTCACCAAAAAAATGGTCAAGCTCTCCGCAAAATTTCTGAAGTTTTGCAAGCGGCAACGATACATCGTTCTTGTGCGGAAGCCCTGTGCCAAAAAGACTTTCAGCAATACTCTCCCGAAGTTCCCAGAATCCCTTCGCTTGCTCTGGTGTTTGGGCGAGCACGCCATCTTCACAGAAGTCTTTTTCAAAAACTGAACTAAGCCACTCATCACTAAGTTCAGAGTCAGCCGCATTTTGCGGTTCAACCTCAAGCAAAACGTAGTACGGATATTCCTTCGTAAAGGGAGCTCGTAAACCCCGGTGTTGGATCACCCGACGTAAACAACGCTCCGTAAAAAATTCGTAAGCACTTAAGACAAACGGGCCGTGCAGACGACTGTCTTGGAAGAGTAGCAAGACTTTAGCCAGGCTATCTAAACCAAAAAGATAAACATTTTTATTCTTAATGAGACGCGTAAGCTTAACCTGAGCTTCACAGATAATTCCTAAGGTCCCTTCCGTGCCGATGAAAAGTTGCCTGAGATCAAAACCAGTATTATTTTTTTCAAGGGTGCCGTTAAGCTCCAAAACCCTTCCATCCATCAGCGCTACCGTTAAACCGAGAACCCACTGACGCGTAAGGCCGTAGCGGATAACGTTCACTCCACCCGCATTGGTTGCGATGTTTCCCGCCACGTGGCTTGAGCCCTTGGAAGCAAAATCAACGGGCCATGTGAGGCCCTTTTCTGCGCAGGCATTGTGCAATGCTTCCGTCACCACGCCACCTTGCAAATGGGCCGTAAGGGCAAGCGCGTCAATTTCAAAAATGCGGTTCATCTTCTCAAGGCTTAGAACGATTTCGCCATTTTTTGCTACAGCGCCGCCAGCAAGGCCCGTGCGCCCGCCCGAAGGAACGACTTCTAGCCCTAATTCCAGGCATTTTTTTAAAGTTTGGCTCACCTGCTCCGTACTTTTAGGAAATACGATGAGACTGGGATTTGGTTCAAAGACTTTAGTCCAATCTTTACCGTAGGTCTTAAGGTCGCCAGACTCTGCCGAATGGAGGACCTGAGTTTCGGTTAAGAAATTTTTGAGTTCCACGATTTTGGGTTTCGTTTGGTCAGCCATCCCCTCGATGCTAACATAGGATTTATGGTTCTTCTTGACTCACCTGAATGCATTGAAAAATTGATCGGAGAGCTTCCCCACATTCTTGAAGCGGATCTCAAAAAACTTCGCCTGAAGCATCCTACTTCCCCACCCTTGTTAGCCATTGATACGGAATTCATGCGAGAAAGCACATTCATTCCAGAACTCTCGCTCATTCAAATCGGAACGCTCGAGCGAGTGTGGCTCGTGGATTCGCAGGCGCTGCTGGCCCCGCAGCGTGGAATTCCCACCAATATGGAAGGTACCCACGCCCTAAAAAAATTACTAGCAGTCCTGAATTCTGAAATTTCCGGAATGCCCATCCTTAAAATTTTGCATGCTGGCGGTCAGGATCAGGAATGTTTTTTTACATCGTTAAGCACTACGCTAACGCCAACTCTCGACACTTCCCTTGCGGCATCCCTACTCGGCCACGGCGACAATATCGGACTAGCCAAACTGCTTAAGGAATTTTTGAACGTTGATCTGCAAAAGGGTCACGCCCGCACGGATTGGCGCAGGCGCCCACTGCCGGAAACACTGATTCGTTACGCAGCGGGAGACGTTGCGCACCTAGTTGAGCTGGGCTCACAAATTCTACAAAACCTTGATCGACTGACCAGGCGCGACTGGGCGCTTAGGGTATCGGCGCGCTGGGAAAAACCAGAAGAATTGCAATTTGATGTCGTTGAACATTCAAAACGGTTTTTTCGCTCGGGTAAATCCGATGCTCGCGGTTTTTTAGCCCTGGTGGAACTCATGAGATGGCGCGAAGAACGAGCCCGTCAGATTAATATTCCTCGCCGCAGGCTTGCCGACGAAGATGTGCTCGTGGACCTGGCTTCCGCAAGACCCAAGAATGAGGAAGACCTTTTAGGATTTCGTGGAATGGCAAAGGCCGAACTGTCGCGGGGCGCTAAAAGGTTTTTTGAAATTTTTGCCGCGGTTGAAAAAGAATCTGACCCCCATCTTAAAGCCAAACAGTTGATCTATGGCGCAGACCTCCCGGTAGATGGTCAACGAGCGGGCGCCAAAAGAAATCCCGCCACCGTCCGGGAAAATCAAACGGTTGAATTCCTCCAAGCGACTGTGAAGATCCTTGCGCTTGACCATGAAATTACGGCGCGGCTCCTTGTAACTCATGATCATCTTCTTGATGCATTGCGTGCATTTTCTACAAAGGAGCTCAAAGAAGAGGCTGATTTGGAGCGTCTGGGGCTCCTCAATCATGAAGCTAGAAGCCTTATTGGCAAAGAACTCATAAAAATTCTGCAGGGCGAAACAGCATTGTGCTTAGTGGGCACCGAACCGCGCCTTATTTCAGTTGAAAAGACCGAAAAACCAATGAAAACGGGTTCTAACCCCGATAAAAAGCGCATTACGACGCACCCCGGCTAATGCGGCGCCCATATAATTTTTATAGGAATTCACTAGAAAATTTTTACAGGCCTATTGCAAAACCTCGCGCGTAGTGTGAATAAATGACACGTCCGCTACTTAAAGCAGCGTGATGAACATTACGGTAGTTAGTGGGAGTGGAGCAGTTGTTTTAAAAGTTGGGATTCAGAAAAGTTTTGACTGGGGGAGTTGACGCTTTTCTGAATCCCTAAAACCAAAAGATGTGATGGTTCGCATAAAAGACCGTCGAGCCCTGGCCGTGCACATAGGGGGTAGTTAGACATATGTTGCCAATGAGTTTTAAAAAAATTCTAAGTCTCGGGGCCTTCTCTTTTTATGCATTCCAACCCTTTTTTCTAAACGGGGCTTGGGCGTCACCTCTTGATCAAACGACTGGATCCATTCTCACTTGTTTAGAAGCCATGGGGGGTGGGGTCTCTGCCGACGGAAATTACGGCGAGATTGAACCCAACGATCCCTATGCACCAGAAATGCCGGATCCAAATCCGCCGGCGCCCACACCAACGCGTAGACCTGAAGTTGGTGAAGAGCAGTTGGAGATCGTGCCGGTTGTGCCAGAAACTACGGAGCGTGGACCGGAGATTGTTCCGCCGCCCGCACCGCCTTACTCTCCAGAGGTGTGGCGCCGTGGAGTGCCCGGCTGGGGCCCAAGGACTCCCGGTCAGGGATGAAGTTTAGAATTCCTGAATAGAATTAAATTTCCTTCAGTCGCGACTTTAAAATTTCGGGAAATCTTTTCTTCCAACGAATATTAAGCGGAGACGGATGAGGCAAAACAAACACTCTGATTTGCTTTTGCGATTTTCCTTGAGCTCCTGGCCTAGTCAGGGCCACTGAGAACTCCTTTGAAAAAAGCTCTTCCGTAGAGGCTACCGCCACCGGTTCTTTCATCATGTTGAGTGAGAACCAATTCCAGGCTTGGGTACCTAGGCAAAACAAGACATCTCCCCGCCAATATTCAACCAGCAACTTTGAAATCTCCGGCGCCAACGCATCCTGTAGCGACTTTGCCCAGGGTAAATTCCCTTTGGGTTTATAGGGAACTGTATTGACGAAAAAAACGTGATCCTCAACTTTGCGGTAATCGGCAATATCCTTGGGCTCGCCCCCCACGAAATATTCAAAGAGGCCTTTTCGCAAAGTTTTACCGGCGGCGCCGATGAGAGGGGTTTGTAATTTAATTTCATCCTTGCCGGGATCCCTTCCTAGGATCGCAAGGCCCGCTTTAGGATTCCCGCTAAAAAGTAAGGGTTCAAGTGGGTCACGTCCTAGCTTTTCATAAACTGAATGGTCTAAGTGTTTTTGCCATTCCGGATTTGAGCTTATAATTCCCCGTACTTTTTGAGATGTTTCAGAAACATGAAAAGACATTTTGCATCTATATCACCGCGGACGATCTGCTGCGTTGCATTATTTTTATGCCCACCCTTCATTCCTGCAAGTGTCGCCGCTCCGGTTTCTCATTTGAAGGGGCGCATTTTCCTTAAGGAGCCACAGCCCTCCATCGCACTTTTTCCAAAAAAGAAAACTGCCCTGACCAGTTCTTTGGTCGCGAACTTTGAGGCGGAAAAACACGATAGGGCTAACGGCTGGGAACTCATCACTCGTTATAAAGGCGCATTAAATGGCGAGCTATTATTGGAAGACAAAACCATTATGGCATTTGAAAAAAAACCTAAACCAGGGACGATGAATCCAAAAATGAAGTTTGTGCGCTACGAATTCCATCAAAAACAATCCCGTGAAGATGCCGTAGTTACTTCGGAACAAAATGAACTTCAATTTCATCTTGAAAAATGGGATTTTGAGAATCACATTCTTGAAACTTCGGATGATTCAGAGGGTCTTCGCGAGGGCACGGTCTCCTTTAGCCAGCTTCAAGGCGTTGTCCTTCAGGAGTGGGACCATTTGATGAAGGAAAATGACCTTGATCTGCGGGTGATCATTCCTTCAAGGCTTGAGACGGTGGGCCTAACTCTGAAGGTCGTCGATAAAGGTGAAAAGATGGTTCGTTTTCAAATGAAACCGTCTAGCGTTTTCATCGCCATGTTTGCCGGACCCATATTTTTTGAGTTTACGCAAACTGCACCCCACGCGTTTAAACGAATGGAAGGCCGCCTTCCCATTAAATCTTTTAACGAGGAAGGCGACTATTCCGATATCGAAGGAATTTTAGAACTGAACTGAACTGAATTAAATTATAACAAACGAAGTCTAGTGGCCTGAGCGATGCGGTCAATGGCGAGCATGAAGGAAGCGGTCCTTAGGCTCACTTTATGTTTGACGGATAATTCTAGAACATCCGAGAAGGCCTTGCTCATGATGCGCTCAAGTTCAGCGTTCACGGTTTCAAGGCTCCAGCGATGTTGCTGAAGATTTTGTGTCCATTCAAAATAACTCACCGTAACACCACCGGCGTTGCAGAGAATATCGGGAATGACCTGAATTCCACGCTCAAAAAGCATACGATCGGCTTCTTTGCTCGTAGGGTTGTTGGCACCTTCGGCGATCAGCCGGCAATTCATTTTAGAAACTACTTCTTCCGTAAGCACGCCGCCTAGGGCTGCGGGCACTACGATGTCACATTTGGTTTGATAGATTTGCTCGTTAGAAAGTGGCTCGCTTCCGGGAAAGTTTGCTACCCCTCCGGTTTTTGCCACATGCTCAAGCAATTTGGGAATATCTAAACCATTTTTATTGAATATCCCGCCATGCACGTCGGTGACGCCAAGAACCTTGCTGCCTAATTCATGCAGGAATTTTGCCGCAAAACTTCCGACATTGCCAAACCCCTGGACTACGCAAGTTGAACCCTTAAGGTTGATGCCAAAGGCCTTGCAGGCTTCACGAATGGTGATGACTACGCCGCGACCGGTGGCTTCCTTTCGGCCAAGGCTTCCGCCTAAGGCCAAGGGTTTACCCGTCACGATGGCTGGGTTATAGCCGTGTTTTTTGCCATACTCATCCATCATCCAGGCCATGATACGCTCATCGGTATTGACGTCCGGTGCAGGAATATCTCTATGGGGCCCGATGATCAGGTCAATTTTGCTGATAAACCCCCTAGTTAAATTTTGTAATTCGTGGCGAGAAAGTTTTGTGGGGTCAACGGCAACGCCGCCTTTAGCACCGCCGAAGGGGATATCAACTAAGCTAGTTTTCCAAGACATCAGCGTCGCCAAAGCTAAGACTTCGTCACGATCTACATCTTGGTGATATCTGATTCCACCTTTGTAGGGCCCACGTGCAGCGTTATGCTGAATGCGATAACCGTGGAAAACTTTGATTCCACCGTGGTCCATTTTCACCGGAATCTGAACATGCAATTCTCGATAGGGAGTTTTTAAGATCGTCTGAAGATCTTTTTCTAAACCCAGGCGATCGGCCGCTAGGTCGAACTGATAGTTCATACTGTCTAATGGATTCTCTTTGGCGCCGTGGCCAGTTTCTTTTACGGCAGTTTCCGTAACTCGGATGGCAGCTGAAGCGTTTGTTTTTTTGGACATTTCAAAATCCCCTCACTCGATGGACATGCATCTCATCGGCGATTTTGGGCAAAATCTTTAACTCAAGGTGGCAACCGCTTTAACGGCTTTTAAGGCCTGTTTTATTTGTACCCAAATAACTCTGCTTGGCCATCATGGCGGATTCACAAGCCCTTTCTAAAACTTGAAGGACAGCCAGGGGAGTATCTTGAGGTCTGGGAAAATCCCTCATCAGATTTGTGCGTAAGCCTTCAGCCCGGGCAAGGAGCGTATCCACATCCTGTAAAATACGTAGACCCGCAAATTCTTGCGGGGTCACGTGCTCTAGCCAACCTCTAGAATGAAAAAAGTCAAAATTCATGTGCTCGTGTCCCTCGATGAAGGAATGTACAAAGAGCGGCAGGTGAAGGGCTGAAATTTCACCTAACGTAGAACCTCCTGGCTTTGAGACCATAAGATCTGCCGCTCGCATCCAGTCGTGCATATTCTGAACGAATCCAAGTGGGACAATTTTTAGGTGCGGGTGAAGCCTACCCTGCCCTTGCAGATTTTCTAGCCGCTGCCTTAGGTCTTCATTTTTACCCGTTGCGAATACGAGTTGCAGGGGCTTGCTTGGTGCCAAGTTTAAAAGTGATGCAATCACGGCATCCATTCCCAAGCCTTCACCTCCCCCGGAAATTAAAACTAGCGGAATCTCCGGAGCCACGCCCAGAGTTTGCCTTAAATGACTTTTATTTGCAGGTTGGCTATCATTATAAAAGGGTCGTCTGGCCAGCATGCCTGGCACAGCAACAAGATTTTCGGGTGGCAAACCCAGAGCTTTAAGCCTTGGCAAAATATCAGGATGAGGAACTACAAGTAGTCCAGACGTTCGGTAGGCTTTCGTCCACGCGAAATCCGTTAAAAAAGTAACGCTTGGGGTATGGGCACGAAAGGCTCCCCTTCTGCGCAATTCATCGATGAGCAAAGTCAGGATGGGATGGGTTGATACAATGAGATCTGGATCTGCGCTTCTGGCGGCCTCCATGAGGCTCGGGGAAATCATTGAAGAAATAAATCTCTCTTCAATGAACTGATGGCCTGACCAATTTGAAATCTGGGAAAAATAAAAACCGTAGAGCGCTGGCAAGTGATCAATGATCCAGAGGTAAGTTCCTTTGACGCTCTGGGCTTGCCAGCCACGAAACTTTTCCATGACCTCCAAGGACTGAATATCAACTCGGTCTGTACCCCATTCTTGGTGAAGCCACTGGGTGGCCGCCTGTTCAAAACTAATATGGCCCTGACCTACGTTTGCCGAAACCATGAGAAGACGAACACGTTCAGAGGGAACTGCGAACGAGGGGCGAATGACGAATAATGAAAAGAATAAAAAAAGATGAGAAAAATACAGACTGCTGAGTTTGCGCATCAAAGAAGAATCCCCGCCTATTTGCCGTTAATAGGCAGCTAGCCCAGTATAGGGCGGTGCGCAAAGCGCAGTGCGTCACAGATCGTCTCGCTACTTCGCTTGTTACAAATAAAAAGGGGGAGAACCCTTTTAAGAGTCCTCCCCTTTTTTTAAACTGACTTTTTAGAAAACGAACTCCCTATTTTTGGGAAGTTGCGCCACGTTGAAGTCGGTCTTGATCGTTAAGATTCACGCCTTTTTCAGGGGTAAATCCTTTATCGTTTCTAGGTGTCGTTTCACTTCGCTCCGATGACTCGGCGGAAACGCGGTCCATTGGATTCAGGCGACGATCTTCTTCTTCACGTCTACGTCCGCTTTCATCCTGACGAATTTGGCGATTTTCCTCTTGATCAACGCGACGGGTTCCTTCGTACTGACCCGAGTTCCCGGAGATTCTTTGATTGTCTTGCTCCATGGTTCCAGCCCCTTGACGATGATTCTCCTGTCTTTGACCAGGAACGTTTTGTCTTTGGCCTTGCGCATCTTGTCTCTGGCCAGTTGCGTCATTTTGACCTTGTGCGCCGATGGAACCAGCTTGGTTGGAGCTTGTTGAGTCTTGAGTAGGTTTCATAAAAATTCTCCTTTTCTAAGATTATACCTAAGCAATCTCCATGCCGGTTTTTCTCATCCCAAATCAAACCAATTTACTGCAATATTACTATCTGTCTTAACCGGTACACTCAACTGCACGGCGTTCTCCATGGTCTGCGTCAAACGCCTCCTAGCCTCTTCAGTTTTATCGTGGGGAACTTCTAAAACCAGTTCATCGTGCACTTGTAAAATCATGCGTGCGTTCAGTGCATCTAGGTGCGGAGCTAAATCAACCATCGCTTTTTTCATCATATCGGCGGCCGACCCTTGCACCGGCGTATTGATGGCCATTCGCTCTGCGTTATTTTTAACGGCAACATTTTTAGACATGAGATCTCGGATGGGGCGCTCCCGACCAAAAATCGTCGTGGCACCACCAGCTTTGCGAGCCGCCACCACGGAATCCTCCATGAATTTCTTAACTCCAGCATAACGATGAAAATAAGTTTCAATGTAGGTTACAGCTTCCTTGCGTGAAATTCCTAATTCCTCCGATAAGCCAAAGGCCGTTTTTCCATAGATCAGACCAAAATTAATGGCCTTAGCAATACGCCGTTGATCAGAGCTTACATTGCTTAATGGAATGTGAAAAATCTCTGCTGCGGTAAGGCTGTGGATGTCGGCATTCTCAAGAAATGCTCGCTTCATGACTTCATCGCCGCTTAAGTGGGCCACTAGTCTGAGTTCTACCTGCGAGTAATCTGCACCCACTAAATCATGACCAGTACTTGCTACAAACGCCTTACGCACTTGCCGACCGGTGAGAGTCTTAATGGGAATATTCTGAAGATTAGGATTGGAACTTGAGAGCCTTCCCGTGGCAGCGACCGTTTGATTGAACTGAGCGTGAACTCGACCGTCCTTCTCCACTAGCCCCGGCAACACATCAACGTAAGTGCCCTTAAGTTTTGTGAGTTCGCGTACACGTAATACAAGTGCCGGGACCTCATGCAGGGAACTTAATTTTTCAAGCACATCAACATCGGTGGAGAATCCCGTCTTGGTTTTCCGCACAACGGGTAAACCTAGTTTTTGAAAAAGGATTTCTGAAAGCTGTTTGGGTGAAGCGAGATTAAAAGTTTGCCCAGCCTTTTCAAAAATCTGAGCTTCAAGGGTTTTTAATTCTGCCGCAAATTCTATGGATAATTTATCAAGCACTCTCGCATCGAGCGCAATACCGTCCCACTCCATTTGCGCAAGAATGAGGACCAGGGGCATTTCGATATTTTTAAAAAGCCCACTTAAACTATGCACCGAATTTATAGGTGTAACCTGACTGCGCTTTTGCATTTGAGCTTCGAGCGGCTTTTTTAATAAATAAGTAAGCCATGCGTCCCTTGCTGCATATTGGATGGCATCTTCAATGCGCACTTCGGAAAAATCGATTTTTCCTTCCACAAGTTTTTCAAAATCACCCTTGGCCTGCCCTAAATAGGACTGCGACATGGCATCAAGATTATGTTTGCTCTCTGGATCAAGCAGGTAATGGCAAATGAGAGGATCAAAAAATTCTTGCCCCATACCGAAAGAATAACCTTGGGCAAGGCCCTCGCTCTTTAGGACCTTGAGATCATATTTTAAATTCTGTGCGACGATAACTTGGTTATGCGTAGGGTTCCTGTGAAATAATTCAGCTACGTCGCCTTTAATCTCATCCCAACTCAGCTGAGTCTGACCCAATTCTGATTGTTGGTGGCGCAAGGGAATGTAGTACGCGTCTGTTTCATTGTAACAAAAACTCATGCCCACCATTTCTATGTCGCGCGCACGAAGGCCTTTGGTTTCTGTATCAAACGCAAACTCGGGCACCGTCCGTAAGGTTTCAAAAAGTTTTTTCCATTCTGGTTTGGTGGTGATGCCATGAAGTTTAGCGCTAGCTGTTACAGATATGGCGTATTCATTTACAGCCGCCGCCGTAGGGAGTTGTTCAGAAGTAGCCACTAGCCCCGTGCCGGACGACGCGGCCGGCGCCGTACTTGACGCGGCTGTTGGATCGGGCCCTCCTTGAAGATTTGCCCCCCACTGCGCCTTAAGCCTTGCGGCTAAGGAGTGAAGCTCTAAAGTTTTTAAGAACTCCATAAGTTCATGACTTATGGTCTGCGGTAGTTGGCACTCTTCTAAGGTGCAAGGGCCACATTCCATGGCTTTAAAATCTGTAATTACGGTGGCGAGCTCTTTTGAAAGCCTGGCAAGCTCCGCCGACTTCAGTAATGTTTCACCGCGCTTTCCTTTAATATTGGGAGCTGCGACCAGCACCGCTTCAAGGGATCCATACTCCTTTAGCAGCGCCACCGCGGTTTTTGGGCCAACGCCTTCAACGCCTGGGATGTTGTCTGAATCATCGCCCACAAGCCCTAGATAATCGGTAATGAGTTCCGGTTTTACACCGAATTTTTCCTCGACCTGCGCCGGTCCATAAAAAATATTTTTCATGGTGTCCACCACTTGCACTCGGTCCGTTACGAGCTGCATGAGATCTTTATCGCCGGATACGATGCGGATGGGATGTTCATGGAATTCATGAACTAAACCTCCGATAAGATCATCGGCCTCAAAACCTGATTTTCTCAGGGAGCGTACACCAAGGAGTTCTACTGCTTTTGCGATGTCGTCAAACTGGGGCACTAAAAGATCGGGCGGGGCGCCGCGATTTGATTTGTATTCTGCATATCGTTCTTTTCGAAAGGTAGGTTCCTTTGAGTCGTACACGCATATCAATGCTTTTGGTTTATGATTTTGAATAATGCCTAAAAGCATGGATAAAAAACCGTAGGTGGCATTGGTCGGGTGCCCCGCTTTAGTGCTGAGATTGGGAATGGCAAAAAATGCGCGAAAGATGAAGGAACTGGCATCGATCAAAAAGATAGGGTCTTTTTCCA
This sequence comes from uncultured Oligoflexia bacterium, assembly GCA_964475985.1. GTDB lineage: Bacteria > Bdellovibrionota > UBA1018 > UBA1018 > CAYHWW01 > CAYYYP01. The sequence continues at coordinate 152,739 of CAYYYP010000002.1, read as the reverse complement.
TGGATTATTCGTAGCCTTGGCGATTGCCTGAGGCCATAAATATATTTGTTCAGGCACAGGCGTTCAGCGATGAAGTTTGCTAGCTCAGCTCAACTTTATTTTCGCATTTTCTGCAAAATGGTTTGAATTTTTGCATGCATGATATGCAACGCTTGTCCAAGAGCCGCTAGTACTTTGTTCCATTTCTCTTGGGTTAAAGGTTCTTCAAGCCAACCAGGAATTTGGTCTTCAAGCACGAAGGTGTCGGCCATGAGATCCCCTAGGCGCGCACCCTTTTCTTGTTTGATGAGCAAGGTCAGTTCTACGCAAACAAGGGGAATGCCTAGAATTAAAGCAAGAAACCAACCCCAAAAAGGGATTATTGCAAAGAGGAACGAGACACCAAAGGGCGCGTTCCTAAAAATACTGCGCTTTAAATTACAGGGCCTACGAATGGGCGTCTGGGCGTCTTCGCCCCGCTGATCATCTTCGTAATAAAAAGTTTTAAGCCCCAAAAGTTTTTTGCCAAGGCTATGGCCGTCACCCATTCCGTCATGAATGAGAGAATAAATTAGTCCTAAAAAAACGCCTAGCGGATGCGGAAACACTAAAGCCAAAAGGATACAAATGAAAAGATCAATCCCCTTGGCGACGACTCGTTTGATACGGCCCTGATTTTCGATAAACCATGATTCCGCCAAAGCCCGCCCCCTTATTCATAATTAGAACAGGCCTTGGCGGAACACGCAAATTTCGTTTAAACTGACTATTTTTTAGGGCGAATCCAGTCTTTGGGCAAAAAGAAACGATCCATCAAATCCACGGCGAGATGCACCAATGTGATGTGGGTTTCCTGAATCATGGATGCATTTTTACCAAGTGCGACATTTAGGTTTAGGTCACAGATCTCCCGCAGCTTTCCGCCGGAGCCGCCCGTAAAACTTGCAGTATACATTCCCTGATCCTTGGCGGCTTGCATGGCCGAGAGAACATTTTTAGAATTACCACTGGTGCTTAAGCCAAGGGCAAGATCGCCCTTACGGCCTAAAGCTTTGACTTGAAATAAGAAGATGTCGTCATAACTGTAGTCGTTGGCGATGGCCGTAATGTTGCTGGTGTCCGTCGTGAGGGCGATGGCTGGCAAATGAACGTTGCGCTCATGGAGCATGCGCCCCACCATTTCGGCCGCCATATGCTGAGCGTCGGATGCCGAGCCCCCGTTACCAAAAATTAGGACCTTATTGCCGGCCTGATAAACTTCGGCCATTTTTTGGGCCAGTTTTATGACCTTTTCGCTCTGAGTCGCATAAAAATCTTTTTTTGCCGCAATGCTTTCCGCTACGGTTAGGTCAACAAATTGAAGGATTTCTTTGGTATTCATACCCCTCCTACATTATGTTAATTCTCCCAACCAAGAAAGGACTGAAATAAAATGGCTTCTGAAATTGTCGCTTCCGCTACGGATCAAAATTTTCAAAAAGAGGTTCTGGAATCAAACATCCCGGTCTTGGTTGATTTCTGGGCCGAATGGTGTGGCCCGTGCCGTGCCCTTGCACCCACCATCGAAGAGATCGCTACGCAATACCAAGGCAAACTTAAAGTTATGAAAATGAATGTGGATGAGAACCAAGGAACACCTGGTCAATTCCGCATCCGTGGCATTCCCACTTTAATTATTTTTAAGGGCGGCCAAGCGGTGGATCAACTCGTAGGTGCACATCCAAAAGGCACCATCAGCGCTGCGGTTGATAAGGCCATGGCTTAAGTTTTTTTCAGTTCACGATTTATATGAGGCCAGGATGGAGAGCGGATGCTTTTGATCCTGGCTTTTTTTATTTGGTACGGATGGGTTGGCAAATATAGGATTACTCTCGAACGTTTTAAAATGACTAAACTGACGAAAAATACATCGTGTCTAAATTACGTGTAGATTTAGACACGATGTATTTTTCGTTCAAGCTAGAACAACACCAGTTACAAATAGAAATAATTTAACTTGTTCCTGTGGCGGCTAACTTCCGAGATTTTGCGGTTATGGACTGCTTCCTCTGACCGTTTGCCTTCGGGTATTTGTTCTTACGGTCGGACGGTCGCTAGGTGCATCTGGAGTTGGCGCCGCGGGGTTTGTCGAAGCCTCGGCAGCCGGGCTACGATCAGGCGCTGCCTCAGTTCCGGCGACGGTGGGAGTCGTTGCGGTACCACCACATGTTATGCGTTCATCAAAGCGACCCTGCTCCGTCCCATCTGCTGGTTGTCCTGGCGTACCCGTTACACAAACACATTTTGTTTGTTCATAATCAAATCGTTTCCCAGTTCCGCAAATCGGCTTTTGTACGCATTCACGGGCGCCGCCATCATCGCTCGGAACCGAAATCGTGCCAATCCGGCATATGGCACCCGGCATAAAACATTGACCCGTAGCTCCTTCGCCTTGGGCCGCCCGCACAGCGACGCTTCTACCCCTAAAATTCTCATTAGCACTAACCCCCGTTAGATCTTCTTCTCTGGTTATCGCCGTCTCAGCGCCACACTCACGGACCAACCTTCCTCGGGTCTCAGCATCACCGCTTAATATGCCACACAGATTTGTCTCTTGAGCAACCTGGCCTGGCGTTCTATTAGATCTGCATTTCGTTCGCAAACTTGCTAGCTCCCGCGTAGCGGTACTAGCTTCCCGCATGGAATCCCTCGTGCTTCCGGAAGAATCTCTCCGTAGCGCAGCCATCACATTTGCTAAATCTCTACCGAGTTCGCCTAGCCTTGAATCCGTACAAAATTCGTCACGGTCTATCGTTGCGTGATTCCCACTACAAGCTTCGTATCCGCTATGAATAGATTCCGTTAACGATGCTAGTCCCCTCGCCGCTTCTTCGGCCCGGCACTTCACTTCGAGTTCTTGAAATTTTGGTAAAAGGTTCGCTAATGTATTCAGCCTGGTGTTTAGGTCATCCCGCTTCTGCGTAAGGGTGCCCACGGAAGCCTGAAGTTTTTCTCTCACCTCACCAGGAATGGGAGGGGTGGTCAGGTTGAGTAGTGCATCCCTCGTGTTTGGTGTTGGCATACTACAAAGTTGAAGTTGTGCTCCGCCATCAGGCCCGCGAGCTTGCGCGGTGCTGCCGGCCGTGGCACCCACGGGACAATCCCAAGGCTGAGCATTAGGATCCGGTGAGGTAGGAATTCCACAGCTTAAGCCCATGCTGCGACAAACGGAATTTACGCCGAGCAACTGATTGCGCATTTTAAGGGCAGCATCGTTATAGGTTTGAGCATGACTACGAACGTCATTCATGAGATTTGCGCTAGCTTGCCGAATAAAAAGTACTTTGCCTGGGCACCTTCCACCACAAGCATCGTGAGCAAAAGTTCCATCGCCCTGAATTTCATTGGAGCGGTTACGGGCAGCTAAGCCTTCCTGCGCCACCGCCGCACGGCAGGACATCAAAGTGTTACAGGGCAGATTTTTATAATTGGGAATATTGATGGCCGTAAATCCTGATTGTCCACCCACGCAAGTATCGCCGCCGTTTAAGACGCAGCGTGCAGTAGCATTCAAAGTATTCAGGCAACTCTCGGCGGCATCTAAAGAGTTCTCTGAATAACTCACACTTCCGCTATTGGTCATGGTGCGAATGGTGGTGCAGGTAGAAGAGTTAAAACCAGAAGGTGTGCCACGTAGTTTCAAAAAAGTATTATCAAGATCGTTGGTGTAACTTAAAACCAGTGCCGCAACGCCGCCCGAGGGTGCGCCTCCGCCCTTGGGTGCTTCACCGGCGATGACTCGGGTAACTTCGTTCCGCAGTTCCTGACGAATGGCCGACATCTCAGAAGCTTGAGAGGAATCCCCCGCCGCTAAATTGGCTTGAGTCTGTTGCACGCACATATTCAGCAAGTTGCGCGTCATGCTGGCAATGGGACCGGGCAACCCTGCTTGTCTAATGGCGATGTTCAAATCGTTTTGCAGAGTGGTCATGTTCACATTGAGTTGGGAGCCCGTACGTGGTTCGTCTAGTGCCTGCCGAATGCTCGGGGTGCCAACGTAAGGTGAAGATTGACCTAATCTTTGGTTGAGGGCCGTGGTGAGCGCCCTCAGTTTATTATCGGCTACTCTTCGCACGCCAGCCCCTGGGTTTGGAGAATGGTTCTGAAGTTGATCCCGGTAAACGGCCGTAATGTATTCAAGGCCAGTACCCGGCGCGCCATCCCCTTCGCGAATTCCCGTAACCGACATGGCAGTAGGCCTTCCATTTCGAAAACATTCAAATGCGGTGGAGACCGCTACTCGTTCACGGGCAGCCGTCAATCGTTCTTGTTTTAAGCGGTAATCTCTTACCCTTTGGGCGATCTGTGGAATAACCGTTGTCATCTGTTGAATTCGACTGTTCATGGCACCGATTGCGCCATCAAGCTCTCCCGCTTTTCCACCATTGCCATCAGTACCGATTAAGCTTTCTGCAATCACGCGCTGCCTTGCGACTTCGGTCTCCAGCGCATCCACATAGGTTTTCTGTTGCGTCAGGGTCTCCCTGATTCTTGCATCGACCCTACGCATGGCCGTATCCATTTTTTCATACTCTTCCTGAAGGCAACCTAAACGATTGGCGGCGATGGCCGCTTGGTCCTTCTGGCAAAGTGCTGCACAACGATAGGTATTAAAACTATTGATGCGCTCAATCAATTTTGCGGAATTAAAAGTTCCACCTACACTTACTACGGAACAGCTGTCCGGCACTTCTGGAACATCGGACGGCATGCTGGGGCAACTAGATGAAACATTGGAAAGTGCACAAGAAAGATTTAATCCGGAAAAAACACCAGCTAAGCCTGTGGCAACATTTCCCCGCGCATTCATAAATGAATTCGCAGCGCTGGTTCCCATATTGATTCCAGCAATGGCTAAGCCCCTTGCGGTACTGGTGTCTGTTCCTGTGTTTGAAGCTTGGCCGGGATATCCGGTCGTGGTCGCATCAAGGCAGCGTCCAGGATTCAGGTTGTTCTGCTCAGAGTTTGGAAGCGTATCGCGTGCCAAATTAAGAGCGCCGCTTGCGTTAGGAATGGTGGTCTGCGGCGCGATGTTGTGTTGCGCCGACATGCCGAAGGTCGTGGGCTGAGTCTTTGCGGTAGATTCCAGCAGGGCAAAAATACAAACCAGAAAAAGGAAATGAACCATTTTCGTAAAAATCAATCGCCTCATGGATCCCCCATCAATATAAATAGTTTACTAAAATAGGTTAAGAAAAAGCAACGATTTTATAAACTATTCAAAACGATTAGGTTTTTTTTGCTGCAATGGAAAATATTTAGTGAGTCAAATTCGACCTACGGAATCTAAAGGAGCTCAGTATCCAAGCCTTAAAGCGGAGATGGCGGTAGGCAAATAAAGCTCTTTTAACTCTGAACCAAGGGCGCCGCTGAGGAGGGCGATTCTGACCTGTGCAGCGGTTGGCGGATTTCTCGAGCTAGAAAGCAGAAGTGCCGCCGCTCCCGCCACGAAAGCCGTAGCCGTAGATGAGCGATATTCTTCATTGTAACTATTTCTAGGTGACGCCACCATAATCGGTCCACCGGGAGCAAAGATATCAACTCCACTTCCAAAATTACTTGGCGTAATCGTTCGGAAGTAATCATCTTGGGTCACGAGTTCATACTCAATCTTTCGTTCATGGACCGGCAACCCCCAAGGGTCAGCCCCGCCCACGATCAATGTGGACTCGGGAAATGCCTGCCTTAAGGTCATGGGAAAAAGTGCATGGTCTTCCGGCGCATGAAGCGGCAGTCCCTCATCTCCCGCGGCCATTACGATGAGCGGTAAGTTTTGCCTGGCCCTTAAAATCTTCACGACTTCCGTTGTGAGCAAATCCGAAATTCGTTTAGTCTCCCCACCTGCTCGCGCATTGAGGCTCCAGGGAAATACGATGACCTGCGCATTCTCCCGAAGCGCGTAAGCAACGCCCGAAAGAACAGCCCGAGAACTAAAGTCACCGTAGCCCGAAAAAATTTTAAGCGGGAGAATTTTTGAATAGGGCGCAACACCAACCATGCGCCACCCGCCCCCGGCAATGAGGGAAGCGATTTCAGTACCATGTTCATGATCATCAAAGGGCCTAGGGTCCATGGAGAAAAAATCAAAGCCTGGCGTGTTAGTGAGCCTACTCCAAAATAAATTATGTTTAAGCTCCCGGTGATTATAATCCATTCCGGTATCAAGGATTGCGACCTTTACGGACTCACTGCCTAGCCCAATCTCACTCCATGCCCTAACCGTACCGATACGTTCATGGGCCCATGAAGTTCTTGCGAGAGCTTGAGCACGAATGGGCTCAACGCCCATGGGACCTTCACCTTCGGGCGTGAAATAAGGCTGATCATATTGATTGTAACGTGCCAGGCGATAGGCCAAGGTGGCGGCCTGCGCCAGGCCCCGGGCCATGCGAACGGCCGTACTTTCTAAAAATCTTAAGACCACTTGCGCTGGATTGATTTCAGGAATTGCAACATTCACCACGGACGTTGCGGGGGTCTGTGCACTCACTGCAGCGTTGCTTACTGCGCCACTTCCATTTACCGAGGACGCCTGAAGCGTTGACTGAGTGGATAAAGAAAAATTCCGCAAGTTCTCCGTCATCCAAGCTTGTAAAACTTCTCTAGATTCATGCAAAAAGATTCGATCACCCGTACGATAACTTGCGCAGTTTCCCCGGCATTCTAGTTCAGAAGTAGAAGTGTAGAGTTGAGCTACCTCATGGAATGAGCTCACATCATTTTCCCGGCGCAAAATGGCGTCTAAATTTAGAGCAAATATACCTGTCCGAAGTGAATGACTTAAGGCGCCGGCCGCAACGTATCCCTCATAGAAACCGGTGAGCACGGGAGTCTTTACGATCTCCTTAGCTACTTCCTTGGAAAATTCGGGCGCCATTTTCAGAAACGCTTGGGTTAAAGCATCGCGCCTTGCGAGATTGACCTCAACGCTAATGGAGCCAGGAAGGGTGCCCACGGTAAAGAGTCCCGTATTGATGCTCACCCCTAAATCTAAAACCTTGCCCGTCCCCCTCGTCTCAACGATTTTTTCAAAGGCGGCACTCTGGTTACCCAGAAAAGTATAAACGCCCCGCACATTCACTTTGAGCAAAGCATTCATGGCAAGCCATTTCACCTTGGCCCCAAGCCAGATGAGATCTAAATTCAGCTCACTGCCTAAATCTTTTCCGATGTGCAAATCCGTTGACTGAGAGAACGAGCGGCTCAGCGCATCCCTTCCCATAGGACTTAAATTATCTACGGAAGAATCAAAACCCTGGGGGTTCAGCGAATCATCAAAACCAAAATATTCTCGGTTCGCTTTTTCGCCCAAAGCTAAGGACAGAGCCGTGGTTCTTAAATCAAGGCGCATGAGAGGTCGCCACTCCGTGGGAACCCGAATGGGATCGGGTGGAAAAACTGATGACGCGGAAAGTGCTGATTCACCTAGGGCTGACGAATTCTCAATTCGTGCAGGATCATCGATGACTGTAATCGCCCCATCATTTTGTAGCGCGGTAATGATTTGATCGCGCAGATTACTGGACACCACGAATTTGATATCGCCTGGCCCGAAATTCATACTACGTTCCGCAAAATGATTCAGGTGCACCGCTCTTCGCAGTACCGGCGCTTGGACGGCAAGCGGCCGGGCAGCGGGCGTTACCACATGAGGTCTCGCCGCACCGCCCGCCATAATATTCTGCGAAATGAAAAACGCAATCAAGGACGCCGTCCTTGCGGGAAAGATTTTTTTCATCCTAAGATCGTCTCACGGATTCTAAAAATCTGTTCAATTTCCCTGCAAATAAGTGATGTAGACCTTATCTCCAGGACTTACGGAATTTAACACTTCACGCATGCGTGCGGCATCAATGCCGCGCGGAGCACCTTCGGCGTATCCCTGCAGCACGCGAGCTGTGCGTACATCAACTCCGGTATACCGCTCAAAACACTCCGCATTTTGCACGGCACATGCTTTGTACACGCTCAAAATATTACCGACCACGAGCCCCGTTTGAACACCTGCATCAAAGAGGATGAGACCACGGGCTTGGTCCACTTCACGAACGCTCGCTGCCCAAGGTAAATAATTAATATGAGGTGTTGCCGCAAGTTTTGCCATGCCCTGGGCCATGAGCGCCCGGATCGCAACACTTAAACGAGAACGAAATTGTGCTTCAGGACCAATGGAAAGGCCTGGAGTGAAATCGACTTTAAACGAAAGATTCAGTGCCGTCGTAACGTGGTCAGCTGACGCTGCACCATAGGTTGCGTTGGTCACGGAATCAACCACCCTAAAGTCCATTGAAATGGCACTGAGTTTTACGGTAACTTCACCATTTAGTTGAACACCAGAAGCGGATGAAACATTTCCGATGTCCGTCGAAGTGCCAGTACCGGTGCTCGTCGACGTGTTACTCGCTGTATCCGTACTTGTGTTGGAACTGGCAAGCCCTCCTGGACGATAACCAACTTTTACACCAATGCTCGCAAAATCAAGTTCAATACTGGTGATGGAAGCTTTCAGCACGCCATGGGCTGGAATGGCCATAGCTTGTCCGCCCGATTCAATCGTTGGTCTAAAGGTTCTAAATTTTGCTGATTGATTCACTTCAGAGTCCACTAATGTAGGTAAATCAATGCTGAGATCCACCCGCATATTGTTAGGGATTTGAAAACTTCCGGCGGAAACGCTGCCGAGCTCAAGAAGGCGCGTAGGAAACGCTTGCGTTTCCCGAACCTGATTATTGGTTGCGGGAGCCCTGGACCTACCAAAACCTGCCGCATCATTTTCGAAGAACTGCACTCCGAGCCATGACGCAGACAAAAGAAACAACCTAACCCCAGATTCCACCGCAAGACTCTTTAATTTTATTTTAAACATCCACCCATCATAGCGATGCACCGCTCATGCACGCCAGTAGCGGAACTCCGTTTTCGGAATTATTTCATTTTCTGTAGGAATTTTTTTCAGACCTAAAAATTTATTTTCAAAATTTTGAAATTTTCAGCATTTTTTATTTATGATGCCACGCGGTTTTTTATTTATGATGCCACACGACAAGATCAATACGCCGGTTTTTTTCCCTGAGCTTTGTGAGCTCCGGTGCGGTTTCCTTGCCCGAGGGTAAATTTCCCTCAAGGGGGCTGTACTGGCCAAAACCCGAAGCGGAAAGTTTGTGGGGATCATAACCCTGATGCTCAACGAGATAACGAACTACCCAAGTGGCCCTTGCGGTGGATAGCTCCCAATTCGTCGGATAATCTTCCGACTCTAAAGTTTTATCGTCCGTATGTCCCTGAACTTCGATGCGATCAAGCATTTCATCCAGTTTCAAAATTCCCGAAATATCATCCAACACCGAGAGTTGCGAGGCTTTAAGGTAAGCCTTTCCTTCGTCAAAAAATGCGGTGGCCGAAAGCCTTACGATCCAGCGATCGGGTTTCACGATGAAGTCTAGCCCGTCATGATCTGAAATAAATTGCTTGAGGTGGGAGCCCACGGGGTCGGCATCAATGGCCGCATCGGATTTATCGGCGGAAGATGAAATCTCTTCGGTAGGTTTGGTTTTAGCCGCAAGATCTTCTTTAGGCGCTGATTGAAGGATCAATAATGTACCGCAAAAAAGCGTCATAAGGCTTGCGTAAGGAAATAACCAAGCCTGGGAGGCGGCGGCGTTTTCCTCAGATTTTGGCGCTCGCATTAGAGAAGGGCCTCTAATTTTTCCTTAAGTGTCGTGGGGCTTTCGCCATCGACTACGCCAGAAATCCCCATTTCTAAGATTTGAAAAGCCTTTGACTGCCTATCCACTAAACTCTTAAGCCTACTGGCAAGGGGCATAAATAAAAATTGCGCAAAAAGAATTCCGTACAACACGGAAAGAAATGCGCTCACCATGCCAGAAACGAGAGCTTGGTTTTGCCCTCCACCCTGCGCTGGATGGGCGAGAGTCTGCACGAAGCCAAGAATAGCACCAATCAAGCCAAGAGAGGGGGCGAACTGCGCTCCCACTTCCCAAACCCTGACCGACGCCAGGGCTTCTTCCTTACTCTCCTCGGCTCTCGTATGGAGCACTTCCCGCACCTCGCGTAATTCCAGGCCATCCATCACGTATTTCACAAGTTGAGCGAGAACCGGGTCACGAATTTCCTTACGCACTCCCTCAAGGCTAAGCAGTCCATCGCGTCTTGCTTGGTTGGCAACTTTCACGATGTCATCGATGAGTTCTGCATCTCGGCTAGTCCATGGGGCAAACGCCGCCTTCATGGCCTTAACCGCTTTTTGCACATCAGCGGCCGAACAACTGAGAAGCATGCCCGAGATGCAACCGATAATCACGATGCTTAAACTCGGGATCGATATGATTTGGCCCAAGGACAAACCCAGCGTCCAAAAGAGGACGGCAAAAAGCGCGACTAAAAGTCCGTAACCAATCAGTACCGTTCGTTCCATAGTTTTGTTACTCTTGATTGTAACGAGCACCTATGAATTCCGTCAACGTCGCGGGCAAACGCATCCATAATAAGTCTTCACCGAAAAGAGCGATCAAAATAGTTTTAGTTGGGCTGTTTATTTTCGTTTTCGCAGCCGGCGCGATCGGCATTTTTTTCCTCACGAAATCAAACAAACTCAAACTCACGACTCAAGTTCATACTCAGCCGGCCCTTACGACGCTTCTAAAAGATAGCGATGGCGGCAAATCTGAAGAAGCGAACTCTACTGAGAAACAAATGGCCCTTCACTTCTGGGATTACAGTTTGGTGCTTAGCCCATCACTGATTAAAAACCTTGAACTAGAGTTGCCCTATGCCAAGGGCCCGCCCGAAAGATTATTGGGAAGCATCATTTTTCGTGATGTAACAACTCACGAAGCCGTGCTCGAACTTCAGGGCAAAAGGCCAAGGACCCTGAATCCGCAAATCATCGCCCGGTTTTTCCCGGTGGAAGGCAGCGCCGAAAAAACCAAGTTTTTGCTTTGGCGGGATCCTGAGGCGAGGGAACTGCTAGAGGCACTTTCAAAAGAAACGAATCTTTCGGTGCTGAATGAGGAATTAAACTTAATTAAAGTTTTTCCTGCCCTACAAGCGGAAGGCGCCTCCGAACCCTTTCTCATGGTTGGCCAAATTCTTGACCCATCAAAACGAATTTCATTTATCTACATCAAAGGTGATGGCTCTTTTTTTCAGGTGGGCTGCCGGCACGGCTGCCCGTTTACGGAGATTTTGAAAAATGCGATTTTTGCTGGCGATCCTAAAATTAACCTTAATCAAAGAAAATCCTTTGCGCTTTCCCAGGTACAGGCTGCATTGGCGGGCGCCGCAAAAAATCAAAATGAAGCTACTCCGTTTTTGCCCTGGTACTTGGCAAGCTATCTCACTTTAGATCCACGGGATCCGGAGGCCTATTTTCACCTAGGAAAAATTACCACCAACGCCGTGACCCAAGCTTCAAGCATCCAGTACGCAAAAGATGTTGGCCTTGAAGAGATTAAACTTTTTGAATTGAAGTCTTCCGGTACGGCCGCAGAATCTAAAAAAGACGAGTGACGTTAGGCTAGATTTTTACCAATGGGCTGTTCGGTAAAACCTGCCTACTCTAAGGAACGGCTTCGCCATCCGAAGAAAGCCTTGAAATGGGCTTTTTTAAATACCAAACAAAACTGCGATCAAAACTTGGCGCACTGCTTCCGCTGACTTGCCTCATCCTTTCGGCCTGCAATTCCCAAGTGAGCAACACGGGCGCTAAAAGTACGGCAAGCACCAGTGGGACGGGCCTTACGAACACCAGTACCGGCACTACCCAAACCACTTCGGTGCAGGGCCCCAATGCTGTGCAAATCATCCTGTCCTCAGGAAGTGGAGGAAGCTTTGATAATGTCACCCCCCCAGTAACGGGCGGAACCTTTGCGCCAGCCCGCAGATTCTATGATTTATCCGGTAACCAAATCAATCCCACCACCTACCCAAGCTGGTGGTTTGATACCAGTACTTCTGGCTCTGGAGTTTTTATTACTTCCACTTCAACTTCGTACCCAGGCGGCGGAACCTATGCAACTTCCAGCGCCACGTCCGCGAGGTATCGTACACCTTGCAGCTACTTTGATAACTTTGATGACAACAATCCAGAAACTTCCGGCAATTTTACCATCGACGGTTTGGTCACAAACGCACCAAGCTTAAATGACGGAACCCCTGCCGCAGATATGGATCAGTGCGCCGGTGCCACCGCCGGTGAACGAGCAAAACTTGGAATGTATTTTAAGTTCATAAGATCCAATATGCTTTCTACGGATAAGCTCCAAGTAATCATCCGCGCGAAACCTTTGAACACGCCAAACACTGCGATCGTTCCTTCGAGTTGTATCGTTGGCGGGGTGTTTGATGCAACTGCTTGCAGTAACGCGGTCTTCACCGTTTCTATGCGCACTAGCCTAGGCGCTGCGGCAAGGCCATTTTTTATGCTTATGCCTTCGGCAAAAGCTATGGACCTACTTTCTGAAATGGTGTTGCTACCCCTTCACGCGGATCCTACCATTACTACAGTTTCGATTGATCGCCTTAAGGGTGGCGCTGCATTTTACAGTATTACTTTTGTGAGGATTCCTTAATGCGAAGCCGATATAAATTTAAAAAATTTATATTTGCCGTTCTTTTGCTTTCGCAGCTAGCGAACGGTAGCAACGACTACAGCAGTTACCAAAACTCAAATTCCATCAAAGTGGTTTTTTCAAAAAAATATTTCTATTCCAATGATCGCATCAGTTCCCAAGGCTGCTCAGGAGATGCCTCCACTTATTTTGACCCCCAGCTTGATCGCGCGCTTCCTCAAGGCATTCGGCCCACTTGGCTTAAGAATGTAAGTCTTGAGCTCACCAATGCCAACGCCCCCTTTGGCGCAAGTGATGCGCTCTACTGTTCCTACGGAATTACCGGCACTTCCCTTGATCCCGCTTGTCTTGATCCCACCACAGCGCCAAGTTACTGCAGCTCTACTCCCCAGCCTTCTAACTGCGCAGCCTTTGATGATTTTCAACAAACTACTGGCGCGCGAAGCAAGGCTTACATTCTAGGCGGCTATAATTGCGAAAGCACAACCACCGGTAAAGGGTGCACGAACGCGAACGGTCATGTGAGTAGAACCATCTGGTCCGTAACCATGGACGATACTACCAACGCGGCAACTCCTTTCAGTGCGGCACGTTTTCAAAGATCATCCCTGCTCATTCCTAGCTACTCAGGTACTGAGAATTCAATTTTCGGCGGCTGGGATTTTGACCACATTCACAATTGGCTTATGGGTTATGGAGGAGTTCGTTTTCGAAACGGCCTCGCAACTTTGTATTCCGCGTTAATGCGACTTACCCAAGGCGCCGTTCCTGAAAGTAATGACGACCCAAGCCTCATTGGAATTCAAAACTTAAACGTGACGGACACCGATGATGATACTAATATCTACGCGCCGATTGATGCGGTGCCGCGTAACCACAAGGCCTCGGCCGCAGGGCTTCGCGAAAGCGGTGGAGTGCTTACGCAACCTTCGGCCCGCGGTGGCCACAGTTTCACCTACATTCCTCGTAGAACACCGTCGTTAGCGAGACGCTACATCGATATGACCGGCGCTAACTGCACCACTACCGATAATAATTGTTTAGTAAGAAATGCGGCCGCTTCGGCCACCGACGACGTGAGCGGCTGGGAAGACTCAGATTACTTCTTAAGCATCGGCGGATTTACTTCGGCCTTTACGTTAAGCAGCGCAGTCGCTGCTCTCCTACCTCACCGATTAAGCAATCATGATGGTTCAGAACCCCTTGCAGCACGCGATAAAATGAGTTGGGAATGGCTCTCCCACAACAGTGCAACGGGTGGGGTTACGATCATGCCAGCCGTAGACTTAAGTCTCACGGGAAAACTTCCAGGATCTACCGCCAGCAGCTGGTATCACACATCAAGATTTTCCCGCACCAACGGATCGGGAGTTTTTCCGGCGCGCGCATTTCACCGCGCCGTCTATGATTCAAGACTAGACCGCGTGTACGTTTTCGGCGGACTCATAACCAACATTACGGGCACGCCTACTAACACCGGTAGCCTCAACGACAAAAATTACGCAGGTACCGTTTCGGCACAAACCGAAATTACCGCCACCAATGAAATGTGGATTTTTGACCCGCCAGGCCTCGGCAAACGCCCTACCCTTGCATGCCGCACCTCCACAAATCCCCGCGCCGGCAGCGCCCAAAGTTTACCTGGCCTTTTATCAACAACTTCACTTTATGGCGTAGCTCAAGGTATTGGCATACGTGCGCACATCCCCGATTTTTCAACCTACACGGCGGATGATTTAAATTTTGAAACTTCAACCGAAGTATTCCCGGCTGGTGGCTGCATGCAGTTTGCGCAACCCGTAACTGCAACACTTGCAACGCTAACGACGGAAGATGACGGCGGCACGGCTCAAACCTACGTTCAACCAGCCTCTCGTTTAGAGCACGCCATGGCCTTCGATGAACGCCAAGGTGTGGTTCTGCTTTTTGGTGGTTGCACAAAAGCCCCGGCCTACGATTCGGTGGGCGGCACTGGCCTTGCCAATGGAACTCCCGCAACGGTTGGCGGCGTGACTTTAGGCCTCTCACCACTTTCCTTTGACCCGCTTTCAAATTGCACGACCCGCGAATCCCTTCTGAATGATACTTGGGTTTACCTTCCTCCAGAAATTCGCGAGAGCGCACTTATGAATGCGTTTAGTGGCGAAACCAATCAATTCACTATAAATAGACCTGATTTAGTTGGTTTTGAACCGGCGTATTTGGGCCAACCGTTGCCGCAAACTACGGCGTCAACCCAAGATTTTAGATCCCAAACCCACGGCACGTGGATTAAACTCACAAGTGATTCCTACTCCACCAATTCCGACGCAACCCTGGAAACTCAACCGGACGCGCGGGCCGGAGCTGCCTTCTGGTACGACAAGGCCCACGGAAAATTTTATCTTTTTGGCGGAAAGACTTGTTCGGCTGCCGGGGCTTGCCGTTTCTTAAATGATTTCTGGGAATTTACTCCACCAAGTATCGCAGGCTGCACCAGATCCTATTATAGTAGTGCCTCCGAAGTAGGTTGTGGATCCAGCGGAAGTTGGCGAAGGCTTGATAACGACACCATCGCAGCGTACAGCCTAAGTCCCTCGCATGTTTCCAATAATTATCCATCCCAAGGCATGCTCATGAAGGGCGTTTACGCCCAGCGCGCGCCTGGCGATTACAATCATTACGGAGATCATTACTACACGGTGTCCGATGCCGCCTGCTCAAACCAAGGTCCTTTTGTCGGAAGTCAATCCACTAGCAAAGAGCAAGTGGGCGCCATTTACATCGATCTTGATCGCCAAAATTTTTCCACCAACGAGAACCTACTCATCAATTTAAAAACTTTACCGTTTGCCGCAGGCACCACTACTTCCGCGGGCGTTGACCAAAAAAACGGAACCAAACTTCCTGGCTACAATTTCAGCGGAACCTACGGCGCCAACACTAACGATGACCGCGACGTTGCTTCCTCTAACGACAACGCCATAATCCGTGTGACCCTTATGGCAAATCCATATTCCAGCATCACGAATATTTTGTCTCAGCATCAACCAAGGTTTCGTTCCTATCAACCACCCGGCACCCCCACGATTTCCTATGACTTTGATTTAGCGGGAAGCGGCACGGGCCAGCCCACGGAAAAACAGATCCTTGTTCCCCTGCCCACGGACGCCCGAATCGACCTCATAAAGATTGAGCGGTTACGGGGAACTGTTAAGTTTTTCGAGATGACGCTGTCAAAATTCTAAAAAAAACCTGGTGCGTCAAAAATACGCACTGCCCAAAATAGCGCCCAGTGCCATAAACTTTTTCTATGGATAATTCTATGAGCCGTTTGTGGAAAAGCAATTTCATAATGACCTGTGTTTTAGTGGGCATTCTTGCTTTCACCACGGCCTGGGCCAGACGGTCCGATCCACGCACCACGGTTAGCCAATCACCAAGCCTAAATGCCGGAAACCGGGCGCCTGCTTCCCTGCGCAGTCTTGCCACTCCCATGGGTGCTTTTTTCTTGCGCGAAACGGGAAGTGTGGCCGTGATTTTAGAGCAGGCAAATTCCGACCCCTACCAAGCATACTCCGGTTTTAAAGCCTACTCCTCGGCAAATTTTCGCCTGAATCGGCACGGAACGCCTTCCCGTTTGAGTATTCTGAGTTCGGCACATCAGTATCTCGATGAGCCGACTTACAATTCAAACTAGAAAAATTTATACTAGACCATAAGGAGCATCAACTATGTCTAAACGAAATAAGTTTGATCTTACTGCACTAGTCCATCACCACTTGGTCAAAGAAGGGGATAAACTTTGTTTTGTCTCCGATCCAAATCAATTTGGCGTGGTGACCAAACAGCCAAATGGCGAATACAAACTCATGGTCGCAAAAGAAACCATGACCGTTCACGCGGCGGCCCAAAAATTCTTGGCCCAAGACCCGCCCGATCACGCGAGCCGATGGTTGCGAACCGAAGCTGGCCGCACGCTTTATGAATTGTGGCAGCAAGATTTAGAAGACGCCGCTTAAAGCACAAAACTTCCGGAGGCCAACTGCTGGGTAGTGACCAACCGCAATGAAGCTGCACACCTACCTTGCTAGGTGTCTTACGCAGTCCTCTAGAGTTGGACTCAGCAGACCTCCGGCCAAGGTATCGGTGTGAAGTCCGCGGCTTCGCAGAGCGCTAACTATACTGCTGCGCTCCTGATTTGCCCTGGATCTCGGCGCCTTTACGATTATCTCTACCCGCGCCGAATCTTCACCTCCCGGCGGGAACCAGTGACGCACTGTGATCACTTTTCGACTTGGCCCCCCTCCCATGAATTCGGCATATGGGATACTTCTTTCCGAAGTCGCAATGGGACCTAGAATCCTTAATTCCTTAGCGAGCGCCGCTGGTGACATTCGTAAGGCATTAAGGTTTCTGGCAATGAGTTCCTTCTGCAAGAGGGAGAAAAGATTCGCCACCTGATTTTGGCCAAGGGTTGTTGAAATCACTTCCGCCCTTGGTACGTTGCGTGAAATGGAAAAGGACGAAGCCATCTGTAATGGAAAATCATCTAGTTCCATCGCAATGAAGTGTGCCGGCCTGAAGATGACCCGATTCGCTAGATTTGCCGCTTTAAAATAGTAACGCAGACCAGCTTCGGGAGACGGCCGAACTTTTACCGTAATTGTGGCAATCGCCCGAGGAGAGTCTGGATAAGACGGGTCCACATGAATTCTCGCCCGCAAAAGCATGCCTTGGCCGCTGAGCAAAAGGTCTTTCGTATCAAAATAGTATAGATCGTGTTGTCGCAGCATAGGATCGTTCAGATGAAAGATGCGCACGGCCGAGAGAGTTGAGCTCCAAGCTAGTGGAATATGGACCTCGGCGTATTCCTCATCGGCCCCTAAAATGCTTCCGGTATCGTCATCCGCCCGCGCTAAAAAACTTTGAGCGCCGCACAAGTATAAAAACACAACCAACCCTACCGCACGAATAAACGTTGCCATAAATGCCACCCTACATGATGCACGGCGTTGCGTTCAACATTTTCTTACTGATATGAACTGAACAACTTTTATTTACAGATGATTGGCGCAGGATCGCAAAACGGCGGCAAAAAACCCGCTTTTTTGGAAGTCCGCCGAAAGCTTAGCTATGCGTAGCCATTCAATCAACTGCGTCCTAGTTTGTTGAGCTTGGGACTGGCCCACCACTAAAGCAAACTCAACATTCGTTTTGACCCCCGCAGCTGCGATGCCTTCCCAGTGTTGAACGATTAATCCTGAAAGCCCAAGCCCATGAAGATTAGGATATGCTAATGCCAATTTTCTTTGGGTAACCTCAGTGGGGCCGTGAATAACTATCTCTTCGGTGAACCCTGCAAAAGTGTCACTTAACCCGCCAAAATCAGCGCCAAGGTAGAACTTGATGAGTTCGGTTTGCAAAGGTGTAAAAAGATCCGCTAACTCCCGCTGGCCAAACCGAGTTGCTTGAAACTCTCCTCTAGGAATCGTCCAAGATAGAGAAAATGACGTATCGAGCTTATCCAATGAAGTCTCTGATCCCGTGACTTCAGGGCCACGGAAAAGTAGATTTGAGACTGACCTTCTCAATCTGAAGTAGGCCCGCGAAAGAGGATCGAGGTGAGTCACCGCAACCGTCACTAATGCAATCGGAGCTGGGCGCTCAGGGTGAAGCGGATCTACTTGCACTTCGATGCGAAGCCGAAGGCCCCGTGAGGTCAATTCCCAGTTTGCAGTATCCAGAAAAAAAACATCTGCGCGCCTCAGATCAGGGTTTTCTAAATCAAAAATCCTAACGGCATCCGGAACGGAGTCTGGCGTTACCGCTACCCTCACTTCAACCAAAGGTTCGGCAGAGGCCTGCGCAATAAAATGGAACGATACAAATAAAATAAAAATTATTGATCTTATAAATGCCATTGCAACGCTTTCTACATGACCGCGCGCGTTAAGATCAATGAGATTATCGTTTCATATTCCCGTAGAGGTCATAAAAGTAAATGGCGCTTTTAATGGCCTTTTCCCAGTCACCCAGGTGTAAACTTTCGTTCTCCGAATGAGCATTGGTATACGGATCTTCAACGCCCATAAGCAGTGCAGGAACGCCTCCAAGTGCAGAAGCCAAAGGGTCAACGAAAGGAATTGTTCCACCCATGCCCATCATAACTGGCGTTTTTCCGTATCCGCGAGTGAGGGCTTCCCTTGCGGCATCAAAAGCTTTGCCTTGAGGGTCCGTTGCCCATGGTTTGCCGACCCCTTCCTTGCGACATTTCACTTTCACTCCCCACGGGGTGCGCTCGCGAATCGTTTGCTCCAGAAGATTAACGCATTTTTCTGCATCCATATTCGGCACAAGCCTTACGCCTACCCTTGCCCAAGCTTTTGCGGGTATGATGTTCCCCGCTTGTTTGCGCGAAGAAACTTCCATGGCGTTGATGGCAAGACTTGGTTCACGCCACATCTGTCGATAAGCTTCAACTGATCCAGTTTTTCCGGGCCTTAGGGGGATGCCATCCTTAAGGGAACTTTGTTTTCGAAAGTCACTTTCATCAAAAGGTAAAACGGACAACTCATGAACTTCTTTTTCAGTTAAAGGTTTCACCATCTCCCAAAACCCAGGGACCTGAAGCCTTCCTTCATCGTCCGTAAGACTTGCTAAGACTTTGCTTAAGGCCATGGCGGGGTCAGGAATGGGACCGCCCCAAAGGCCCGAATGAAGTGAATGATCTAAAGCTTCCATTTCAACATCAAGGGAAACCAGCCCCCTCAAAGTCACCGTCAGTGCAGGAATTCCGGTATCAAAATTCATAGTATCCGTAAGAACCATGGCATCACACTTTAAAAGCTCACGGTACTGAGTTACGAATTCTGGCAAGTGAGTGGAGCCAATCTCCTCTTCACCTTCGATGATTACCTTCACATTCAACGGCAGGGTGCCGTTGGTTTTTAGAAAAGATGCAATCGCAGCCAAATGAACGGAAATCCCAGCTTTATCGTCGGCTGATCCACGAGCGTACATGCGGCCTTCGCGAATGGTTGGCTCAAAGGGCTCAGACTTCCAGAGCGTTTCATCCCCGATGGGTTGCACGTCATGATGAGCGTACAAAAGTATGGTGGGTTTTCCGGGAGCACCCAACCACTCCCCGTAAACGTAGGGATGGATCACTTCGTCACCTTTTGCCGGTAGTGAAATAATCTGAATATTCTGCAATCCAATGCTTTTCATTTGGCTGGCCACGGCGTCAGCTGATTTTTTCACGTTCGCTTCCGGAAAATTGGCAAAGCTAATGCTAGGGATGCGCACTAGAGCCTTCAGGTCTTCAAGGTGCTGCGCTTTATTTTTTTCAAAGTGATCTAAGGCTTTTTGACAAGCTTCCGAAACATCAAGCGGCGAGGATTTTGTCATGAATTACGACTTTCGGTCGGCTGATTCTGGAACCTTGTCCATGGAGTTTTGATGCAATTCTGAAAGCGAATTCAAAGGCGCTTGAGTAGATTGCAGGGGCAAAGGTGTGGGTTTAACTTCAGCATCGCCGACATTCCCAGAAGACTGCGGATGATTTAATCCCTCTTTAAAATTCCGTAGTGCTTTCCCAATGGAAGAGCCCAATTCCGGCAATTTGCGAGGACCAAAAATGAGGATGACTGCGCCTAAAATAAGGAGGTGTTCTCCAGATAATCCAAACATGTGGCCTTCATACCCCAAACTTTGCCTTTTCAAAACTCGAAGTTTACCATTGACCCATGGGTCGATCGGTACGTTTGCTCTTACAGATTATTTCGGTTTTTTTCGTAGTTTTGCCAGAAATCGCCCATGGGGTTCAGGATTTTGTTGTAGAAGGAAGGCTCCTTGGGCCGTCACCCCCACTTCTGCGCTACCCCGGGCCCGATGAATACATTTTACCGGATCAAATCACCCGGTTCACCTGGAACGACGACATTTCCCAACATAAACAGCGGGCGCGAGATGGCGCCCCCCGGGACATGCAGAGCGAACTTAAAGATTATGAACCTGACTTTTACCAGTTTGAGCTTCTCGATGACGATCATGAGTTGCTCTGGAAAACCCAAACAAAAAAGGCGTTTCTTGAGCTCCTTGATGTTCCGCCCAGTAGTTACCGAAGGCTAAAAACCGGAACATATTTTTGGCAAATTCGAAGTGCAGTACATCAATTTCCGGGAAATCCCAAGGATGCGGTAGTTATGGGTCCTCCCGCAAAAACGCGCTTTTTTATATCAAAAAATGCACTCATCCAAAAAAAGCAGCCTAAATTCGAACTAGGGTTTGGTCTCTTTGGTGGGAGTTTTTTTTATGACGGCCATTCTGGAATCACGACCGCCCATTCCAAAGGAAAGGGTCCGGCAGGTGGCCTTACGCTTTTTGCTAGGGGCTGGTTCTCCAGGCACTGGGGCGCAGGCTTTGAAGGCTCTTTTTTACGTTTTCAAATGCCAGCCATCGAGGGCGATTTCTCCCAAGCAAATTTAGAGGGCCTCTGGCGAACACAATTAACCGTCAGGCCCACGGGGCTCGTCAAAGGTTACGGAACTTGGACGGCACTGGGGCTGGGATTAAACTTTAGACATGAGCTTCAGATGGATTCTTTAAGTGCTCGAAATTATCCATGGAGTGTTGGTCCGCGGCTTCGGTGGGTTTTGGCCCACGACTGGAATGCATTTACCGGGGCGTTCTTGGACTTATCGGTGTTTACCCCGATACTCACGTTTCCGGGCGGAGGACGCAATGATTCCATTGGAACCACGCAGATTCGACCAACCTCCTTTGACTTGACCTCGTTAGTTTTTAAAACTTTCCGGGGTGGGGTGAAATTGGGGTTGGGCGTAAAATCTGCTTTTTGGCGAAGTCAGTATTTTCAAACCTATGGCCTCACTTCTAATCAAACCATCCAAATCGGGCCTTACGGTCAATTGAGCGTGGTGTTTTAAACATTCATAATTTTCTTAAAACTCAAAGTTGACGAATGGAAAGCTCTCAATATATCAACGAGTGCTTATGGGTTTATACTTTCAGCTCAAAAATTTATTAGTTTTTGCCCTTTTTTTCGGCATTACTAGCTTTGCTTTTTTCCCCGGCTCAAAGAGCTTTGCGCACGGTCCAGACGGAGACCACCACCACCACGACCATCAACATGACGGCGAAGATGAATTACTCGATGAGGAAAATGAACCTGGCCACCATGATGGTGACGACCACCATGGCCATCATCATCATCACGAACCTCAATTAAAGCTTCTTCCCAGCGAGTCCCGCACGTTAAACCTCCTAAGATCCCTGAGATCTCAGAACTTAGCCGATGATGATGCAAGACTTCCGGCCATTACCCGCGAGATTCTCGCCAGTAGCCGGCAGGCAATGACTGAACGTATGGAGCGCGGTGATATCAGAATGACGGACTACCCATTGCATCAGCGAGTTATGCTTGCGGCCGTGCGCACGGGTAAATTTTTTCTAAGTCCCCTCATTAGTCCTTTTGTAAGACTCTACCGTTGGCTACGCACCAATAACTCAAGGACCATGGCTCAAAACATCAACCGATCCCTAAGACAAGATGGGGTGCTTTTTACAGCAGGCCTGCTCGGCGGCCTTGCGGTCTCGGAGGGAATTGAAAACGGTGGATCCTTCCTCGTTGCCGCAGCTCTGCGAGACTATCCTTTTTTTCGCGATAATCCGGCCATCTCTTTTGCGGTCGTGGGTACCGTGGGGGCCCTGGGAGCCACTCACTACGCCGATGCTATCGTCATCAATCTTGCGTTTAAATTTCCTAAAAAATGGCGAGAGTTTTGGACCTTAACGGATGTTGTAGCCGAGGCTGGCTCCCGCGAACACCTCATGAATGCACTGCTGGAGCGCCGTCGGTACTCCCCCATCGACTGGAGTTTAAATCCACTGGTTCTAGATTTTCAGGCAAGCAAGGGCGACTCCTTTCCATTTATTATTCTTGAACAAAACACGAATCCCAGCATCATGAATGGATTGGAAGACTACCGGGTCGTGAGCCAAACACGAACCTTTCCTACGGTTTCGCTTAGGGAGCTTTGGAATTTAGCCGGAGCCCAGGGAATTCATGATGAGAAGGCAAGGCATATCCAGTCAAAACCTTTTCCGGCCCAAGCGGTTGATCTTTTCGAAATGCTAAACGAGAAATCAAAAACCAAACTTACCGGAGTTATTTTTTCTCGCATGCGGCCTGAATTTTCGGGCGGTTTTACCCGGTCTAACCTTGCGGGCGGAACTGCCTTTAGATTGAGTCTAGATGAAGAATGGAGGCTCCAACTTTATCGAAAAATTGCCGAAATTGAGACGGGCCTCACCCGAACGCTGTACCATGCGCAGAGCAAATTACTCATGACGGCAAAGACGGAGCTCAAACGGATCCTTTTAAAAATTGAGGTAGCGGGAAATCATACCGATTACCGCGTCTCCGTCTTAGCTCGGCAAGCGAATGCAGTGCTGGCGTTTGCCGGAGCTGATCAACCGCTCACGCTTGCAAAAAATCACGCGACTATTCACCGGAGTTTAGAAAAAACGATGGAAATACTAAGGCAGTTTTCAAGCGAGGAATTCTTAAGCTCGTCCACAAACCGGCAAAAGAAGGATTTAGTTTCGGAGCTCGCCTGGCATGGTCTGTACGTGCTGATGCACACTAATCAAAGTGCAGCTTTGCTTGAGAGATTTGCTGAACGGGACCTTGAATCGCCAGAGGGAAGAGAAAACTCTCGGATTGCGTTGGTCGCAAAACGGCTGCTCGAGCAATTTTCATCCATTCATGAAAGCGAACATTGCGCCCATCATTTGGCCGAAGGAAACGGTTAAAACAGCGCTTCACAGACTACGCTATCGTCGGCCTCCAGGTAGGATAACTGAAGATCAAGCTCTGGCTCCGGCCGGTCAAGCAAAGCTTGGGTCAGACTTGGTATGACGCGGTCATTGATGATGCGTTTGGCTTTGCGATGCGAAATGCCAGGCGTAAAAAATCGATTAGTCACGGCCGCTATAAATTTTTCAACATTAACAAATGAAATCTTTTTAAGCCGGTAAGCCCCTAACTCGGCCTTGGCCGTAGTCATCCGATCACGCAGGTGTAGCCGAACGGATTCCGAAAATTGTGTTCTGGTTGGGGTAAAGGTCCCGGCAACATCGGTGAAACGATCAAGCAAAGGCTTTGAAAAACCAGCTCGTAAAATTTCGTCCCGCAGAGTGTCTTCGTCAATGTCGGGCTCCCGCTCCGACCTATCCTCGCCTAATGGTAAATCTTGCGTAAGGACCGGGTTAAAACCTACGCGCCTGGTTTCTGAAGTCTCTTGCCCCCTAGCATCTAACCCCAGCTTTAGAAGATATTCT
Organism: uncultured Oligoflexia bacterium; assembly: GCA_964475985.1. Taxonomy (GTDB): domain Bacteria; phylum Bdellovibrionota; class UBA1018; order UBA1018; family CAYHWW01; genus CAYYYP01. The sequence goes on along the minus strand of CAYYYP010000002.1, from coordinate 128,788 downwards.
TGCCCAAGGTTTGTCGTAGCGATGAAACTGGCATGTCGCGCATCGACCGACTGGGTTTCCGTGGCACTTCGGGAGGAACCGCTATGAATATTTTCTGTAACGTCGAATTTTCCTTCATTGAAAACGCTAAACAGGGCGTTTTGAACCCGGAAATGAGCCTTCTCGATTTCATCCAAGATGATTACGGTGTGCGCATTCTTCTGCAGGATATCGGCAATCACCCGCAAAAACTCCTCGGGCGAAGTAGCGGCGTAGGTTTCCATACTGATGACTTTATAGGGTAGTCCCATTGCCTGCGCATAAACCTTAGCGCTTTCCGTTTTACCGGTACCCGGTGGCCCGGCAATCAGCGTCATTTGGGATGGCTCATTCTTGCCATGCAAACCAGAAAGCCGCCGGCGACCAGCATTAATTAAAACTTGTTTCAGGTGAGCCAGGCCCACCAATCTTTCCTGGAAAACCTGGGGCAGAGCTTTGAGTCGCTCAAGGGCCTGACCGGACGATAAAAGAGCTGCATCCACATGATAAACCTGGGAGGTTGCTGCATCGATATCACTCAATTCAAGCGCAAGGCGCCTCACGGAATTAAAATCAATTCCCTTAGCAGAGTGCGCATGATCAAGGAGATCAATGGCGCGGCCGGGTTGCGCTCCAACGGCACCGTAGAGATTAGAATGCGTTATGATTTTCCTTAGCACTGCATCCGGTGATTTAGGAAGGCCTTCGGTTTCTTCGAAACTCCTCAGGATGGCAACTATTTCCTCATTTGAAGGCTCGGTTACATGAAGTTGCAAAAATCGGTTATACAGGGCCACATCACCTTTGAATGCGTCCTTAAATTCGCCAAAGGTTGAACCGCCGATAATATGCAACTGGCCTCGGGACATGGCGGGCTTGAGGTGCTGAAACAAATCTACTTTGCTCTCGGAGTGAGTACCGGCGCCCGCCATAGTGTGAATCTCATCGATAAATAAAATGCAATTCAGAGCCTGGGCCGCCGTCATGATATATTTTAATTCTTGCTCATTCATTCCAACAAGGCTGTTTCCGCCAACGGTATTGATGACAGTAACTTCCAGAAGCTTGGTAGACCGAGGGATTTCCGGAAAGTAACCCAGGGCAATTGCGCGCGCGAACTGTTCCACCCGGTGAGTTTTACCGATTCCTGAAGGCCCCAAAAGAACCACATTTCCACGGCGCTTCCTACGAATTCCGGTACGGATAGTGCGCATTACCGGGTCTGATAAAAATTCATCATCATGCGGCAGGATTTCTCGAATATAAACTTCTTCTAGTTCCGCTTCGCGCTCAATTTTGTCTCGCTCCCTGGCCACCATATCGGGGTATTTCCCAATCACATAGGCCACGGGATCAAACCCCTTCTCGCCTTTTTCCCCCGGAGTTTCTGGTACGTGGTGCGGCCGAAAGTTTGCTTCGGCCTCTAAATGCTCCAAATCAATGGGGCTATACCGGCCCTCAAACGGCACAAAACCATCGTGGATGGGAACGGCCTGATCGTGCTCAAACGTAATATATTTATAACTTACGAATACAATAACGCCATCTTCGCGGATGAGATACGACTCGCCGGTGGCGCCGCCGCGCACTTCTTTATAGGGAAAGCTAAAAAGAACATGTTCCTTTTCATCAAATAAAAATCTTTTTGCGTGATACTGCGGGCCCTTGCCGCCGCTCGCACTTTTTACAAGGTCTTTGTTCACATTAAATCGCGTATAAATCCCGTCTTGCGAGATCACCACAAAGCCACCTTTAACCTCTACTTCAACGGTACGTGACTTCTGTGGACCTGCATCGTGGAAACGGGTGGCGGAGCTCGCAGTAGCAAGCGCTTCGCTGCGTCCAGAAAAAATTCCTTGGAGCTGGCGACTACCGCTATACGGCGTACCCCGATTGACCGGAATACTTACGAGCAGTTTGTCATCCTGCAGAATTCGCCCCACTCCCTGTGGAGTAAAAAATGCAACTCGGGTTGCGATGCCAACACTTTCCGGAGCCGAGGTAAAAACCAGCTTTGAACCGTTGGAAAATCGATACTCATGTAAACCTAAGGTCGTGTAACTGTGAAGCGCTGTATTTCTGATGTCATGAATGGGGTCATCGTCGTTTGCGAAGAGCAAAGGCGCCAGTAGGGCGTAAAAACTAAAAACCACTGCCCCAAAAACGGGCCCAAAAATCCCCTTAAATAGCATCAGAAGCTACCCCCTACCTTCGATGTAATAGAAGGTTGTTAGGGGATTTGACGCAACTTGCAAAGGGCCGCTAAAAAAAATTACCAGATGAGATTATCAATTAAGCGCGTTGAATCGAGAAATGCGGCAACCGCAAGCACCTGTCCAGAATTCCTAAATCGGTTGGCTTGGCTCAATGATGGGAGATCACAAAGTTCTAAATATTGAACCCTGAAATCGTTGCGACTTAAATTAGCCACTGCGTCCGAAAGAATAGACTTAAGCGCTACCGAGTCAGCGGCTTCATCCGCGAGCCGTCTACGAAGTGCCGTTAGAGTTTTGAATATCTCCGGAGCTTTTGTCCTTGTCTCTTTGGTAAGGTATCGATTGCGGCTGCTTAAAGCCAATCCATCGGCTTCACGCACGGTCGGTACTCCGTGCATACTCACCGACAAATTTAAGTCCTTCACCATCTTGGAAAGCACAAAAAATTGTTGTGCGTCCTTAAGGCCAAAAAATGCATCACTTGGACCCACAATATTAAAAAGTTTTAAAACTACCGTAGTCACGCCTTGGAAGTGCCCCGGTCGATGGGGTCCACAAAGATGTTTAGTAAGTTCCGTTTCGTGCACCCATGTCGTGATGGGGTAAAGTTCTTCCGAATCTGGGATGAGAACTGCACTCACTCCGCAGTCCGCCGCCAAACTGAGATCATCTTCTAAGGTCCTTGGATATTTAGAAAAATCCTCACTGGGTCCAAACTGTGATGGGTTCACGTATATGGACAAAACGGTTTTTTTACAGCGTAAAACACTTTCACGTAACAGAGCCGCGTGGCCGGTGTGTAGTGCGCCCATGGTGGGAACGAATCCCAAAGAGTTTACCCCCCCGAAAGATTGCGACCTTCTCCACTCAGTAAAAGATTTCAAATCAAAAAATTTTTCCACACTTCACACCAAAACTTCGCGGGAACTTAAGTGGATCCCGCCCTGGTTTATGTTCC
>CAYYYP010000002.1:34837-125586 GCA_964475985.1 uncultured Oligoflexia bacterium | reverse complement strand
GGTTTGTTCCATTTCATCAAATAGAAGTTTCGCCACAGTTTCCTTGCTCGCAGTTGAAAAAACTCTTTGCGTGATTTTATGCGTGGCGGGATCTCGTTTTAAGAATCGACCTTCCGTTTTTTGTTCACCAAACAGAGGCGGGTTAGCAAAAAGAAAATGGCAACCCTTGCGAGTCAATTTTTCAATGGCACTTTCTTCAAGATCGTTGGTTTCTGCAGCAAAACCCAAGATCCATTGTCCAGGCTTGGCCAACTTTGTTACTTCGGCAAGAATGTCTGGATTTGGCTTCAAATCAAGGCTTAGGGCATGGGTTTGAGTTTTTTTGATTTTAGCATTTTGGAAATTTTGGACGTCCCAATCAAGTACCGCAGCCGCACCAAGATAAGCAAAGGCGCTAGGCCAGTGAGATAAAACGGCGGATCGCATTTCCTGGGCGGTATTTACCGATATTTTTGTAAACCCTCGGGGCAGGTCGGCCGGGCGCACCTCGGAACAAGGACCCATCACTATAGTTGCATCGTATCCGCGGCAAAATGCCTCCCAGGCAAGATGCGCACCCATGACGCCCGTAGATTGGTTTGAAAGTGAGCGTACGGGATCTAGTAAACTTCGGGTAGGCCCCATGCTCAAAAGTATCTTTCGGGGGTTCGGACCTAAATTTTTATTATTTATATTTTCAAAAGCAACGGAGGACAACTTTCTTTTCGCAATTAAAGTTACGAGTTCCTCCACAATGAACTCAGGTTCCGTAAACCGCCCTACTCCTTCATCACCACACGCCATAAGCCCTGCTTCCGGGCCAATAAATTCGTAGCCGTAGGATTTTAAACTTTCGACATTTTTTTTAGTCGCCGGATGGCTCCACATTTTTGGATTCATGGCTGGAACCACTACGACTTGACCGTCAAAGGCTAAAATTTCTGTAGAAAGAAGGTCACTGGCTGCCCCTTGAGCTAGTTTTGATATCGTCGCGGCACTGGCCGGCGCAATCAGAACGACGTCCGCAAAACGCGCAAGGTCAATGTGCGGCATGGTGGCATGTCCAGAAGGAGTGCCCTCATCTGTATAAATCTGATTTCCGGAAACGGTTTCTAGAGTCGTGGCCGTTACGAAATCCAATCCTTTTTTTGTAACGATGACCTTTATTTCTGCTCCTAATGATTTCAGACGCCGAATCAAGTCGACGCTCTTAAACGCGGCGATACTTCCGGAGATCCCTAAAAGAACCTTTTTACCATTTAAGGCTCGGCTAAGATGTGGTCTGGCGAAGGGATTGATAGACTCCATAAATTCCTTTCAGCGTAAGGTCGGTGTCAAAGACTTCAATTCTTTTGGTGAGTTTCGCCAATCTTTGGGAAACTCCTCCCGTCCCGATGATGCGAATTCTTTGCGAAGGGTCCTTGGCGCGCAATTCCTCTATGAAACGCTCAATCATTCCATCAATCATGGAAGCATACCCCAGCAGAATCCCGCTCTGCAAAGCCGTGGTGGTATTGCCTCCAATGGCTTGAGCCGGTGCCTCCAATGCTACAGCGTAAAGTTTCGCGGCACGCGTGGCTAACATTTCAATGGAAAGCTCCAAGCCAGGCATAATGGCGCCGCCCTGATAAAAGATTCCACCTTGTCTGTCGACGGATACCGCGCAAAGCGTAGTAGCGGTGCCAGAATCAACGATGATCGCCGGCGCACCATACTCCCGAACGACGGCCTCCGCATTTACCAAACGGTCAGCGCCCACTTGCTCCTTTGGATAGGCCGCGATCTCAAAGGAAAACGGCGATGAGGAATCGATGAAATGAAGGGGAATGCCCCCCTTCTCTCCAAATTCAGAAAATGCTTTTCGGATGATCTCACTTAAAGCCGGTACAACGCTAGAAACTAAAATCGCCTTGAAGTCTTGGAAATGAAAATCGGACTTCGTTAAAAATAAATCAATTTGTGAAAGAAGTTCATCGCTCGTGGGCAAGGGTTGGGAGCGCATACGCCAAGATTTAAGAATTCTCGCCGTGGTAGATGGATCCTCTACGAGAACGCCCATCACAATATTGGTGTTGCCCACGTCGAGCGCCAGGACTTCGTGGCGTTCGGTGGAAGAATGAATCCGGTCGGATTTGATTATGTCGTAAGCCACGCACTATGACCCAAAGGAGATTCTAAATAATTAACATTTGCATGCGGAACCCCTTCTCGGTTCGTCCGCTGCACAAACTTCTGCAAAGCTTCAAGCATAGGGCCCCTTGCCTCAAAGGTTGACCTCACAAACCCTGGCCTACGCCCCACCGTTAAACCTACGACGTCATGGAACACCAAAACTTCTCCGTCACAAACACCAACCCCAGAACCAATTCCAATGGTGGGGATTTTAAGCTGTCCCGTGATCTGGTCCGCAAGGTCGGCGGCAACGCACTCAAGTACGATGCAAAAAGCACCTGCCGCTTCCAAGGCCAAGGCACTTTCCCTCAACAGGGCAGCCTCATCCTCATTTTTTCCATGCATACGGTAACCACCAAGGGTGTTGATACTTTGAGGCGTAAGCCCAATATGGGCAACCACCGGAATTCCAATGCTCACTAACGCTTGAACGGTAGCCGCCATTTCTTTCCCGCCCTCAAGCTTAACCGCCTGGGCGCGGCCTTCCTTCATAAGTCTACCGGCGTTAAAAAGTGCATCTGAAATATTGGCCTGGTAACTCATAAAAGGCATATCTGCCACGACGAGAGAGCGCTTTGCTGCCTTTGCGACGGCCTTCGTGTGGAGAACCATCATATCCATGGTTGCGCCCAAGGTGTCAGGTTCACCGTGAACTACAGACGCTACGCTATCTCCCACGAGAATCATATCCACGCCGGCTTCTTCAACCAAGGTGGCCATGGGATAATCATAAGCAGTGAGCATGGAAAGCCTTCGTGGCGAGACCCTATTCTTCAGCGGATCGTGCTCGGCAGTGTTGTTAACCCACAAAGGCTGCATTTTAAAACCTTTAACCCAAGGTGCACTGACTTTAGCTGGAGTTAACACTTCCCCCGCCATAGCCCCGGCCCCCGAATGATTTTTTAAATTTTGAGGAAAGGTTTCGCCTAAATGTTTAGCAAGCTTCCCATAGGCATTTTTCCAATTCGTGTCGCGGAAATTTTTTACAAATATTTTTTGTTGAATCATGCGGGTGAGATTCTGGATGGCAATCGGCACGGAATGGTTTTCGAATTCATGGGCCGCAAAGACGGTTCCGGCCTTTGCTGCATCGCTGATAACCTGCATCATGCCAGGCTTATCAGCTGACCCAGAAAGCCCCTGCTTTTCCACTAAAGCTACAACATAACCAAGTTCCTTTAAGCATTCTTCCGTGATGAGTTCAGCCGGCACGCCAGCCGTTTTCATCGCTTCGGCAGTAGTTTTAAGTAAAGTCAAAAATCCGCCGCACAAAAGTCCCTGTTCCGAAATCAGGTCACCCATAGCCTCCACTTCCGGAGTGGTTTCGATTAAGTTTTGCCCGGAAAACCCTAGGGCGTTAGCAAGATTCAGTACGGCCCTTTGAGAAGTGCTGGAAAGTTGTTTCAGATTCACGGCAGCCTTAAATCCATGGGGAGAAAGCGCATCAAATTGGGCGGCAGATAATAATGGTCCAATTACTTTAGGCGCAAATAAAGCCACCTCATGGGTTTTATTTAATTTCGCAGGCTCAAGGTCTCCTGAATAGACGCTATAACCATGAGCTAAAACCAAAGTGAGGTGAATATTTTCCAAGGAAGATAAGTACTTTTGATAAAACGCGCCGATGGCATCATCGGAAATTAAAAGGCAAACTACGACGTGCAACGGTGCCGTTTTTGCGCTTAGGGCTGAATACTCTTGGGCACCCGGCTGAGTGTCGTCACCGTCGAAGTCATCGGCCGTGCCGAAGGACAAAATGCTTCTCACTAAGTCCTCAGGCGTTAAGAGCGGCGCCTTTTTTATTACGGATTTTAAGGTCGCTCGCCTTGCACTCTCTAAGCGTAAACAATAGTGAGGGGCAAATATTTTTTGCTCATTACGCGTAAGGAGTTGGGCCCACGCTAAGCCTTGCCCACCCGTTCCAACCACATAAAGTGGGATTTTTGAGGATGGCGGTGGAAAAGAGCTACTTTTCGCGAAATCTGACGCATCAAGGTAAGCCATATTTGAGCCATCTTTCCCCAAGTTCGGGTACGAAGCAATGAGCATTTCCGTCAGTTCCATCTTCGTAAAACTCACTTCCACATGTTAATATGGGGCTATTATGCAAAGCTCCATACGTTCCAGGCTTATGTTCAAATCGAAAATTCACCGTGCCACCGTGACGGAAGCCGATCTCGACTATGAAGGCTCCATTACCATCGACCCCACGCTCATGAAGGAGGCCAATATCCTGCCCTATGAGCGCGTTGAGGTCTATAACATCGATAACGGCGCTAGGTTTGCCACTTATGCCATCGAAGGCGGCGCTGGGAGTGGAATCATCTGTATCAACGGAGCGGCAGCCCACCTCGCGAGGCCAGGACATAAAGTTATCATTTGCACCTATGCAGAGATCTTGGAGGAGGAAGCGAAAAACTATTTACCAAAGGTAGTTCTAGTGGATGGGAAAAACCGCATCACCCGCGGAACTCCATCAATCGGAATTAGGGAAATTCAAGTCTAAACGATTAAGATGACTGGAATCTATTTTGCGGAAATGCGTCCACGACCGGGCTCGGTCATGGCTAACTCACAGGTTTCGTCCGAAGCTCGGAAAATGTGCACCAGGGAGTCTCTTGCCGTTTCTGAGGTTTCACCGTTAAGCGTACGGTTATAAAAATCTAAAAATTTGTCCTTCCAAAGACCATAATCACGAACGATATCGGCCGTCGTAGAAGGGCTATTGTAGGGCACGGTAAAAAAGTAAGTTGCGTCGGTATGCCCCGCCACTTCAAAATGCAAAAGCACTTTAAATGCGTGAACCCCAAACTTACTGTTTTCCCGCGGAGCACTTACAATTTCAGAATTTAAAAACCAAAGGTGTATGGCTCCCGGAGCGCCGGCATCATCCCTAGGATGAAGCTCGTAGAATTCATCGATCTGAGAATGTATAAGGTCAAATCCTAGGCGCGCAATCAAAAGCTCTGAAATCAAATGGCCGGGGGAATTTATCATCGCAAAAAACTCTTCTTCCGGACCTACGCGAGGGGCATCTGGATACGGAACCTTCATGATCTCCGAATAAATTTCCGCAAAATCATGCCGAATCGCCGCAATATGCGACCAAAGTGTAGGATAAGATCGGTAGAGTGATCTTTGGATGGACCAGGCCGAGGTATATTTTTTAAGTTTATTTAACAGGCCATGAAGCTGCTCCACGCGGGTCACTGAATTTTGGCCAAGCTCCATCTGAAGCTTTTGGATTTCTAAGGTCAACCGCAGTGCTTCCTTCTTAAGGTCGGCGTCTGTCCCAAAAAGCAAACTTGGCCGCCGAAAAGCATCCCTAATAAATGGCATAATCTGCGCTTTTTGAAGCACTGGCACCGTGAGGCTACGAGTTTCTGCGCCACTTTTATCTTGAAAGGTAATACTAAACGGAGGGGCTAATGGAATTGCCAGTGGTGCATTTACCGTAGCTTCAAAACTTCCAATGGTGACTCGTTGAACCACCCCCGACATTTCATCACCGTCGCCTGGCAAATCAAAGGGCAATTCCTTAAACCTAAGCCCTATGCGGTAGGGAGTCCTGCCTTCTGGAAAATATTCAGCACTGCCAACAAAGTCCAGCATCATACCGTTTTGAAACTGAAATGCATGGTGAGATGCATCTGCCTTAAAACAACCACGTGCGTAAACGGCACCCGCCGATTTAATCAGCGGAGAAATCAATACCCCGGGGGACGTGCCCCGCAATTCATCAAGGGGTAACATATGCCAGTCGTGAACGGCCGCGTTCACCAATTCAAAGAAATTATCTGGCAGTGCATCGGCATGAAGGGCGCGACTCAACTTAATTGGTTTAGAAATGCCACCTTGGGGTAAATGCAAAAAAAGTCCTGGGGTATCCTTTTCAACTAAACCTAATTCAAAAATCCAATTCGCATCGGGGATGACGGCACTGTTTTCCTTTATGACTCTGTAAAGCACGAAACTCAAATCATCCTTAGACACCACAAGTGGAGGGCGTCCCAGGATTGGCATGGGAAAAAAACTAGCCCGAAGTACCTTAAGGGCATCTGCTGTGGGTGCACTCCTTGAAGCATATTGTATAAGGGTGCCGTCCGCTAACCTCGCTTGGCTAATGAAGGCCTTTCCTGATTGGAACGCATCAGTTCCGGGTAAAACCGCTCGGGAAAGCTCAAGAAACGGTAGCGAGAGAGGAGTCCAACCTACTGGAGAAAAAACGGTACCCAGAGCGTAGATCTTTGAACGCAAATCTTCTCCAGATTCGGCGAGTTTGGCAAAACTCTCTAAAATCTGAGTAACGGATAATTCGGTTCCGCTAAAGAGCGGCCGGGATAAAACTCCAGGAGCAAGTCTTGCCCGAAGTACCGTCTTATGAACCATACCGATAGATCGGTAACTTGGAGGTAGAATATCAATCTCCATCTCCAGACCGCGAAAATTCAAAATTGAAAACACACATCTAGCGTTTCCAATACCTGGGGTTGAAGCATCAAACACCAATGGGATAACCGATGGATTTATAAGTGCTCGCCTCAACGCAGTTAATTCAGGGGTAGCACAAAGATACTCAAGGGTGATTTCTTCGGACAGACGAATTTCCGCCACGTAAGCTGGAGTAAACCCAGGTCGAATGCGCAGAATGCGCGAAGGGACGTTTGGTCCTGACCACCGCTTTAAAACTACTGAGCCTTCCGGAATGGACGGCGGAAGCGGGGGCGGAAGCTGCCGGGGCGTAACCCCTACGGGACCCCTAGCAAAGATGGTGATCACTGGCCGGACGGGACGCCGTGAACGACGGGAGTTAGCATTAGCGTTTGAAGATAAAATTAAAACGATAAGGCTTACGAAAACGACGATGTTACGAACAAAACCCATCCCACCTCCTCAGTTGTTTAAGAGTGAGTTTGCTATCAAAGCACGCATCTAGAGTAAAGATGGTCCACCGAATCAATCCATTTTATAAAGTATTTTCATTTAATATTTGCGAATTAATCTGGGCAAGGTTATGGGATTGCCGCACATTTATGAAGAAAATCAGCCTAATTCTACTCTTATTTTGTTCAACGTTCATGGCCCAGGCTACGCAGCCCAGTGCCGTACCTAAATCCCTGTGCGAAACCGCGATGGATCCGGTAGCGGCCGCCCGTAGCTACGAATACTTTTTGATGAACCTTATTTCCCGGGCCCAACATCTTGCCCTTGGCTTTTCATTTTCCCCTGACCCAAGCGAGCAAGGCCGCATGATGGATGAGTTACGAACAAAACTTAAAACTCTACAGGGAAGTTCCACCTCAGAAGGCCTGGCGACGGACTCGGATCATATCGCCCATGATCCGGGATATCTAGTGAGTGATTTTTTGCCGTTTGATGAAACCCTTATGCAGTATGTACTCAGGCGCTGGTATCAAGCCTTCCGCGCGCTGGATCAACATACGCCGGCGAGGCCAACTATGGCGGAGCAAGCTCATTACGCGCTAGCGTCCCTTAAGGATTTAGAAATCTGCATCGAGTTCTTGCGTAAAAAACTAGAAATTATTTACGCAAAGCTGGCAATCGATCCTCAAGAAAATGCTACTGCCCTCAGCACTCTGGTGGAGATTGCCCAGCAGTCCGCCGTAACCGGTGAATTCGAACAGCAACTCGACGCCTTCTCAAGATTAAGCGTTGAAGGAATTTTAGTGGGATTGCGAGCCATTTCGGATCCGAGCTTACGCCGCAATCAGCTCATTAGCATCGTAACAGGGAGGCCACTCTCACAAGTCACTCCGGAAGCTCAGCCGGCCATCCCTTCACCGTTGGTGCATTTCGCCCCAGCACAAACTCCGGGCTTTGGTGCTGCCCCCATCGTTTCCGACGGAGGGGAAAGCCCCCTTATCTTAGATGAAGCCGATCGGGCGGCGTTGGCTGAACTGCGCGAGCAAGCTGCAGCTTGGGTTCAGGCAAATGGCGGAAGTACGGCCGCGGGAGTTTCGAAAGAAGTGTGGAATAAAGCTCCGCCAACTGAACGAGTAAATCTTTTGGTTACGGCTGCCCAGAATAATTCCGGTATTCGAAGCATGGTTTCGGTGGCAGCAAAGGCTGCACTTGCCGCAAGGAACAGTTCCAATCCCTTGGAAGCCGCAGCTTCTGTGGTCGGCGGGAATGTGAGTCACTCATTGACCGATTTCTTAAGCGGTCTTGCCTCATTGAATTCTAATCCAGGCACTTCGTCACCAAGGCCAGCACCATCGATGAGCCAGGCTGCGACAGCACCATCCCCGATTTCTGGCCCCCTTCCCATAGAGTCCGTTCTGGAACTCGCCCTCACCCGGGCCGGGTTGAGTTCTTTCCAAAGAACGATCGCACTAGGAGTTCTTAGAACTTCGATATCGTTGCTCACTCCGGAAAATATTGGGCAGTTTCAAGCACCCTTAGCGGCAATTGTAGGAACTGAATCTGCGGTGACTATTCTGAATACGCTACGGACTGCCCTTGCCTCAAGGTAATCATAGTTTTTAGCCGCTACTTAGGCTCACGAATCTTCTAATGCTTAAAAACTCTAACGGATCCCGCATTTGCCGTGGCATTTACGGTACTGCCGTTTTCCGCCGAAGCGGCCGTGCTGAAAATCTCTGCTCGTGGCGCTTTTAGATCCATCGTGAGATGGGCTTGCTTGGGAAAATCCAAACGAATATCACCTGATCGATTGGAGAGGTTCACCATGCTCTCCTTTTTTAGGACTTCCCAGTGAAGCGCAATGTCCCCACCAGAGTTTCCGGTAACGCTATCCCGAAGATTCACCACTCCAACGCTTCCGTTCTGCACTTGAAAATAAAAGGGCCCCTCTAAGAATTCTCCACTCACATCACAGGCGCCACAATCAACGTTAAGCGTCCTGAGATGAGAAAAGCCAAGAATTCCACGACTGGACTTATATTCAACATCCCCCTGCCATCCCTCAATTTCAACGTAGCCGTCTCGCTCCGCAAAAAGATCTAAATGAATGGATTCATCAAGGGTGCCTTGAATTTCAAATATGCAATCGTGGGACGATTTTTCGCTCGTCTGAGGGTCCATGTCGATGGCTGAACCCCCAGAAGGCAGCGCCATGCTTTGGGCCCTTAGCAGACAGCCAGCCCCACCTTGCAGTACTCCGGCCTGCAAAAGACTTCCTTGCCTTTGAGCGACCCGCGAAGAAATCCCGCTAAAACGCGCCCTAAATGAAGGTAAGTGCACACGAAGTTCTTTAATCCCCTTCATCTGCGAAAGACTAATCACAGCACCAGTTGCTAAGAGCGTAGACCCGGTCGGCGCCGAACCAGATGGCGTTGCCGTTACCACCGTTGTGCCCACTCCGCCCGAAGGTATCGTTGAGCCTGGCGTGATTGCCGATTCAGGGGGAATGGGCTGGACGCTTGAGACGGGAACGACCTCCACCTTCGCACCATGAGCAAAATCAGAAACTCCCGAGGCAAAAAGTAATCCCAGGGCCGTGACGGGCGTCACCGCTAAAACTCGAAAATCAAAGGTTCTGAGTAAGGAACAATGCCGAGAGCTCAAACAGGTAAACTCCTTTAGTTTATGTGATGAGACTTCCATAGCTCATCATTGCCAACCGTAGCCAACCGTAACCGCGCTAGCCATACAACCTTCATGGCGCTCCATCACTGAAGTGCAATTACCAGGCATAAGGCTTAGTTTCGAAAACATCTTTTTTTCAATTTACATCCTTATTTTACACCTTTTTCAGATGTGAATTGAAAAAACATTCTCTTAACTGATCTAAAGATGTTCCCGCAGCAAAGTCAAATTTGAACCGGAGTCTCGCACAACGCTCAGCATCACATGGAGCAAAGCGCCACACGCAAAACCCCGGCTCAAGAAATTACTTTTTTAGCTTCTGCGTCAAAGTTTTTTCGCCGCTCGTCCAACCTGCCTGGCAAAGCTCACCGGTCTGCAGGGCTTGAACCAATCGCAGGACTTCATCGGCCGAACGACCAACGTCCAAAGGATTGTGCGCGATGTAATGAAGCGCGCCCTCGGGATTAATAATGAATGTCGAACGAAGCGTCACGCCTTTATCTTCGATATAGCAGCCGTAAGCCGTGCTGATGGCATGGTTCAAATCAGAAATCAGAGGAAACTTCTGTTCCCCTAATGACGCCTTTGACCAGGCTTCATGGCTGTACGGGCTATCAACACTTCCCCCAAGAATTTCACAATTCAAACGCTTGAACTGATCGTGGCGCTCGCTGAACTGTTGAATTTCAGTTGGGCAAACAAAAGTAAAATCCAAGGGATAAAAGAAAAGCACAACCCATTTCCCCTTGTAGTCTTTAAGGGACAGGTTTTGGATTTTGCCTTGGAAGTATGCTTGTGTCGTAAACTCTGGAGCCTTTTGATAAATACGAACCATAATTTTTCTCGCTTTCTTCCCGGAGAGCTACCAACAGTCCTTGGGGCTCGTAAACTGTAATTTGCAAAGACAAACGGGCCAAAGCGGTGTAGGAGGGAAGAATTCTAACGTTTAGGAGAACATCCATGACAGCAAGTCGCCCTTCATCCACTTCAAGCAGCGCATCTACAAATTCATCTTCGTCCGGGAGCCGGCCCATCGCTCCTAAGACTCGTCCCGCAGAAGGCAAACTTGGGATTTTAATGCCAGGCCTAGGTGCGGTTGCAACCACGATGATTGCCGGAGTTGAAGCGGTGAAAAAAGGCATTGCCAAACCAGTGGGTTCCTTTACCCAAATGGGAAAGATGCGTTTGGGCAAACGGGATGAGAACCGTATCGTAGACGTTTGTGATTTTTTGCCACTTACGAAACTCGATGACATCATTTTTGGTGGCTGGGATATTTATTCCGACAACGCTTACGAAGCTGCGCGGAAAGCTCGCGTGCTTGACGACCGTTTGGTCGACGAACTCAGGCCAGCGCTTGAAAAAATCGTGCCCATGCCTGCCGTTTTCGATCCTGAATTCATCAAACGTATTTCAGGACCAAACATTAAGAAGGCCGCCACCAAATGGGACATGGCGCAGCTGCTTCGGGAAGATATTCGGAATTTCGTACGCACCAATAATTTGAGCCGCGTGGTGATGGTTTGGTGTGCCTCAACTGAATCTTACGTGAAATTGGGAGATGTGCATTCTTCTTTAGTGAAGTTCGAAGAAGGCTTAAGAAAGAATGATCCAGGAATTGCGCCGAGTATGATCTACACCTATGCCGCACTCATGGAAAAAGTTCCTTACGCCAACGGCTCTCCCAATCAATCCGTTGAATTGCCTGCCCTTCAGGAACTAGCCCAAAAAAATGGCGTTCCCATCGCTGGTAGCGACTTCAAAACAGGTCAAACCCTGATTAAAACCGCACTTGCCCCAGCGCTTAAGGCAAGGCTTTTAGGTTTGAACGGCTGGTACTCAACCAATATTCTTGGCAACCGTGACGGCGAAGTTCTCGATGATCCAGGCTCTTTTAAATCTAAGGAAATTACCAAACTCTCCGTTTTAGAAGAAATTCTTCAACCAGAGCTTTTCCCGGACCTGTACGGAGACATCCATCACTTAGTGAGAATCAATTATTACCCTCCGCGGGGCGATAATAAAGAAGGCTGGGATAACATCGATATCTTTGGCTGGTTAGGCTACCCCATGCAAATCAAGGTTAACTTTTTGTGTCGTGACAGCATTCTTGCAGCGCCCATTGTCCTTGATTTGGCCTTGTTTCTTGACCTTGCTGAACGTTCAGGTTTTTCCGGAATTCAGGAATGGATGAGCTTCTATTTCAAGTGTCCGATTGTTGCTCCAGGGCTTCATCCAGAACATGATCTTTTCATCCAAAAACTAAAACTCGAGAATACATTGCGTTTTATCTGCGGGGAAGAGCTCATCAATCATCTTGGTCTCACTTACTATGGAGTTGATGAGAGTGCCGCTCGGTAATACCGGATTTGAATATAGTTATGGGGTCGTGGCCGTCGGCGCCACGACTCTTTTAGTCGTCGTAGCTTTTTTAGGTTTTGTTTTACGCGAAACCTTGGGCGGCCGGCATTCAAGCGCCCGCGTTCAAAAACAAGGTGGTTCACCTTTTTTGGGGCAAGTGCCCATGGAATTTGGTTATTGGGTGATCTCGCCCTTAGGCAAATGGGCGACCCAACTTGAACTTTCGCCTAATCTTTTTTCCTGGTCCTGCTTAATCCTGGGTTTCATTGCAGGAGTCACTGCTGCATTTGGTCAGGTGGCGGCTGCCGGTGGGCTCTCCATTCTATCAGCACTTTTAGATGCGGTAGATGGAATGGTTGCAAGGTCGCGCGGCGTAGCAAGTGATGCCGGCGAAGTGCTTGACGCTACCATCGATCGCTATACTGAGTTTTTTTATCTCGGTGGTTTTTGTATCTATTACCGTTTTCATGCGGGTGCCATGGCTTTAGTTTTAGCGGCTCTACTCGGATCCTATCTTGTCAGTTATTCTCAAGCTAAGGGCGAAGCACTCGGGGTGCCGGTACCTAAAGGCTACATGAGGCGTCCGGAACGTGCAGTTTATCTTGGCGCCGGAGCGTTTCTAAGCCCGCTTTTTTCACCTTGGCTAGAAGTCGTAGAACCTAGCTTTGCTCAAGCACTTCACTACCCACTATTATTTTCTATTCTCTTGGTAGCAGTATTTGCAAATTACACCGCGATTCATCGCTTCTGCTTCATGTATCGTGAGTTACGCAGACTGAACCGCTAGTCCGACCACTTCTTAGTGCGCCCTAAAATCAAACTTTTTTCACGGGAAAAGTTTGAGATGGATCCTTCAAAATAAGTTTCACGATAAAATATATAATCAGGGCCACTAAAATAAAGTCGATGCCGGCGCCGAGAACTTTTCCGTAATAGATTCCACTAAAATGAAGTTTCTTAATATCGTCTACGTGGGCAGCCCTAAGCGCTGGCTGCAAAAAGATAGGCATCACGAAATCATTTACAATGCTCGTTATAAGTTCATTGAGTTTTCCACCGATGATTACCGCCGTTGCAAGCCCGACGATGTTTTGCCGTTTCAGAAAATCTAGGAATTCACTCATCTCTATTCTCATGCGACTACTTTGGCCGATCTTTTACTTTTTAGCCACCAACGAAATCGGGTGATGCCTGAAAAAACCACTGGGACCACAACCAACGTTAGCAGCGTTGAGCTTACGAGCCCGCCAATGATCGCAATGCCCATACTCGTACGCTGCCTAGACGCTTCATTAAGACCTAGCGCTACGGGAAAAGTTCCCGCAATAAGGGCCATGGTGGTCATGAGAATAGGACGAAGCCTTGTGGCCCCTGACTTAATGATCGCTTCATTCAACGAAGTCCCAGCTTCCAAAAGCTGGTTTGCGTAGTCCACCAAAAGAATGGAATTTTTTGTCGCCACCCCGAGCAGCATAATGACCCCGATCATGGAAAAAATATTTAAGCTTTGCCCCGTTAAAAACAAAGCCAGTAGAGAACCGCAAACCGCAAGGGGTAACGCAACCATGATGGTCACCGGGGTAATAAACGACTCATAAAGGCTTGATAGAATGAGAAAGATAAAAAGGATGGCAAGGGTAATGGCCATAACGACGCTATCGCCAAGCTCTTTAAAATTCTCCGCCTGACCCGTGAACGCGTATCTCATTCCAGGAGGAATTTTCATATCCACCTCAAGAAGTTTTGTTAGATCCTGCATAATATTACCCAGGCCCGCACCGGGCGTAATATCGGACGAAATTAAAATATAACGATTCCTATCCACCCTAGTAATTTTTGAAGCCCCCGTGGTGTCCACAGGCTTAGCGACGCTATCTACGCGTACCAGTGAGTTATTGATATTAGGCACGAAGGTCTCGTGAAAGGACTCACGAAGATTGCGCTGGTCATCTTTGAGGCGTACGCGAATATCGTACTCTCTGCCGAGTTGGCGCAGCTTTGCGGGAGTTTCACCTTCAATTTGATTTCTGAGTTCAGAACCCATGAGAATAGTGGAAACACCCAACATTTGAGCCCGACGTTTGTCGGGTACGATGCGGAATTCAGGTTTTCCGGCCTTAAAGTCCAAGTCCACATCTTTTAGCCCAGGGTGTTTACGAACTTCGGCAAAAACCTTAGTGGCATATTTTTCAAGCTCATCGGGATCAGATCCCATGATTTCAAGATTAAACGGACGCATTCCTCCACCCACGGCATCGTAATCCTTAACCTTAGGGTTAGTGTAAGCAAAGTCCTTGGCCAGCTGATCACGCAAGTTTTGTTTTACGCCGCTGGTATTCAGTTTTCGTTCTTCTGCCGGCACAAGGTTTACATAGAGGTCAGCAACGTTTGCTTCGCCATCCCGGCCCCCTACAGTAAGTGCCGTGAGATGAACTTCTTTATTGCTGCGAATGAGCTCATCCACTTTGAGTGCGGCTTCGGTCATTGCCGTTAAGCTTGCACCGGGCGGTAAATCTAGACCTACGGAAAACTCACCCGCATCCTGGGGTGGTAGGAACGTTTTTGGGATCTTTGTTACCGTGGAACAACTCCCGACGAATAAAACCATGGAGATGAGTAAAGTGGTTTTTGGACGATAAAGCACCCATGCCAACACCCTACGATAAAGATGCTCAAGGTGATCTTGAAATCGCTGAAAGAGTACGACGGTCTTCCCTAAAGTGGCATGGTAAATTGCCGAAAAAAATCGACCGATGGCCGACGACGAGGTTTTTTTCGCAGCGTTCTCCTTATGCTCATTGTTATGCAACTGTCCGGCGAAATAAGCCGACAACATAGGCGCGATGGTGAGCGCATCAAAAAGGCTGATGGCCATGGCAAAACAAATGGTCAATCCGAATTGTTTAAAGAACTGGCCAGTGACACCCTTTAAAAATGCGATGGGACCAAAGACGGCAATAACCGTGAGGGTGGTCGCAATGACCGCAAGCCTTACTTCGGCGGTGCCTTCTAGGGCCGCCTGTTTGGGAGTTTTACCCATCTCTAAATGCCTAAAAATATTTTCCCGCACGACGATGGCATCATCGATAAGCAGACCGACACTTAAGCTCAGTGCAAGCAGGGTCATAATGTTGATAGTGAATCCGAAATAGGCCATGAGAATAAATGCGCCAATGAGACTGTTGGGCAAGGCCAATCCTGTGATGAAGGTAGAACGTGCGCTACCTAAAAAATAAAATACGACAATGATGGTGAGAACGATGCCCAGGAAAATGGAATCCTTTACATCCTCCACGTTGGCGCGAATGTATTTTGCACCATCCCGAACTAACGAAATTTTAGGCTGGCCAGGCAAACGCGCAAGATCCGTGTTTAGGCTTTCAAACTTTCTCTGAACGGCATCCACCACCGCTACGGTATTGGCGCCCGATTGCTTAAATACATATAAAAACAGCGAAGATTTCCCGTTTACATAGGCCCTGGTTCTTTCATCCTCCAGGGAATCTACTACATTACCCAAGCTCGCAATGGTGATGGGCACATCGTTACCCATGAAGTTTGCGATGGTGCTTTTAATATCTTCTAAAACGTTGAATTCACCCATAGTGCGGAAAGTGATTTCATTTGCCGTGCGATCAAACTTACCGGCGGGAACGTTTTGGCCAGCCACCGCTAAGCGCTGGCTCACTTGCGTCGCCGAGATTTCCCGGTCCTTTAACTTTTTACGGTCAAGCTCCACTTTGATTTCGCGTTTACGTCCGCCAATGATTTCTACGAGACCCACCTGGCTTACTTGTTCAAATTTAGGACGAATATCGTTATCGACCACATCAAAAAGTTTTCCTGGCTCAAGCTCCGCCGCTACGGAAAGAATGAGGATGGGCTGGTCGGCAGGGTCGACCCGTCTTATGACAGGCTCTTTAATATCTTTAGGAAGATTTCTTTTGGCCGAACCTACTCGGTCCCTGACCTGTTGCTCAGCATATTTAATATCGGTTTCAAGCGTGAACTCCGCCACCACCACACTCGTACTTTCGCGATTGATCGATCTCAGCTTTTTGATTCCCGACAAGGTTCCGATTTCATCCTCCAGGGGTTTTGAAACCAGAGTTTCAATCTCACCGGGGGCTGCACCTTGATAAACTGTAGTCACCGTGACGACGGGAAAGGTCACATCGGGAAAGAGATCGACCCCTAAACCTTTAAGGGAAATATAACCTACGGCTAAAATGCAAATGACAATACATGTGATGAAAATGGGCCGTTTAATGGAAAGTTCAGCTAAATTCATAGGGCAGCCCTTTCTTCAGAGCGAAACATTTGCAGATCGGCATGCAAGCTTAGGAGTCTGGTTTTAAGGTCAACCACCTGGGTGCGGGCTAAGGAATAATCCGTCTCAAATACTAGAACCTGGTAAAAGGTAGTACGGCCGTTCGTCAGACGAGACTTCTCATGATTGAGCTTTTGCATTTGTTCTTTCTCAAGCTCCATGGACGCGAGCAATAGTGCGCGAACCTCACTAAACTGCCGGTTGAGATCTTGCCACTGCTGCTCCGCCTCAAAACCACGTCTCGTTAAATCAGCCTCGGCGGCAAATCTTTCGTGGGCCGCCGCGTGTCTCAAATCGGAGTTTAATCGGAAATCCAAAGGCACCCGTAGTTCAAGACCAAATTCCCAGAGGGGATATGTGGATTGAAAGGAATACCGCAAAGCATCGTCTCGTTCGGTTTTTCGACTATTAAAGGAGTACAGCCCTTTGAACTCCAAAGTGGGCTTTGCCTTTTCGTAGAGTAAAACCGAATAAGCTTCGATGCCCTTTAATTTTTGTTCCTGAGCAAGCACATCTTCTCTAGCCCCGCCGCGTTGCGGGATCTGCAGTTCCAGGACATGTTTCGTATCAACATCCTCCAACGGCTCTAAATTTAGTGCCTCCGATGCCCCTCCACCACCCAAAACTCCGCGGGCAGCATTGAACTGAAACACCATGGATTTGAGATCATTTTTGGCGAGCTCAAGTTCAATTTCCCTAGTTCGAAATGCGGACTTCGCTTGCAAAAGGTCAGTTCGATCCACCAAGGATAAACTCACCCTACGCTCCGACCATTTCAAAAGTTCCTTCGCACGCTCTAACGTATTTTGTTTGATGAGCACCATTTTTTGGGCCGCAAGCAAACGCCAGTAGGCCTTAATGGCGTCAATCCGACTACGCTTTTTCTGAAAAAGATCAAGGTAGGAATCACCCAAAGCTTTAGCTGAAGTGGTTTCCGTTCGGGCACGCTCTACACTGCCCCATCCGGTTCCCCAGAGCTGCTGGGAGACT
Organism: uncultured Oligoflexia bacterium; assembly: GCA_964475985.1. GTDB lineage: Bacteria > Bdellovibrionota > UBA1018 > UBA1018 > CAYHWW01 > CAYYYP01. The sequence continues at coordinate 108,185 of CAYYYP010000002.1, read as the reverse complement.
TCGATCCGAGGGGAACCTTCGTGATATTGAGGTTGGGGCACGAAGGCGAGACTCGTGTCCTTAAAGGATGTGTAGGTTAAATTGTAAGAAAGTGCTGCGCGCGTGCCAAAGGATGTGACTTTGCTAATTCCCAAACTATAACGATTTACCCTGGTCAACGATCCTTGGAAGGTGGGATTGTTCTTGATGGTCTTATCGTAGAAAAGATCCGTCTTAGCAAAAAATGTTGGTGCGTAAACCAGGTCATCTTCATGTGCCCGCTCAAAGGCCCCCTGGGCCCGAGCGCTGCGCGCTTTAAAGTCATCATTACCGGACTCAACTTGCGCGATGAACTCCGTCAGGGAGAGCGCAAAGGCAGGTTTAGAAAAAACCCCGAGCATAAGCATTGCAAAAACGCCCAGTAAGGACGCCTGGCCCGTGGCCAATGCTCCGTCTTTGAAAGTACTTTTCCCCGCCGATTTAACCGTTTTTTTATTTGCTTCTGTTTTTAAGTTCACTTTCGAATACACCTCAAAAATGTGCAGATGATGATCTAAGAGTTGCTTTGCCTCGGCTTCGGGCAGGTTTTTGCAAATCATTTGGAAAACTTTAACAAGAACACTTTGGTGCTCCTTCATGAGCTTTTTTGCGTTAGCGGTTAAGCTAAGCTCCACCACGCGGTCGTCGGACTGGGGCCGTTGCCGTGTTACGAGATCCAGCGTAACCAATTTTTTAACCGTATCCGTAAGGGTGCTTTGTTTGATGGAAAGCTGCGTCGAAAGATCCGACATCCTCACGGGAACGCTCGACTGCGCTAGGCTTTGCACGACCTTGAATTGCGCTATGGTAAGGTTCGCCGGACAACCCATACCCTTGGTCAAACGATAAAATAAATTCATCATTTTAGGAAACACCTCGCTGAGTTGACGAGGAATGGAGATAGTTTTCTCTTTTTTTGCTTTCATAGTTTTAATGAATTTAGGTTAATGAATGACCATTAGTTTGGAAAGGGCTTCTTTTCATAGTTCCAATATTTCGGTTTCCGAAGCAATATTTACGGCGCCAAAAATTCAGCGTTTGACGCTCTTTGACTAAATGCAGTATGGAACCAAGATGTCGTCATCATATCCGGATGCGCAAACCCCCACCAAAGGGCTGCGTCAGATCCTTAAATCTACTTTTACGCGGGCCCTCATCACGAGCACCCTTGCCTCCGCGGTAGATTTTTTAACCTTAGTTTTTTTGGTGGAAGTGCTCCACGTGTATTATGTTATCGCGACGGCAATCGGCGCACTCTTTGGCGCGGCCGCTAACTTCGCTTCAAACCGGCACTGGGGATTTCAAACCCATACCAACGACCCAACCGACCACCCCGTTTCAGCCCAAGCCATCAAATACACCCTCGTCGCCGTCACAAGCTTAGTGCTGAATACCTGGGGAGTTTACCTGGTAACGGAGCATCTAGGCGTTAAGTACGCGCTTTCTAAAATCTTAGTGGGCTTAGCGGTAGGTTGGATTTGGAATTATCCCCTACACCGCTGGCTAGTCTTCCGCTAAAAGGCAAAAAAGGATTTTTATATGTTGCACACTCAATCCTCCGAAAACTTACGAAAACGTGAATCTGATCTCTTGGCTCCCGGACTGCAAAATTTTGCAGTCCTTGCGGGCGTCGCCATGAAAAAGGGCCGGGGCTCAAAGCTCTGGGATGTTGAGGGCAGGGATTACATCGACTTGATTGGCGGCATCGGTGTTAATTCCATTGGCCACTGTCACCCCAAGTATATCAAAGCGCTCCAAGCTCAGCTTGAAGAACTTACAGTTGGCAGCTTCACTACGGAGTCGCGCGTAAAATTTTTGGAATTGCTCAAAAAAGCGTTGCCCGCTCACCTTTCACGAATTCAGTTTTATTCCGGCGGAACGGAAGCCGTGGAGGCGGCCATGAGGCTCGCAAAATCCCACACCAAAAAATGGGAATTCCTAAGTTTTTGGGGTGCCTTTCACGGGAAAACCCAAGGCACTATGGCGCTCATGGGAACTACCGCGAAACAAGGTCTTGGGCCATTTCCACCGGGCGCGCTTTCGGCCCCTTATCCAGATTGTTATCGTTGTCCCTTTGGACTTGAGAACAGTTCTTGCGGCATGGCTTGCGTGGATTTCACCCGCAAAAGCATCAAGGCCCAAAGTGCCGGAGCCTTGGCCGCCATTGTGGTTGAGCCTATGCAAGGAACGGCCGGAAATATTATTCCGCCGAAAGGCTGGCTCAAAGCCATTGGTGAAGTGGCCAAGGAGTTTGATGCGCTCCTCATCTGCGATGAAATGATCACGGGATTTGGTCGAACGGGAACTTTGTTTGCCTCTCCCGCCATGGAAGTCGAAGCCGATATCATGACCCTCGGAAAAGGTATTGGTGCAGGTTACCCCATCAGTGCGCTGGTTACACGCGAGGACATTGCCCAGGCAAAACCATTCGCCAATCCCAGCGGTAGCTCTTCGTCCTACGGCGCCTACCCCATGGCGTGCACCGCGGGCCTTACTACCTTAGAAGTTATTTTAGACGAAAAACTAACGGAAAATTCCCAACGCCTAGGCGAAATTTTTTTAGCGCGCCTAAAAAATTGGCAAGAAAAATTTTCCTTCATCGGCGACGTCCGCGGAAGTGGCCTTTTTTTATCCATGGAACTTGTTGAAGACAAAAAAACCAAAGCGCCGCTTTCCAGCGCAAAGACGGTGGCGCTTTTTAAACGTGGGGTTGAAGCAGGAGTGCTTTCCATGAGTTACGCACCGGCCGTAAGGTTTCAACCGGCCTTGAATATTTCCGAGGCCGAACTTAAGGAAGGGCTTGACCGCCTGGAGCGGACTCTATTGGAAGTCAAAGTCCACTAAGGGTTAATACCTTTTGTGAGACATCGGCGTTTGCCCACCAAAGGTATTAAGTTTTAGCGGCACCAAATTTTTCTTCAAGGTAGGCAATGATGTCATCTGATTCATACATCCATTGAACAGATCCATCTTTGTTTTGAATGCGCAGGCAAGGGACTTGAAACTCTCCGCCTTCGCGTACCAATTCTGCTTTTGCGGCGGAATCCTTCTGCACATCCTTGGACGCAATGCCTAAAGAAAGTCGTTTGGCGGCACGCCTCACTTTTACGCAGAAAGGACACGTGTTCATTTCGTATAAGGTAATCAAAGAAAGCTCTTCATCGACTTCACCTTGCTTCTCTGGAGATCGCACTATTCCTTCAGGCACAAATGTAGAATCCATAAATAAAATCAACCTCCCTAAAACTTTGCGAATCAACTTCATGTTCTAACTCTCCTTTTTCTATTTTTTTCCCGCCATGCCCAGAGCGCTGGTAACGACAAGGTCGCCGCAAGAAGACAAGTGAGTTCACCCAGGACGGCAAGCCGACCAAAGGAAACAAATGCTTGGCTAGAAGCCGCCATGAGCGAACCATAACCAATGACCGTAGTCCAAGAGCAAAGCGCAACGGCGCCCCCGGTATGCCGAATGGCATCGGCTACGCTAGCCTTGCCTCCCAGCAGATCCTGGTCGATTCGATACCTACTAAAAATATTTACTGAGTAGTCAACCCCAATACCGAACGTGATGGGCAACGCAATGAAGTTTAAGAAATTGACCTTTAATTCAAATGTCGCCATAAAACCGGCCATCCAAAGCACTCCAAGAAAAAGTGCGCTTAACACAGCAACGATGAGGTCAAAACGGCGTAAAAAAATCATGATCACCAGGGCGGTCACGGCCAAAATCGCCGCCAACGTAGCGCGAGGCCCATCGGTTGAGATGGCATCGATCATATCGGCGGAAAGTGGCGGCTGCCCCGCAATGAGGCCCTTTACGTTCGTGTCCCGAATGGCCTTTCGTAGTGTCTTTGCGAATCTTACAACTTCTCTACCGTCCCAAAATTTGAGCTGTGGAAATACGTGAACCATTTTTCCAACACTTCCGTCCATTTCCTTAAACGGGATCTTAAGGGCGGGCGGGAAATCCTCGATGGTGATTTCGTTCAGCTTCTCCTTTGGTAGTAAATCATTCACCCGAGCCCGGTCATGACTGTTCATATGCTTTAAGATCTGGGGCGTGAGCAAGGATCGTAAATGCTCCATATGGGCGATTTTTTCTCGCTGCTCAGTCGGTAAAAAGTCCTCGATTATTTTAATATCACCAAAGGGCGACCTAGGACCTTCAAGGTCTTGCAGCCTACGAAGCTCCTTGGCGAGAATTTTCGATTCCTCTGGCTTTTCCGTGACCACGGCCGTGGGCGTCAGATACCTGCCAAATACGGCATCCACTTTTTTACCCCAAAATCCGGCGCCCTCATTTAAGCTATGAATGTTACGAAGTTTTGAAAAATCGCTCTCTAAGGTTTCGGGTCCAAGCTTTCGAATTTGCACTAGACATAGAGCAGTTAAAATTACCGTGGCCAGTAAGATTTTTTTAGCATGTCGAGGAATGGCTAGGCTTAGCCAGTGAAATAAACTTTTTGAATTTCTGATCTCCCGAGCCTCTTTGGGATTAAAAAAGAAACTCACTACTTTCTTCACAAACTGGCTTTGAAAAAATTTTCGCCAGGGGCGGATATCTTTTTCCAGTTTGATTAGCCCACGAGCTTCAAAAAAAAGTAGAAGGGCTGGCATGATGGTAAAGGTAGTGGTCCAGCACAAAAGCATGCCTAAGCCACCGATAATCCCAAACTGATTGAAACCTCGAAAGTCGGTAATCATAAGGGACATGTAACTCAATCCGGCGGCGGCAGCGGCCACCGCGGTAGAGGCACCGGTATAAGAAATCGCATCCTCAACGGCAGCCCTCGCATCCATGCCTTTACTTTTGATGGGCAGTGCATCGGGCGAAATGGGCACATCAGACACGCCTGAATCCTGAAAGTCATCCACGGCGGATTTCATTTCTTCGTGGTCCAACGCCGGTGGATCCACCCGCCGCCTCACTTCAAGGTAGCGCGCCAGCATGATGATCCCAAAATTTATGCCATTGCCGATGACGATGGAACCTAAGAAGGCGGTGTTTGCGTTTAAATAACCCACAACAAAATAAGTGAGGCCAAAGGTGAGAAATGAACCACAGAAGAGGGCGGCACAAAGCGCGTAGACGCCCCAGAAGGTACGGAAATAAGCCAGCATGGAGACCGCTACCAGAACCAAAACCACCACCGTGGAGAGCTCAAGGTCTTCAATGAGGCCTTCATGCTCTTCGATCATATTCCGAACATCCCCCGAATAACCGACCTCTAAAAAAGGATCGATCTTTTTCAAATCCATTTTATTTACAATATCCCGAGCCGCGTCCGATAATTTTTCATTAGCTTTTTCATCGGTGGTTTTCCCGGGCAAAAATGCCAATATAACCGCACGATGCCCATCGGCGCTTTGAAAATAACCTTTTTGAAAAGGGGTTAAGCCCTCCGTTCGTTTGCGGTATTTTTCTTCAAGGGCCTTAAAATCAAACTGTGGCTGACCTAGCTTCTTAGGATCCCGTTTGCCCCGAATATTAAACATAGTTTGAGATGCGTGCGCTCGTTCCCACGCGATGCGGCGAGTTGCGTACTCATCGATGGCCTGCCAATCCTCAAGGTCAATATAGAGGCTCTTGTAATGCTCAAAAAAGGCCTTCTCCTTTAAAATATTATTCTCTACCCTAGCCACCAGAGTGGGAGGAAGTTTTCGAAGTTCATCTGCAATGTGGATTTGTGCTTGTAAAACTTTTTCCGGATGTGGCCCCTCGATGATGACCGAAAGGTGATTTAATCCACCCACTCGCTTTGAAACTTTTTTAAGGTCTTGAACGGAGGCGGCCGTTTCTGGAAGTAGCTCTTCCATATCGGTACGCAAATTTTTGTAGAGCTCTACGGAGTAACGCAAACCCCAGAGTGCCAGTCCGATGCCGATGAGCAGTACCGGAATGTTCATGTACCAAAGGAAGTTTACATACCCTTTTAAAAACCGGCGGCGCAAAGTGAGTTTTTTAAGACCGGGGCCGGCGCTCACTGCTGAAAGATCCTCGCGCGCAGCGGACTCAAGCTTCTTTCATCAAGGGCTGAGGAAAAAATAATTTCTGGAACCCCAAGTTCGAGGGCAAGGGATGAGAGTTTTCGCTTCACATTGGATTTTTCGTTGGCACTTTTAAATTTATCAATTTTGGTGAACACCACCACGAAGGGAAGCTCGTTGGTTTTCAGGTATTCAACCAGCCCTGAGTCCTGGGCCGTGAAGCCAATTCGCGAATCCACCAAAGAAACCACCACTTTTAGAGGGGTTTGGGTAAGGATGAGCTGGGGAATTTCCTCACCCCATTCCGCGCGTAAGGTTTTTGCCACTTTTGCAAAACCGTAACCGGGCAAATCTATCAATATATTTTTTTTATAGAGAAAGAAATTGAACTCGCGCGTTCGGCCGGGATCTCGGCTTACCCTTGCGATGCGGCTTTTGGTCAGTGCATTTAAAAGGGAAGACTTCCCGACGTTAGAGCGACCCGCAAAAAAAACCCTGGGGTAATTTTTTAGGCTAAAAGGCAGCGAACCCGGCGATGATTTTTCAAAGTAATTCAGCGCAACATCGCTGTGTTTAAAAGCAGCCAGGAATAAGGCTTGTTTTTCGGGTAATTTTGGAGCTCTCATTCTGCTTGCAGCATACTAAGGAGTTCCAGCATAAGCGATAGTTAATCGCAGAGTTAGGAGGCTGAATCCAGACCAAAGGCACTATGGAGCCGACTCACGGCGTCTTTCATATGAGCCTCATCTATTAAAACACTGATTTTGATTTCGCTGGTAGTGATCAAGTGAATATTGATTTTAGCGGCCGCTAAAACTTCAAACATTTGGGCGGCTACACCTGGATGGTGGCGCATCCCGACGCCGACCACGCTCACCTTTGCCAAATTCGTTTGGGTCTGGATTTCCATTTTTGGAAACTGAGGTTGAAATTTATCCCGCAGTAGTTCGGTGGCTTTGGCGAGATCAAGTTTAGGCACGGTAAACGAAAGACTAAGCTTTCCTTCCGACGACGTAGTTTGCACAATGACGTCCACCACCACGGACGCTTGGGCTAAGGGCCCAAAAATTTCTGAGGCCAGACCCACCCGATCGGGCAAATTCAATAAAGTAATTTTCGCATCATTCGCGTCGGCGGCAATCCCGCTTACAACCACATGTTCCATGCTCGTCATTTCTCCCACAATTGCTTCATCTAAGATTAAAGTCCCATCGGTACTGGAGGCTGAGGTATCAAAGGAAGAACAAACCCTAAGAGGCACCTTGTATTTGGCCGCTAATTCAACCGATCTGATCTGGAGAACTTTAGCACCGAGGCTAGCGAGTTCCATCATATCCTCATAGCTCATAACATCGATGCGCCGGGCCCTGGGGCAAATGCGAGGATCAGTAGTGTAAACGCCATCGACATCGGTGAAGATATCGCATTCTACCTTATGGGTTTTGCTTAATGCGGCCGCAAGTGCCACGGCGGAAGTGTCAGAGCCGCCGCGCCCCAGAGTAGTGATGTTATTTTCTACGTCCACCCCCTGAAAACCCGCAACCACTGGAATCACCCCACGGGACAGCTCCCGCTCAAGCACACTTGAATCAATGGCTTTAATCCTAGCCCTTGAGTAAATGCTATCTGTTTGAATTCCAATTTGGTGCCCTAAAAACGGTCGTGCTTTTCCCCCGAGAGAATTTATGGCAAGGCTCACCAGAGCTACGGCCACTTGCTCACCGCTGGCTAGGAGCATGTCGTATTCCCTGGACCAAGGCTGGGGGTTGATCTTTGTTGCGAGATCCACTAGCCGATTGGTTTCGCCCGCCATCGCAGAAACCACACCGACCACCCCTCGTCCCTGGGCTTGGGTTTGCATCAAGATTTTTGCGACGTTGAGGATACGTTCCGTGGTGCCAACGGAAGTGCCGCCAAATTTTTGTACAACCACCGAAGAAGTGCCATAGGATGAGTAAGTACGGGAAGTAATTTTCGTGTTCATGGGGAGGTTCGTTTTATGCACCAAATCAAGGTTGTTTTCAAGATTTTTGCCGGACCCTCCGCGCGAACTTTAAAAAAGTTCGGTTTGGTAATTCCTTTTTTGTCGGTTGCAACCACGGTCCTTGCCCATAACTCTTACCGCATCGATGGCCCAACTCCCCCATGGTTCACGGGTAAAGAATCCCAGCGGATGGACAAGATTGTCGATGCGATGGAGAAGGATATGGAATGGCAGGTGCGCCGAATTTCGGTGCGCTTTACCGACGCCAAAGAGTTTGAACCCTACGGTAAGAACTTACGAGCGCTGACCCGCGGCGAAGACCAGGCCGTGCTCTTGGGCCCACTTATAAATAAAATTAATTTATCTGACGCCTTTGCCCATGAACTTACTCACGTTATCGTATTGCAAAAATACCGCGAAGCCATTCCCGCCTGGCTCTCTGAAGGCTTAGCTAATTTCATAGGCGCAAAAACCGCGAAAAAATTTGGCGGGTCCTATCAGCCGGTGGCGTATTCTGAACTAGCGGCGTGGATGGAAGGTTTGCCTGCTTTTCAATTGAACCTGCTTTCCCATCCATTGCGACGCAATGGACAGGCAGCACCTTCGGCATCGGAAGTGCGCATGCGTTACCACGCCTCAACGGCCCTTATGGAGATGCTCGCAAAAAAATGCGATATCTTTGATCTGATTCATCTCGCGGTGGGTAAACGGTTAGAAACTTACCTAAAGAACGCATGTGAGATCGACGAAAATAGTTTGGTGGAAAACTTTAAGAATTTTGTGAATCGTAAAGGTATGAAAATGAATCTAAAACCGCAAACCTAGTGAAGCTAGTTTCAAAACCCATGCAACTTTGGGGGCGGCTGATGCGATTCACGGGCGATGGGCGACAAACCATATTGTGAATGACCTCTTGCTCATACCATTTCATGGAGGATGCAACGGAAGAGGGACGGGTTGCGGAATGAGCCGTAGCGTTAGCGGCAAATACACCAAGGGTAATGGAGGTGCCCACAATTCCTGCAAAAAAACCCAAGGCGAACCATGACAACGTCACTCGCTCCTTGGCCGAAAAGCCTATGGCACTTCCTTGAAAACTTTTACCTGCGCGCAATGCCTTGGGAAGCACTGATCCAAAAACTGAGTCTAGCATCCTTGCCATAACTGCTCTCCTTTCATTCCTTCGAAATTGAGTTACAAAATTAATTCAGGCGTCCTGATTGTGATTTCCCATTTCCTTAGGAAACCACTGGTCATCTTTAGGATAACACTTAGAAGGATTTTGTTAAGGGCCGGGCGCAAGTTTTTCTAAAAACTTGGCGGTTTTAACCGAGAAACTGTCTCTACCATTCCTCGGATACTGACTTGCCCGGTGTAATTCCCAAAGAGGCATAACCCCGGGAACTCGTCCGCTAAGAGGCCACCTAATTTAGGCCATAATGACGCAAGGCTTCTTGTGTATTGGGGAATTGCGCAAGGCCATGGGAAAACGTGGATTAACGATGGGTCTAAATCATCCCCCTGCCAACCTAGAGCCAGGCGTAGATCATGCTTTAATGCGCTAAAAAGCGGATGATTTTGAGAAAAACCTTCCGGCAGTTTTTGCCCGGCCTTTGGCATTGCCCAAAAACCGGTCTCAAACCCTTGGGAAAGCTCAAAAAATAGGTCTCTTTCTAGCATCCCGCCATACATGAATACTAGCTCTGCCATCTCCCCTTCTTCTGATCCGAAGGACTCCGAAGTAGTCAGTATACCTAAACATTTTAAGGAGTTTTCCTTAGCCCTCAATAGGCCTACACCGGGCCGTAAGGCATGCAAATATTTTTTATTTATAAATAGCGTCACGGTCAATAGTGGGGCGTATTCAACATCCTTAAGGCCAGCGATGAGTTCAAGGGCCTGGGAATTTCCGCCTGGGAACTTCATTTCAAAAATAGTTTTTAAAATCTGGGCCGCTTCTTGAGCGGGGGTCGTAAGCACAACGGGCCCGACTTTTAATTTCCTGAGCACTTCCTGGGCATCTGCTTTGACGCCACAATGCAACTGCGCCACCGGAACTCTGGTTTCAAGCTGGGCCGCCAGTGCGTTCACCAACGCTTGAGTGCCGCCATCCAGGGCAAATAAGCGTGGCCCTTTAGGTTCGGCCGACCTTTCCCGCTTTAAGCGCCTAAGACTTTGAAATACCGTCAACCCATCTGTTTTACTGAGAGTTGGAAAACATGCGTTAAAGTCAAGTGCCTCAGGATTCCCGGCAAAAATCCCCGTAACCATGGGATAAACAAGGTTCTGTAATCCCTCCTCACCTAAATGTTCTCTTGCCCACTGCGCCACCGTGGGATTCTCGCTTAACTTTTGGCGTTGCCTTAGAACTTTCCATAAAAGCCCAGGAATTGCCGGTAACGGTACCGGTAGTTTGCGGGCACACCCCCGCGAGAAGATGTAGCGCGCCATGCCATTTTTACGCGCAACTTTCTTTTTCAACGCGAGAGTTTCCAAAAGAGCCTCTAACTCTGGGGATGACACAAAAGATTGCGCGGCAGACTCCACCAAACCTAAGGGCGTTTTAAAAGTATGAATCAATCCACCTAAACGATCCGCCGCCTCAAGGATTTCTACGCGGTTCCCAAAAGTTTGCAGTCTATGGGCTAAAAGTAAACCCGCAATTCCGCCTCCCACTATCGTAACGGCTGGGTTTCTTTCCCATCGCCCTTGGCTTTGCAGTTCTCCAGGGAGGCTCCCCAAAATACCTGATCTGAAATCTTTCATTGAGCTAAAAAATGACACAGCAAATGTACACACACCAGAGGTATACTTTCACTTATGCAAAAAAAAGCTCATTACCAAAACTATCTCATTACGGGCGGAATGGGCTTTATCGGCGCGCACCTGGCACGCGCTCTGTTGAAGCAAAATAATTTCTGCACCGTGATGGTTTTAGATCGTGTTTTACGGGAGGAAAAATTTTCAAGCCTGCCTTCCGAAGCACGGGATCGGCTCTGTTTAATAAAGGGTGACTATCGAAACGAGACTCTAATGAAAGCAGCATTAAGCAAAACGGATTTCATCTTTCACCTGGCGGCCACCGTAAGTGTAGGCGCATGCGACGAAGACCCCGTAGAAAGTCACGCCAACAATGTTACGGGGCTTGTTCAACTCCTAAATTCACTGAAATCCCATGATCAAAAACTGCCTTTAGTTTTTTCAAGCTCGGCTGCCGTCTATGGCAATTCCGGTATTTCCCCGCTAGCGGAAGCTGACGCAAAACATGGCGAGCCCCAAAGTTTTTATGCGGCCCAAAAGTTAGCGTCCGAAAAAATCTGTCGCCTGTTTGCGATCAACTTTAAACTTCCCATAAGTGTAGTTCGATTTTTTAATGTGTACGGACCAGAGCAAGATCCCCGTTCGCCCTACTCTGGCGTAATCTCCATTTTTGCCGACCGGCTAACCGAACGCCGCGCCTTAACCATTCACGGAGACGGGAAACAAACCAGGGATTTTGTACACGTAAATGATATTGTTTCGGGGTTACTCGCCCACACCGAAAAATTAAATTCAGACCAAGAATTTTGGCAGGCAAACCCCATCAACCTAGCCAGCGGAAAATCGGTTTCGCTACTTGAATTAATTAACGAGATGAAACCCATCTTCGGATCTTCGGCCGTAGAGTTTGGGCCTTTCCGTGAAGGGGACGTGAAAAAATCATGCGCTCTGATCACCGAGGCAAATCGCACGCTCAGTTATGCGCCCAAGGTGAGCTTAGCCGAAGGACTTACCTCAATTAAAGCGTAGATAAGAACTTAAAATATTTGGTCTCAAGGACGTCGATTTCGGTTTCGCCTTTGCATTTCTGACAAGCAACCGGTTCTTTGAATTTTAAGTCCTTTCCTAAATAATGCTTTCCCGCTTTGTAAAGGACCTGGGTTACTTCTTCGCAGGCGTCGCAAAAATAGGGCACGTAAAATGATTCGATTTGGGTATTTATTGGCACAAAACCGTCGACCATATTAATTTGATCCACCACGATTTTAGGTACGTCATAAAGTACAAGTTTAGTGGACTCAGGAATACCTTTGATCCACTTAACCCAAGAACGGATGCCGCAGGAATTAATGAGGGAAACGCCCGCTAGGTTCAGCACTAGGCTAGAACCATCCGCCGGAATCAGATCAAACGGAAAACTTGCATCCTCATCGATGGCACCGGAGATTTTCAAATGAACTTCCCCTCCCGATGCCTTTGCTGCAGCGTCTTTTTGAATTTCAAATTTTGTGCTCACGCTAGTGATCTCCTTCCGTCAGATTCCGAAATATGCAGGCTTTTTCCCAGGGCCTCTAAATTTTTTTGACTTGTACCCAGCTGAAACACTGCCACTACCGTGGTGAAGGACTGCGGTATCACCGCTAGGTAGAGGCTTTGGCAAACATCAAAGATAAGGCGGCAGCCGATGCCCGCGCCCCCCTTACGCTCATCCATATTCATAGTTTTTGCGATGCCAAAATTCTCTGTTTTAAAAAAACGATTTATGAGTTGACGCGGTTTCAGTGAACCCACATTATCGCGCGCAACAACGATCAGCCGGTTCTGATCAAAACAAATGCCGATCTCGGCTTCAAAACCTTCTTTAGTTGCGCGTGCAGATGCATCCAGCGAATTATTGCTAAATTCATTTATGGCGAGCAGGATGTTTGCGACCAGCGGCTGGGCTCTGGGTACCTGATGGATAATCAGCCCAAGTTTGCTACGGCATTTTTGGAGCTCCGCCTTACACTGAAAATTCAATACCTCTTTGCCCAACAGTCCGTTTGGAAAAAATGCGGCTACCGGATCTTTGTGAAAAAGCCCTGGGTTCTCAAGTAGAAGTGCGGCGGCATTGAGCTCGTCCAAAAAATCTTTCCGGTCCGCCGAAATCACATTTGAGTTGCCCTCAATTTCGGAGAGCCTCAGGATTTCTCCGGGGCTTCCGCCCTCAACGATGCGAATGAGATTCCGTGAATGCACTGAAGAGACCTGGGAGGCCGCATCGGTAATCTCAATGGCATCGCTAAATTTTTTTAGAAATTCATCCGAGATCAGCGCCCGAAGCCGAGGGTTTTTTGCGTTAATCTTCATACTAAGCAGCCTCGCTCAAGCTTGACTGTCCCTTAAATTTGCACGCAAAAAAAGTAACGTCATCCCGTAACGCTTCAGCGCCTCGGAAAGTTTCGCCTTCCTCACGTACGAAATTCATGGCCGGAACTAACTGCTCATTTGCGGACAATCCAGCCGCTAAAGCTTTAATGAATTTTCTTTCGCCCCAAGTTTGTTCTTGAGCGTTATACTGATCTACTACTCCATCGGTGTAGAACAATAGAACCTGACCCGGTTGCAGAGTCATACGCCCTTCTTTGAAACGACATTCTTCCCGGTCACCTAGCCTTGGGTTTTTAGATTCATCCAAAGGCAGAATGGTTTTTCGGTCGACTTGGCCTTGGACATCTTTGGTGATGATCAGGACCGGCTCATGACTTGCGTTGCAATAGGAAAGCTCTCCCGTTTTTTTATCAAGCTTTGCGACAAAAAACGTCATGAGCATATTGCCTTTGGAAGTCTGGTGAACCGCGCGATTCATAACCCTTAAAATTTCGGCAGGTTCCATGGGCGGTAGACTTTCAATAACCGACGCCGCGGAACGGGCAGCGCTCGTGATAAGGGCCGCTCCTGCGCCATGGCCCGTGGCATCCCCGATCCATAATAGGACATGATCGCCTCGGTCGCTGTAATTCCACCAGTCACCACCGCATTCACTGGCCGGTTTATAGTATCCAAAAATTTCAATGCTTGAGTCCTCAAAATGGTCTTTTGGAAAAAGTGTTTCCTGAACCATGCGTGCCGTCTCGAGTTCCTTTTCCATTCGCGCTTTGGCTACGTTATCTTCCAGAAGCCTTGCTACCTCGCCCGCCATCGTATTGAAGCTCTGGGCAAGACCACCCACTTCATCTCGAGAGGGGATCTGAACCCGGATATCGAACTTGCCTTGCGCCACTTCCTTCGTGGCATGATAGAGGTCCCGCAATCGTTTGGTCAGAGAACGTGCAGCAAACACGCTCAGAATCGCCGCTGCAGAAATGATGGCTAGTAGAAATAAAACTGATTTAGAGCGCAGAGACTCGATGGCTTGGAGGGCTCTATTCTTTTGCACCAGGGTCACTACAGAGAGATCCCCTAATCCAAGCTTTGAATAGGCGACGAGGTACTCTTGCCCGCTTAACGTTTTAGCTTCTTCCGTCCCGGTGGGCACGCCTTTTTGCGTAAGCGTCGTGTAAAAGGGCCAGTTCGCAAAGGATGCAAATTCCGATACTTCTTTTAAGGGTTCGGCCGGATTCGGTAACTGCGATGGAACCAATGTTTTTCCAAAACTATTTTCAATCAAAAAAGATTGATAAGCTTTACTCTGCGAAAAAATCTCATTGAAGTTTGAAAGCTTAAAACCCGCCATCACGTAGGGAGCGACCGTCGCCGATGCGTCCCGCCCGGGTACGGGAATCATGACGAACATCCAATGAAAATGTTCTCCCTTAAGGAAGGTAAACTTAGGTGCCCGCTTTCGATGAACGGCTTCTTCCTGGGCAGCGGGCGTACGTTTGCCCTCTTCATCCAAGGGACGAAAGGAGGGGGCCGACTGTGCCATGAGGTTTTCAATTCCCGTTTTAATTTCGCCCGTCTCAATATCGCTGAACATGCTGAAAGCTTCGGTACCCTGGGCAATTTTTTTCTTACAGAAACTCTCGGGCCCTATGTTGTCCGAATGCGGCAAGATTAGGGCGCAACTATAATTAGTGCCACTGCCTGACTCTACTTTCTCCCGGACGAGAATCCACTGCGGAATGGCGGTTGAACCTTGGGCTAGGAATTCAAGCTCTTGAGACTCAAAAACTCGCTCCACAAACCCTACTTCGTTTAGATGTGCACCTGGATTGCTGCGCGCAAATGCCTCTACGCGGTCTGTCATCACCCGGAGTTCCCCACCAATCTGCGAAGTGATGGTGCGGTTCATGGCCGAGGTTGAGTCGTAGATGTAGGCAATCTTATCGGATTTGAATAATTGAATGGCCAACGCCGCATACAGGGCCAGCGCTACGAACGGCAACGCGATCAATAGCACGAGGAGCTTCGTACGCAGGGATAGGCCTTCGGCCAGCGAATCCACTTTGATCTCAGGAGGTTTAGGTAAGGCGGTCATTCATCCTGCATTTCGGTCAAGCTTATCTAACTATAAATAGGCAATATTTACACCTCTACGTTTGACCATACTTGTCGATGAGACTTACGTGAAACTTTGGGCCTGGCTTAAAAATAAGGTGAATATTGACCGCGTGGTGCTGGTGGTGGCGTCCATCACACTGGCAATTACCTCATTTTTGCTGCTTACCGATCAGTACTTCCGGACCCTGATCGATAGCGGCGAACTAAAAGTAGTAGCCTACACCTTAGAGCAGTCGGATGACGTTAGGCGACGACTGGACTCAGAAGTCGTATGGTTTCCCATTCGGCATGATGAACGAGTTTTTCAGGGGGATTCCATTTTTACTGGTGATGAATCCCATGCCCGCATTCAAATCAAAGGTGGCGGCGAACTCAAGATTCAGCCACGATCCCTCGTGCGCATCTTCGTCAGCGAAGAGCAACCAACGGTGAGTCTTCAGCATGGACAATTCACGGCTAAGCTTGAAAAAAATTCTGTGTTGAGAGTTCAACATCAAGGAAAGATACTAGAACTCAAATCCAAGGATGCCGTCATTCAGCTTCAAGGGTCAAGGAATCAAAAACCAAACCTTCAGATCCTTTCCGGAAGCGTTGAAGTCACGGAGCTTAAGGCCCCGGCGCCAAAGGCTGAAGGCCTTTTTGCTAAGGAAGAAGACGGCGTTCCGCTGGCCCCCACGGTCACTACCCTTTCCGCGGGCGACAAATTTGAAATGCATCAATCAAAAAATATGGTGGCTCTAGCGCCACAGGGTCCTGACCGAAAGCCCGCCGAAGACACGCAAAACCATACGATTCCACTGCCCGATGCGCGGGAGACCGAGGAAATTCCCCAGCCCGAAGAGATCACTCCGACTCGCCGTAAAAAGAAGGACCTAGTGGATCCAAGTCCATTGCCACCTTTTGCAGGATTAACTCCGCCCTTAAACCTAGACGAAATGGATTTGCGGGTGGATCCTTCACGCTTTGATCTCACGAATTCATTTACCCTTACGCCATTGGCAAGCTTTTCTAAACTTGCGACGAGATATAAAGCCATCTCTGGTGCCACGACGTTCATTTCAAAACTAAATACGGGGCTCGAAGGTACCTGGACACATCACTGGACCACCGATTTTGAGAGTTACGTAAAAGCATCCTATCTCATGAGTGAGTATGAAGCGCCCAAGACCAGACCACTTACCAACGATCAGGCTTCAACTTTTTCCTTCTCGGGCGGAATACGCACCCATCTGCCAGGCCACCGCATTAGACTAGGTACTTTCCTAGGGTATGGTCAAACTATTCAAGTTCAAAAAGCGTCCGCATCTTCGGCATCTTTAGGCGTCCTGGCCTCACCTTTTCTTGGTGCAGACTTTCGTTATGAATTTTTTCAATTGAACTCTACCGCGCTGTTTACTGACTTATCCGCCACCCTCATCTTAGGCGGGGAGTCTACGGATTACACGGCGAGCATGGGCTACGCTGGACTGAGCAAACTAGGCCTCAAACACCGCTTCGTGACCAAGGAACATTTCATCGATTTGGAAGCAACCGGTGGTTATAGTTTAAGGCTTCAAAGCAATACAGTGGCGGCGCAAACTTTCACCGAGGTAAGCTTCGGGGTGAACTTAACTTTTCACTTAGGGAATCAAAGGCGTCGGGGCGAGAGCCGGCTCGGAAACCAAACTCAAGGCAGTAGCGGTAGTCCCTAATCTTAGAAAAAAAAGTGGGATACTGACTTCGAAATCAAAACCATCCTCATCGACCATGAAATAAGCGCCGCGCATGCTGCCCGTGGGTGTCCCGAGAGGGCAGGCACTGCTATACTCAAAACTTTCGCCAGGTAAGATAGTTGGCTGTTGGCCCACAACTCCTGGTCCATGCACCGTCTCTTTACGGCCTTGGCCATCTTGAATCACCCACCGCCTGCTTTGGAGCCGGACGGTCTTGAGTCCCAAATTTATTATGGTTACACGATAGATAAAAAAATAATACTTACCCTCGGCGGATGAGCGCTCTGGAACATAGCTGGGTTGCACCACAACTTGGATGTCTCGCGTCATGGCCGAATAACTAGGGTCCGATAAATTGGGGTACTGATCCACATGTTATAATTACCCGAGATTTACCGTTTGGAAAAGGAATCTTCTGAATCTATCTAAACCATAGACATTGAGCGGCTCCGCCCTTTAGAATGAAGGTACTTATGGCAAAAGCACCGACGCAACTTCGTCCCGTTGATCCATCCATAACCGAAAATTTTGTGCAGAAACTCGACCCCCTTATTGAGGGCAGTTGGGCGGAACTTTACTGTGCCCAGCTCGCCGACGCTTCAGAATTTTTTGTTCTTCTGCTAGTTGGTGAGCCCAAACGTCGTAAAATCAAATCCGACTCTGCCTCCCAACTTAAAGGTATGACTAAGGCAATTGAAGAATCCTTAAGTCCCGCAAAATTAACGCTCCTGGTCACATCACCCGAAGCTTCAGATAAACTTAAAAAAGAGGAGCCTGAACAAGCGGCACTTGCAAAATCCCTTGAGGCACCAAGATTCCGTTCTAAAAACTGGTAGCTTTCTTGCGCTAGGACTTAAGTCCTACGTAAATGCGATGCACGTCGTCATGTTCGTCAATGGCACTTAAAAACTCCGTCACTTCTTTTTGTTCTTCTTCACTTAACGGCGTGGTGTTTTTGGCAACGTAGGAAATTTCAGAAAGCGTCATGACCCAGCCCGCCTGAGCTAAAGATTTATTTACGCCATCTAGATCTGTGGCATCACAAAAAAAGCGCGCACCCGAATGCCCGGGCGGAATTTCCGATGCTTCAAGGGCCTCTACGTTCTGGGCCCCGACTTCAATGGCTACTGATTCAATATCTAGCGACGGTGTTCTATGGGTCGCTTCCACTACACCAAGTCGGTCGAACATCCACATAACCGCTCCGGTGTTCCCAAGCTGGCCTTTTCGGAATAAAACCCGAATATCGGATGCCGTACGGTTACGGTTTTCAGTCAAACATTCAACGATGATGGGGACTCGGTGAGGAGCAAACCCCTCATAAAAAACTGACTCATAGTTGATCTGGCCATCCAGAAGGCCTGCGCCCTTTTTGACGGCGCGGTCAATGGTATCACGAGGGACCGAAGCTTTTCTGGCCGCTTCTATGGCGGCACGCAATCTTGCATTCCCATCGGGATTAGGATCTCCCATTTTTGCGGCTACGATGATTTCTTTGCAGAGCTTTCCAAAAAGCGCACCACGCTTAGCGGCATTCTCAACTCGTCCTGCATGTTTCCACTGTGCACCCATCGTAAAATCTCCTTGAGATGCTTTAATAACCTGAGCCGACGGGGACTAGAATTAAAAAATAAAAAAAAGCCGCTGAAAGCCTGATTTTTTCAATCAAAACTTTGAGCGGCTTTCCTATTTTGCTTTGAACAAAAATAAGCGCGTTGGTTAGCGCGCTCTATCTTTTAGTAACGACCACCGCCGCCACCACCGCTGCGTCCGCCACGATCACCGCCGCGGCCACCGCCGCCGCCGCCGCCGTAACCACCACGACCACCAGCACCGCCACCGCCGCCTTCACGACGTGGGCGTTCGCCTTCTGGTTTGGCTTCGGAAACGATCATCGGACGACCGTCGTAGTCAGCTCCGTTAAATTTTTGAATCGCATCAGCTGCTTCATTATCATTTGCCATCTCAACGAATCCGAAACCACGACTACGGCCGGTAGCGCGATCAAAGATTACCGTGGCTGAAGATACAGTTCCCGCTTGAGCAAAAATGCTCTGAAGTGCTGCATCGTCCGCTGAGTAAGGTAAGTTTCCAATGTATAATTTTTTTCCCATATTCCTAAGTCCTAGCCTTTCTTTTCTGGAAGTCACGAATTCACTAACGAAGGAGGCTCTCAACATATCCTGACAAAATCTTGGAAACGCGGCCTTTCGAAACGATCCTTACGACTCACCAAGAATAATGCTAGCATCTGGGTTTTACGTTTTCAACGATTCGGTGGACCAAGGCGTCGTAGTCAAGGCCAGCTTCGAGCGCCGCCAAGGCAAAATCGTCCTCCGGGCCCATTGAAGGATTCGGATTCGCTTCTAAAAATACCGGCATTCCCTCAGCATCCAGACGATAGTCGATGCGAGCGTGGCCCTTGAGTTGCAGAAGCTGATAGATCCGTAAACTTTCGTTTTGAATTTTCTTCTGAAGGTCGGCCGTTAGGCCTTGGGCAGTTCGCGTATGAATGCCCTGATCTTTGCGGAAATCCTCGTCCCACTTCCAACGGTAAGTCGCAAGCCAAGGCTTTTCAGTTTTCGTGACGAGCTCTCTCACCGGAAAAACTTCACCTTCAAAAACGCCAACGTACAATTCACGACCGGGAATATATTCTTCAAGTATCGCATCGCGCCCGTATGTCTCATGGATGAATTTTACGCGCTTCATTATTTGATCCCGCGTATTGACAAGGGATGATTGCGCAATCCCTTCGGACGAATCCAAATCACGTGGCTTCACCACACCGGGCAACATGCCTAAAAAAGAGTGTAGGTTTTCTTTCAAACCTACCGGATCGTTCGCTGCTTTTGCGCTAATTTCGTGCAAAGGAAAAACTTTGAATTGGGGAATCCGCACGCCATGGAAGGCCAAAAGTTTTTTGGTCCAAGCTTTGTCTTTGCAAAGCCTAAGGCCAGCGGAACCCTCGCCTGTGAATGGAACGCCGAGTAATTCAAGCAGGGAAGCGATATTTGATTCAAGATTTCGGTCACCCGCTAAACTTTCGCAGAGATTAAAAACTACATCCGGCGGATTCACCGTAAGCTGTTTTACCAAACCCCGCACGTCGTCGTGCAGCGGCCAAATGCTGACATCGTAATTTGCACATAGCGCTTCGTAAACGCTGCGTTCACTTTCCCATTCCGGTTCACCCAGATGCTCGATAATTAAATTTTCGGGGGTTAGCATGAAAGGTGTATCGACGAGAAGGAGCACGCGTTTACCGGGGGTCGAAGGATTTTGATTCAATCGCCCCATCGCACGCGCAGGTTTATTCTTTTTGGTCACATATAAATTTTATATGTTTATATAACTTGGGCTAGTGGGCAGATTCTTCTTATGCCATCGGATCTGGCAGGATCACTGAAGTCCCAACCACCTACAAAAACTTTAGCTAAGCGCCTGCATCCTTCGTCTATAATATGCGCTCAAGGTGGACTTCAAGTTTTGCACATCGTAAGGCAGTCGAGCCCGCGACTTGGCCAGCGAGTATGTTTTTGTCGGGGCTTGGCCAACGTACGCCTTTACGGAGCGATCAACGTAGCGCAACTTCTGAAGGGCGATTGGCCAACGGGCATAACGCTTTTTCCAGTTAGACTTAGGATTAAGCCATACGGCGAAGGTTTCCGCGAAGTCCTCTTCGGGGTGAGCCTGGGCATAATGATGATCCAAGTTCCGAACGAAGTCACTGCTTTTGGGATTAGGAATATAATTTTCCGGAGCATACTCTTTGGCGGGCGAACCAAAGATTTGACGCCATTGCGGAGTCCGCGAGAGCCGATACGCGTGATCAAAACAGTGACCCGCTTCATGGCGCAATAATTTTAAAAAATACTCATCGTCCCCGCCTTCAACTTCCCCCATCATCTTTAGTTCCAATTCCTTAAGTTTAGGATGAGCCAGAAAAAAAGGTATGGAGATGGCGACCCGGTCAACCGGTGTGAACCACTCGTCGCCAAAATAAAACACAGGCCGCAATGGCACTTTTTTTGCGCTCAACTCATCTAGAAATTGTTGAATGAGCCGATCGAGGCCACTACTTTTGAAACTCAACGACAGTTCACAAAATTTAAGGTCCAAAATCTGTCGTAGCTCTTTGCTTGCCAATTCACTTTTCTCTTGCTCGATTTGCCGGGTGCGGGAGTGAGTAAAATGAGTCGTAGACTGGCCAAGCAAATGCAAAAGTACATTAGGGTTGTTTCGGAGGCGAGAAAACTTTTGATTTGCAAACAACATCTATTTATAACCTTTTTTATTTTAGCTGCTTTTTATAAAGCTTTGCCGGTTTTTGCGCAACTGCCGACCGCAGAAAATATAGCCACCTTGACTACATTTCCGGCGGCTTGCCCGAAGCGGGTCGTGTCCGATGCCCTAGGTAGGTTACCCCACATGCCCGGCCTTCTCATCGAGCTTGGGGCCATGGTCTTGCCTGACGGCCGGCCAGGGCCTAGCATCATTCAACGCAGCCGACTGACGGCTCAGTTGTTCTTAGCGATCCGGACTTATTCCGGTCAAACTACGCCGGTCCTCGTTTCCGGAGGTGGAGGTGAGGCTGAGGCCATGCGTGCCCTTTTGATCACTTACGGCGTTCCTGAAAACGTAATTTATTTAGAAAGGCATTCCCGCAATACTCTCCAGAACGCCCGCAACTCGGTCCAAATACTGCGAAACTTAACTCAAGGCCCAACCTTAGATAGTCTTTCCCATGCGCTCATCGTTACGACCAAGGTTTTAACGCCCACGGGAGTTGATCACCACGGAAGACGGGGCTTTTTCGCCTTCAGGCGGTACTTGTCCCGGGCCCGGGCAATCACCCTCGCCGATTCCGCACCCCCGTTATTCCTAAGCAGCTTTACTTGCAACCGTACCAATAACCCCTTGCTGAGGCCATCGCTCGTCATGGGCCATACCTCCCGAATCCCCGTTGAATTTTCCTGGGCAAGGAGACACCATAGGTTATGGTTAGCCAGCCGTCTTTAAAATGTGGTGAACGCTTCATCCTAGGTTTTCGCGGGCCTACGATCCCCAGCTGGCTTAAGGATTTTGCAAATCGATTCAGTTTAGGCGGAGTTATTCTCTTTGATTATAACGTCCAGACCAAAACCTATGAAAACAATATTTACGATCAAGCGCAACTAAGCCAGCTCTGCGCTGAAATCCATGCCCTACCGGGCAGGCCCTTGATCTTTATTGACCAGGAGGGTGGCAAGGTCAGGCGCCTAAAGGAATCAAAGGGCTTTGCCCCATTGCCCAGCGCCTACCAAATGGGAAATATTCCGTTGGCGAAAACGCCTGAATTGCAGGCCCTCATGGACGTAAGTTTTCGGCAAATGAAAACCCTTGGCATTGATGTGAACCTTGGCCCGGTGGTTGATTTGAACCTGAATCCGGAAAACCCTGACCTTGGCAAAGTGGAACGCTGTTTCTCAGACTCTCCTATGGTGGTTGAGAATTTAGCCAAGCTTTGGCGGGACAGCGCAAAAGCCAGTGGCCTTGGCCTTTGCCTCAAACATTTTCCCGGCATGGGCGGAGCGACCGTAAACAGCCATGAAGAGCTTACCGATATTACGGGCAAGGTACCAGCAAACCAGGTTGACCTCTTCTTTAGGCTCTCAAAAGATTTTTCAGCGGCGGGCCTTGTGCCCCTTATCCTAGTTGGTCATGGAATAATGAATGATTCGGCTGTCCTGCCAGCGACCCATGGCCGGCCGGCGACCACTTCAACTGAAATAATTGAATATTTAAGAATGAACGCTGCGCCGGGCGCCGTCCTCATTTCCGATGATCTACAGATGCAAGGGTTGCAGCGGGCGTTTCCCGATGGCCGTGCGGTCTTGGAATGCCTTAAAGCTGGACTTGATTTTGTAATCATTGGCAACAATATGATGCCCGAAGATGACGCGTGCTTGGAGTACGCACAGACCTTTGCAACCTTGCTACAAGCTGAATCAAAATATTACGGCAAAAACCACACTGACGCGTTGATCCGAATTCATAACCTAAAACGTTTTTCGTCTAGAAATTCAAAGCAGATGGTGCCAGCCTAACTCACTAAAGGATTGGATTGGCCTTCTTCAAGCCCTTTGATTTTGCGATGAAGGGTCTTTCGATGAATATCCAAAATCTGGGCCGCGGCTTCCCATTGATTTCCCGTATGGGCAAGCACGTGTTTAATGTATCGCAGCTCAAATTCTTCAAGGGTGGGAAAATTTGCGGACATGTTTTGGAAGTCGGTCTGGAAATCATGACTATGACCATTCGATTCCAAAAGCGATTTACCCGCCTCCGACTTTTCCGAACTTAAATAAATATCGGCCTTTGCCTTTGTTAGATCTGGCAATGGAAAATGTTCTTCTCCAATGACTTCCCCGTCGGAAAGCACGACGGCCCGCTCAATCACATTCTGTAGTTCCCGCACATTTCCTTCCCAGCGATAGTCCAGCATTCGGGCAAGGGCGGTCTTAGAAAAGGAACGAATGGTGCGACCCACGGTGGCGGCGTATTTAGCTAAAAAGTAATCTGCCAAAATGGGGATATCTTCCCGACGCTCACGCAAAGGCGGTAGCATTATGGGAATTACGCAAAGTCGGTAATAGAGATCCTCGCGAAAACGACCGGCCTTTACTTCGGCCTTTAGGTCCCGGTGGGTTGCGGCAATGACTCTGACATCAATATCGATATACTGATTTTCGCCGACTCTTTTGATTTGGCGCTCCTGCAGCACACGCAAAAGTTTGGCCTGTAATGAAATTTCCATATCGCCAATTTCATCCAAAAAAATCGTGCCGCCTTGGGCTTCTTCAAATAAGCCCTCACGTTTGGAACTAGCGCCCGTAAAGGAGCCTTTAGCGTGACCAAACAACTCTGATTCCAAAAGATGCTCAGGAATAGACGCACAATTCAACGGAACAAACGGCTTATCCTTACGATTGCCAAGATTATGGATCATTCGCGCAACCACTTCCTTGCCGGTGCCGCTTTCTCCATTGATCATGACGCTGGACTGGGTCTGGGCCACTTGTTTAGCGACCTTAAAAATTGCCTGCATGCCGGGACTTTTGCCTAGGATACCTTCGAGCTGCCATGGGCCTTTGACCTCATTGCGCAAAATTGAATTTTCACGCTCAAGTTGGCGGACCTTAAGTGCGCGTTCCAGCACCAAAGAAAACTCAGCGAACTTTAGGGGCTTAATGACATAGTCGTATGCACCCTGCCGAATTCCGGTGACGGCAGTTTCAATGCTGCCATGGGCGGTCATGAGGATAAGTGGTAGATGCGGCACTAATTTTTTAGCGCGCGAAATGAATTCAATACCATCCATCTCGGGCATCTTAAGATCGGAAATGATGAGATCAAGATCGCCGTAATCATCCTTTTCAAG
This sequence comes from uncultured Oligoflexia bacterium, assembly GCA_964475985.1. GTDB lineage: Bacteria > Bdellovibrionota > UBA1018 > UBA1018 > CAYHWW01 > CAYYYP01. The sequence continues at coordinate 83,818 of CAYYYP010000002.1, read as the reverse complement.
GTGATAAAGGGCCTTACTTGGAGAATCACTATAAATCGCTTTGAAATTCAAACGCTCTAAAAGCACTTCTACAATTTCAAAGGACTCTTTATCATCATCTACTACCAAAACATTTTTAGTGTATTCCATTTGATTTGTTTATGACCTTAACAAAAGTCCCATCATCTTACAATGTGGGAGATTACCGGGCCGACGCAGGGAACAAAGGGTAAATACCTGAAATCTTTAGTAGAATCTTCAAAAAAAGCGAAGGGGCCTAATTAAATCATTTAAGTTTAGTTAGGCCCCTATCACCTATGCATTCATTCCCCGGGGGACGAGGAACGAAGGATTTATATTAAGCTAGGCTTAAAGAGAGCCTAATGTGAAACGAACACCAGCTAGGATTTGCAGGTTACGGTCATCCCAGGTGTTAGCATCGCCCACTTTACTTGCGATACTTTGCATCAAGCGAGCTTCTGCCATAACGCCCACGTATTTTGTGACGGGAATGTCAAAACCAGCTTCGCCCATGGCGCCGTAGTCATTGTTGCTATAACGCAATGCAGGTGAAGGAGAACGTGCGGCCAAATCTCCGGAAACTACACGGGAGTAGTAACCACCGATACCTAAAGTGAAGATCTTAGCAGGCCAGAAGCGAGCAAAGATTGGAACATGAAGCTGTTTAAAGCTTTCTTGTCCGGGGACATCTCCACCACGAGTTAAGTAGTGCAATCCAATATCGGCATACGCTTTATCTGTCCTCAGCGGAACCTGAACGAACACGCCGCCACCCACGGGGTTTACGCGGTTGTCTGGATTCAAGCTGTTAGAAGATCCGCCGTCAATGACGCCGGGATTGGCTACGGTCAAGTTACCCAAAACACCCACACGGAGATTTCCTTTTGAAGGAGTGGTGGTCTCTTCCGTCCGATGTTCGGTTGTTGTCTTTTGAATGGTTTCTTCGGCAGCATTCGCTACTCCAGACATGTAAAAAAATGCCTGAGTCATGCTTACGGCGGCAAGTAAGTATTTTACGTTCTTTTTCATAAATTAAAACTCCTCATGTATTATTTGAATTCACTTCCAGTAATGGTCACGTTCACTGAATTCATGTTTCGCAGACTCTAAAAGCAAGCGCCGTACCAATTCAAATAAACCTGGATTTCTATGGGAAATTTGTGGGTCTCCGTGTTTTTCTCCCGTAGAAAGGTACTTTAATTTCAGACAAACTGTCCGGTCCCGGACAACTTGTCTGAAATTAAACCTGGCTTCTCCATAAGTTATCCGCACCGAGCTAGTGAAACATGATCTGAGATGTGTTTGGTACGAAGCTGACGTCTCGGCTACGTGGCATAAACGTTGCTTTAGCTCTCAGCGGAGGCCCGTTATGAAAAGAACAATTCGAAAATTTATGTCCGTAAGTTTACTTATGAGCGCAGCTGCTTTTGCTTGGACCACATTCAGCGCAAACTTTGCGACTGCAGATGAAACCGTAGGCGAAAAAGTCGAAAATGCGGCCGATGACGTAAGCAAAGACGCGAAAAAAGGTCATCGTAACCTAAAGCGTGCTTCTCGCAATGCTCGAGGCAAAGGCAGTGTGGTTGAAGACGCAAAAGACGGAGTTAATAACGCCGGCGATGACGTCAGTCACGAAGTTAAAAAAGCTAAAAATAAAATCGATTAATTTTTCAGTGAAAAGAAAGGGAGTTTCAAATGAAAGATTTACAAAAATACATTGTCTCTGAAGAAGGTAAGATTGGTTACGTACTGTTATGGTTAATGGGCGTACCCGCATCATTACTCTTGGTCATTTTTCTAATCCGCGGTCACTGACCAGTATTACCCCACCCAAGCTCAAGTCTGTCAAAGTCAGCAAAAGCCGCAGTAAAGGTTGATGAAATCCTTCCGTGCTGCGGCTTTTTTTTATTCTTGAAAGTTTCAGGACACTGAGAATTGCACGAGGACTAGGCACGAGCAAAAAACAAAAAGGGAGTGAGGAAAACTTTCCTCACTCCCTTTTATTTCAATCTTTATTTTAAATCTGGTTCGATACTAATAGAGCGCGGGGCTGGGTGCATGATAACCGGCATCCATCGAACCCCTTTCTCCGTCCGTGACCTTTTCCTTGTGTATGAGAAAGTCATCTTTCATTTCTTCCAACTGTTCTTCAGAAAAACATTTTCTTGCTAACAGAAAAAGCCGACCCTCCTCCTCCTCCACATGATGTTCAATATTTTCCCTAAGGACCATGAGCTTAGGAAGCCACTGCTCATCATCAGGACTAAGTTCACAAATCTGTTCAAACAAGAGCCTAACTAACTTGTGCTCTTCCAGAGATTCTTTAACTTTTCCCCGACCATCATTAGTTTTCATCAACTGATCATAAAGGATTTTTTCTTCGGCGGCGGTGTGCAACATCAAATCGTTTTTAAGCTTTTCAAAAAGTTCTTTTCTAGTTTTTACCGCCCTTACTGTTGTACTGCCCAAGGTTTTAAATATTTCTGTTACCTCGTCATGCTCCCGGTGCAATTGATCTAGAATGGTCATCGCTACTCCCCCCTCTCAATAAATAAAAATGCAATGCACTTAAGTCAAAACCAAGTGCATTGCATTCTAAATATTTACTATTTGAACTACGGCAGGGTCTTTGAGCCGCGCCCCGTCACTACGGAGATCACGAAGCTGACTACGGCTAGAGCCAAGAACACGAAGAGAAGGACTTTTCCCATTTCCATGGAAACGCCTGCAATATTGTACGCCCCAAATAACATCGCAAATAAGCCTATGACAAAAAATGCAATCGCTGCTCTTAACATATAGATTTCTCCTTTTCCGAAATCTAAAAAAGCAAGTTGCATGCCAGAGAATTTTCAGACTTGAACTTAGGGAAATAGTCGGGACATCTATGAACATTTTTATTCGAATCAATATTTTTGATCTAATGATAAATCCTTAAAATTCCCAGGGCCCCACGGTCAGCCAGCTAGTTCCTAGCAGAAAAGATGAGCTCAAAACGAAGTTATGGGAAAGCTGTCAATCCCGCTAAATTGGAAATTTTGTCCCAAATCAAAAGCGCCTTTTATCCCAAAAATGCCTAAGTTGTAATTTTTTGTCGGTACAAAACCCACTGAAGAGCCACCAGGGTCCTTAGAATCCCCGGCCGACGGTCTGGCATACCACTTGCTTTAGAATTCACTTGAGAAGGAGACATCGATATGAACTCAACACAAAATAAAGTTACAGGTTTCGCAAACGACGTAGTCGGTTCCGCAAAAGATGCTGCAGGCAAAGCGACGGATAACACAAGTTGGCAAGCCGAAGGCGAATCTCAACGCCTCAAGGGCGAAAGCCAAAAAGCAGTTGGTGCCGCCCAAAGTTTAATTCAAGAAGGTTTGCATGCGGCCGGTGATTTCATCGAAAGAACGGGCGAACGCATTGAAAAAGCTGATTTCAAAAAACTTGGTGAAGCCATTAAAAAAGTGGGCGATAAAATCGAACACCTTGGCGACTAATATTTGAAAAAGGAGAAACTCCTAACAAGTCGTTCCATAATTACTCGATGACTTGTTTTTCCTTAGGCCGGTGGTCTTTTATTCAAAAGGTCATCGGCCTTTGGCTTTTTACGGGCTTGACCGCGGGCTTCCACCACGGCCCGCACCGGTGCTTTAGATAAAATAATTTCGATGACTTCTGCGGGATCATCTACACAGTAAAGCAAGTCCAAGTCGCCGGCCGATATCGTTTTCTCAAAGGCTAAGGTATCTCGGGACCAATCTAAAAATCCCTGCCAAAAACTTTTTCCGACGAGAACCACCGGAAAATCATAAATTTTTCCGGTTTGTATCAACGTCAAGGCCTCGGCCAATTCATCTAAGGTGCCAAAGCCGCCGGGCAATATCACGTAAGCATAAGAATATTTAACCAACATGACCTTACGCACAAAGAAGTAATAAAAATTTACGGCGGTATGCAGATAGGCGTTTGGCTCTTGCTCCTGTGGCAATAGAATATGACAACCGACCGAATGTCCCTGGGCCTGCATAGCACCGCGGTTGGCGGCTTCCATTACGCCCGGTCCTCCCCCCGTCATTACGGTAAAACCCGCGTTCGCCAAAGCGCGCCCAACGCTGATTCCCAATTGATAGTACTTATGCTCTTCCGAAAAACGTGCGCTTCCGAACACGGTCACGGCCGGGCCGATGAGCCTTAAGGAACGAAACCCTTTGATGAACTCAAGCGCAATGCGCCAGACTTTCTTAAACTCGTACCAATGACTTCTAGGGCCAGCCAGAAATTGTTGCTCATCGACAAACTCTAAACGTTTTTTGTGATTTGAAGCCAAACCTATTCCTTTTTCTGGGGAGAAAAAAACCGTCCAATAGGCGAAAGCCAAGGAGCAGCCTCTACCCACTTCTCATTTGGACAGTGATTAGGCCCGGAAGCAATTTCAATTTCGGCAAAACTTGCGTGGGCACGCAGACTATAACGCGCATCAGCAACTAAATTTTGTGCCGGCTTCAGCATGGTGAACCGACCAAAATGATGAAAGGCGCGGATGGAGCAGTTTTCAGAAAGTCTGCGAAACTCAGACTCCCGTTCTTGGTACACCAGCGCTTCGTCCTGAAGTTGCCAGTTTAAATCCGTAACGTTCCAACTAGCGGCGGCCCGCCAAATTTCGTAGTGTTTAGCGCCCGAGACTCCGCCCAAAAGCACCGACCATTTCAGAGGATGGCCAGGGCTCGGTGCACTTGAAACATCCAAAACTTGAAACCCTTTTTCTACGTATCTTACTTTGAAAAAATTCCTGACTTCATACCCGGCAATCCCAAAGGTGAAGAGAATGATCCCCAAGATTAAGAGGAGCACTCCCGAAGAACGCAGTAAGCGTCGAGTGGCAGGTGTCCCATGCCAGATGCGCCAAAATAGAATGCACTGGATCCCAAACCAAAGAATAAAAAATAATAGACTCGATAAGCTAACGCCAAACTGACGAGTCGTGGCGGCCCAAATCAATAAGGCCCAAAAAAGAAAAAAGACTAACCCAAAAATGCCCGCAAAAAATCCGTTCACCCGCTCATACTTCACCGGCACGATCGAAAATCGCCAAGCACAAAATGCCCAAGGCATTGCCGCTAAAATGAAAAGTGGTTCGATGATGAAAATAAAGTCGCCATACATCCAGTTTGAGATGACGGGTGCCAAAGGATGTACGCCATAGGTATTTGTAGAATCAGCAAGGATATGGAGCACGACGGATCCCATGCCTAGGGGAAAAAGAAACCACCAAAATTTTTTCAGGGATTGAAACGATGATTTGGACAAAAAACTAGCCGACAACATACCCAAAACTGCTGAGAGCGCGCCCAGCGGCAGAACTGCGCCTAAGGTGTGGGTCCAACCACGATGGTGAAGTAGATTAATCAGCTTTGGATCCTGCTTAAAAGCTGCGGCGAGGGGCGCTAATACTACATCGATATCGGGTAGATTATTTCCAAATACGGAGGTGAGAATCACGGCAAGAAAAAAAAGTGGTTCATCACTGCGAGGTGGGCGATGGGTTTTACGATGCAATGCGGCTTTCGCGGCAATGGTTCCTACGAGCCCGCCCACTAAGCTGTGCGTGAGATTATCCATGTTTTCCTTCTTAAGGGTTTAGAAGTTCCCGCCGCCATTGACGAGAAACCTGATCAGGGGCTCGCGTATAACGCAGGCGATCGTGAAGCCGACCGGTGCGCCCCTGCCAAAATTCAAAAAGTTCTGGCCTCAGTCTAAATCCGCCCCAGTGCTCAGGACAGGGAATCTCGTGGCCTTGATATTTTTTTTCGAGCGTGATCACCCGTTCCTGAAGCTCTTCTGCACTCGCTAAAATTTCGCTCTGGTGAGAAGCCCAGGCACCAATTTGACTTTCACGGGGGCGAGTCGCAAAATAATTTTCTGACTCTGATCGTGAGGTCTTTTGCACGACGCCTTCGATGCGAATTTGCCGTTGAAGAGCGTCCCAATGAAAACAGAGGCTAGCCTTAGGATTCTTTTCTAATTCTTGAGATTTTTTACTTCTATAGTTCGTAAAAAAAACGAAGCCCGACTCATCGAATGTTTTTAAAAGTAAAATCCTGGCGCGGGGTGCTCCCTCGGCATTCACGGTCGCCAGGGTCATGGCATTGGGCGTTGGAACGACGGATTTTGCATCCGTAAACCATTCGGTGAATTGAGAAAAAGGAGATTCGGCCATGCTCTGAAAAAACTCATTGTTAGGCGCCATGTTTTATTGATCTACCACCGAGCCGAGATAACCAGCAAATGACTTTTCTTAAAACTCGTGCTGAATTCCTGAAATATGAACGCAAAACTTGCAGAACTTCCCGCTAAAATCTCCGCCTGGGCCGCCACAAAATCCGGTGCACCGTTGGAAATGAAAGAGTTTCCCGTTTCGCAAAAATTAAAGCCCTATGAAGTTCTGATGGAAGTTGCATTTTGTGGCGTATGTCACAGCGACATTCACCTCATCAATAATGACTGGGGAATTTCCCAGTACCCTTTGGTTCCGGGCCACGAAATCGTGGGTCGTATTTTAAGCCTAGGGCCAGAAGTGCGGCATTTAAAAAAAGGAGAATGGGTGGGAGTTGGTTGGCAAGGCGAGAGTTGTCATCAATGTCCAGCTTGTCTTACAGCTAGGGAGAACTATTGCAAAAGCAAAAGCCCCACTTGCGTAGGGCACATTGGTGGTTATGCCGACTTCCATATTGCGGACTCTAGGTTTGTGTTTCCTATTCCTGAGAAATTTATGAGCGCAAACGATGGCGGAAAAACTCTGGCCGGAGTGGCCCCCCTCTTTTGCGGTGGCGCCACTGTATTTAGTCCCCTGAAGAAGTTCATGCGCGGACAGGGATTACCGGCAAGTCGTGTGGGTGTAGTGGGCATCGGAGGCCTAGGGCACTTCGCAGTTCAGATCGCTTCTGCCATGGGCTTTGAAGTCACTGCCTTTTCCAGCAGTATTCAGAAAAACCCCGGAAAAAAATCAGAGATCCTAGGTTTAGGCGCAAAAAACGTCATCGACTCATCGTTGCCAGCCGCTATTCCGTACGAAACTTATGATCTCATCATCTCAACCGTAAATGTTGATTTGCCCTGGTCGGCTTACATCCGCGCACTTCGTCTGGACGGCACGCTTTGTTTCGTGGGAGTGCCGCCCACCAATCTCAGTTTTAGCGCAGCCGAACTTATGGGTATGCGCAGAAGCGTGACCTCTAGTTCCGTGGCCAGCCCCAGTGAGATCTTAGAAATGTTAGAATTCTGCGCCCTCCACAATATCACGGCCCACCATGAACGTGTGGCCATGGAAGATGTCAATGAGGCGTTAATCCGTGTAAAGGAAGGCAAAGTTCCGTTTCGGATCGTTCTGGAAAATAAAAATGTAACTAAAGGAGTTCAATAAAATGTTTAAAGAAATTCGTACCACCAATGCACCGGCCCCCGTGGGTCCCTATTCCCAAGCCCTTGAAGTCAAATCTCATCAAGGATTAGGCACCGTATACTGCTCAGGCCAAATTCCGCTGGACCCCTCTACAAATCAAATGGTGGGAAAAACTGCGGGGGAACAAGCCAGCCAAGTATTTAAAAATATGGAGGCGGTACTTAAAGAAGCAGGCTTAAATTTTTCTAACGTTATTAAAACTTCAATTTTCATGACAGACCTCGCGGCCTTTGGAGAAGTGAACGCGCTTTACGAAAAAACTTTTGGAACCCATCGTCCCGCTCGCTCCACCGTGCAAGTCGCGGCGTTGCCTAAGGGAGCACTGGTTGAAATCGAATGCATCGCGATCAGGGGAAACTGATTTTATGAACACTTCTGAAACTACTGAAAATGTTTCCATGCTCGATCTTCATCGCCTCATGAAGGGTTTTTCTAAAGATGAGCTGATTCTTGATGTCCGTGAACCCAGCGAATATAGCGAAGGGCATATTGCCGGTAGCCTCAACATTCCAGTGGGCGAGGTCGCAAGCAAAGCCGAAGAACTTCGCAAATACAAAAAAGTTTATGTGCACTGTCGCAGCGGGATAAGATCCCAAAAGGCCACGGCAATTTTGAAAGCCCAAGGTTTAAATAATCTCATCTGTATTTCTGACGGTGGCATGATGGATTGGGAGGAAGCGGGCCTACCGGTAAGTTCCTAAATTAAAGTCTAGGGCCTTGCGAAGGACCGTGGTCTAGCAAGGCCCCAGGCTAGAAAAATATTTTAGTTCCAATTAACGCCCCACTATTCACATCCGAAGCCAAGGTTCCGGCGGAATCGGTAGTTTCATATTCGCGAAAATATCCGCCTGAAAACCTTAGAAATTTAAATTCTAAAAATGCTTCGAGATAAAACTTTTTTCCGGAGAATTTTTGCCCGCGGGCATTGGCGCCCGATCTAAAAAAATGGTGATAATCTCCGAGAACACCAAAATAACGGCCGAAATACAGAGTCGTGGAGGCCCCCAGGGTAGTACTCAAGGCTGAGGTCGGAGAATCGGATCTGGACTTGAAACCACCCGATAATGTTAAGTTTGTACTCTGTACGTGGTAACCAAAAACTCGAAGATCAAAAAGTCCTAACCAGTAAGGCACGGGGCTTGTAGTGCGGTGAAGCTCCAGGCCGAAAATGGAAGCATAGGCAGCCCCATGAAAATCCCACCCAAGATTGCTTCCGGTAGCGGCAGAGTTCCCAATCAGCACGTTTGTACCAAGAAAAAATTCGTAAGGACTCGGGGAATGAAGCGCTAACCACATCTCCATCCAGCGCATGCGATCTTTGGTGGCGAGCCAATCCGAAAGGCTCCAACGGTTTTTCGCTTTCTCCTCCTGTTTTTTAATGATCACCGTATAAACCTGATCGGCCTGACTCACTTTCGTCGTAAGAAAAACGCAAATGACGGCGAGGCTAAAAATTAAAAAATAACTTTTGAAGAATTTACGCATTGAATGATTGCCTCCGTTTAGGTTCTCTTCAAACTCAAGCGTAACATGACCTTCTTTGATCGGGAGTCAAAAACATGCAATCAATAACCCTTATCAATAAAAAAAGTTTTAAACGGCTAAAGTGGAAAAATGGTCTTGGCCATACCGATGAGATCGGAATTTTCCCGGAAAATGCGGATCTGAGACGCGGTGATTTTTTGTGGCGGCTTAGCACGGCGCGCATCGAGCATGACTCCGCGTTTTCGGTTTTTCCCAATCACGATCGCTTTTTGCTCATCATCGCGGGAAACGGAGTGAGACTGACTCACCAATTTGAGGAAGGCGGTGATGACGACTCCTTAGAGACCCAAGAGCTTTTGCCACTAGCTCCCTATGAGTTTCCCGGAGATGTACCTAGTGGCTGCCAGCTTCTAGATGGGCCCGTGTCCGACCTCAGTCTTTTCATTCAGAAGGGCATGGCTGAGGCCATGATGGAAGCCATGGATATCGATGAGGCCCAACCCTTTCTTTGGCCGGCGAAAGGCAAATGGAATTTCATTTTTGTTATGGAAGGTGGCGTAAAAATTACGTCCCGGAATACGGGCTCGGTGCTTACGCCTGAGCCAGGAGACGCGGTCTCCGTAGAAATGCGTGAAGAGCGGTTTGATGAGCTTTCCATCTCCGGTGCCGGAAAAGTCTGTTTGATCAGCATTCACGGCTAACGCAAAATTCTATAGGTCCAACTACCATTTCAGCCGCTTTTTAACCCTGGGCCTCGAGCGCCGTAATGATGGACATATTCACCACGTCTTCTGCCGTGCAATTTTGCTGCAGGACATTCACCGGTTTGCGCATGCCCACCAGAATGGGCCCGATGGCCGAAGCTCCACCAATTTTAAGCATGAGTTTGTAGGCGATGTTACCCGATTGTAGGTCAGGAAAAATGAGGATATTTGCCATTTCTTTCAGTTCACTGAACGGAAAATCATCGGCCAGAATTTCTGGACTCAACGCCGTATCCGCCTGCATTTCTCCGTCGAGAATTAAATTTGGCGCCTTCTGCTTAGCGATTCGTACGGCATCGGAGACTTTCCTCGCTAAGGGGTGGTCGTTGGAACCAAAGTTAGAGAAGGAAAGCATGGCGACGCGAGGCTCAATGTCGGTAAATTTGCGCGAAAGCTCTGCGGTCATGATGGCAATATCGGCAAGGTCCTCCGCTTTTGGTTCAATATTCACCGTGGTGTCCGCAAAAAAGATCACCCGTTGTTTGAGGATCATCATATAGATGCCCGCCAATTTTTTTCCGGGCACGGCACCGATGATTTGCAAGGCAGGCCTTATGGTCTCTGGATAACTTTGCGAAATACCGCTCACGATCCCGTCGGCGTGCCCCTGCTCTACCATCATGGAACCAAAATAATTCCGGTGAACCAAACGCTCCTTTGCAATCTTTGGCGTTAACCCCTTTCGCGCCCTAGTTTTAGCCCAAACTTGGGCGTAACCTTCTAAGTAAGGCGATTGCATGGGATCAATGATTTTAATTTGGTTTAACGATTCATTCAGCCCTAGATCTTTAATCAGGCCGAGAATACGCTCTACTCTTCCAAGCAAAATCGGCTCCGCAATCCCGTCATCCCGAACTTGGGCGCAGGCCTTAAGAATTTTTGGATGATCCCCTTCCGGGTAAACGATGGTGATTTTATCCTTATTATCAGTGGCCGTGGGCTTTCGCACTCGGTTGCGAATGCCGCGCATGAGCGAGTGACTGGCCCCCAGCATGCTCTCTAAGGTGTTTCGATACTGCTCAAGGTCAATCATCTTCTGTGCAACGCCCGTTTCCATGGCGGCCTTGGCTACGGCTGGGGCCACGAAGAGCAAAGCTCTACGATCAAAGGGTTTAGGGATGAGATAGTTTGGGCCAAACGTAAAACTCTCACCACCGTAGGCGCGACTGACACTCTCGGGCGCTTCTGATTTTGCAAGTTGCGCTAAGGCCTTCACTGCCGCCATTTTCATGGCTTCATTGATTTCGGTGGCCCGGGTATCTAGCGCCCCCCGAAAAATAAACGGATAACCTAAGACGTTGTTCACCTGATTGGGGTAATCACTTCTGCCAGTAGCCATGATGGCGTCGCTTCTTACCTTAGCGACTTCTTCCGGTAAAATTTCTGGCTCAGGGTTTGCCATGGCGAAAATGATGGGTTGCTTGGCCATGGAGGCAACCATTTCTGGCGTTACGGCCTTGGGCCCGGAAAGGCCAACGAGGACGTCGGCATCCTTTACAGCTTCCGCCAAGGTTCGCAGTGGCGTGTTTCGGGCAAAACGAAGTTTGTACGGGTTCATGCCCACTTCACGACCCTCGTAAAAAACGCCGTCTAGATCCGTCATGATTAAATTTTCTTTTTGCACGCCCAGGTTCAAAAACATTTGTGCCGTGGCAATGCAGGCTGCACCTCCGCCGATAAAAACACAGCGAATGCTATCAATACGTTTGCCCGTGAGTTCAAGCGCGTTGAGCAGCGCCGCGCCGCTAATGATTGCCGTACCGTGTTGATCGTCATGAAAAACCGGGATTTTAAGCTCACTGCGCAAACGCTCTTCAATATAAAAACATTCGGGCGCTTTGATGTCCTCCAGATTAATTCCCGCCACTGTCGGTTCGAGCATTTTACAAAATTTGATGATGTCTTCCGGATCCGTTGAGTTCACCTCAAGATCAAACACATCAATGTCCGCAAATTTTTTGAAAAGCATGCCCTTGCCTTCCATGACGGGTTTTGCGGCATGGGGCCCGATATTACCCAAGCCTAGTACAGCGGTACCATTGGTAACCACGGCCACCAGATTTCCGCGTGCCGTATACTTGAAGGCAAGCATGGGGTCCTTGGCAATTTGTCGGCAGGGTTCCGCTACGCCTGGCGAATAAGCGAGGGCTAAATCATGGGCGGTGAGACTCGCTTTGGTGGGCACTACCTCGATTTTTCCGGGCCTGCCCTTTTCGTGGTATTCCAAAGACTCTTCATAAATTCCCATGGCGCCTCGTCTCCCTCTGGCATTAATGTACTTTTTAGGACGCAATAAAGCATGTTTAAAAACCAGTAAAAGCGGCTTAGCTAAATTATCGTTCTATAACCATTTTCTGTTTACTTTTAAGATTTCTAAACGAATTTCTTGTACTCACCGGGTGATTGGATACAATTTTACCTAGGGGGCAAAAAAGACTATGACGCTGCATAGGCAAATTAGGGTGCGCGGGGAATTTTTCGTCGGTATTTTGGGCCTGATCCTTACTTTTTTGACTCCAACCGAGTGCCGCGCTGCGCGCTTTAGCAATCAATTTGCGGAGTTTGAATTGCCGGCGAAGTGGCAGTGCAATCTGGAGGGAGCCGAATGGGTTTGCCAGAGCACTGATGACATGAAGCGTCGAGATGCGATTATGGTTTTAGCGGCTAAACTTAAGGGTGATGCCGATACCATGGAGCGTTATCAGCAGTATTTGTCGGGCCCAAGGATCTTCACCTCTCCCACGGGCGCCTCCGTGAAAAGCACACCGCGGTATACGAAGTCCACGAACTTAAACGGTGCGCCCTGGATCGATAGTCTTCACCTGGAATCAGAAATCCCTGGTTTTTACACCCGCTACCTCGCCACGGTTAAGCAGGATATTGGCGTGCTCGTCACCTACTCCATCAATAAAAATAAATACGCCGAATACCAACCCCAGTTTGAAGACATGGTGAAAAGCCTTAAGGTGTTCCGCAAAACGGGTGGCCTCAACCAGATGGCGGGAACTTCGCTTTTTAATCAGAACAGCGCGGCCCTTGGTGCATCAGGTTTGGGAGCACAACCAGACGCCGCATTAGATACGGCGACCGTAGCGGCCACGGATCAGCCGAAGAAAAAGCAAGCTTCTGGAACGCAAGGCCTTGCGGACATGATCATCTATGGCGCGCTGGCTTTGGGCGTCATTGGTTTTATTGCGTATAAGAAACGCAAAGGGGCTTGAGACCGCCCTTATTTTCCAATACCAAGTGTGCAACTAATGATGATTTCCCTGGGTAACAAAAGGTGGTGCCTGAGATTAACGACGACTGCGGGTATCATCTAAGCGACGTATCCAGTCCTGTCTTTCACGGCGAATTTCATTTATTGCAGAAATTCTTATGCATTCTCTTAAGGTCGCTTCCCGATTTTGAAGAATCTCTCGACTAATCTCGTTCTCCCGTGGAGACATTGGTGGCCCCAGTCGCCAGTGCCCAGAGCGGTCGATAAAGCCACCCATGGACCTTTTACCGTGACCGACGGAAGCATTGATCAGCGCCGAAATATCGGCCTGACAGGTATCTATCTGTGACAAAATGTCTTGCTCTGGGGCTTGCGAAAAAATTTTTTGGCCACTGAACAGCCCTAAAACAACAAGTCCTATAATCGGTAAAAAATTCACGTAAACTCCTTGAAGCGATAATCTTAGGGCAGTTATAAACTATTTATATTTATGAGGCAAGCAGTTCTGCGAGCCAATTACAAATTCACACCAGTCTATAGAAGTGAAGACTTAAAACTGATATAAAAACCAGAATTACCCTACAACGATAAAGAGTAAGACTCTTTTCATCTATCTAAATCGTTTGGCTAAAAACCGTCTTCTTGCCCGGACTTTGTCCTGAAACTGGGCCTTCTGTGCCTTGATTGTTCCGTTCCCTCTGCATCTGTCGCTGAAGCCGCGCATCAAAGGCCATACAAATGTTTCGCAGGCACGCAATGCCATCAGGAGTCACCCGCACGGACCGGTTAGAAATTTCCACGAGCCCGTCGTCAGCTGCCTCCCTTAAAAGCGTAGGTACCTTTTCTAGATGTTCCGTTTGTTCCGATAGCTCTTCCCAGCTAGTACGAAGGGCCGTCATAAGCTTTAAAACATGTTGGCGAATGACCAAATCTTCCTTGTTCAGCACGTGTCCGCGCAGAATCGGTAACTCACCTTTTCCAATTCGTTCTTGGTACTTTTCTAAAATCTTTTCATTCTGCGAAAATACGGACCAGGCGTCACCGATGGCGGAAACGCCTAAGCCAAACTGCGGTGTTACCAAACGGGCGGTATACCCCATGAAGTTTCTATGCAAACGGCCCGTCTGACTGGCCACAAAAAGGTCATCCGTTTTTAACGCGAAATGATCCATGCCGATTTCGACGTAACCAGCATCTTCAAGTAATGTTCGTCCTAGCTCATAAAGTTTTCGTTTTTCTTCACCCGCCGGAAGGTCCTTTTCCGAAAAACGTCTTTGGGAAGCTTTGATCCAAGGAACGTGGGCGTAGGCGTAAAAGGCCAGGCGATCAGGCTTCAATTCACGAACGGCAGAAATCGTGGCTTGAATGCTCTCCAAAGTTTGAAATGGCAGCCCATAAATTAGGTCGTAATTTACGCTGGTGAAACCAAGGTCTCGTGCTTCTTCCGTTATTTTCCGAACCTGCTCAACACTTTGCACCCGGTGCACGATGTCCTGGACTTTAGGATCAAAATCCTGAACTCCAAGGCTGATGCGTTTGAATCCGCGCACGGCCAGGGCTTGGAGTTGATCTTTCGTAGTGACTCTGGGATCAACTTCGATGGAAAATTCGGAAGCTGATTCATTGCTGGCCGAATGGTTCTCTACCCGGCAAAATTCCAGAATTCCATCAACGAGTCTTGTAAGCTCGTTAGAATTTAAAAAGGTGGGAGTACCTCCACCTAAGTGCAGCTCTTTTAACAGTAAAGGCTCTGCCTTTGAAAAACCTAGCTTTTCTGCGTAAAGCTTCCACTCCGCAAGGACCGTATCAACGTAGGGAAGGCCAACCCCATGATTTCTCGTAATACGCGTATTGCAACCACAGTAAGTGCAAAGACTTTCACAGAAAGGGATATGAACGTAGATTGCAGCGCCTAGGTTTTTTTCGCGCGCGTTCTTAAGCTCAGCCGCTAAGGCGGAAAGCCACTGTTCCTGCGAAGGAGTCTCCGACCAGAAGGGGACAGTTGGGTAACTCGTGTACCGAGGCCCTGGCACATTGTATTTCCGCAACAGCTCCGTACGCGAGATTGATGGACTCATATAACCTTTTCCTGTGTATGGGCCCCAAAGGCCTGAGCTTGCATTTCTAAAAATAGGCGCACGTGATTTTCAGGAGTACCTGGCAGAACGCCATGACCGAGCCCACAAATCCACCCCTTAAGCGAATCGCTACCGCGGCCCGCCCGTTTTATTTCCGCAAAATAATCAGCTATTTTTTGTTTTAGTAAAATTGTGGGTAAAAACAAATGATGAGGATCAAAATTTCCTTGAATTGCGTACTCACCCGAAAATTCTTCAAAGACTTTGGGGAGCGGATTTTTCCAGTCCACGCCTAAGACCTGAAAAAGCCCTGGCTCTAATCGCCTTAGTTTTCTCCAATGTTCAAATCCCGTATTTTTAGAATAATAAATGACGGGAGTGCGGGGCATGAGATTTTTAAAACCCTTCATAACGCGGCCTAGACTCGGCATCACAAACTCCGCATAGGTGCTCGCATCCAAATCGCCAGCACAGGTATCAAAGAGGGCCACGGCCTGGGCGCCAGCCTTCGCCTGGAGAACCATGTTCTCAATGAGGAAGGGTTCAATGAGATCAAGAAATCCAAAAAACCTGCCGTCACGAAGTCCTATCCTTGAAGGTTCCAGATCACCCTTATGGCTGCCTTGAACGGCGTAACAAAACAGAGTCCAGGGCCCGCCGACAAAACCAATGAGTCCAGCGTTTGGCGTAAGCCTTGCGTCGAGAAGTTCTAAGGCCTCCGCTTGATAACGCATTCCTTTTGCGACTGGGATGGATAGATTTTTAAATTTTTTAAGGTCAGCTTTGGTTTCAAGTTGCCATTCAAGCCTTGGCGAAGGGTCGTAATGCAAACCCATGCCTAGCTCTTCTAAGGGAAAAAGCAGGTCAGAAAATAGAATTGCGGCATCGAATTTAAAATCGGCGATGGGGCCCAATGTGATTTCGCACGCGAGCTCCGGAGTTTTGCACATTTCTACAAAGGAATGTTTTCTGCGAATTCCTTGATAATGCGCATGATACCTACCCGCTTGTCGCATGAACCAGACCGGAGGCCGGCCTTCGTTTTGTCGTAGAACGGCATCCATAAAAATTTTTCCGCGTGAGCTTTCATTTTGATTCATGATTTTTCCTTGGTTGCTTATGACTGGATCTCCAAACAATATCCTACCCCGCGAACACTGCGAATGAGCTTAGGTTCGTCGGAGTTTTCCTCTAATAATTTTCTAAGCCGCAGGATAAAGTTATCCACCGTGCGTGTGGTGGGCAGATCCTTTAGGCCAGACGTCGAGTCAGATTCATCCGCCGACCAAACTGAATCCAGAATGGTTTCCCGGCTTACGACCCGGCCCCGACTTTCATACAAAAGTCGCAAGAGAGCACATTCTTTTTGCGAGAGAGTGGCGATACGTTTGTCGTCTAAAAATATTTCGTAACTCTCAAAGTTTATTTTTTTTCGGCCTACCTGCACGGTAGCTTCAGTCTCGGGCAACGTGGTCCGACCCATTAAGTTCCTAATTCTTAAAAAAAGTTCCTTTGTGTGAAAGGGCTTTGGCATGTAATCATCGGCCCCCAGTTCGAGGCCCCTCACTCGGTCCTCGGGCCCTGCTTGAGCCGTTAAGAAAAGTAGCGCTTTTATTTTTTTTTGCGCCTTTAAAGTTTTTGCGAGTTCAAAACCATTTCCATCTGGAAGGCCAACATCGATGATGGCGAGATCAAACGTTTTTGAATCATGGGTAAGCTTCAGCGCAGAAGCAACATCCTTTGCGGCCACGGCATGAAACCCTTCCGCCATGAGGCGCTCTAAAAGAGTAACTCTTAAGTTCTTTTCGTCCTCTACCAGCAATAAGGAAACGCCTTTCATAATACTCACCGGTCATGGCCCTTCACAAAATGAAGTTCGCTCACAAAGCCATGACTTAGATCATTCACTAAAAACTTCACGGAGCCACCCATGCGTTTCATGAGGGACTGAATGAGATAAAGACCAATTCCCGTGCCTTTAGAACCAGGGCCCCGCTCATAGAGGCGGCCCATTTTACTCAACTTCGGTTTTAATTCAGAAAGATTTCGCGCTTTCACGTCCAGGTCTTCCGGAAAGTCTTCGGCCGTCAGAATGATTTCATCCCCCACTTTTTTAAGGCCAAACTGCATGCGTAAACTTTCGTCGCCCATAGCGTGGCGGACAGAATTATCTAAAATATTTCTAAGAATCACGAGCAGGGACGCCTCATCGGCATAGACCAAGCCATTCCAACTTACCGTTGGCGTTATAATCTCCACAGAAAAACGTTTTCCGTAGGTTTCTTCCCAAGGCGAGATGCTTTGCCTTAACACCTCAAGGAGATTGATGTTCTTAAGATGGAGGGACCCTTGGCCTTCAACCCGGGCAAGTTCAAGGGTTCTTTCCACCTGAGCTTCAAGCCTTAACAAATCTTCCAGAAACCTCGTGGTGAGATTTTTTTGAGTTTCTTTCGAAATCGCTTCAGCTATTAAGCTCAACTCTTGGAGGGACTCGGCCTGTAATCTTAAGCTCGTAAGCGGTATTTTCAACTCATGGGTCATGGACGCAAAAAACGCCTGAAGGCTGCGTGAACGTACAATCTCCTTCCAATAAAACCAGAACATGAGCAGCGTGACTAAAATCAGAAGTCCAAAGTAAGAACTAGACTCCCAAAACACCATCCGGGATACGCCATTTAAAATGCGGGAGGCCTCTTCCTGCGCGACGCCCAGCTGCAACTTCATGGCGTAAATAGTTTGGGCCTGATTCAGAGCGACCCTGGACCACCAAAATCCTAGCAGTAGAATAAGGCTTAGCCAGAGCATTTGAATGCCCACTAAACGTTTTAACCCTCTGCTTCCTTGAAACCACTGCATCATCATAATGAGATTATACTTTCGTACCTAAAATTTTAACGATGCTGCTTTCAAGCTCGTCTAAATCAGACTCCAAATGCGCCGTGCTCAAAAAACTGACCTCATACCCGCTCGGAGCTAAATAAATGCCTTCCGCCAAGAGCGCATGAAAAAGCTTGGCGTACTGTTCTTTTTGGCGAACAGGAATTTCTGAAATACTACGCACAATACTTTTGCCACCAAGGACCATCCAAAAAAGCGAAGCCTTATTTTGAACATGCACGTCTAGGTGCGCTAACTTTTCGTTAAGTCTGCTCGCTAGGGATGCCACACGTTTTTCCAAAACTGGGTAAGGATTTTCATTCTGCAACTTTTTTAAAGTGGTAAGGCCAGCTGCCACGGCCACGGGATTAGCGCTTAAAGTTCCCGCCTGGTAAACAGGGCCCACCGGTGCCACGAGGTCCATCAAATCGCTTCGACCTCCGTAGGCGCCAATGGGAAAACCTCCACCAATAATTTTTCCGTAGGTCATAAGGTCAGGTAAAAAACTTTGATCTGACTGATTCGCTAGAAAAAATTCTTCAGCATAACCGCCAAAGCCCACCCGAAATCCGGTGATGACTTCATCAAAAATGACGAGCGCTCCATTTTGCCGAGCTAACTTTATTACCTGTTTCACCCATTCCGGGCGCTGCAGCAAAAGCCCGTTATTGGCGGGCACCGGCTCAATGATGACGGCCGCAATTTTATCGCTTTCATTTTTTGCTTGGCCGTACTGAGTAAATATTTTTTGGAGAGCGACTTCATCATTGAGTGGGCAAACGATGGTTTCTGCCGCCACTGCCTGGGAAACTCCGGCGCTATCGGGACTTGCCATATCTGCTAATCCAGAACCAGCACGAACCAGTAGTGAATCAACGTGACCGTGGTAACAACCATCAAACTTCAATATTTTTGATCGGCCCGTAGCCGCCCTTGCCACTCTCAGCGCCGACATGACGGCCTCCGTGCCGGAACTCACAAACCGTACTTTTTTTAGGCCAGGAATTTTCGCCGTCATGAGCTCCGCTAGTTCAAGGGAGTAAGGCTCGGCTGCCCCGTAGGACCAACCCCTATGAAGGGCTTCAATTACGGCGTCTTTAATTTCTGGGTCACCATGCCCGAAGATCAAAGGCCCCCAACTCATACAATAATCAGTGAAGGAATTTCCATCGACGTCAACTAATCGGGACGCATGGGCACTTTTTATAAAATGCGGTGTGCCACCAACGCCCCGAAAGCTGCGCACGGGGGAATGAACTCCGCCCGGCACTACGGCTTTAGCTCGCGTAAAAAAAGATTCAGATTTAGAGTTCATCATTGTCATAAAAATACCTGCCTTTAGGATTCAGAAAGCCATTTACGAGCATGCCTTGCGCCGTAGGTAATCACCATGGACGCCCCCGCCCGAAAAAATGCCGTCCACGATTCTAGGTGTGCGCGTCTTGCATCGATGAGTCCACGTTCGGCCAGGACTTCAATGGCGGCATATTCACCACTGACTTCGTATACCGCCCAGGGTTTTTCAATGCGGCGACTCAAATCCTGAAGGATATCAAGATAAGCTAAGCCTGGCTTCACCATGAGGATATCAGCACCTTCCTTTGCATCACGCTCACTGCTTAAATAGGCGTCCCTCGGATGTGACGGATCGATTTGATAGGTAGACCTATCGTGCAGAAGATTTTTCTGTCCAGATTTCTGCGGCGAAGAATCGGCAGCAACCCGAAACGGACCGTAGAAGCTTGAATGAAATTTTGCCGAATAGCTCATGAGTAGGCGCCTTGAAAACCCGTTTTCATCAAGCATTTTTCGAATCGCCGCAACGCGTCCATCCATCATATCGCTGGGCGCTACGCAGTCAGCCCCCGCCTGGGCGTAGACCAAAGAAGCTTTGGCAAGTTCCGAAACAGTGGCCGCATTTTCTAAATGATCACCTTCCGCGTGCAACACCCCGCAGTGACCGTGGGTAGAATAGGAACAAAAACAAACATCCACCGCGATGAAAAGATTTTTACCAAAGGCAGCCCTTAGCCGCTCCACTTGCCTAGCCGTAAAATCGACCTTAAAATTTCCGTTTGCCTTTTCATTCGGCACACCAAATAAAAGAAGTTTACGAACACCTGAGTTCTCAAGGTCCGACTCGACTCGCTTTAATAGGCTCTCTTCATTTTCACGAAAAACGCCCGTGAGTCCCGGAACGGCTTCGGGACCACCCAAACCTTGCACTACGAAATGGGGCTGCACCAAAGCTTCCGGGCGTACCACGACTTCTCGAACCAGATCTCTGATCCATTCATTTTCGCGTAGTCTTCGTTGATTCATGATTTGCCTCCTAGAGCGTTTCCAACCAGCTTCGCCACTCACCTTCATTTAGAAAACCTCGAGGCTCGTTATGAAACTCTGAAAGTGCCGTTTTTAAAAACCGCAGAGTCTTCCCCATTCCGCAACAGTGCAGGCCATCTTTAAGTTGCGATCTGGAAAGGTATTTTCTCGCCGTTTCAAACTGCGAAGCGCTCGTCCAATAAAAAATTCCGGCCCGCGCAAGGCGCGACTGCGAAGCTTCGTCTAGTACGCGAGGTTCCAGCGCATAGGTGGCAATCACCGGGTTAGATATCGGCGCATCTCTTTTCTCCGCCGCGTCCCGGTGGGTGAGCTCCACCAATAAGGCAGAGTCCAGGTTCAAACAGGGATTCTCCTTTAAAAAAGAAATATGAAGCGGAGTTTCTCCAGTCTTCAATTCATCAAAAATCCCTTCCACCCACACGCCCCGGGCAGCAAGCCTTCGCCAAGATTCAAGACCCGAAATCCAAATGTTTTTATCATCATGCGCCCAGTAGTTTTCAGAAGGCAACGCTCGACTGTGGTGCAGAAGCCATACTTTAGCCTTCTCCGCCGTTTCGTAATTCCGGCGCAAAAGATCTTCGGCCAGTGGTTTTTCGGAATTGAGGCGAAAGGAGGCCGAAGAAAAGCTCTCTGATTTTTCGTAGTTTTTTGGGAGATGACTTTGTGGAAGAGCTCCGCCTAGTCGCCGAAACTCTTTAGCACTGACGCCGTTAGGGTGTTCTCCCTTAACTACCAGTACCTCACCCAGTGCCGGAAAATTCAAAACCGTCGCCCCTAGCTTCAAATGGCAACCGCCGCCCCAGGCGGAAAGCATCTCCCGCTCAACTTTAACTTGGCGTTCCGTCTCTTCGCAATGAAGGGCTTTATGTAAGACCTCATACAATTCTGTGTCGTTTCGCCGGCATTCCACCGCCAAAGCACCCTGCCCCGGCGCTGTGGGATTTTCTAGGATGGGAAGCATCATGACTCGGCAACCGTTCATCAGTTCTAAAATCTCCGCTTTGCTTTCTGCGCTCTGCAAAAGGCGGTTTATACCTGCGGCCGCAAGCACGATAGCATCTAAACTGGATCTGTTGTCATTGAGATGGGGGTGCAGACGTTTCATGCGGGTGTTGACGTTCCCACGCAAATCCACGAACTCTATTTTTTGTTTTTCGCCTTCGTAGGGCAAGAGATCGGGAAGCAGGGATTTTAGATTTTCAAGCCTCCTCGGCGAGGACGTACCGATCCGAATGGCCCTGCGATCGGTTTTTGAAAGTAGACGCTCATAAAGATCAGGTGCCGCAATCAAAACATCCCGCGGATTTTCCCGAGCGGGGATCGCCGCCAAAATAATTTCCTTGGGACGATCAAGACTTAAGTCCTTTAATGAGTGAACGCAAAAATCCACTTCTTTGGCCATAAGGGCCTCATCCAATTGGGCGACAAAAAATTCCTTGCCCTCTATCTTACTGAGAGGAACATCAAGAATTCGATCTCCTTGGGTTTCAATTCCTACGAGTTCAATTTGTATGCCCGGTACCTGCACCTTAATTTGATGCGCGACCCACGCACTTTGCGTCATCGCCAAAAGGGATTTTCGAGTACCTAACTTAAGACTCAACTTAGAACTTTTCCCGGTGCCCAAAGATGCCATAGAATCTGCCCTGTTCTTCACGTACATCAAGTACCTCACGGGAGTTCTTTATGAAACAGATATCAAGCTCAGATGGCTACAAATGATACTGTAACTGGCCAGGAATCCAAAGGTCATCCCAGCCGTGGGCGAAAGTAATTTTCCCCTGGTGATATCGCTCCCATGCCGCCCGAATACAGGCTTCAAACGCAGCATTAAGATCAGCTAAACTTTTTAGGTTTTCCTCTTTTTGAAGGGTGTAAAAATCTGCTAGCGTCCACACTTGCTGAGCCATGGGATTTAGTCCTGGCTCACAAAGATCAAAAATGATGGAATCTTTGAAATACGAAGCCTTGTTGTTGAACCAAGCCCGTAATTCATCTGACACTTGAACCGCAAGAATGCAGTGCGAATAACCTTGCCAGTTTTGGACCTGATTATCATTCCAGTCCAAAACTTTATGGTCGTAGGGAGCGGCTAAATTTTTTGCCTTAGCTAGGGTGCGATTGGTAATGGTAACGTCATGGGCTTTCAGCCAAGGTAAAAGCGATTTTGAAAATTCCCCGGCACCGATCACTAATATTTTTTGAGGTTCTGGGGAATCCCGCAACAATTTACGTAAAATCGAACCATAGGAAGCAGTCCCCACGTTGCGCAAATGTTTGGAGCGAATATTTTTGGCGTCTTCAAAAAGCTTCTGGAATACGGGCTTAAGCCTACCCGCCTGGTGTTTGTGACCATCGGCCTGACCTAACCAGCGACTTTCCGTAAAATATTTTTCGCAAGCCAATTTGATTTGCCCAAAAACCTGCGTCTCACCCTTCATCTCACTTTCGAGACCACAAGTAACTCGCAACAAAAAAGCATAGGCATCCTCACCGTGATACACATCAAAGTTTAACCTGCGGCCATTCGTCAAAGCGTCCGAGGCAGTTTCTTCGGAGGATGGAAAAAATATAAATAATTCGCGTTGACATGTTTTTAGATGAAGCGCCTGGCGATGGCATGAAGATAGGCCATCGTGATCATAATGGGCTTGGGCTTCGAGATTCTCAAAGCTTTTGCCCAAATTCGGTATGTTGGTTTTATGCCAAACGGTGAAGTCGTCTAAAAACATGACTCTCTATTTATGCATCATTCGCAATAATGGAATGTCATGGAAATGTCATAGAGTGGACTTTTTTCCAGTAAGATTGCGTTTTTACCCATCCCTATTATACCCCTTGCCTAGTTTGAGTTAGAGGATCCGAAATGCCCCAAAATAAATATCGCAAAGCGTCATTAATTTTCAAATTTCTTATGGCTTCCTGTTTTTCCTGGACTGCCTTTGCGCAAAATACTTCGACCTATTTTTCTTCCCTTACCCCATGGCAGCAAGAGCTCCTTACCCCGTCCCCTTCCTGGATCACCCAACAGTGGAGCTCCCACGACCGGGCTGGCGGTAACGACGACGCCCATCCGGCATGGCTGTATATTGAAAATGATGGTCCGGTGGTTTGGAGGGTTTTGGCGGAAGGTTACGGAGAAGGAAGGCTTACTAGACTTTGGATGACGGGCCCACGACCGACAATTTCTCCTATCGGTGATATCAGTATTGAAATCGATGGCCGGGAAATTCTGCGTGGTCCTGCCATATCCCTTTTCACAGGAGAACTGGCAGCCCAGATTGGTCAACATGTCTATCCGCTCCATTGGCCTCTGGTGGCCGATGACATGCGATCGTCCGGAGGATACTTTTTACAGGCACCCTTTGGATTTCGGCGGCATTTTAAAGTCAAAATTTCTGGTCACCCACAATTTTATCAAGTGAACGCTTCATTTGGTGTCGGCGCCGCCAGGGTTCCGGATCTTGAAAGCTGGTCTGAAGAGTTAGCGGAGTCGCACTTGCCACAAGCGCCAAGATGGGCCGAAGAGCTGGCTCACGAAGTCTATCAAGAAGTACGGCAAGGCCAATCTTTAACCTTACGCGGCCCAGGAATTTTATCCGCCTTGAGCATCGAAAAAAACTCAAACCAGGACGAAACTTATCTAGAATATTGGCGCAAACCCAGTCGTGGCTCGCTCACCATGAAATGGCGCACTAGGCTTTCCGCCTTTTTTGCGAGTTCCTGTGATACCAGCATGTCTTTAATTTTTGCGTCCCGGCAAACTGCGGCACAAGAGGCAGAGACAGTTACGGACACCCACGGTCGTTGCATCTTTTCTTCACGCTTACCGATCCCGCTGCGCAAAGGAGACGAGTTTCGAATCAGTACGAGTGAATCCCTCAGGGTCCGCACGCGTCTAATCCCCATCCCCCGAGATGAAAGCACGGCAGAACTTCCGATCTTAGATATTCAAGCTAGGACGGCCGAAAGCGCCTCATTTAGCCGACGTCAAATTATTCCTATTTATGAATCTGCGGCACACCAGGACAGCGTTACAAAATTAATCCACACGCAAATTCAAGTTTCTGGTCCTTCAAGGCTTTACCTTGAAGGAGACGAAATGGTGCGCATTGATGGGCTTGCGGCCCCTTTTATTCTCGGCACCGGTACGGAAGATTACTTCAACGGCGGTTATTATTTTTATGGAAGGCATACGAACCCCCTTTCTGGGCTGGTTCGGTTTTTACCCAATTGGGCTACTAGGAACTACCAGCTTTCCATGTATCGTCACCACGTCCTAGATCCCATAATTTCCCGCGGACTTTTACGTTTTGGAATTGAGTCGGGAAGGGAAGGTGATTTCGTGGGTGCTCGTTATGAAACCAGCGCCATGGCTTATGTATGGGAAAATGAAGCAGCGGAAACTCCCGCACAAGTCGCAAGCCGGCAACTCACGATTCCGCTAAATTCCCTGCCCAACTTAACCATTCCACGAGAACCCTTAGACCCTAGCGCACCCACTGCAACTCCTGTCATTACTACCGCATCATTTTCTTCAAGCCATGACGCCGAAAGCGCTTCACCAAATTTTGTGCGAAGTTATCGTTACCACCAGGCTCATTTTTCCATTCCCCTCTCCATCACGGCAGGCACCCGGCTCATTTCCATTGATCGCCAAGTAGACGCAAATCTCTGCCGTCAATATGCAAAAGTTACGTTGAATTTTCCGCCCGCAACTGGACTTGGCCCGATTCAGGGCTATTGGAATTTTTCCCATTGCAACAATATCCGCCGGCACGGCGAGGATCTCATTCTATTGCAGATACCCAGGGCCTTAGAATCGGCGACAACGGCCACCTTGACCATTGACGCAAGGCACTCGCTTGTTCCGTGGAGTGAAAGTGAATATCGGGTTCGTTACTTGAGGTAAAAGATGAAAAAAACTATTTTAGTAACTGGCTCATCCAGCGGTTTTGGCCAAGGGCTAGTGCGGGAATTGCTTCGGCGAGGCCATACGGTCATCGCAACTCTGCGGGGAGAAGAAACAAGGTTCAAAAAACTTTACGCTTCTGAAATCGAAACTTACGCAGGCAATCTTTTATTTTTCCCCCTCGATGTCACGGAAGCTTCGCACCGGGATGCCTTAGTGAAATTTGTCTCCGAAAAAATCCCTAAGCTTGATGTGTTAGTGAATAACGCTGGATTTGGGCTGATGGGCCACGTTGAAATTATGAGCGAAAAACAAATCCGCCACCAATTTGAAGTCAATTTCTTTAGTATCGTTTTATTGACCCAACGGTTACTGCCGGCCCTCAGTAAAACCAAAGGCCACATCATTCAACTTTCTAGCGTTTGTGGCCAGGCCACGTTTCCCCATTACGGAATGTACGCCGCCACCAAACATGCATTAGAAGCTTTTTCCGAAGGTCTCTATTTTTCAAAACATATTCATGGGGTCGATGTCACTTTGGTTGAGCCAGGCGGATTCAAAACAGATTTTGCGACCAGGTCTATGGGTTATGCCGAAGATTGCGCAAATCAAGGTGATGCCTGTGCCCTACGCTACAGTAAAGAGAAGGAACTTTACGCAAACTGGATGAAAAAAATGGAACCAAGCCTGCCAAACCCAGAAAAAGTAATCCAATTGCTAGCAAATTTGTCTGAAGGTTCTAAATCAAGAGGCATTTTCTCAAAAAATGCTCTTAGGATCGCCGTTGGATTTGATGCAAAATTTCTTCTGCTACTGAGAAAGATTTTGCCAAATTCCGTTTGGATGCATGCCGTGCAGGTTTTTTCCCGCAAGATCGGCATGCCTTAATCTAAAGGAACTTCGACTTTACAATCCTACCGTCATACTAACGCCAACGCCCCAGACATACCCGTCGGAATCGTAGCCTGGCGCACCAATTCTGCGTACGCCGCTACCTTGGCCAAGCTCGTTACCGGAATCTTTGACGATCTGCTGGGAGCGCATGGAATGAAATGACCCGTGGAAGTCGACGCTGCAGGGCAAATCCTCACCTAAAAGAGTTCCCAGCCTGCGACCCAACCCGAAAGTAAAAATATCCCGCGAAGGGTCTAGGAAATTTCCGTTTTGATTTGGCGCACCCTTAAAAATACTTGGTCGATAAGAGTATCCAGCGCGCAGGGCCCAAGGACCCAGAAACAATTCGTGGGCTACGCGAGGGATAATGATGTCCCTCGTAAAGCTACTGGGTGGCCCGCCGGCATTCATATTAGCGCCGCCCCCCGATGGGGTGATCACCGGAGCAGATGATTCATACTGGCTCCATGCTTGAAAATCTGCACCCAGAAACAATCTTGCCTTAGGAAGGTAAACGAAAGAGCCACCCAGTTGAATGGTGAGCGGATCATAATACATTACGGAGTCTGCCCGGAACTGAAACAAAAACGCCGGCAACGGAGAGAGAAATGCGCCGTTGGTCCTAAGGTTCATATGACTCTCGGATTTACGTTCAAGGTGAAGGACTCCGCCAGCGGACCAAGCGCCGGCCGAATCGTTTTCATTATAAGTTTCAGGCACAAGCTTTTCGCGCTCATTTTTATTTGAAACGTAAAGCAAACCAAAATAAGGAATGAGCTTTGGTTTCATGGTGGCCGAAAACCTTAAGGTTGAAGGTTTCTGCGCGCTGGTTTGAGTTTGCAAAAACATATCCGCGTCGCTCTTCATTTCAAACGCTGCCTGCACACCAGCACCCACGGAAAGGCCCGTAATCGGTTCCACGGCACCTGCTAAATAGAATTGGGGGCGCTGCGTGCGTGATCGATACAGGACATACTCTGGAATGAAAGAATAACCGGTATCCATATAGGCCGTGTGGGCTAGAGGCAAAAATGCCGTAAGCCCAAGGCTTGCGTTTCCGTATTTAGGTGAAACTAAAAATCTTGCGCCAATGACCGTTCCAAAAGTAGGTTTATAATCATCCACCGATACATTCCCTCGAATGGGGCCCTGGGCATCGGAGACTACTTCATTGTCTACCACTACATTATCGATGGCTTTAAAGTGGGGTTCCGAATAAACAAATCCAAAGGTTAATTGAAACCGTTTAGCTTTATTTACCGTCAGCGAGGCAGGATTTAAACTCGCAGCCATACCGTCAAATCCCCAAGCGGTAGTAGCTCCCGCTAAAGCGCTGCTACGGGAACCAAAGCCGTGGGCTTCCGCTAAATTTGCTTGAGCAGATTGCCCATTCAGATTGAAAGCAAAAACCAAAAGGGGAAGAACCCTGTAAAAACCAAAACTATTTTTTAAAAACATTTTCATGGAGTGCAACACCTTCATTCAAAAGACAAAGAAAAAGGGGGATTCCGTAGATTTTACCCTCTACGAAACCCCCCTTTTTAATTACGAAAAACTACTTCGATTCCTTATGGATTAAGGCGTCGGAGCAGCGGGAGCAGCTGGCGCCGGAGCTGGAGCTGCTGCAGGTGCTACTGCAGCGGTCGCAGCGGGTGTTCCACCATCTGTGCTAACTGGCGCTGACGCCACACAACCAGGAAGCGTACTTCCCAAATGTGTGCAAACGGTCGTAAGAGCCGTAGCGTCTACTCCGCTTGCGCGTTCAGAAATGCTCCTAATTGTATTCACGATATTTACCGTGGTTCTGACTGCTTCAGCCCTTGAACCAACTGTATCCAAACTAGGCATAACTCTCTCACATGTCACATTGACGAAACCGTTCAGCACGTTGCAAACGCCATTTTCATCGTGCTGGCCATCTGGGCTTTGAGGGTCGATAGGGTTCATGTAATTTTGGTAAATCACTAAAGTCTTTTCTACTTCGCCATCTCGCACCTGCACAAACTTAGCTCGGCCCTGCGCCAAAGCAACGTGATTGGTCGAGCTCAAAAATTCCCAACTATCGATCAATGCATCGTTTGCTGTGGTCCAAACATTTCGGAGACGATAAGGAACTTCAACGGCATCAATATTCGTGCCGGGAATCGTGACCTGTGCCCTAAATTGAACGTCGTAGCGCCAAGGGTTATCCCGCATTGAGCCATTAATTACCTGTGCACTTCTCATGCTGGAGCCCCTAAAGATTCGTCCATAATGGGGATAATCTGCAAGTACCGCAGCTGCTCTTGCCACGGGAGCGTTCACTAAACGGTAGGTACGGATGACGGGCCAAATTGCTGGTGCACTCGCGGGATCTTCCGTACGAATATTACGTCTAGCACTTTCGGGCAACGACACCTGACAAACTGGACTCGCCTGACATTCGCTGTGAATGTAAAACACCGTACTAGCATTGCCCGCGAGAAGATCGGTCACCACTTTTGCTTCAAGCGCAGCTCCACGTCTTCCACCCAGGGTGCTTACGTTATTACCGCGCGTGAAACTTTCTGCAGCCGCATCACCAAGCTCATCGTGAATGAATGAAGCAACGTGAGCTTGATCCCATGTCAAAACCGCATGGGCTTTTTGGGTCGTCAAGGCAGTTCCCGCAAAAGCCAAGGCCACTGCGGCATACGTTGTGAATTTTTTTGTATTTCCTTTTTTCATCTGTCCTTTTCCTCCAAGGCGACCTTTATCCTTCAATTCATAGGAAAGTTTCAAGTCTCTTTTTTGCTTTTGGTGTATGTTTGTGATGTCCGCGAAAACCATTTCGCACGTACTTTCCCCAAACCTTTAATAAACAAAAATCATGATAAAAAAAACCCCTCCACTTACCTTCATGCAAAGTTCATTTCGCAGCCAGAACCTACGTCCGAGTGTCTTAAGTCGATTTTTTCTGGGACTAAAGGCACCTTTGGCAGCCATCACCTTAATATTTAGATCTCGCCGCATCCTCGCTTTGCTCGCCATTCCTATGCTGGTGAGTGTCGTTTTGTATTCAATATTTTTTATTTATGGAGTTCGCATCCTAAATGAGTTTACTACTTCGTTATACAGCCGCTGGGCAGACGAGCTTCCCCCCTGGCTTCTGCAAGATGCAAATCTCGCTTCCTTCGCGCAATCAGCCCTCCACATTTTGGTGGATTGGGTTTTAAGAATTCTCCTCTACGCAGGCCTAGTTCTAATCTCAGCCTTAAGTTTTTCCTTGGTTTCGGGCCTGCTGCTCTCTCCCTTCAACGATAAAATTTGCCGCGAAACTTTGCGTATCCTTCAAGAAAAAACTTTAGCTCTCACAAATCAATCAAAGGACATCATCGTCATGACGCCGGTCCTTGGCGCTTCGCATCCTTTCCACACCGTAATTAAATTAGAAATAAAACGCATGGGCGTACTATTAATGGTAGGCGCGTTTGCATTTTGCTTGGGCGTCGTTCCGCTCATGCAAATTCCAGCGCTCATGATTGCCGCCTGGGCCCTAGCCTTTGAATATTTTGGCTATCCTATTTCTCAGTATTCACCCGACCTCACGGTAGTGCGTAGGTTCACATCAAAAAACTTTGCGTCAAGCTTCGGTTTTGGAATTACGATGCTTAGTCTTATGGCCATACCCTTTGGCAGCCTCATTTACATCCCCCTTGCCGTGGTGGGATCAAGCTGGCTTTTTTACCGACTGGGCGGCGAAGACCAGATCGTACCTACCCATAAATCCTAAATTCCCCAAATGAGGCGAAGGTAAGCCAGAAAGAACTTAAAAAATTCCGTTACGGTTACCAAAATACCGGTATCTGACTTCCACCAATCCTTTTGTGAAAACGGTTCACGCTCTGTCCACGCCATATCCACCTGAATTTCTGGCGGTAGGATTTTTCGAAATATGAAATAAGCGCGTTTCACATGGTAGGAACTTGTCACAACCAAAACTCTTTTTACGGAATTGGCCGAGTCCTTAGAAACATTCTCGTCCTTTAAAAAGTCCCTGACCACTTCCGCATTCTCAATGGTGCTGCGGGAATCCTGATCAATTATGATTTTTGAGGAATCCTCAATGGGACCTACCCACCCGAGTTCCTTTAGGATGAGTGGCATGTTCACCGAAGGGTCCACCCCAGAAATCAGAAGCCTTGAACCGATCCCCCTTTCAAAATATTCCATGGCTAATCGAATGCGGCCTCGCCCCCCTGTAAGGCAAACCACCAAGTTATAGTGTCTAGCTTTACTATTTGGGGTCGTTTCTAAAATACCCTCTGGAGTGCGAGGAATTTCTGAAAGTTTGGAATAAACAGAGGAGGCAACCAACAGTATTACGAGGAGCAGAAATGCCAGGGCTGAAGCAAACCCCACTATGTAGGAAATGCGAAGACGGTATTTTTTCATAGGTTTAATCCAGAGTTTAATTTGACTGGATTCTTTTTGGCCTTGCAAGGTTTCTTCTTTTCTCGTAGGTTCCCTGAGCTATGGCAAGAATGTGTGATCTTTGCAAAAAAAAACCATTATCCGGAAATAAAGTCAGCCACTCCAACATGAAATCTAGGACGCGCTGGCTCCCTAACCTTAAAAAAGTAAAGATGTTTGAACACGGCGAAACAAAGCGGATTTACGCTTGTACCCGATGCATCAAGAGCGGCTTTGTCGTTAAGCCCCCTGTGCGTTCTTCCAAATTTTTAAACCAATAGTCTATTTATCCTCATAATAATTAAGGTCCTTACCAAAGGTTTCCTTTAGAATTATGAGGGCTATAAAAGCCAGACTAATGGTCCCTATTCCTACAATGTAGGCGCTCTGCGTAAGCGACAGTGTCCCGTGAGTGGAGCTGTTGAGACTTTGAAAAAGCAGAGTTACTGGTACAACGGCACCTCTTACAAAATTCGGCGCCGTTGTGGCGGCAGTCGCCCGAAGATTCGTTCCAAAGAGCTCGGCCGCGGTAGAAACGAATACGGCCCAATATCCGGTGCCAAAACCCAGGCCTAAACAAAGTGCGTAGAAGGCTTCGGCGCTCAAACCACCCAAATGACAGTACAAGGTTACAAATAACGTTGTAATCCCAAGAAAAAGTCCCACGACTTTTTTTCTACTTTTTACGATCTGGCTCAGCAGTCCACTGGCGAAATCCCCCAGCACAAGGCCCAGATAACACATCATAATGGCATGCCCGCCAGTCACCTCACCAACGACCTTAAGTTCTTTTGAAAGTTCGGGTGCAAAAGTAATGAGAATTCCAATGACATACCAGATGGGCACCCCCGTAAGGACACAGGCCAAATATTGCTTAAAGCGGGACTGGTTGAAAAAGAGCATACGAAGATCCCCTCGCTTTAACTCTCCTTTCTGACATGCAGCATGGAATAGGCCTGACTCACAAACCCGAATTCTTAGGACCAAAAGCATAAGGCCAAGCAGTCCACCAATCGAGTAGGCCCACTGCCAAGTAAAGTGCTGCCCTACCCACGCCGCAAATATGGCGCCGGATACACCCACAGTGGCAACGAAGGTCGTGCCCTTGCCTCGGCTATGCGCAGGCAGAATTTCACTAACCAAAGTCATGGCGGCACCGAGCTCACCGGCCAATCCTATGCCAGCCACAAATCTTAAGAATCCGTATTGGTGCACACTTGTGACATGGGCATTCAAAAGATTTGCTAGGGAATAAAGCGTAATGGATCCAAAAAGTACCGATAACCTACCTTTGCGATCGCCAACAATTCCCCACAGTACGCCCCCTAGGAGCATGCCAAACATTTGTGCGTTCAGCAGGTAAACCCCTTCGTTCAGCAACTCTGCCCCCTGCAAGCCCATGGACTTTAAACTTGCTACACGAACGATGCTGAAAAGCACTAAGTCGTAGATGTCGACAAAGTAACCCAACGCTGCCACGAGGACCGTCAGAGCAATATTCGGCGTAAGCGAAAGCTTCATACAACAAATACAATTTAGTTGTGGGTCAGCGTCAACGCGAAAGAATGAAATTTGGTTTCGTATTACAGAAAGGCTGGCACGGGATTAAAGCGCAAGCCCCGCTCGGAAAGCTGACTGAGATTGGTTGTAGTTCAAAAGTGATTCTACATACCCATGGTAGTACTGAATATAGATTCTGGTTTCGAGCGGAAGGTAAGGAATTTTAATTTCAATCCCTGCCTCCTGAGCACCTTTCGTAAAATCGATTCCACTTCTTCTTCCGCCGGGGAACACTCTTGCCGTAAATGCCACTCCTTTCATCAGTGGTTGCTCAAAGCCGTGAATACGAAACATGAGGGACCAGTATCCTAGGTAGTCGCGCAAATCCTCATTGTTACGTTCAAGAATATAGGTCGCGTAAGCTTTAAAAGTTGAGTCGAGACGAAAGGATGGGAATCGGTGACCAAGGTTAAACCTGACATAGGATTCATCATAACTTCGAGATTGGGCCCCGTCTTTACCGTTTGAACTGTGCTCAAAAAGCCCAAAATCAATGGAGTTGAGTACGTTGTAAGGCTTAAAAGAAAGACGATAAAAAACGTCTGGATTATAATTTGTGTCGCGGATGGGAGCTGAATCTTTGAAGAGATCCCAAATTAGGAGCTGCTGATAACCCAGATAAAGTGGAAAGTTTCTTAAGGGTTGATACTTAAAACCAAACTTCACCTTCGTACTGGGTTTGCCGGTTATAAAATAAAGTGGATTGTAATAAGTAAGTGAAGTGGGCCAACGGTCCGTTGAAGCTGCATCAAAGGCCTGGGCGGTTGCTAGGTCGACGACCGGCGTAGTTTTGTTTTCCGGGAGATCGGCGGCAAAAGTGGTATTTAGAATTAAGCTAAAAAATAAGGTGATGAAAGTAGCTCGCATAATCTTAAGCGGTAACAAAATTGCTGCGTTGCGAGAAGGCTTGATTAGAAACGTTCAAACCCGAGGCAATGGCTCGCCCGAGAAAATACTCTCGCCCAAAGTTTTAGCCCTTTTCTAGTCGTTCAAACGGGAGTTTGATCAAATTACAAATTCATTCAAAAGGGGAAAATCCAAATGAAAACTGCTTTTCGTAATTTAGCCTTGGCGCTAACTCTGCTTCCCGCGGGAGTTGGTTTTGCCGGAAACAAAACCGTAGAAACTGTGGTTAAAAAAAACACGGAAACGGTCACCAGCGACCTCATGAATACCAAGGGTGAAGTCATCGGACAGATCGCGTTATCTCAAGTGAAAAACCGTGGTGTGAAACTGCATTTGAAGGCATCGGGCCTTGCTCCCGGGAAACACGGCATTCATTTCCATGAAACCGGCAAATGTGAGACGCCTGATTTTAAATCAGCCGGCAATCACTTTAAAGTGGCTGGCCAGGAGCACGGACTTAAAAATCCGAAGGGTCCCCATCTGGGAGACTTGCCCAATCTTGAAGTCAAAGATGACGGAACGGCCGTACTAGATGCAGTTGTAAAGCGTGTCAGTCTCAGTGAGGGAAAAAATTCACTGCTGAAACCAGGGGGCACCGCCATCGTGGTGCACGCAAAATCAGACGACCAACACTCAGAACCTAGCGGCGATTCTGGAGACCGCGTAGCCTGCGCAGTGGTTGAACTTTAATCCCCGGTCCAGCAAACATTCTATTATGCACTGCATAAATACCAATAATTTATGCAGTGCATTATTTTTTTAAGAATTAAAATTCTCGCATAGATATGAAAACCCAGAAATTCTAGCTACTCCTTCCACGGGGGGAGCAGGTATCTATGGGGGCTAGGATTCCCTTTTTAGGGGTTTTCTTAATTATACTGTTTTTATTTATGCCGCTCGTGCACGGCAACGGCTTACTGTCCAGGGGCATCGAGCCCCTTAGGCTTTATGAAAACAACCGTCCCTCTGTGCGTACGGAAGCGCCGCCGTGTGATGGCAATGAAGCAAATTGCGCGACGGACATGCTGCGAATGATTTCCGGATTCCACCTTGCTGAAATTCAGGCGGGAGGAGGAGTGTTTGCTGATTTTTCATCAAACGCTAGACCCAATGTCAATTTAGGCATGACCATGCTCCACATTGAATTCCCGGCGCTAAATTTTGATGCTGCGAGATTCATGGTAAATTACCTGCCCGGTGGAGAGGGTATGCGTTTTACCTTTTCCCTAGCCGACCTTCAGGCCGCATTCATTTGCGTTGACCTCAATGGTCGTCCACATATTCCGGGCATCGGCAGAGCTTTTCAATATTGCAGACCCGATACGGGACTTGCGTTTAGTCTGAATTTACTCAGGATCCAGTGGGACTCCCATACCCAAAGGTTTGCGGGAAGGTGGGCCGTTTTTAACGCGGTCTTTGATTTCTTCCGGGGTGGGCACAGCATGCAACGGCTCAGGTATTATTTCGACGGCATGGTGGGAGTGAATGTCGATACCGTATGGTCTGGAAATATGCCTGCTGCCGCGGGAACGCTTAGGTCCAACGGATCCCCCCAATCTAATTTCCGCGCTTTCGTAGGAATTGCCAACCTGGTACGCAGCCAAGATGCAAGGTGGGAATTCCGCTCGGAACTCATCTTTAGGCCAGCCGTTATTGCGGGCGCATCAGGACATTTTGATGACATGCAGGCGGAAGCCCATGCCCATTTTTTGAGGCAGTTTCAAGCGGGCCCTCGCGCCTTGGGCGCGGTTGGAATTGAAGCTTCGGCCTCCTATTGTCAAAATCCAGTGAACTGCATCGGAACCTATGCCTCCGATAGCCAACCTTTTTCCATGTACATCGGCGCGTTGATCCGAGCCAATGCGCCATTTTCATTTTGAGCTCAGAAGGGAAGGAGCAGAATTTAAATGAGTCAACCTAGGCCTTACGTCAAATTTTATTCTTATTTCGTTTTTTTACATTTTTGGATTTTGAGTTCAGCCGCCGCCAAAGAAACCGATCAGTATACCGATCGGAGCATTCAAATCTCGGCGCTCCCCGACGCCAGCTCCCTCATCAATGGATACGTGAACCAAAAACTCAGATCCATCGTGGAAGCCTTCAATTCGCCTGCCGTTCGGAGTGATCGTCGTCGGCGAAGAGTGATTGAACTTGCCTTTCAATCACGCCTGCTTCCGAGTGAACTTTTTTCGCCACCCGAGGAATGGCTTGAACAGAACGCCATCAATTATACCGTGCTTTACCGGGGAATTTTTGGCGGCCAAGTCAATTATGAAGACATGGGTATGGCGTGGAATGTGGGCATCTCTCCCAGTATCAAGGTGAATGGAACTATTTTTGGCATCGATAAGATTGGTCATTTCATGAGCATGGGATGGAATTACTACAACCACTATCAAGCCCTCGGGCAAAACCCAGCTCTGACCGAAAACGAAATTCTTGAATCCGTAAGACTGCTGGGGGATGCCAGCGAAACCAACACGTCTGGCCTTTCGGGAGACGGTGTTTATTCTTTTGGTGATCTCGCCGCAAACTGGCAAGGTTTTCAGTTCTTCAAAAACCTCTTTGAGGGCGAGCATCCCTACATCATAAAGAATGCGCAAAACCGTTATGTATTGGCGAGATCCTTTTTAATCTCAGATTATGTGATTGATGAATTCGATGAGGTTTTAAATCCGCCGCTACTCTTTAGCGAAAGTTTCCTAAGAAAAGTCGCCACGAATTTTCATCGAGGTTCGCCAAGTGTTTGTGAGCTTTATCGGCAGGCTCCGCAAACCTTTGAAAGGCATTCCCAGCGCAGGCTTCCCCGGAGCGAATTTGTCGCACGGGGTGCACGATTCGGCGGGTCCCGGTGGCGGATCTGCATCCAGGACATCTGTCGTTAGGGGCGGCTTCGTTAAATAAACGACATTTATACCTATAAAATCGCGAATATAAACTTATTTTGTTTTATCTTGCGACCCGCGTTAAATGCCTAGAATCAAAACGAAGTCCGAGTTAATATGCCAGGGCATGTTCGCTAAATTTGTCCAAGAATTTGTGCTTTCTTTCACTTCCATTTTTGTGGCCATGGACATTATTGGCGTCTTGCCGCTTTACGTAGCATTCACCCGTTCGCTGCAGGTACCTGCTAGAAGATCGGAACTCGTGCAGCTAGTGAATCAATCCATCCTGGTAGCTTTTTTGGTAGCCTTGGGTTTTGCGTTCATTGGCCACCAGATATTCCACATTTTAGGCATACAAATTTATGACTTCAAAGTGGCCGGCGGAATCGTGCTTTTACTCATCGGCATTGCGGACGTACATTCCGGGCCCGATGCCGCAAAAAACTTAAGTGGATCTACCGGAGTCGTGCCGCTAGCCGTGCCATTAATCACGGGCCCTGGTGTGCTTACGGCCTTAGCCCTTCAAGTTCCTACTTTTGGTTATCCCATTACCATCTTGTCCCTGCTGGCCAATTACCTCCTAGCGTGGATCATCTTAAGAAAATCCGACCGCATCACGAAAGTGATTGGCCACGATGGCACGGTTGTCATCTCTAAGTTAGCGGCCCTTCTTTTGGTGGCCATTGCCATCGCCATGATTCGCAGCGGACTATTTGAAGCCATCGACGTGTTTCGCTTAAGCCATAAATAAATCTTAAGCCTTGGAATGCCATCAAACTCCGAGTTATCTTTAGAGGAGTATGAAACCTGCGTTTGATTTTTCATTTGTTGAAGCTTCATTAAAACCCTTCGGTGGCCTTAGTTACAGCCGAGAATCCAAAACACTTCCTTCAGGTTTCCAGCGAATCATCACCGACAGCCGTCAAGTGAAACCCGGCGACTTTTTTGTTGCCATTGAAGGTGAAAAAGTCGATGGGCATGATTTCATTCCGGCCGCCATTCAGGCAGGAGCAACGGGAATTTTAGCTTCGGCCCAAAAGTTAGGCCATTTAGAAACGGCCATGCAAGCTAACGTTGCCGTGTTTTCAGTCCATGAGCCTCATTCAGTGCTCGAGGCTTACCGCGCTTTAGGGCATGCTTGGCGCAGTCTGTTTTCCATCCCCATAATTGGAGTAGCCGGAAGCGTTGGAAAAACTACGACAAAGGAATTTTTGGCGACCTTGCTTAAATCACGGTTTTCTTCGGTACTAAAAACGGAAGGCAGCCAGAACGGGTTTCTTGGTATACCAATGACCCTCTTGGAATTGCGGTCGCATCACGAAGTTGCCGTCGTTGAAGTAGGAATTGATGAACCCGGCGCCATGGCAAGCCATGTGGAACTAGTAAGGCCCGATTACGCCGTAATGACAAAAATTGGACCAGAACATCTAGAAAAATTGCAAAACGTTCAAGTGGTGGCCAAGGAAGAAAGCCTTTTTTTAAAATGGGCCGAAAAGGCGAGAAAAAGCTGCATCTTTAATGCGCACGACGAGCTTTTGGCCCATGCCCTAAACCGTTCTCCGCAACTTACAGGCCCAGACCAAATCCCTGTTATTGTGACGCGCGAGGCTAAGATGGAAACTTTTTCTTTTGAACTGGGACAGGCGGGCGAGAAGCCAACGTTAAGTTTAACAACAAAAAATTTCTCATTAAAATTAACTTGTCCCATCGTGGGAGATCACAACGCTAGTAATTTGGCTTTGGGCGTAGCCGCGGTCCTACACCTCTTAGAAAATTTAGGGGCTTCATTTCAAGATTTAGAAAAGGACCTCAACTCCGCCCTTATGACCTTTACTCCGGCAAAGGGGAGAACTCAGCTTAAAGATTTAGGCCGTGACGTTCACCTTTACGGGGATTTCTACAACGCAAATCCTGACTCCATGGCGGCTGCACTCAAAACTTTTCAACGCGAAAAAGCGGCGCTAAGAATTGCATGCCTTGCGGATATGAAAGAACTTGGGAACGAAGAAGAAAAATTTCACCGTGAACTTGCGAGCCTCATTTCCGAGGATACCCACGAGGTTCTATTACTTGGTGAAAAAATGAAATGGCTTTTTGACGAACTTACAAAACGTGGTCGTAAAGCTCAGCATTTCGTTAGCCGCGCTGACCTCAGCGCCCACGACGCCATGGCCCAAGCACTAAATAAAATTATTTTAGATCAGCCTAGGCGGCCTTGTATGATTTTGCTCAAAGGCAGTCGTTCCATGGCCCTAGAGAAGGTTGCGGCAACGTTTGAGAAAACCTTTTATGCCCATTGATGCTCGCCGGAAAGCTGCCTGCGGTAACGTGTCCGTACCAAATGCCACCACGGGAATCTGTTCCCAAAACGCCTCAACGGAACCAATGCCAACCGCATCTCCACCCTGCATTAAAGTTCGCATAAAAAGTCGGTTTATTTTCTGAAAGCCCAGGCTCTTTAAATTAAAACCTACTTCGTAGAGCAGCGGCACATCAGAAACTCCACCGGCCCCCGGCCCTTGTACATGAAGCTTCATCTTAAGCTTGCGATAGTCATCACTAAAAAAACCGTACTCACGCAAAACCGTAAGCACGATAGTCGAGTCTGCCTGGGGGGTGGTGAAATCTTCAAGGCGCACCTGTAAGATATCTTTTGTAATGAAGGCCTTTGATTTTTGCAGCAAAACTACGCCGGGGTCTAAAAGTTGATCGAGGCTATAGTCCTCAACGCGGTTGTCGCGCTTGACTCTCATACCCAATAATTGCGCAGCATCATCGCTCCACACCACAAAAAGTTGAGCGCTGCTGGTAGCCAGATCCTCGCCATGCACTAAGACTAAAAACTGCTCACGTTCAGCGAAGGCATTTATCGCGAATAAAAAACTGAGTACCCCGGCCAAAAAGATATTTTTCCCCATATGCCAGGAAGTCTGATGAAACTTTCCTAGTTAGCCAAGAAGTATTGCGGTGAACAGGATTAGCCAGGATAAATTTTGACGCGCATTATGCGTTCGAGATTGGACTTACCCTTACGGCGGTCGCCGTAGCCCATAGGCGGTAAATCATTTTAGGTCCGGAGAGCCCCGCCACTTCGGCTTTTTGGGAAGTAAAACCGATGCCTAAAATGCCATGGGCGCCGATGCTGAAAGCTTGTCGTAAAAGTTCCTGCGTCATCTCCCGATGCGTTGTTTCAAGCTTTGCACGGTCCATGGCCTCCATGATTTCCATGGCCACGGCCCGGGTTACCGAAACGGTAGAAAGGACACGCGTCACCTGATAGCCCGGGACTTCCGTTAAATGGGTGCTGAACATATCCTCAAAACGATGGGGCTCGGCCCCAACATCATGAACCACTTCATTTTCTTGGTGAAATAATTCAGCGTCAAAAAGCACAGATTCAAAATCATCCTGAAGCTCGTCTTTGGAATAAACTTCAGAGGCCAGGCCAAACTCAATGTCGTCCACGAACTCGCGCACTTGTTGTCCAATTTGAATCGCCGCGAATTCTGAAACATGGGGAATGAGCAAGGTCCCAGAATTGATTTGCAACTCAACATCCTGCGCACGCAACCCTAAATCAGCGGCCTCAAGGGTAGCGAGAAGCTTATCTTTAATTTGTTCAGTGACCGAAAATTTTAAAAGCAGGCTAAATGGCGGTGTGCCTTCAAGTTTCGGAGTACCGATGGCAATCTTTTCGCCGAAATCCTTAAGCTCCTCTACTTTTGATTCCGTAGGCACGGCCTCTAACGCCATCGCGGGAGAAACCATTTCTGACGTGCTTGGCATATCTAAATTTGAAAAAGCGGGGGCGGGCGCGTCACTCGATAAATCAAGGGGCGCAAAATCTTGGTTTTGAAAGGACTCGCTTGGAGCATTTTGATCCGCCGGTGAGTCTGGAGAGCTACCTACTTCATCCAAAGCCAAATCGGGAAGCGCCGCATGCGACTCCGAAGAAGCCGGCATGGGCGTAAGGGCATCAAACTCATGAATCTGTTCTTGCGGCTCGGTTGGAAATTCAGAAGCTGGAGGAAAGTTTTCTGACGCAAGGCCCTGCACATCATCGCTTCCACCGGTGTTTTCCGCAGGAGGCGAGGCCAGAGAGTTCTCTTTGGCGAACTCGAGAATGGAAGTCAGGTCTTTGGAGGATTCACTCATAGCTTTCTCAACTTAATTTTAGCATAATAAAAACCTAGGAAATTTCGCGCCGTGAAAATATTGCCCTACCTTCGGAATCTAAGCTTAAAAATACTATTTATTTACACTTTCCTTAGATTCGGTTTTCCCCTAGAAAAAAAGGGCGGACTCATTCCCAATGATTTTCAAATATTTTATACGGCCTTAGAGCGCCTACGTTTAGGTCAGTCTTTTTATATAGCAAGTGACGCTTCCCCCTTTAAGTACTCCCCGGCGTTCCTGCACGCTTTTGAAGTCACCCTAGGCACCCTGGCCCCCGAGTGGGGCTGGTGCGTGTACTTATTTATTTCTCTACTGGTATGGTTTGGGGCCCTTCACCTTTGGTTTCAAAATAAAACTACGTCATCCCTCCTATTTTTTGGTTTGGGCTGGCTTGCGAGCTGGCATGGCTTTTTAGAACATCTTTCCTATGGCCAGGCCGACTTTCTTACTTTTGGTTTTTTTGTTCTGGCCGCCCTACTCCTTAACCGGTCCCGACAGAACTTTGGTGCTCTTTGCTTTGCTGTAGCCCTACTTATAAAACCGTTAAGTCTATTTTTTGCGACGGGGCCGCTCCTCATTCACCCCAGCCGTGAAAAAAGTTTTTGGGTAATTAAGAGTATCTTGATTGCGGCCACGTTGCTTTTTTTCTCAAGCTCCTCCTTAGAAATTCAAAACTGGATCACGAGCCTTTCTTTGCAGCCGCCAAACCTCTTTTTCGGAAATATCAATCAAAGCACCCTGGCGTCGATTTTAAGATGGACTCATCAAGGAGTGTCTTCACCGTTCATTTCCCTTGGGCAAATCTTTTGCTTAGGGCTCCTGCTGGTACTTTTTATTTTTGGCTTCGCCGTTTCCTTGTTTTCGCGACAAAAATCAGAACCCATAAAGGGGATTGCACTAGGCGTTCTATTCTACTTGCTCCTCAATCCGCTCAGTTGGCGCTGGCTTAGTTTTGCGTGGATTTTACCCTTCACTACATTTAACCCAAGAAACAAAAGCACCACTTTTTGGGCGGGTCTAACGCTCACCGTGGCGCTGATTCTCATGCTTCAGAAAAATATTTCCAAATTACTTGGGATCACCGAAATTGATGTCCTTAGCGGGTATGGGTTTTATACCATCGTAAGTTTTTTACTTACGATTTTGCTTCTGCAAGAAAATCAAAACTCTGGTCAAGTTTCAGTTCCACGCACTTCTTTTGGGCAGACTCATAGGAAGTCATGATAATCTGGATGCAAGCGTAGGCTTCGCGCAACTCTCGGTTCACATAGTCTGAATTCCTGATGCATTGGCGAAACTCGTCAAACATGCTGTTAAACCAATCCACGTGGCTAGCGTCGGCCCAGTCGCTGGAAATGGTAAGCCTCCTAGTTTTTGCGGAAACTCCAGTGGATTCCAATTGAAGAATTTGGCTTGAGACTTGGATATCATCGTCATCCACCAAAATGGCACCCTGAGTACCCTGAATGCTGTAGAGAACTTTTCGAGTTCCGGCGGTCCAAGAGAGGTGCGCCGTGACGGAACCCGTAGGATAAGTGAGCACACAACTAAACTGATCTTCGGTGTCCCATTTGAGATCACGGGTCGCCATCTTTGCGGTAACGCTTGTCGGCAGCGACTGCAACCAATCAAAGGTCAGGTAAAAAGTGTGACTGCCATGATCCATGGCAATTCCACCGCCTGAGTATTTTTTTTCACGTCGCCAGTTGGTGTTCCATTCCTCAACCCCCCTGGCGTGGGTTGTGCGGTAAGTGCACATGGTGAGATCCGTGACTAAACCAATT
This sequence comes from uncultured Oligoflexia bacterium, assembly GCA_964475985.1. Classification (GTDB taxonomy): domain Bacteria; phylum Bdellovibrionota; class UBA1018; order UBA1018; family CAYHWW01; genus CAYYYP01. Next base: position 42,047 of record CAYYYP010000002.1, on the reverse strand, counting down.
TCACCTGAGGCGATGATCTCTTTCACGGCTTTCACTACGGGTGCATGTTTGTAGTTATGGCACGGAAAAACTACCCTTCGATATTTTTGGGCGTCCACCAAAAGTTGTTTTGCTTCCTTCACACTTACGGTCAAAGGTTTTTCGCAGAGAACATGTAACCCTTGCTTAAGGGCTAAGGTTGCGTATTCGGCGTGGTAAGCGGGAGGGGTTGAAATATCTACGAAATCGAGTTCTTTTGCACAGGCCTTTAAGAGTGACTCGTAATCGGAAAAAACCTGGGCGCCCGGTAACATTTTCTGCGCGTACTCACGGCGCTCGCGAGAAATATCGGCCACTGCCATGATTTGAACATCGTCGCGTTTAAGGTAGGCCGGTAAATGCCCTTTTCCGGAGATGAAACCTAAACCTACGATTGCACCCTTAAGTTTGCCGGTTGTGGCCTCGTTAGTCATTTTAGGCGTCTTGGGCAGGTCAGATTCGGTCCTCGCTGATGGGTTCTTGTGCACGCTCACAAATTCTCCTTCCTTAAACTGCAGGCGATGATAATTTTGAAGGCATAACACGCCATCACAAGGGAAGACGATGACAAAAGAAAATGATTTAGCGGTAAATACCCCAAAACTGAGCACCCAGCCCTACAAGGGCACGAGGGATTTTTACCCGGAAGATTTGCGAGTGAGGCGTTGGACCTTTGAAAGGTTGCGCGTTTGCTTACAAAGTATGGGCTACCACGAGTACGATGGCCCCATGATGGAACCGCTTGAACTTTACGCGGCTAAAACCAGCGATGAGATTGTAAAAGAGCAGCTTTACCACATGACCGACCGTGGGGGCCGCGCCATTGCGTTACGCCCAGAGATGACCCCCACCCTTGCCCGCATGGTGGCAGCAAAAGTGAATGAACTCCCTAAACCCATCCGCTGGTTCAGCATTCCGAACCTTTGGCGTTATGAGCGTCCGCAAAAGGGCCGCCTGCGCGAACATTGGCAATTGAACGTAGATCTTTTCGGCGGCGACGCCTCGGCAGAAGATCTTGAAATTCTACTCGTCATTACGGAGGTCATGGCCGCCTTTGGCGCCACGGCGGAAAAAGGTTTTTACGAAGTGAGGGTGAATCATCGAAAACTCAGTGATCATCTCTTTAAAAATTACATTGGCCTGGAAGAAACCCAGAACAAAAAATTTGGCCAGTTGCTAGACGCGGCACCTAAAATGGACCGAGAAAAGTTCATTCTAGCGCTTAAAGAAATTTCTTTGAGTGATGAACAAATTCAGAAGAGCTTAAGCCTTTTGAGCGCTGAAGCCCTGGAAAATATTTTTAAGAATCATTTGGAAGATCAGCCGGAGTTTCAAGACCTTAAAAAAACGTTCTCCATTCTAGAAAAACTTGGCGTCAAATCCGCGTTTCGTTTTGACCCCTCCATTATGCGCGGGTTTATGTATTACACAGGCCTTATTTTTGAGGTCTTTGATTGCCATCCCGAGAATCGTCGCGCACTTTTTGGCGGTGGCCGTTATGATAACCTGGTGGGCCTCTTTGGCGGCGCAGCTTTGCCAGGCATTGGTTTTGGTATGGGTGACGTTACGTTTGCGCACTTTTTGGAAGTGCACGATCTTCTGCCAAATTTCACGGAGAAAAAGGGAGTCTATATTTGCGCGCTGGACGAAGCCTGCCTTGAAGAAACCCAAAACCTTGCGCGTAAAATTCGCTGCGGCCTAGGCTTTGGTACTCCCGTGGTAGCGGGCTTGCATGCGGAAAAACCTAGAAAAGGATTCACCACGGCTGAACGACAGGGCCTAAGACACGTCGTGTTCCTAGGCCCCGATGATCTTGCAAAAAATATTTATCCCATGAAGGATACCCTGGATGGAAAACAGGTCAGCGGAAGCCCTGAAGAATTAGCGAAAGAACTTTTGGGCCTAAATTCCTGAGGTCGGCCGTAAGATTTTAGTCCCTGGCGGCAGCGCCCGGTGCAGCGCGGACGCGTCTTCTGGCTACGGAACCGGTGGCGCGGGTTTCCCGAGAAACAATCCCACCACACTGTTGGCTACGGTATTCCTGAAGAGCCTGAACCACATGACGCTGTAAAAAGTCCGCCGCAGTCGGCACGCCCACCAACTCGAAAGTCCAAGAACCATCCAGCTGGGACTTGTGTCGGCACATGCCCACTGGCTCATCGTTGGCGATGCTTTGGGAACCGTAAACTGTGGATAACGTGCGATGCGCATCAAGCACTTGCTGAGGGGTCGCTAATTCCGACGGCTCTAAGGGTTGCAATTGAGTTGACGCCGCTCTTAGCGCGGCCATGGCCCGAACGGATTGAGTATCACTACTGGGAAGCATACTGGTTAAGCAATCTTCATTGGTTGCGCGAGGCGGAACTCTGCGCGTACCGGCGGGAGGCGCTGCCTCTTGTCGAAACCAAGTCTTAAGCTGAACCAAGATGCGAGCACATTGATTCCAATCCACGGCCTGCGCTTGCTGCATTTGCATTTCGTCGGGACCACCTTGCGCCTGCGCATATGGACCCATGCTGACCGCTAAAAATCCCGCCAAACCCCAAATCAAACTTTTTTTCTTTGAACTCAAATTAAACATTTTTACCCCGAATTTATTTTTTTGGTTTTCTTGCCACGAGGCTCGCAATGGCATCATGCCCATTGTCTGACTCGCGGTACTTCAAAACTTCAAACCCCGCGAACAATTGCTTCAATTCGCCTGACTCCACTAGATCACTGCGAGGCACCTTCTTATCGTAACGCAACTGGTGCACGGTATTGTTCTCGAAAACTACGACTCCGCCCGGCCTTAGGCACTTTTTTACGCTAGGTAGAATATTCCGATTTAAATAGTAGAAGATCAGCACAACATCGTAGGAGTTTTCCGCGAGCTTGTAGTGATTCAGGTCCGCATGGATGGCCCGAATGCGAGTGCGTTTTTCTCGAGCTAGCTTTCTTGCCCGCCTTAGCGCTTCTTTTGAGATGTCGATGCCTTCCACAAAAAATCCCCTGGCCGCTAGAAATACGGCATTTCTACCCTCCCCCATGCCTAGATCAAGCACGCGTCCCGATGGTGGCAAAAGTGAAAGGACTTCCACTAAAAAAGGCGCTGGTTCACGGCCATATACGTAGTCGTTTTTTTGGTTATACACATCGTCCCACTGCTCTTCGTCAGCATCGGCGTCATCACCTTCCAGAAGTTGTGCTTGACTCAGAGTGCGAGGATCGGCCGGCGCACTTGATTTTTTGTGCGTAGCTTCCGGGCTTTCCGCTAGTTTTGCTGGGGGTGTTTTGTCCAACGCACCGTAAGCCTCCGGGAACGCAAACAGGGTTAAAAAAAAGAAAACCAGAAAGAGGATTTTTTTCCCAACGAATTTTGCCATGATATAGGCCTAGTATGGCTAAAGCCCCCCCCATTCGCAACTTCAAGGTCTTAAAACGCACTGATCAAACCCATGACGCTTTTGAGCTTACCTTTGCGCGCAGTGCAGCTGAGATACCCTTTATCCCCGGGCAGTTCATCAGTATCATCATTCCCGGTGCGGGCCCTGGCGGACGTGATCTCAGGCGCGCCTATTCGGTAGCCTCGCCTCCCGAAAGTGAAAATTTTGAGCTTTCAATTAAATTAGTTGAAGGCGGCCCCGGCACCACCTATCTGAACTCGTTAAAGGTGGGGGACGAAATCAAAGGGCAGATGCCCATGGGGGATTTCATCATGAAGCATCCGGAAGATGCCCCAACTTTTTTTATTGGTACCGGAACTGGAATTGCGCCCTACCGTTCCATGATTTTATCTTCCACCTATTATGGCCCGCGAATGGGCGCCAAGGTAGGGTTTCTTTTGGGCGTGAGGGCAGAAAACGATATCTTGTATCCGGAACTTTTCACTTCCGCGAAACCCAAAGCGCTGCAAAATACCCCCCACGCGAAGATCTGCCTCTCAAGGCCCCTAAACCCAAGCTCATGGCAAGACACGCCTTTCGGATTTACGGGCCGCGTCACCGATTATTTAAAGGAAATGGCGCGCCAGGAAGAAACAGGAAAAGAAGTTTGGCCGTGGAAAGAAACCCATTATTATCTTTGTGGATCAGGTCCCATGATTCAGGAAGTTATGGAGTGGCTTAAAACCAGCCAAGGGGTTGATGTTACCCATCTGCACAAAGAAGCCTATTTTAAATAGAGAAAAGAGACTCTCATGTTTGGACTTTCCGGCGAGCATCTCATTTTGCTTACGGCAGTACTTTTTATTTTTGGACCCTCCACCTTGCCTAAACTAGGTTTTTGGTTGGGCAAATCCACCCGTAAATTTAAGGAGACGGTGGGTGGCATTCCTACTCCCAGTTATAAAAAACTTAAGGAAGAATTTTTGATTTCAACACCCCCTAAGGACAAACTCCATGAATCCTCTAAGTTCTGAACTATCGACGCAGTTAAAAACATTTTTTGAAACTTCACCCCTGGCCCGCGATGCCGCACAATCGCTGCGTGACGGGCGGCAGATTGAAATTCAACTTTTGAATTCCGGTGAAAAATTCACCTTTGAAAAAATTAAAGGGGCTCCGCGCTTTACTAATTCTCCCGCGGCAAAAGCCGATATCACGTTTAAGATCCCGGACAGTGTTGCCCAGGAGCTTGCCACCAAGGCGTTTCCTTCCGTAGGACAGGTGGGCCTTTTTCTTTTTGACTCCATCACAAGTTCCGATATCGCAAAAAAAACCCAAGTCTCCTTGCATTGCGGTGCGCTCTCCTTGGTGACGGGGGGTTATTTTGGAATATTGACGTCCGGTGGGGCGGAAGTGGCAAAATACTTGGCCACAAAGGGCCTTGGTAATTTAGGTAAGATTAAAGATGCCATCGCCCGCATGCGGCAATCGTAACTGGCAAAAGCTTCTGCCGACTTTTCCCCATTGCGCTACTTGATCTTCTGATTCTTCAATGCAAATCTCCTTTGAGATCAGCGCTGCAGTTTTGGGGGCTAATAAAATGTCGCACAGTTTCATTGATCGCAATAATTTTTCTAAATTTTTAAACTCTACGGATATCGAATCCATTGTAGCAAGCCTTGGCATGCAGCTGAATCGGGATTACGAGGGCAAACCCGTAGTTCTGGTGACCGTGCTCAAGGGCGCATGCATTTTCATCGCCGATCTGTGCCGACAACTTAAGTTTGATGTGGAAATCGATTTCGTGCGCATGACCTCCTACGGCAAAGGCCTGTCAACCACGGGCACTGTGACTATTTTGCGCGACATTAGTACAGACATTCGCGACAAACATGTACTCATCATTGAAGAAGTCATTGATTCCGGACGGAATCTAAAATTTTTGTACGACAGGCTAAAAGCTAGCAACCCGGCATCCTTGGAAGTCGTTACGTTTTTGGATAAGCGCGGCAAACGCTTAGTCGACGTACCGGTAAAATACGCCGGCCGCTTAGTTCAGGATCAATTCCTCGTTGGTTATGGATTAGATCTTGAAGAGAAAAATCGTAACCTCAACGAAATTTTTTACCTCAAGTATCCAAATTGATTCATTGGACTTACTCGTAGGTCCAGCGCGGATCGTAGTCGACGATGATTTTAGCGTCCGTTGTTTTTTTGTTGCCGGCGGCGTTAACTGGACTAATGCATTGGCCTGAGTGACGTTTTTTATTGGTCTCTCTCAGTACCTCTACTCGCCATTCCGTAGAGGAAGGAGGAAGAGATGCAAGGCTCTCGATTCTAACGGGCCCCTGACAATAGGACGTATAATATTCCGGAATTGCAGTAAGGTTCTGCTTGAGCGGCTTCACACTCCAGTTGAACCAGTCAAAGAGTACAATGATGGCAAGAATGCTGTACAGGACCGCAGCTTTATACCCCGTCCAGTTCATTCTACGTATTTTAAATATTATAATTTCTGCAACGAGGGAAACGCATGCCGTGAAGGCTAAAGCCCTTACGGCCAAAATAAAAATGACATGCCTTTCCGCAAAAAAATACCCCACGCCAATTTGCAGAACATAAATCAAGAGCCCAGCTAGAATTTGGGAAAAAATGGTGAGCCCGATGATCGAATAGAAGTTCCTCCGCGGGTGCGAATTTAATAATTTTTGGGGAACGAAAATTAGAAGGCCCGTGGCGAATATCAACCTTAAAAAACCTGAGATCCCGCCGTGCATATGGAGGCCATAGGCTAAAAAATGCCGTTTATAAAATGCGCCACTTTCGCGAAAGTTAGCGAAAGAAAACGTATTATTGCCTCTAATGTTCCAGAATCTGAAAAATATGAACACTAAACACAAACCAAGGATTGCTTGAATGAGGAGGTTCTTATGAAATCTGAACGACACCTCCCGCTTCCAGATCAAGAACGCGCATACCAATACAACGAGTGGTCCCAGGAGAAGTGGGGCGGTAATGGCAATCCCGACGTTGAGAATAATAGCAAAGATCCACGGCAGGAAATACCTTTTAAGGTGCGGATATGAAAAAAGCTTAATGCTGATCGCGTAAAGAAACAGGCTAGCGCCCAGCCAACTTGCGTAAATGCGCGTTTCGGCCGCGTACCATAGAGTCTGGCCATATGTTGAAAGGACAATGGGCGTTAGGACGGCAATGAAAGGAGATTCTTTCCACAGACAGAAAGTGAAAAGCAACATGCCGAGAAGAAGACTTAAGAGTGGAATGATTCGAAAACTGACATGCCAATCCCACCCCTGTTTCAGTTCTCGCTCCCGGCTGAGGACTCTTTTTAAAAATTCGTGTTGGGCGATAAACAGAAATGGAGAACCCGTCTGTTGGTTCTGGATTTTTCCCATAAGCATATCCGAGGGATTCTGCGAAATAGTATCAAAGATATCCGTAGCCTCATCACCCCAAAATGGTTTGTTATAGGCTTTATTTAAAGTTTCCGCGGAAAAACTTAGAATGAGTAGAACTAAAAGAGTGAGTGCGGCAATGCCCTTTAGACATTTCAATAATGGTGAAACACTCATTTTTTTAAATACTTTTTCCGAATCATCAAAAGATCGGCAAAGGTACGCCAAGATTCTTTTAAAATTGAAATTTTACTGCCCTGAATATCGATCCACTGCTTTAACGGATATTCAACGACTCTTACCTTCTGGGCCGTCAGCCGAAGGATAAGTTCCACATCAAAGATCCAACGCGATACAAACGGTTCTTGAAACGTATTTTTTATAACCGCTACTCGAAAGAGTTTCGCTCCG
>CAYYYP010000002.1:0-34827 GCA_964475985.1 uncultured Oligoflexia bacterium | reverse complement strand
TGGCCACCGGCGCACCGGTGGTCAACCCCGGCATGAACCCCAAGCAGGGCGTGACAAACTGTTACAAAAAGTCGACCGAAATAATGCCTTATGGCTTTACGTTTGATCAAGGATCCCAGGCGATAAATACGTGCCCCTAGAATCACTTGCGCTCGCCCGTCGTAAAGAGATGCGTTGAAGGTTAGAAAATTTGGAACTTCCCATATGGGTGTAGCCAGATCGGCATCCCAAAAACCTACCCACTCAAACTTTTGCCGGTGATGCAGTGCTTTTAACATTCCCTGGCGTACGGCTTCGGCTTTGCCCTGGTTTTTTTCTAAATTCAAAACTTCAGCCGTGGTCCCGAAGTTTTTTTTCAGCAAATCAAACGTTCCGTCCGTTGAACCATCGTTCACGAAAAAAAAAGTGTAAAGGCCCGTGTACTTTTGAAACTCTTGAACCGGGAAACGGTGCTCCTCATTGTAGCATGGCACTACGATGGCAATCATGAGTCTGGATTAGCATAAAGTTTGGGGAAGGGATTCATGAAGATGCAATTGCTCCCCTTGATGGGGTGATTACTTCTTGTTCTAAAAAACGCGCGGCCATGAAAATCCACCCCAAGGGGTCGGGCTCCTTGCCCTCTATCCGCGCCCTTCGGGCTACGGCATCCATGCCGCGGAGACCCCTTGGGGTGGATTTTCATGGCCGCGCTTTCTAGAGGATAGAAAAGTCAGATGGGAGCCAGGGCACGGAGGTGGGGGTTGGGATATCCGAGTGCTTTGTTGGCTAGGGTTCAACTACGATGGCGGTGTAGGAAGTGGGGCCGGTGAATCCTATGCGTTCGGCTACTTTGATGGAACCGATATTGTCTTGCCGACAACTCCATAGAGGTTGTTGTCCTTGAGTTAAGAGTTGGTCAATCAATTGGGCACAGATGAACGTAGAGTAACCTTTGCCGCGAAAATCTGGGTGGGTGACGGTACCGATCTCGGTATGACGATGCCCAACGAAACCTACTAAGGCTTCGGCGGCGAATACTTTACCGTCAGTTAGTGCAATCCCTCCACCGGAATTTTGGAAGTTCTCGAAGGTGCCGGAAATATCTAAAATGACCTCTTTCCAGTTGGATTGATGAGCATTCGCAGTGGTTAGGGCTACCGTGTGTAATCCAACTGGAGGGCGATCTAAAATTTCTGAAATTGACTGCCTTCCTGAATGTTTTGAAAACTCCAATCTGGGTAAGGGCATTCCGAACGAGATTTGGTCGGTATCCCTATGAGGAATGTACAGAATAGCTTTTTTTCTTAACGTAGAGTTTTCCTTCAACACTGCTTCAAGTCCATCGCCCCAGCCGAAAGCGTAACCAAAGGTATTTAGAAGTAGGATGCCGTTCTGTGGCATTCGTTGATCGACCCAGAAGGCGGCCGGGGTCAAACCTTTTAGAGCGGCATCAATCATCGTTTGGTTGGGGCCATACTCCGTGAGTAGGGTTGAATGCTCTTTGAACTGCGCCAAATTTACGGGGGTCAGCATAGGAGGTGCTTGTATTGAAAATATAAGGCCCGGTCAAACCGGGCTTTACACCTGTAGAAGTTGTATACAGTTCGACCCTTCGTCGGATTTCGACCCCCAAAATGAAACCTATGAAAATTCCCTAAGAAAATAGCGGAAAAACGGCTCTACGCCCCTAGGGTTAACCTTCTCACCCTAGCTGGCCCGGGTATTGCTTTATGAATAAAAAGAGTTGAGTTACATTTTCGCATTTGCGTTAAAGAGGAGTCGTATCATGAGCAGGTTTTCTAAATTATCAAAAGTTAGTTCTGGTCTGTTGACCTTGGCGATCTTTTGCCTTCCTCAGACCACCTTCGCCAACTTCGCAGATGTGACGCCAGCATACATGGGTCCAAATATCGGCACCCCCGGCGCTCAGCAACCCGTACCCAATGCTTTCCCTTCGGCCTTTCAACCTAACCCTTCGCTTATGACTCCCGCCTACGGACAAGGCGCCTACTACCCCCAACCCATCAGCGGTTGCAGCTACACATGTGGCCTCAACCCCCAGGGGAACGGTGGATGGAGTCCAGTAAATAATAATGGTTTATGGAACCAAGCTGGCGCATGTTTTAATCCCCAGGGCTGGAGCAATGGCGGATTTAACAACGGTAATAACGGTGGTTTCAATAACGGCGGTTTTATTATCGGTGCTGGAAACGGCGGGCCTAATGGCGGATTCAATAATGGAAACGGTAACGGAAATGGTTCCGGCGGCGGATTCAATGGCGTCGGTAATGGCATTGGTGCAGGTCTAGGAAATGCAATCGGTGGCCTCGTGGGCGGAGTCGCCAATCTTGGCGCTGGCCTAGTAGGCACGGTCGCAAACCTTGGTGTAGGTCTAGCTCGCGGAGCCGTAGATATTTTTGGTGGAGTGATCGGTGGCCTTATCAACGGAGTTTCCGGCATTTTTGGCGGTGGCAACAGTGGAAATGGTCAAAACGGTTTTGCCTCAAACGGAAACGGAAATGGCAGTCGGTTTCAATCTCGATTCAATACCGGCCAAGGCGTAGGCAACTGCGCCGCTTGTATCAACGCCAATGCAGGAGCACGGGTCGTTTATCCCAATGGCGGCGGCGCTGGCGGTGGCGGTGTTTCCAACTCAGCCTCTTGCGTACAGTTCAATGTTTGCCAGGGCCAAGTAGCCATCTGATTATTTCAAGAGTGCGGTGAGCCTTTGTTTGTTTTTAAGAAGATCTAGTGACTTCTTTTTTAAGAACTCAAGCTTCTCCCGCTGTTCTGCGATCAAAGACTCTGGCGCTCTAGCGACAAAACTTTCGTTAGAAAGTTTCTTTTCCAGAAACTCCATATCCGTCTTAGTCTGTAGCGCTTCCTTCTCCACGCGCTGCAACTCGGCAGCAAAGTCTACCAGGCCCCGTAATGGAATATAGATGCTGCCCAGAGAAGTCGTGAGCTTTGAAGTCGCTTCATCGTTCATGATTTCCGCCGTGGCGGGCTCCCAAACCGATACTTGCGCCAACAGTTTCAAAAAGGGCGCTAGCTCAGCTAAGCTTTTTTCATTTACTACAGATTCGCTTCGACCAAAGTAGGCCGAGATCTTAAGCTTCGGTGAGATTGAATTTTCCCCACGAAAGGTGCGGACTTTATCGATGACTTCACACCAGGCCTGAAGCAGCTGGTCGGCCGTTTCATCCCTTAGGCCAGGCAGCGCCTCGGGGTAACTCGCAGTCATAAGCACCGGAGCGCGTAACTCGCGGGGCAAATGCTGATAAATTTCCTCCGTAATGAACGGGATGATAGGATGCGCAAGCCTTAAAGTTTGCTCCAAAACGTAAGTGAGGCATGCATAGGTTTGCATGACATACGGGCCCGGCTGCGGATTTGTTTCATCCGTTTTTAACAGCTCTTTAGTAAATTCAATGTACCAGTCACAAAAAGTTCCCCAAGTGAAATGGTAAAGATCAGAAGCCGCATCGCTCAGTCGGAACTCTTCTAAAGCTTCATTGACGGAATGCACTGTATCTTGAAGCTTTGAGATCACCCAGCGATTGATGACATGAAACTCTGAATGATTTTTAAGCACCCAATCGGATAACGAAAGCTTACCCGTTAAAGTTTGAAAATTTAGTGGCGTGGGTGGAGCTAAACCTTCAATGGGTTTACCCGTGGATTCGCTTACCGGAGGTTCCACGATCCCAAGGCGCATAAGCGCATACCGTGAAGCGTTCCAGAGTTTATTGCAGAAGGCGCGGTCCACGCCGACTCTCTCCACTGAAAGCCGAATATCCCTACCTTGGCCGGCAAGGCTAGTCAGGGTGAACCTAAAGGCATCGGCACCATGGGTTTTAACGACATCCAAAGGATCAATGACATTGCCTTTGGTTTTTGACATTTTTTGGCCTTTTTCATCACGGACCAACGAATGCAAATACACGCGGTGAAAAGGAACCTTGCCGTCCATGAAGTGCATGCCCATCATGACCATGCGGGCGACCCAAAAGAATAAAATGTCAGTTCCCGTTTCAAGGATTTCCGTTGGGTAAAAAGTTTTAAGATCGTTCGTTTTTTCGGGCCAGCCCAGAGTTGAAAAGGGCCAGAGTGCTGAGCTAAACCATGTATCTAAAACATCCTGCTCGCGCCTAAATGTTTCTGGTTTAGAATTTTCACAGCGTGGGCAACGATCTAAATCCATTTTGGAAACGCTCATTTTTCCGCAAGCGTCACAATACCAAGCAGGAATTTGATGCCCCCACCAAAGCTGGCGTGAAATGCACCAGTCCCGAATATTTTCCATCCAGTGGTAATAGGTAGAGGTCCACTGTTCGGGTAAAATTTTAATGGCGTCATCCCGGGAATCAATTTCCTCAAGCGGAATGAGTTCACCTTTTTTCATGGCCTTAAGCGCAGGTTCCGCCAATACCGAAGCCTTTACAAACCACTGATCGCTGACCATAGGCTCGGCGACGGTTTCACATCGCTCACAAACTCCTACGGTAAGTGCGTGGTCTTCAACTTTCTCTAACAGACCTTGGGATTCAAGGTCGGCAATCACCTTATCCCGAGCATCAGAAATCTTAAGCCCAGCATAGACTCCACCAGCCTCGTTGACTTTGCCATCGCGCGTAAAAATATTGATGTGACTTAGTTTATGGCGTTTACCGATTTCGTAGTCATTGAAGTCATGACCTGGCGTAACTTTAAGGGCGCCGGTACCAAATTCCCGTTCTACGTGAGTATCGGCCACCACCGGAATTTTGCGATTCGTAAGTGGAAGCTCAAGGGTTTTGCCAATCATTTCTTGATAACGTTCATCGTCCGGATGAACGGCAACCGCGGCATCCCCCAGCAAAGTTTCGGGCCTAGTGGTAGCGATGACGATGTTTTTGCCATAACGGATGTGCCATAGATGGCCCTTTTTTTCCTTAGGAATCACTTCCAAATCAGAAAGGGCCGTTTGGCATTTTGAACACCAGTTAATGATGTAAGACCCGCGATAAATAAGGCCTTCATCGAAGAGACGCACAAAAACTTCGCGTACCGCCGCCGATAAACCTTCATCCATGGTGAATCGTTCACGAGTCCAATCTACCGATGCGCCCATAACCCGCATTTGGTTGGTAATTAAGTCCCCGTGTTTGTTTTTCCATTCCCAGACTTTTTCAACAAAGGCTGCGCGCCCGATTTTTTGCCGAATGATCCCCTGCTTGGAAAGGTCCCGCTCCACTACCATTTGGGTCGCAATGCCCGCATGATCAGTGCCTGGCAACCAAAGCGTATTGTAACCGCGCATACGTTTCCAACGCACCAGCACGTCCTGAATCGTTAGAAAAAGAGCATGGCCGTTATGAAGTGCGCCCGTAACATTAGGCGGAGGAATTACGATACAAAATGCCGGGGCTTTAGAATCGGCGTTTTGTGGCTTAAAAAATCCCTCTTTTTCCCACCATCCATAGAGACGAGATTCAAATAACTCTGGTTGATAAGCTTTGTTCATGACTTTACTTTCTGCGCCTGGCGGAGCCATACATTTTGGGCCCTAAGGTCCAAGGACTTTTTTACATCTTCAAACTCAGGTTTTTCCTTAAGCTTTCGCCCCGCTCCATCGTACCCGACCTTAAAGCGAAACGTGGAGCCTTCAATCTTCCGCAGTTCAAATTCCCGCTTAAGAATTTTACGGTTCCATTTCTGATGTCGAACGCCAAAGGTCGTTGAACACTCAAGGATCAGGGCCATTACGAGGTCTTTTTTATTTTCAGTGCAGAGTACATGAAGCTCAGCCCCCATCCGGCCTTTTTTCCCAGTAAATGGAATTTGCCAAACATCAAGGCATTCAAAACCTTCATCTGCTTCGGGCGCCAGAAGTTTGGCCGAAAGCCAAGCCAGATGCTCTGGGTTCATGTCATCAAAATTACTGACGACCTCTATAACTTCATCGGTTTCAAATTTTTCCGAAAGATCCGTAGTAAACGACTTCACCGAAGAAAGGACCATGATGCGAAACACGTTGGGGAAATTCTTCAATTCCTTAGTGCCCGCTCCGTATCCATGGGTAACGATTTTACCTTCAGGGATTTGTGAAAGAAACTTTGGCTCTAATGCCTTGAGAATGGAAACCCCCGTGGGAGTGCTGCACTCAAATTTTTCATCCGTTGGTAGTGGTGCCGTGGTCAAACCTTCCGATAAAATCAGGGTGGCCGGCGCCGGAATCGCGTGCAGACCATGCTCCATCTTTTGGTAGCCATGCCCAAGTTTTACGGGGGAAGCGTAAATTTCCACCGGATGAATCTTGGTGATGCAAAACGCTGCGCACACGACGTCGACTAAAGAATCAACGGTGCCTACTTCATGGAACACCACATCTTGAAGTTCAAGCCCGTGGACTCTAGCTTCCGCAAGGCCCAGAGTTTTTAGAATTTTGAGGGATAATGCCTTACATTCGGCGCCTAGTTTAGAATGCTCAAGGAAACTCTGCAGCGCAGAATAGTGGGTGTGCCACGAATTGGTGGACGGGGCGTGAACTCGGCTTGGATGGGTGTGGTCATAGGTGTGGTCATGGCCGTGCTTGTGGACGTGTGTATGGTCATGGTCATGGTCATGGTCATAGTCATGATCGTGGTCATGGTCATGATCGTGGCCGTGATCCTTAGTATGTCCGTGGGCATGGGTATGAGTTCCCGATTCGGCGCCGGGGAAGGCTTTTTTCCAACGACCATTCTCCTCAAACTTTACCTTCAAATGAAAACAATCAATTCCTGCTTTGTTTACTTTTGAAAAATCGAGCGTCACGTCTAAAAGCCCAAGTTCATTTTGAATGATTTGATTGAGCTCATCGGCGGTGACGAGGCCAGCATGCACAAATGCCGAACAAAACATATCCCCCGCTATTCCCGCCACCGAATCCAAATAAATAATATTTGATCTCAAAGCCGTTGTCCCTTCAAAATGCGAAATGCGGCAAAGGCCGCACCGAAACCATTATCGATGTTCATTACGCTAATGCCTGGCGCACAGGATGTCAGCATTCCGTGTAAAGCGGTTTGCCCTTTTAGCGCAACCCCGTAACCTACGCTCGTGGGCACGGCGATGATGGGCTGTGAAAAAAGCCCACCTAAGACGCTGGGTAATGCCCCTTCCATCCCAGCGATGACGATGATCACACTGGCGCGCCTTAAAAACTCGCCCCTAGCAAGTAGGCGATGCAATCCTGCGACGCCAACGTCGTAAACTCGTCCGTAGGGGAGGTTTGCCATGGTTAACGTTTCAACTACTTCTTCCGCGACATAAAGGTCCGTAGTGCCAGCGCATACTACTGCGACGAACCCATCGTTTCCGGGCGAGCTTTCAAATACTTCCAAAGATTTTTCATTCAGATTTTTTGAAAGTCGAAAAGTTCTCGCTCTTTGATTTAAGACTCCCGCGGGAAACTTTTTTTGCAATGATTTTTGGCTTTCATCTGAGAGCCGAGTCACCAGGACGGAAGTTTTTTGATGAGGCGCCGTTTCCTGTTCCCAAAGTTTTTCCACAATTTCCAAAAGTTCTGGTTCAGTTTTGCCTTCCCCATAAACCACTTCACCAACGCCTAAGCGCCGACTCCGATCAAAATCTAAGCAATAGGCGGGTAAAGAACTAAGGTTCGCAAAAGTGGTGGACATGGCGGCAATCCTACCTATTTTTACGCTTTAAACGCAACTAAAACGCTTTCTTAACTCTCTCGCTCAAGAGAACTTTATGAGTTTGCCCCGCCAAGGATATAACCTCTAAGATCAAGGGTCACAAAGCTTGCCCCTAGGCCCTGAGCCAGAGTTAGAAAAGCCTCCTGATTTTCCATAACGCAGGGCCATTGCGATGGATCCACTTCAATTCGCAAAAGCACTTTAGGCTCAGCACCTACTCCCGGAAGTTCATGCCACCTTACCCGGAAGCCCGTAAGCCCTTTTTCTCTCCAAAAATCCTCAAGTTTTTCTAATCGATTTAACTTTTCCGCCGTCACTCCGACGCCCGTCATGACGCGAGATGCCAGGCACGGACTTGAAGGTTTTTCAGAAATTCTCAGGCCTACGTGTTCGCGTAAAATCCAACGGATCTCATCCTTAGTAAGGCCCACTTCCTCTAGTGGTGAATGCACACCAACCTCAAGGGCCGCTTTATGTCCGGGGCGATGATCACCCCGATCCGAAGCAGTGTAACCGTAGGCGATGTGTTTCACATTCTTCGCCTGGGCAATTTCTGAGGAAAGCGAAAAAAGTTCTTTTTTACAGTAATAACAACGGTCGCCAGAATTTTTTTGATAAAGCGGTTCATCCACTTCGTGACTGTTCACGATGATATGTTCCACTCCCAGATTTCTGGCAAAGCTTTGCGCTTCACGCAATTCTACCTGAGGCATACTTGCACTTTGGGTGGTCACCGCTAAAAGTTTTCCGGCCGGTAATAACGATTTCCGGGTAGCCACTTCCTGGGCAGCCCAAAGCAAAAGGGTGCTATCAACGCCGCCCGAAAAAGCCACGATCAAACCTTCTTGAATCAAAGGTTCTAGGTTTTTTAAAAGGGAATCTAACTTACCCGTGAGATCAAGAGGTGCGAGGTGCGTTACCATGGCTTCGACCACCGCCGCCTCCCGGACGACCCCTGCCACGTCTAGGATTTCTCCTGCCGCGACGTTGGAACTCACCGGGGCGGCCAGCGGCTGCTTCACCACGATCTTCTCCGGGTGCGCCATTAGCCTTATCGGCGGAATTGCGATCACGCCCTCCGCCATGACGGCCGGAATTTGCGTGGCGACCATGCCGATATTGACCATTGCGGCCATTTCCGGAGGAACCAAACGGAATCTGATTCGCTACAAAAAATGCCCTGAGCAGCGTTAGTCTTCCGTGATTCTCAACTTCCCACTCCGAGCGTGTGAATTCGGTACCAGGCTCAGGCGCAGTGGCGATATATTCTTCATAATTTTTTGGACCGGCCAAATGCGCGGGAATTTCGACTTCTTTTTGCTCCCGGGGCTGTATGGTTGCGGCAATCACCCTTGGTGAAGATACTTCCTGGCCCTTAACATCATCAAAATCACCGCGATTATCGGAGCCTGATGACTCACGTGAGTCTTGATCGGTCTCATTGGAAAAATCGGAATCATCTGAACCTTCATCGGAATTCGCGGCCGCCGCTTTTTCTTCCACGCGCTTTTGAGAGATACGTTTTTTATTGGAAGAACTGCTGGAGGAAGATGACGAAGATGAGCTTCGTCTTCCGCGCCTTTGACGGTCGGAAACTCTTTCTTCCCTAAGTTCGCGATCTCCGTCTTGAGCCGCCTGCTCTTCGTTCATAAAGGGGAGTGCTTCCATCATTTCTTGGGCTTCAAGGCGCCCGAGCGAATCGCGTTTATGGCCATGGCGTTCCTGAATTTCATCACTTAACGGCACCACATGCCCTAAGTGTTTTGCATCTTTTTTGCGTTCCTTTGCCATCATTTTTCGCTCTCCTCGCTGGGCCATGATCTCGTATTGCTCTAAATGAAAACTAGCACTGGCGATGACTTGCACCCGTTTTCCGAATCGATTTTCTATATCTTCTAGAATGGAACCTTGGTCTCCGGCAAGAAGGTCTGCCACGGATGGGTGGCACTGCACGGAGAGTTCAGAAGTTTCGCGGTTATAACCTTCCCGCTCAACTTCCCGCAAAATTTCATAACATACTGTAATCTTATTTTTGATGAACCCGCGGCCTTCACAATAAGGACAAGGCTCCCCAAGGGTGCGGATCATGCTTTCTCGCGTCCGCTTACGGGTCATTTCCACAAGCCCTAGCTGACTGATTTTGAGAATGGTTGGGCGCGCACGGTCCTGCTTCAGCGCTTCTTCAAGCGC
The DNA here is from genome assembly GCA_964475985.1 of uncultured Oligoflexia bacterium. GTDB lineage: Bacteria > Bdellovibrionota > UBA1018 > UBA1018 > CAYHWW01 > CAYYYP01. The sequence goes on along the minus strand of CAYYYP010000002.1, from coordinate 24,970 downwards.
TTGGTAAACCCGCTCACGGTTCACTTCTTTTTCCATGTCAATCAAATCAAGAATGATAATCCCGCCACAATTCCGCAAACGAAGCTGGTAGGCGATTTCCTTAACGGCTTCAAGGTTCGTCTTTAGAATTGTATCTTCAAGATTTTTTTTGCCGACAAACCTACCCGTGTTTACGTCAATGGCAATCAAGGCCTCGGACTGGTCAATCATGAGATAACCGCCGGATTTTAGCCATACCTTGCGCTCAAGCGCTCGGGAGAGTTCAAGTTCAATCCCATAATAATCAAAGATGGGAGTAGCACGATCGTAAAGCTCAATTTTATTTCTCACCTGAGGCATGAAACGCTGAACGAACTTCATGATTTGTTTAAACTCAGATTTTGAGTCAACCACGAGTTTATCAACTTCTTCCGTCATCATGTCCCGGATAGCCCGAATCGTTAACGTATAATCCTGGTACACCAAGTTGGGCGCTTTATTTCCATTGAACTTATCCTGGACGTCGTTCCAAGTGTTCACGAGGTATTCAATATCTGCCCTGATTTTTTGATCGTCCTGAGCAGAGCTCGCAGTACGCACGATGAAACCCGTTTTTGCGGGACGAAATTTCATGATCTGCTTTTTGAGGCGACGGCGCTCCCCATCGTTTTCAATACGACGAGAAACCCCAACGTGGTCAACGGTGGGCATAAACACGAGGTAACGGCCAGGCAAACTCACATGGCAAGTCAACCGAGCTCCCTTGGTGCCGATGGGATCCTTAGCAACTTGAACTAGGATTTCCTGGCCTTCCCGAACGAGGTCTTGAATGTTGATGTTTTCCCCATTTTTTCGGCGCTGGGCCACAGAAATAGGTTCGTCGTCATCGGAATCTGGATCTACTTCCGAAATAGGGTCCACGGAATCTTCATCGGCGAGATCATCAAGTTCAAGATTTTCAGGAATGGATTCATTGAGCTCTTCCACCAATAAAGTCTCCCGACCATCGGCGCTGAGTGCCTCATCCGAGATTTCCGCACCAGGCACTTCGAAGACGCCCGAACCCGCGCCACCCGGTTCCGAAGAACTGGTTTGAAATTCTTGGGGAGCTTGCTCAACCGCCGTAGGCTCAGGTGCACGCTTTTGTTTTTGACCCTGATTTCGCGACGGACTCTCGTCTGGCATTTTCAAAGCGGTCTGCATATCCGGAAAAAAAACGTCGTCTACGTAAAGAAAGGCAGCTTTTTCTAGCCCAATGTCCACAAAGGCAGCTTGCATCCCGGGAAGAACGCGAATCACTCGCCCTTTATAAATATTTCCAACAATGCCCTTGTTGGTGTCCCTCTCGATATAAAGTTCTTGAATTTCTCCGTTTTCAAGAAGCGCAATGCGCGTTTCGGGCAAGGTCGCGTTGATAATCAATTCTGAAGCCATAATTTCCTAATCCTTTCAGGGCAGAAAAGGAATGGTTCACAACTTTCTTTTGGAAGATAAAAAACATCAATGCTCGGAAGAGGTTCGAAACCCTATCCGGCAAATCCGTCAACCTCGCATCGAGGAGTTCAAAACTAATGCTTTGAGTCTTCCAAAGAGAAAATGGAATCATTCTGTTCCTGCATAATGGAAGGTGTCCACGTAAGGACGTCCCTTCCAGCTTGCTTTTTATAAGCTGGAACCAAAGCCAATAAAGGCCTAAGCCAAATCTCTTTTGCAATTCTAATGACACTAAACTTTTCCTAAAAATTCTTTAAACTTGTTGAGACTTCTTACGCTAACAAGGCAGAATCCCTGGCCCTTCTCGCTGCTCAATTAAACTGAGCGTAGCAGAGGTGCCCCCCTTGAAGCAACTGGGCAAAATAGGAGAGCGCCTATTGTCCCACTTCGGTAACCTAAATCCGTCGGCAACTAACTGATTGCTCAGAATACCTAGCTGAACTAAGGTCCGCCCATGCTGGAACTGCGTGGGATTTCAAAATCCTTTGGTTCAAAAACTATTTTAAATTCCATAAACTTGACGGTTATGGACGGGAAAACCCATGTCCTGCTCGGGTCGAGTGGCTCGGGAAAGAGCACCCTGATTCGGGTCATCATTGGGCTGCTTAGGCTTGATGCCGGCACGGTGAAAATTGATGGCGAAGAACAAACCATTGTTCCGGAGACGACTTGGGCCAGGAAAATTGGTTATGTCCCCCAGGATGGTGGTCTCTTTCCTCACCTCACGGCAAAAGAAAATGTGACATTAGTGGCCCGCCTATCACTTTGGAAAGCCGAGCAAATCGCATCTCGACTTAAAACACTGAGCCAAAACGTCATGCTTGACCCCCTTCTGTTGGAACGTTTTCCCCATGAACTTAGTGGTGGTCAAAGCCAAAGGGTTTCGCTGATGCGTGCGGCGTTCCTTGATCCTAAAATTCTCATCTTGGATGAGCCCTTAGGCGCCCTAGACCCCATTATCCGAACGGAAGTGCAAACCGAGCTCCGGGAAATTTTTAGAAAACTCGGTAAAACAGTTCTTCTCATCACCCATGATCTTAGCGAAGCCCGTTACTTCGGCGACGAGCTGAGCCTTTTGAATGAAGGTAGAATTTTGCAAAGCGGGACATTTGCCGACCTTCTGGAACGACCAGCCGACCCTTTCGTGACACGTTTCTTAAATGCTCAGGCCGGGAGGTTAGAAAGATGAAAACTTTTTTTAGCATTTTGATGGGCCTGATTCTCACCGTTCCAGCCTTCGGCTCAGAAAACCTCACCGTTGGCTCAAAGGCTTTCACTGAAGGTTATCTTTTGGGCGAGCTTTTAGCCCAGACCATTGAATCTGATCCGAACTTCAAAGTGACCAGGCGCCTAGGACTTGGAGGCACCGGAATCCTTTTTGAAGCATTGAGCGCAAATGAAATTCAGCTTTATGTAGAATATACCGGCACCATTGCCGAAGCGATTTTGAAAAAACCTGAACTCAAAGGTTTTGCCGAAATCAATAATGCCCTTGCGACGCTTGGGCTGATCATGGCCCCGCCCCTAGGCTTCAACAATACCTACGCACTTGCTGTCCCCGCTACGCTTGCCGAGAAACGCAAGTTGAGCCGCATCAGTGATTTGGTAAAAACGGCTAATGAGTTGAGGCCGGGTTTCAGCCACGAGTTCATGACCAGAGCCGATGGGTTCAAAGCCATGGCTCAACGCTACGGCCTTAATTTTGGTGGGGATGTGCAATCCTTTGAACATAGCCTCGCCTATGAAGCGGTGGGCGACGGATCGGTCGATGTTATTGATGTTTACTCTACCGATGCAAAAATAAATAAATTTAATTTGAGAATACTAGAAGATGACAGGAAGTTTTTTCCAAAATACGAAGCAGTCGTTCTCGCTCGGAAGGATTTCGTGGAAAAATATCCCGAGCTCTGGTCGAGGCTGATTACGCTCAGTACCACCATCGACGAAAAGACTATGCGACGGCTTAATGCCGAAGTGGATTTACAGGGGAAAAGTTTTACCCAAACCATTCGGCGCTATTTACGAAAAACGAAAAAACCTGAGTTATCCCCGAGTCCCCCGGATGAAGAGAGTGAACCATCTTTTCTTAAAAATTTAATCCACCGTACAAAAGAACATGCTTTTCTGGTGGGCCTAGCCCTGCTCTTTTCTGTGCTCGTAGGAATTCCCTTAGGAATTGTAGCCAGCCGCAATCAAATTTTAGGACAAAGCATTTTACTCGTGAGCGGTCTCTTTCAAACCATTCCTTCTCTGGCGCTTCTTTGTTTTTTAGTTCCCCTTTTTGGCATTGGAACTGGGCCAGCCCTCGTGGCTCTTTGCATGTATGGACTCTTGCCCGTTATAACCAGTACCTTTGTTGGATTAAAAGCCATTGACCCAAAGCTTAAAGAAATGAGTCGGGCCCTCGGCCTAACCCGACCCCAAAGGTTATTAAGAATTGAACTACCCTTGGCCAGTCGCAGCATTGTATCTGGGGTAAGGACCTCGGCGATCATTGGTATTGGTACTGCAACTTTAGCGGCCCTCATTGGCGCCGGTGGTTACGGTGCGCCCATCGTGGCAGGGCTTGCCATCAACGACAATTCGACCATCCTTACCGGAGCCGTTCCGGCTGCGGTCATGGCGCTTTTAGCCCACGCACTTTTTGAAGCGGTTGAGCATTGGATCATACCTAAAGGTTGGCGCTAAGCAGCATCCAAAGGTTTTTTGTCGCGTGGAAACTTTGTGGAAAGCGGGCTAAGGAAATTCTATGTTTTCACCAAACCAAAAGAAAATTTCCATCGAAGCGCTAGCGCAGAGCATCGATCACACCCTATTGAAAGCAGAGGCCACGAGCAAAGATATTGAGGTCCTCTGTAAGGAAGCCGAAAATCATGGATTTTACTCCGTGTGCATCAACCCAAGATTCGTACCTTTAGCGCGAAAACTTTTAAGCCATACTCCAGTAAAAACTATCACCGTAGTGGGGTTTCCCCTGGGAGCAAGTTCCCTAAAAACGAAAATTGCCGAAACCGAATTTGCCATCCAGGACGGAGCGCAGGAAATTGATCTTGTCCTCTCCTTAAACGACGTCAAACTTAAACTTTGGGAAAATCTCCATCAAGAAGTAAACGCCGTTGTGAAGGCCGCTCAAGTACCGGTCAAAGTCATTCTTGAAACTGCAGCTCTTTCGCATGAAGAAATTCTAAGAGCCTGCGAAGTTTGTGCGCAAGCCGGTGCAAGCTTCGTAAAGACCTCAACGGGTTTCCACCCCAATGGCGGAGCTACCTTAGAGGCCGTGGAACTCATGGTAAAAACCGTTGCGCCCAAGGTCAAAGTGAAAGCAAGCGGCGGGATTCGCACCTTTGCTCAAGCAATAAGTTACCTAAATGCCGGAGCATCCCGCCTTGGAGTCAGCGCGTCAGTAGCGATCATAAAAGAAGCGCGAGGTGAAGCTTCGCCTGTCTCTCAAGAGAGTCCCGCGAAAAAATCTGGCTACTAACCTCCTTTCGAAAAGGCTAAGACTGAATTATGAAAACTTTGAGTCCGTCTGAAAATTCTGGGCGTGCGCAGCGCGCGATCATCATCGTGCTCGATGGCGTTGGCTGCGGTGAGTTGCCCGATGCCGCTGACTTTGGAGACGTGGGATCTGACAGCCTTTCCCATGTCGCTAAAAAATTTTCGCAGCTCAAACTTCCCACGCTTGAGCGCTGGGGATTGGGTGCCCTAACGGATATGAAACCAGCAGTCGCCCGTCCCACTGGCCCTGCGGCCGCGAGTTACGGAAAAATGGCCGAATTAAGCCTGGGCAAAGACACCACTTCGGGGCACTGGGAAATGGTAGGCAATATTGTTTCAAATGCTTTCACCACCTACCCGAATGGGTTTTCTGAAGCAGCGATAAATCAATGGATTCAACTGACGGGAATTCCCGGGGTCTTGGGCAACTGCGCCGCAAGTGGCACGGAGATCATCAAAACCCTTGGTGAGGAGAGCATGCGTTCGGGAAAACCTATCCTCTACACTTCGGCCGATTCCGTTTGGCAGGTCGCCGCCCATGAAGAAAGTTTTGGTTTGGCGCGGCTCTATGACGTTTGCCTTAAGGCTCGCAAAATTTGTGACGAACTAAAAATTTCCCGAGTGATCGCAAGGCCCTTTACCGGAACCTCACGTGACTCTTTTGTGCGGACCGGCAATCGAAAGGATTATTCCCAGACTCCGCCCGAAAAAACCATGATGGAGTATTTAGCTGACCACGGGCTCAACACCTTGGGCGTAGGGAAGATTTGGAATATTTTTAATGGCCGCGGCATCACCGAGAGTCTCGAGGCCCATGACAACGATGAAGGAATGGAAACTCTTTCCAAGGTGCTGAGCCAGTCGATTCCAACCGAAAACCACTGGGAAAAAGGCTGCATTTTTGTGAACCTCATTGACTTCGATATGCTTTATGGTCACCGCCGTGACGTGCCTGGTTATGCGAACTCGCTTATGAAGTTTGATGCAGCGTTGACCGCGATTCAAAAACAACTGAAACCCACCGACGTGGTCTTCATCACATCTGATCACGGAAATGACCCGTCCTACCGGGGCACGGACCACACTCGGGAATTTGTGCCATTATTGGTGCATAGGCCTGGCCGCGCGGGGAATCCGTTAGGGGTACGAAAGAGTTTTGCCGATCTTGGGCAATCGGTGATCCACGCTTTGACCGGCAAGCCTTCAGTTTTGCCGGTGGGTCAAAGCTTTTGGGAGCTCACGTAGATGGTGAGCGTAGTTCAGATCATTCGAAAAAAACGAGATGGCGAAGAACTTTCCGATGGCGAAATCAAAGCCTTCATTGCCGGCGCAACTTCCGGAAAAATCCCAAGTTACCAAGTCACAAGTTTTCTTATGGCCGTGTGGTTTCGGGGAATGAATCTGCGGGAAACCACGAGCCTTACCCAAGCGATGATTGAGAGCAGCCCCAAAGAAAGCGGAGCTCCTTTTCGGTGGCCAGAAAACCTTTTTCCCATCGATAAACATTCAACGGGTGGGGTCGGCGATAAGGTTTCCATTATTTTAGCACCGCTTGCGGCTAGCCTTGGGCTTACGGTACCCATGGTCGCAGGCCGAGGGCTTGGGCACACGGGCGGAACGCTCGATAAATTAGAGAGTATCCCTAAATTTTCGGCCAAACTCTCCAATGAAGAATTTCAAAGCCTCGTGCTGAAAGTGGGCACCGGCATCATGGGCCAAACCAAGGAATTTGTGCCGGCCGATGGGCTGCTTTATTCTTTGCGGGATGTCACGGCGACGGTGGATTCCATACCACTTATTACGGCGAGCATTTTGTCTAAAAAAGTTTCGGAAGGAATCAAAGCGTTGGTCATGGATCTCAAAGTCGGCAACGGCGCTTTCATGCGCAGCATCGGTGAGGCCCGTAGACTGGCCGAAAGATTAAAGACCGTAGGTGCTGCCCTTGGCGTTAAAGTGCGCGTACTCATCACCGATATGAACCAGCCCCTTGGCCTGGGGATTGGAAACTCAATTGAAATTATTGAATGCGTAGATCTTATGTTGGGCAAACCATTTCGGTTATTGCCACCCGAAGTAAAGCGGAGCCTAAACTTTGCGCGACTTGGTTATTCCGATCTCAAAGATCTCACCATCGAACTCGCCGCCCACATGTTGATTCTCACGGATAAGGTATCGTCGTTAGTGGCGGGGCGCAGGCTTGCCACCCAAGAACTCAAATCCAAACGAACCTTACAAAAATTCCACGAAATGCTTGAGGCTCAAAACGCTAATCCACTTGATGTCAAAAACTTAAACCTTCCGCTTACGGTAAGCCCGGTTTTAGTGCGCGCGCCACAATCTGGCACGGTGTCTGAGTTTGATACGCGAGGCATTGGCGAACTCATAGTGCAGATGGGCGGAGGCCGGCAAAAGCAGGGTGATCCCATTGATTTTTCGGTGGGGGCCGTTCTTTGCGCAAAGCTTGGCCATAAAGTGAAGGCCCAGGACCCGCTAGCATTGCTCTACGTTTCTCCTCAGCTGCGAGGCACCATTGAAAAAGATTTTCTTTCTCTCGTTAAGATTCAGAACAGCCGCAAAACATTTAGGCCAGAAGCCCTGGTCAAAGCGGTCGTCAGTTAGGATGAAATGGAATCTAAAATAAAAGTAATTGATACGACAGCTAGCTTTCTGTTTAAAAAATTCCCGGAACTTCAGGCGCAAGGGGCCCAAGTGATTGCGGTAGTTTTAGGCTCAGGCTTTGGCCCTTTTGTGGATGAACTCAAAGACCTATCTGCAATCGAGTATAGCGAAGTGCCTCACTTTCCAAAAACCACGGTTCCGGGGCACCGGGGCCGCGTCTGTTTTGGCTTTTTAGAACACCAACCACTTTTAGTTTTACAGGGGCGGTTTCACCTTTATGAAGGGCATGGCTTAGAAGACGTCGTATTTCCTATAAGAATTCTAAAACGTTTAGGTATTCAAAAATTAGTTTTGACCAATGCGGCAGGCGGCATCAACCCAAGCTTTCGCGCAGGTGACCTCATGATGATTACGGATCATCTCAATCTCATGGCCATGAACCCGCTTTTTGGTCCAAACCTCGCGGAGCTTGGACCACGATTTCCCGACATGACCTATGCCTATGATCCTAAGGCCCAGGAGCTGCTCAGGCTCAGCGCAAGGAAATTAAAAATGACCCTCCGCGAAGGGGTTTATGCCGGGTGTCTTGGTCCTTGTTATGAAACTCCGTCCGAAGTGAAAATGTTAAGGACGCTAGGAGCCGACGCCGTGGGGATGAGCACCGTGCCTGAGACCATTGTCGCTCGCCATATGGACATGCAGGTCATGGGTATTTCTTGCATTTCAAATTTAGCGGCGGGGCTCACCGAGAATGTTCTTACCCACGAGGACGTGGTGGCCACTTCAAAAACCGCTACCCATTTGCTTACAACTCTCCTGAAATCAACGCTTCCGGAATGGAACAAATTAAAAAATTAGAAGCTATGAAAAAAGAAAATCAAAAAGAATTGCAGAAAAAATTGTTTGGGCTCGCAAAGCAAGTGCGTCTCAAGGCCCACGCGCCCTACTCGAAATTTAAAGTAGGGTCCGCCCTCATCGATGAACGTGGTAAAATTTTTGTAGGCTGCAATGTAGAAAGCTCCAGTTACGGCGGAACGATTTGCGCCGAACGCTCGGCCGTTACGGCCATGATCGCAGGCGGCGGTAAACAGATCCGGGAAATCGTAATCGTAACGGACACGGCACAAGGCTGCCCTCCCTGCGGAATTTGCCGCCAGTTCATCCTGGAGTTCAGCGTGCAAAAAAAACCGGCGAATGTTCATATCGCGTCCATAAAGAAGATCCAGAGTTCGCTTACCATTACGGAACTTTTGCCCCACGCCTTCAATGCTGACTTCCTAGTTTAGAAGGCAAACTATTTCGTCCAGAATAATTGTCCATTGGAGTGGACCAAAGCTGAATCACCTGAGCCGCCGGTTTCAAAATTTTCGAAATCATCCGCTGGAACCGTAGCTTCCGACACATCAACCCTTACGCGCTCAACGGAGGCGTTGCCGGAGAGATTATCGTCACAACGGACAGCCGAATCATTGACCAAGGGCACCCTGGCTTGGGCCACCGCTGAAACCCTAGGTCCATTAGACGCTCGAGTTGCGCGTACTTGAGATTCAGCGGCGGCCCGCTCCATTTTTCCCATCGCATCCCTTATCGCTAATTCCATGGCCTGGACTACACCTTCGGCCCAAGTTTCTTCCTGAATGACCGCAGCCGGAGAAAGGTTAATCCATGCGTTGCCAGCTTTAAATTCCCCAACCCCTTCGCCGGAAAATAAGTTTCCCTGGCCGTCTCTCAATACAGTTTGAACCGTAAATGACAGCAACCCTGGCCGCTGACCGTCGCTCTCCACAACGGGCGTTGGGTTATACATAATTTTTACGGACTCGATATGCACTTTGCCCACCCCTTGAGAAGTAAAGGCATCAAGAAAGTTGGAGGTGATGAGGTTATCCCCGGCTTGCGTTACCCACCGCCTGGTTTCGTCATCCCCCCGTCCGGTAATTTTATCAATCACCGGCGGAAAAACTGCTTCAAAGGGGTGCGCGTCTGGAAAATATTCGGCGATCCCTTGAAGGGATAATACGGAATTCACATCAATGGTTTCACCATGTTTTTCCATTTCACTAGCAAAGGTTAAAAATGAACGGCGTGCCATAAAAATAGCGTGAACCAGTGCTGCTTTAGCCCTAGATTTATGCGCGGCAGAAGTTGCTCGGTAGGACATCCGCCTCCGAAAGGCTTTAAGCGGTCTCGCAAGAATCGCCGCAAGATCTATGAGTACCGCTTGCCTAGCATTAGTCTGGAGGTTGTCGGCCGCTTGCAAAATCGCGCGCTCAAATCGTAATGCTTCGTTCAACACACCTGTGGCGGGAACCGTAAGCAACGCCGCCTGATGGAGTCTGTCCTGTTCTCCACCGCCTTGCAGAAGGCTGAGCCACAACTCTTCCTCGCCGATCGGAACTTCCACTCCTAGCTTTCGCACTTCATTAAATAGATTTAGTTTAAACTGATTTACTGCCGCTAAGGTCGTCCTTTTGGCCGCCGTAGCTTCAAGCTGAGGAACTAGCCAAAAACCGGCCAAACTGCTCAAAACGCTTATTAACGCCTGCATATATGGGGCGGCTGGCTCGTCGTGAATATAATTACGGGCGATACAATATGCGATTAAACCTAAGATGCCAGAACTCAAAATTCGGTTCACTAAAAGCGGTCTAGAGAGACCGAATTCTGGCTGGCCATTTGCAATTGAAACAGGCGAACCAAAAACATGACTCCAGAAATTAACGTAATGCATTGGAGCTTGAGCCGAGAGGGCGTTGACTTCATGATACGAAGGTTTGATGCCAAAGGTGCGTAAAGAAACCATCATGGGACTACGGGGATCAGAGACCTGCACCGCTTCCCTTAATACGTGCACAAGATCCTGGGCAATCATTTGCATCGCCGTGCGATGTGCCCTGGCCGCAGGTGTATCCTGCATTGGTTCTGGCAGAGCCATGGCATTCATGGGCGCAAGACCAACCACTAAAATAATCGCTAACGCCGTAAAGAGCCTTTGCATCATAAGCGGCCATTAACTAACTTAATTTTATTTATGCGGCAACGTTTTCGTTGAGCCGTTCAAAAAACAAAAGACAGGCCAGGCCTTTTTTTAAAAGGGCCTGGCCTTTAAACCTATCGTTTGGCTTGAGTTCGTAAAACGTACTGCAAAATGCCGCCGTTCTTAAAGTACTCAAGTTCATTGAGGGTATCGATACGCACCCTTGCCATCATGGTTTTCACCTGGCCGCCCGGTCCCCGAATGGTAATTTCAAGGTTTTGCCCTGGCTTAAGGCCAGCGAGGCCTTTGATGTCAAAGGTCTCTTGACCCGTAAGCGCTCCGCCAAAGCCCATGGAGTTGCGGTTTTCACCCGGTAAAAACTGAAGTGGAAGCACACCCATTCCCACTAAATTATTGCGGTGAATGCGCTCAAAACTTTCCACCAGTACCGCGCGAACGCCTAGTAGCAGCGTGCCCTTAGCGGCCCAATCTCGACTCGAACCCGTGCCGTACTCCTTGCCGCCCACAACCAGTAGTGGGGTCTGTTCCGCTTGGTATTTCATAGCCGCATCAAAGATTGGCATTTTTGCGCCCGTGGGAATGTGAACCGTAACGTTCCCTTCCGTGCCTGGCACCAAGAGGTTTTTCAAACGAATGTTCGCAAACGTTCCCCGCATCATGACTTCGTGATTTCCCCGACGTGCGCCATAGGAATTAAAATCGGCCTTTGAAACACCTAGGCTTTCTAGGTATTTCGCAGCCGGACTATCCTTTGCAATATCCCCGGCAGGCGAGATGTGATCGGTCGTTACGGAATCGCCCAACACCGCTAAAAGTCTAGCTCCGGCAATATCCTTCACCGCTTTTGGTTCTAAGGTAAGGCCATCAAAGAACGGAGGACGTTTGATGTAAGTAGATTTTTCATCCCACGCATAAAGGTCACCCTGAGGTACCTTTAACCCTTGCCAGCTTGCATCACCTTCAAAGGCCTTGGCATAAACTTCTTCAAACATTTCTCGTTTTACATTTTTTAAAATGACCGCTTGGATTTCTTCGCGAGAAGGCCAGATGTCACTGAGTAAAACCGGTTTCCCGTTTCCATCAACGCCCAATGCATCGGTTTCAAGATTAAGGTTCATACTCCCAGCTAGGGCGTAGGCCACAACGAGGGGCGGAGAGGCCAAATAATTCGCCCGCACTTGTGGATGCACCCGGCCTTCAAAATTTCGATTGCCCGAAAGTACGGCCGAAACCACCAGATCTTCGCTCTTCACTTTTTGTGAAACTTTTTCCGGCAATGGTCCACTGTTACCGATGCAAGTCGCGCAACCAAAACCAGCAATATGAAAACCTAACTGCTCTAAACTCGCCAGCAGGCCTGATCGACTCAGGTATTCCGACACTGCTTTGGACCCGGGAGCCAATGTCGTTTTTACCCATGGCTTGGTTTTAAGCCCCTTTTCCACGGCTTTTTTTGCTAAAAGCCCAGCGCCGATCAGCACTGCTGGATTGGACGTATTGGTGCAACTTGTAATGGCCGCAATGACCACATCACCATGGCTCATTTGGTCGATGCCACGAGATGAAACGGAATCCGTTGCTGAAACTTTTTGAGTTTCTTTTAAGGTCGTTTTGAAACTTGCGGGAACATCGCCTAAAAGCACGCGGTCCTGCGGACGACTAGGCCCCGCCAAACACGGTTTTACTGTGGAGAGATCGAGCTCCATGACATCGGAAAAATCTGGGCAATAGGTACTCTCGACTTGAGTTGAGAAAAAGAGCCCCTGAGCTTTGTAATAACTTTCAACTAGGCTCACTTGAGTTTCGGGCCTACCGGTTAAGCGTAAGTATTCTAAAGTCACTTCATCTACCGGGAAAAGACCACAAGTAGCGCCATATTCCGGAGCCATGTTCGCAATGGTCGCGCGATCAGAAAGCGACAAATAACGCAGCCCACTGCCAAAAAATTCAACAAACTTCCCGACTACTCCGCGTTTTCGCAAAATCTGCGTGACCGTAAGCACTAAATCCGTAGCCGTAGCCCCGACCGGTAGTTTTCCGGTCAAACGAAAGCCCACTACCTGAGGAATGAGCATGGATATAGGTTGGCCAAGCATTGCGGCCTCCGCTTCAATTCCGCCAACTCCCCAACCCAAAACCCCAAGTCCATTTACCATTGTCGTATGAGAATCCGTACCTACGACGGTATCGGGATAAAGCAAGGATTCCGAACCATTTTGCGCCACCATGGCCACGGGAGCTAAATGTTCGATATTCACTTGATGCACAATGCCGGTATCCGGTGGCACTACCCTGAATTTTCTAAAGGCCGTTTGACCCCAGCGAAGGAAGGCATAACGCTCCTGATTGCGCTGAAACTCAACCTTAGAGTTTTTATCGGCCGCATCCGGTGTTCCAAAAAAATCCATCTGCACGGAATGGTCGATGACGAGATCGGCCGGTTGCAGGGGGTTGATGTATTTTGGGTCTCCGCCCAGGGTTTTTAGCGCGTCTCGCATGGCCGCGAGGTCAGCAATGCACGGCACGCCGGTAAAATCTTGGAGCACTACCCGGGCCGGGGTGAATTGAATTTCTTGATCGGGCTCGGCATGGGACTTCCAGTTTAAAAGCGCGTCAATATCGGCTTTTTGTACCGCGACGCCATTCTCTGAACGAAGCAAGTTTTCTAGGAGAACCCTAAGGGAAAAAGGTAATCTGGCCAGCGCCTTTTCGCCTCCGGCCCCTAAATGAGCGGCTACTTGGGGCAACGAAAAATAGGTGTAGTTGGTTCCCTCATGATTTAGGGTTGCCCGCGATTTAAAGCTGTCGGATAATTTTTGGTTTGCACTCATGGTTATTCAAATGCCTCCTTGAAATAACTTCCTTTAGTATGAATGGTTTTTTCTCGGTTCGGCCATCTTAAATTTTCTCCTTTGCAGGAAAGCTCCCCTACGGTAAGAGTCGGGGTTCAAAATAGAGGGGTGGCAAGTCATCTGGGCCATTGCCTCTTGCCTACTCATTGTTTTTGAATGTTTTAAATATTTTTAAGTGTTTTGAAGTTCATACGTATTCAGGTGTTAGCGATTTAAATCTAAAGGACGAAATTCTCATGCAGACTCAAACAGATTCTCAGACCGGAGCAAAAAGCTCCAAGGTTGCAGGAAAAAAAACCGAACAAACCCTGCCCCTTTCTCCCTACGCAGTGGTTGAAACAGGCGGAAAGCAAGTTCGCGTTTCCCCGGGCGAAATCATCAACATTGAAAAGCTCGAAGGACAAGTAGGAGATCTGGTTAAACTTGATCGCGTCCTTTTGATCGGTGGAATGCCTCAGACCGCTGCGGCCCTAGGAACACCCTACCTTGCCGGCGCCCTCCTTGAAGGCGAAATCGTTTCCCAAACCAGGGGCGACAAAATTTTGATCATTAAGATGAAACGCCGTAAGGGCTATCGTCGTACGCAAGGCCATCGCCAAGCCGTAACTAGACTTCTAGTTACCCGCATAACTGATGCTTCTGGCTCCGTGGTTTCTGAGTTTGACACAAACCTCAGAAAACAGGCGCTTATGAAAGCTAGTATCGCTTCTAAGGCTCCCCAAAAGAAAACGGCAAAGACGGCTAAAAGCGCAGACGGCACCGTTAAAAAAACAACCAAAAAAGCTGTCGCAAAAAAGAGCACAGCCACAAAAGCTAAAGCTTAATTCACAGGAGATTCATTCGTCATGGCACATAAAAAAGCTGGTGGAAGTACTAAGAACGGTCGCGATTCCCAACCTAAGATGCGCGGCGTAAAACGTTACGGCGGCGAAAAAGTTGGTCCGGGCATGATTTTGGTCCGTCAAGTGGGCACGAAATTTCATCCAGGACGCAACGTTGGTATGGGGCGTGATTTTACGATCTACGCAATGATTGAAGGCATCGTAAAATTTGAACATTACGACAAGACTCGTAAGAAAATTTCGGTTCTGCCCTTAACGGCCGTTGCTTAAGTTTTCTTTTAGATAGGGAGTTGTTTTTAAGAACAACTCCCTTTTTTTGACATTTAGTTAAAGCGTTTTTATTTATAATGCACCCAATAGTGCACAAGGATTCTAGCAGGATTTATGGCGAAATTTATCGATGAAGCGGTAGTAGAAGTAATTGCGGGAAACGGCGGCGGCGGAGCCGTTAGCTTTCGCCGTGAAAAGTTTATTCCCCGGGGCGGGCCCAATGGTGGGGATGGCGGCTGCGGTGGGGACATCTGGATTATTGCTGGCCCAAATCTCAACAGCCTCATGGATTTGCGTTATAAAAGAAAATACGTTGCCGATGACGGCGACCAGGGCGGGGGCACCAATAAGAGCGGAAGTAATGGCCAAGATCTTTTCATTCCCCTCCCCATCGGAAGCATTGTCACCGACCCGGAAACGGGTGAGCGCTTGGGCGAAGTTTTGGATGCGCAAACCCGTATCCTCATCGCTAAGGGTGGGCGTGGCGGTAAGGGCAATACCCATTTCAAAAGCTCAACGCACCAAGCCCCAAAATTCGCGCAGCCTGGCCAACCTGGTCAAAGCAAAAAAATTAAAGTGGAACTTAAGCTTTTAGCGGATGTCGGCATCGTGGGTTATCCCAACGCTGGTAAAAGTACGCTGATATCAAAAATTTCTGCCGCAAAACCTAAAATTGCAAACTACCCCTTTACGACGCTCGTGCCTAATCTTGGTGTCGTGCGCGTAGGAAATGATGAGCTAGCCCCGACATTCATTGTCGCCGACGTGCCAGGCCTCATCGAAGGGGCAAGTCTTGGCCGTGGTCTGGGACATCGGTTTTTAAAACACTTAGAACGGACCCGCGTACTGATTCACCTTATTGATGGGGCAAAACTACTTAAGGAGTTTGGCAACTCGGATATGGCGGCCATTGTAAAGGGCGCCATTCATTACAAAGAAATCATTGACGCTGAGCTCTACACTTTTCATCCGGATTTAGTGGGTAAACCTACCCTTTTGGTATTTAACAAGACGGATCTTTTTAACGAAGAGGAAGCAGCCGAGATCAAGGCACTTTTCCGAAAGAAAAAGAAGTACAAGGACATCCTTTTCATTTCAGGCGCAAACCATCAAGGATTGGAAGATTTAGTGTTCAAAACCTTTGCCCTGCTTAAGACTACTTACGAAGTTAAGATAGAAGATGTCGTAAGGACCGAAGCCCCCCTACCCCATGCCACTTGAACTGATTTTATTTGGTGGCAGCTTTGATCCGTTTCACCTTGCGCACTTGGAAATCATAAAACAAGCCCGCCAAAAAAAGCCAAACGCTAAGGTTGTGGTGATGCCAGCCGGCACATCACCCTTTAAGCAAGTGAGCTCTGTATCAAAAGCTGACCGCCTTCAGATCATTCGCTTAAGCCTGGAGTGGGCCTTCGGGGCTGATGCAAAAAATATTTTGGTTTCGGAATGGGAGTTAGAACGGCCAGGCCCGAGTTATACTTTCGATACGGTGGTACACTTAAAAAACCAGTACGGGGTTGAAACAATCACGGTGCTGATCGGCTCAGATAATCTAGCGACATTACCTCAATGGTACAGGTTTAGTGAGTTGCGCCCGCAAATCAAGCTTCTGGTTTTTCGGCGTCATGGGGTGCTTGAAGGCACCGCGATGTTAACGCCTGCGGATGAATTCCTACCCGCCGAAATGCCCGATATTTCCTCTACAAAGGTACGGGAAGCGTTGTCAAAACATGAACCGGCATTAGCCTTTCTGGCGCCGCCAGCCTACCAGTTCATAGTTGATCGCGGAATTTACGGCACCGGTTCCTTTTGTTTTAATGGAGCTCCTAGCTGAAACGTGGTATTTCGGCGTCATCTCTATGGCTCTAAAAACAAAAAAAGTATCGACGAAAAAAACTTCAAAAACTAAATCCACCGGCACCAAAGCCGCTAAAAGCAAACCCGTAAAAACGAGCAAAAAGAAAGTATCCATCCTTTCTCCTAGGCCCATGGCATCCGCAAAACCAAAAACGGACGTCACGTCCCGCCAATGCAAGCTAGCCTTGGATGCCGCCAGGTCGACCATCGATAAAAAAAGTTTAAACACCGTGGTCCTTGATGTGTCCCATCTGAATACGTTTACCGATTTTTTTGTGATCTCAAGTGGAATGAATGAACGACAAGTGCAGGCCATGGCCGATGAAGTGGCTAAAAATTTCAAGCGGGAAGGCCTCATGCCGCGCATCGAAGGGTACCAAGAGGGCCGTTGGATCCTCGTTGATGCGGGCGATATTGTTGTGCACCTCTTTCATGAAACCATCCGTGAGTTTTATCGCCTCGAAGACCTCTGGGCCAAGGCCACCCGAGTGGAAATTCCTGAGGAGTTTTATACTTCAGCCGGCAATTCTCCCAGGGCTTCTTAAACCTCATGAAAATCCTTCTGATTCTGGAAGGAAAAATTAAAGATCCTGCGGCATCCGAACTGTTTGAGAAATATCTGTTTCGCCTCAAGCCTTGGGTTAATGTCGACGTCCAGTTTTTAGGCGGCAAACCAAGCGATCAAACTGAACGACTAGCTTCAACCCTTGAGAGATATAAAAAAACGAACCGCATAAAAGTATTGCTCTTGGATGAATTAGGCGCCCTGCCTAAATCAAGCAGACATTTTGCCGAGAAAATTGAAAGATTTCAATCTACGGATGCCCTAGATTTGTTGATCATCCTGATGGGTGGAGCTTACCAGTTTGATACGAGGGATTTTGAAAACCTGGTTACTGAAAAACTATCCCTTTCAACGCTCACCATGCCCCATGAAATGGCGGCCGTTGTTTTGGCAGAGCAGCTTTACCGCGCCTACAGCATTCTGAAAAAACATCCTTACCATCACGAATAAAAACGGCTGGGACAAGGCGAAGGGAACTAACGACCAAGCCTTCCGAACATAACCCCAAAGGTCCTTACTACGATTAGTACATCGGTGATGACGCGATCGGAAAAGTTTGCGGACATCATACGATCGGCCAAGTCGTGAAGGAGTTTTATGCTCATGGCAAACTCCTGCGCAGCCGGAGCATTGACGTTGCTGCGTAGCTCATCAAAGCCGGGAACTTTTTCGCCTAAAAAGCGCTCAAGTTGAGTATATGGGCGAGGCATTCCTAGATAATCTAGCCTAGTTTGCGCCATTCCGGTGGCACCGGGTTTTACTCCGCCCAGGCCACGTTGCTCAAAATAGGGAATCGTTTGAACTAAAGTTGCTAACAACTTCTCACGTTCGGGCCGGTGCCCAATGAGCGTCATTTCACCCTTAAGAATGCTCCAAAGCTGCGGCAACTCATCTGCTCTGGTACGGCGCATAAACCGACCAACCCGGGTGATGCGATCATCATCGGTGGCGGCTAAACGCTCACCCTTGCCGTCGTCTTCCGCACGATCGCGCATGCTTCGTAATTTAGGCATGGTATATAACTCCACATGCTCAACGCCGTTGACGCATCTGGTCCGGCAACGTGGCTGTTTATAAACCACTGGGCCTGGCGAATCCCATTTTATCGCAAGTGCTAAAAGTCCAATGACCGGTCCGGTTGCGATTAAGCCCACGGTTGAAGCCGAGACATCCAAAGCGCGGCGGTAAAATTTAGTAAACCATTGTCCTATACGTCTCGAATTTACCTTTCCCGCACCTGGGATTTGATCATTCTCTAATGCACTCTGGGCCGCAATCCCATCCACCAGAATGGCCGTCAGGTCTGAAAGGCTAAGATCCCTACCGCCAGGAACTTCGTTTACGAAATCTATAATTCGATCTTCCCTGAAGGCGATGGCCAATTTTCGGGCAAATGCCACCGCTTCTTCGTTGGCGGCAATGTTGGGCAGAAGAGAACGCGTCGCTACCGCTTCCGTCTCGGTTAAGCGATCCCAGATTCTCTCAAATTCCGTACGAAAGGTTACATCCCAAAGCTGAGTCGTTCCGAAATTTGCTTTTGGCGTTAATACAAACTGAAGGTTAGTCGTACCTACTGAACGGATTCGTAACTCAAATGGCCTTGCATCATGTAGATTTTTGCCCCGCGGGAAAAGGACTCGCATATCAAGGGTCAAAGGCTGCGCCGACCTAGTCATAAAAAACTGCTGCAGCTTGCGCTGTATTCTCGCCCACACCACTGAATCTAGCGGCTCGTCGCGATCGGCCAGAATGAGGGTCGCCGAAAGTTTTGCGATGAGTTGGGCACTAATGGCCACGGCGGAAGTATCCAAATCAGCTTCTGGATCAACGTTAAGTTCCCTTAAAGGCTGAGTCCACACCCAAGATTTATGCATCGAAACTTCAGCTGTGGAGGGATCGACATTAGATCTTGCCCCCTGGGAGGACCGAGGAAATATCCCCTCCATTTGCTGCGCACAAAAGGCCGCCAAATCGACTCCGGAATCCCTAGCCGGACTTGAAAATCCAAGCTCCGAAAATCCAAGAGCTATTAGAATCTGGAAAAAGATTAAAATCTGCAAAGCGCTATTTTGTTTTTTAATAAAAGTTTGTGACCGGACTAAATGACTACCTAACCCCATAGACTTCTCCCGTCCCACGCAACTAAACAAGAATCATTCACTCTAAATTTATGAACAATTCAGCTGGCTTATTAGCATGAGGATAGGCAAAATCCACAAACAAAATTCAGATTCGAAAGCCTGTGGGACGGGAAAACCAGCCAGGAAAAAATTAATGATTGACTAAGATGGGTACTGCCGAATACAAAGAGATTCAGTCCTATTTTGTATCGCGGGGTGGAGCAGCCTGGTAGCTCGTTGGGCTCATAACCCAAAGGTCGTTGGTTCAAATCCAGCCCCCGCAACCAATGAAAAAGGCCTAGCAATTAAGTTTGCTAGGCCTTTTTTTTTTTAATTCATCGAATCCGTACGCATTTCAGATTTCAAAATCATTAAAATAATTTTTATTGGATCCTAGTGCCAAAAAACTTTCCTATGAATGCCGTAGCGACAATGGCGAACGCGCCCCAGAAGCCCACCCGCAAAGCTGCGATGAACGGATTTGCGCCCCCTGCCCTAGCCGAAATAACGCCCAGTAAAATTAGGGAAACCAATGATGCCGCAGAGACTCCATAGACCAAATTTTTGTGATCCATCCCTAGAACAATAATTAGGGGAAGACTTGCTCCCACGGCAAAGGTTGCTGCGGAAGCACATGCCGCTTGTAGCGGACGCACGGCACCGGACTCCGTGATCCCTAACTCATCTCGCGCATGGCTTGCCAGTGCATCATGGGCCATGAGTTGCCCAGCTACCTTTTGCGCTAGCTCTGGGTCAAGTCCACGCTCTACGTAGATTTGGGCGAGCTCTTCTTTTTCCAATGCAGGATTTGCGGCAAGTTCGTTTGCTTCGCGAATAAGATCAGCCCTTTCTGTATCCGCCTGGGAACTCACCGAAACGTATTCACCCGCGGCCATGGACATGGCTCCAGCAACTAGCCCGGCAATGCCGCTCAATAATATTTCCGTACGACTTGCGTTGGCGGCAGCTACACCTACGATAAGGCTCGCTGTCGATACGATTCCGTCATTCGCACCTAAAACTGCGGCCCGAAGCCAGCCGATCCGTTCTGATCTATGAAATTCTGAATGTCGATTGAGCCAGGCCATTCCGCTTCCTCACTTACGTGAATATTGTTATCTCTTTTATTAAGAGAATTTAAATGATTTTTAGTTGGGCATTCATTGGCATAATCGTCGGTTTTATCCTGGGTATCGCGGGCGCGGGCGGGGCTATCGTAGCGGTACCGCTTTTTGTTTATTTTGCCCAGGCCAGCCTTAATGAAGCAACGGCGCTTTCGCTCATTGCCGTAATGTTCGGATCCGGTCTCAACTGGATTCTTCAACGCAAGAATACGGAATTTAGCTTTGCCATTCTGCTTTTTTGTTTTTCAACTTTAGGTAGTTTAGGGTCGATACAATTAAAAACCCTGGCTCCAGACTGGATTATTTTAGCCCTTTTTATTGGGGTCGGATTGGTGGGACTGATTTCCCTTTGGGTACCCGTGGTGTCGATGAATCAGGCTCCTGAGGTCAATAACAATCTGGGCGGCAGGATTTTGAAACTTTCCCTGGGAGGGGTAATCCTTGGTGTCCTCGTAACGATGACGGGTCTTGGCGGAGGCGTGATGCTCATGCCTTTTCTGAGATTTTTTTGTGGATTGAATCTTTCCCGGGGCGCCGCAACCAGTTTGCTCACGATTTTTTTATCCTCGGTATTTTCTTTTCTGATTCAAAAAGCCCGGGTGGAACACCATTTAGAATTTGACCTGGTCATGGCGCTCATGGGTGGAAGCTTGATTTCCGCCTTGTTTACCAAAGAACTTACCCGGCAAATGAACCCGAAACATTTGGATTCCCTGCGAAAGTTCCTCGTGAGTTTGGTGATTTTATTTTCCGTAGGAAGTCTGTTGTTAAAGATCTAGATTTTCTTCCTTAAGTGTAAAATAGGGCAAGCCAGATGGTTTCTTCCGTTTGGGAAGTCCAGTCCACTCGGTGCTTTTTGTGCGCTGGGATATTGATGCAATCCCCCGGGCCCAGGATCACGATAGCGCCCAATTCATCATCTAAGCGCAGTCCGGCTTTTCCTTTGAGGACCATGACCCATTCGTTTTCTTCTTGGTCGTACCAATAGCCCTCAGGACTAGCGTGGCCTTTAGAAATGATACGTTCAATTTTAAGGCTTGGCCTTTGGAGGAGAACTTCAAAAATTTCGTTAGGGACCTGAGCTGGAATTTTTTCAAACAGATTGGTTTTCATCGACGATGATAGGCATAACGTCGAGCGGGCCGTTAGAATAGCGATTAGTGAGCAGGAGCGCCTGCCTTTGAACGATACGGTTGATAAAATGGATGTTCCATTTCCACAACGCCTGCGGTGTGCATGATGCTTCCCATGGAGGGATAACGCATGAGAATCGACATGTAGTTCCTACAGCCCCGCTCAAAACGAAGCGTATTGTGAAAGGTGCCATCAATATCATTTAGAACTTGAACGATGTTTCTTTCGCTGGCCACCGGCGAAATTTGCGCAACTTTTACGGCTCCATCACTTACAGGGCCGCGGTTTTGCCTACGGTATTCAGGATGGTTTCCCCAAATGGCGCCATCTACTAATCTTAGATTGTGCGCCTCGGGGGCCATGGCCTCATAGACGGGAGGGCTCAGCGTTTGGTTGAGTTGAAAGGCCTCTAAACTTCCCCGCACCTGGCGAACCAAATACTGGGGGTAACGATTTCTTTGACCAAACCGCATGAGTTCCTCGGGGGATGCTTGGCTTAAAGAACCTGGGTGCAAATAGATGGAGCAGTTTCTAGTACCAAAACTTAGTCCTTGTTGAATGGTCATGGTGGGACCGTCCACGGCAAAGGTGTTGAGTGAAACTAAATTTAGAGTAAGGCTAACCAGCGTCAGAGAGAGCTTTAAGTAGGCGCTGATTTTTGGATAATTTTTTATCTTCATATTTTTTAATTCCTCTGAACCAAAGTAGAATAGAGCAAAAATCCGGCCAAAATGACGCTTAAAATCTTTAGGTTTTTTCTGAAAAAATCGTTTAAGAAATTCTGTATTGTTGATTTTTTATACGCAACCTAAGGGCTTGCTCGTCGGGGGTCTTCCTCTAGCGTTGGAAGATAGAGCGGCCTACCCGACTGCGTGCTGAATCGTCTATTTAAAACATTTATAAACTCATTTAATTGAGATACCGAGGCATAAGCCGAAGGCCCGGCATCCGGACTGTTCGGAAGGGACGGGATTAGCGCTCGCATCTGCTCCAAAGTTGAAGCAAAAATTGCAAAATGTTCAATCCGGTTATTAGAAATTGAGCCGGGACTGGTTCGTAGGCCTGCACTTCCTAGCCCCATAAACATAAGACGTAGGAAGTCCTCTGAGACATTCAAGCCAAACGGGCCCGGGATCCCTCCGGGGTTGGCCCGGGCTAATGCCCGTACGTTGTTGCGAGTAATTTGAAAACTCATGGTTCTCGCGTTCGTTACGAGAAAATGAGTCAACTCCGGAGTCCAACGGCGCTCAATGAGCCTTGCCTCGGGCACTGATTCATTGAGTTGAAGGAGAATTTGAATGTATTGACGTTCCGGCAAAGTGAGCCTCGGAGCGCGTGCCGCGGAGGAACTTCGGCTGCCGCGGGCAACACCCGGTCGATGGGGCGAGCCTGGGTTTGCTTGCGAAGGCGGTAAAGGTGGCATCTCAAAGAAAGCTAAATTTTGGTTTGATGGACTTACCGTGGACGTAGGCGGCGCATTTGTGGATGGCGCGACCGCTGAGGTGGCACGGGGCAAAGAAATTTGCGGCGGAACATTTAAACTACTATTATTTACGGTTAATACCGCCGGGGTTTGGGCGCGAAACCTACTGCCCTGGGGTGGTGGCGTTCGTATGCCGACCTGCGAGGGATTTGCCATCATAAGGGCAAGCGTCGTTAAACTGCTTTGCCTCGAAGTCAATTCATTCGATGCGGGATTTGCCGCAGCTACGCGCCCGGTGGACGGAAGGCTGGTAGAAGCGACGCCGGCTTGAATTGCGGGATTGGAAGCCCGGTTCGGACCGTCGCCCATGGTCACGGTGACATCTTGAGGATTGACTTCTGACATACGCTCAGTTGCCATCGGATGGGGTGGCGCATCCAAAACGGGATTCCGCACGGAACCGGAGTTTGCGGCGTTGCGATCCAATCTTGCGCTAGTCACTAACCTTGCGGCACTCGTGCTCTGGAAGTCGTCTCCGACATCGGCTAAGTTATTCAGGAGCGCAATATTTGCTGAAATATTTTCCGGTTCTCGCGCAAGGAAATTTAGAATGCCTAACGGCTGCTGCTGCATGAGTTCCCGCAATCGACTTCTGGCCGCATTAATGTTCGCTAATCGTGGTCGGGTCCTTAACCTTCGGCATTCTTCGTTCGTCAGGGCAAACAAATGCTGCTCTGGCTGGGTAAACATTCTTAGCATGGGAATGGTATCGCAAGCGTTACCGGTGATCGTAATTCCGCTTAATCTGAAGAGGGCCAAATTTAGTTTTCTAAGGCTTTCAAAAGATGGGCGCTCAAAAGTTAGAGCTTGAATCAAATCATTTTCGGTACCCGGTGCACTGGCATCCGTAATCAGCACGTCCGCGTAGGAATCTAAAAAGGCGCTGATTCGGTTTTCTCGCTCAGGACCTGGTTCAAGGGCAATGGCGGAACGCCATTCCGTAAGCAAACGAGTCTCCGCAGCACCCGGCTGCGGATCATGGCTAAGGTGCATGGTCCTAATTTCTAGCGGGGCAGAGTTTGTGGCCACGAGGTGCCTAGCTTCCCTTTGTAATGCAAGGTTACGGGGGTCAGATTCACAAAGGCGGTTGAGCACGTCCCTGACTCCGGGGCCCTGGTAAACGTATTGCGTAAGGTTGCTCTGGGGCACGGCGTCTGGTCTGGTATCTACGATGACAGAAGCGCCGATTGATGCTGGATCGTGGTTCACTGTTGACGGATTGAAGAGGCACGTGAGTCTCGTTCGAGTGCGATGGGTTACTGGCCCGCAGGACTCAGAAAATCTTAAGATATTGTTGGCGATCACGTTTTGATCTTCTCTAGAGAGCCTAGAAAAAATATTATGCTCAGAAGTTTCCCATTCGCTTAGGCTACGAAAACCATCACGCGTCGTCATGTAACGGTAGACCAAGACATTCATGGCACTCTGGTAATTTTGTGCACATTCATTTTGAAAAGACTCTGGAATGGAAACGGGATCGTCATGACCTTGCACTAAAGCTTCACGCTGAATGGTATCGAGCTCCTGAGTCATGAACTGAGAGAGCCTTAGACTAAACGTTTCACTGCTGATTCCTGGTTCAAAAATATTGGCTTGAGCTAAGGTCGCTAGTTCATTTTCATGTTGTGAATAATAAGAATGAGTCTGCACGAAATTGCGATGAATTTTATTGCGAAGCGAATGCTCAAAATTAACCTCTGGATTATCATTCGTTTCGGTTGCGGGCCCCGTTTCGAAAAAGCCGAAAAATCCGAATAATCCGGCAGCCGCTTCGAAGGTTTCGGGTAGGTCCCGGGGGAGATTTCCGACGACGTTCATCAGCAAACTTCTTCGGGAACGATTATTTCCTCTGTTGAAATTTCGGCGCGCAGGATCATTTATGGGATAAGTACGCTGCTCAACCTGGCCGGTGGCTGCGTTGGTTTCCGAATAAATAATCGCGGGCGTGGTTGCGGGGCGAGTTGTGGTCGAGGCCGGGGTCGCCTCACCGGTCTCCCGCCTTTGCCTGGCCAATGCTGTAGTGAGGGCGCGCTGCAGAACCTCAGGAGACGCCCGCGAAATTGCGCTCATGACTTGATTAATATTTTGTTCAGGCACCCGCGAAAGAGTATTTAAAGTTTCGCTCAACCTTTCAA
>CAYYYP010000001.1:0-201970 GCA_964475985.1 uncultured Oligoflexia bacterium | reverse complement strand
TCAAAGGAAAAGATATCGTAACATCCCTTTCGGGGGCTGGGGTAATCATCAAGCGGATTTCGCTCGACCCAGTGCCCGCCAAAGAATTAGAGGATGCATTGCTTTGGGAAGCCGAACAATACATACCCTTTGACATCAACGAAGTTATTTTTGACTACCATGTGGTGAACAAATCCAACGCCGAAGGAAAGATGGACGTGCTTTTGGTGGCTGCGAAAAAACAAATGGTTGAATCTTATTTCGCGGTTTTGAAAGAAGCTGGCCTTCAGGTCAAAACTTGCAATGTGGACGTGCTGGCGATTCAAGATGTTTACGAGCGTAATTACTCAGATTCGGAAAATACGGTAGCGTTAGCGGACATTGGCGCCGTGAGTACAAAGTTTTCCATATGCCAGGCGGGCGCCCCGGCCTTTACACGGGATTCTGCCGTGGGCGGAAGGGACCTCACCACCGAAATTCAAAGGCACTTGAACATTAGTTTTGAAGAAGCCGAAATTCTAAAAGTAGACGGCTCAGGCCACGGCCAGGTACCCCAAGAAGTGAACGATCTGATTCGGGTCGCGTGTGAAAATATCGCCGCCGAAATCAAGCGCTCCATAGATTTTTACGTGGCGTCCCATCACGGTTCCCCTTTAAGTTATCTTTTACTTGCGGGCGGCGGCTCAAGATTGCCCGAGTTA
This sequence comes from uncultured Oligoflexia bacterium, assembly GCA_964475985.1. Lineage (GTDB taxonomy): Bacteria > Bdellovibrionota > UBA1018 > UBA1018 > CAYHWW01 > CAYYYP01. The sequence continues at coordinate 201,290 of CAYYYP010000001.1, read as the reverse complement.
GGTAAAATAGTTGAGGATGCCATCGGCATTCCGGTGCAGATCCTCAATCCGTTCCAAAGCGTTGGTTACGATGAATCCATCTTCACGGCAGATTATCTCAACAATGTTTCCGCCATCGCGGCCATCCCCATGGGACTTGCCCTCAGAGGTTTTGAAAAGTGATTAAAATCAATCTTGCTAAAAAGCGCTCCGGCAAAACCGCGAGTTCAACGCAACCTGCGTCCGCGGGAATATTTTCGTCCGCCACGTTTGGGCAGAGTTTTGAATCCCTGGGTGCTGGGTTTGATTGGCGAAACTCCGCCTTGGTAAAGGTGGTTGTCGTAGTTGCCGCTTTGTTCCTCATTCGCCAAGGACTTGAGGACTTAAAAGGCCAAAAAATTGCCGAAGTTGAAGCAGAAATTCGCGCCGTGGAAGTGCAGCAAGAAAAGGTGGCCCAAAGTCTTTCGAAAGTGAAAGGGTTTGAGCCTCTCAAAAAACAATTGGAAGAAGATGAGCGCACGATTCAAACCAAGCTCGACATCATTGCAAAACTAACTTTGCAAAGGGACGGCCCGGCCCGCCTTATGAAGCAAATTGCGCAGATGATCCCTGAAGAAGTATGGCTCAATCAAATGAGTTTAAAAGACGAAGGAGTGCAGTTCGTGGGGGGCGCCTCGTCTTATAATATGGTGAGTGATTTCATGAACGGCCTGGCTTCCTCATCCCTGCTTTCGGATATTGCGTTGGCGCAAATCTCTGAAGTGCAGAATGAAGGCATCAAATATCAAAGTTTTGAAGTGTCGGCGAAAAGGAGAAGTCAAAAATGATCCAAAGTCTTGACGTTCTTTTTCAAAGAATTCCCGTGATTCCGCTTTTTTTTGCGTTTTTAGGCTATTTTGCCTGGGACTATTATCAGTTCGTTAATTCACCGGATTCGGAGCTCAACGGCCGCCGAAAGAATTTGGCCCAGGCGCAAATCTCCCTCACCAATTCAAAACAGAAACTTGCCACCGCGGAGGATTTTTTCAAAAACCTCGACTCCATCAGGGCGCGTATTGTGGCACTTTCAAAACAGCTTGAAGAAACTAAGTCTAGCCTAAATTCCGATATCGATATCGGTAATTTCATTCGCATGATCACCATGGAAGCGAAAAAGATCGGCTTAAATATCAAGTCCATTAAACCGGAAGCCAATAAAAAAGCGGATTTTTACCTTGAGGTCCCATTTAATATCGCCGTGCGCGGAGCCTACGTGCAAATTCTTGTATTTTTTGACCGGATCGTAAGGCTGAGCCAAATCGTAAGGGTCGCGAAATTTGAATTCAAGCCCCTCGGTAACACCCTATCTAAGTACGTGGAGCTGGAAGGCCAGGGCACGCTTTTTACGTACAAATACGTAGGTACATCAGCCGACGACGTCATTCACCAAGATTGGATGAAAGGAAATGACGAAGGGCTCAAACGCATCCAGGAGCTTAAGGTGCGTAAGAAATGAAAAAGAAATTCTTTGGCATTTTTGGGCTCGGGCTCTTGGGTTTAAGTATTTCAGTTTTTGCTGCTCCCGAGAATGGCGCGGAAAAAAAGGAAGACGACACTGCCGCTGAAATTTTAAGCGCTCAGGAATCTTTGAACCTGCGTGATCCATTTAGCAGACCGTTAAAGTACGCTGACAGCTTGGCCGCTTCAGACGTACCGGAGCTTCAGCGTTATGCATTGGATCAAATTAAAATCGTTGGCATTATAACGGGACCTAAAAAAGCCAAGGCCCTCATCAGCACGCCTAACCAAAAAATGCATATTGTTCAGGTGGGCGACAAAATTGGCAATCGATCCGGGGTCGTAAGGCAGATCCGGGATACTAGCGTCACTGTGCGCGAAAAAGTTCAAAATGTTTTGGGCAATGATGAAGACCTTGATTCCATCCTCAAATATCCGGTGAAAGATCCGAAAAACCTGCAGGGCGGTTTTGGGCGCGGCGGCTCCCTTACGATATCCACATTGGAATCTAAAAGCGTTCCGCCGGAAAAAGAAAAGACTTCAGGAGGAAGTCCAAATGAAACCACAAAGCAATAATCATAAGACTAACATCCAGCTTGTTACGCAACTTCCGGTACTGGCGCTTTTATTTGTCGCCGCTTCCTCCTACGCAACTTCCATCACGGGCGTTGACTTCAAGATGGGCTCCCCTAAGGCACGCGTGGAAATCTCTTTAGATCGGCCCACGGAATTTGAAAAAACTTACTCTGAGGGCGACAAACAAGTCATCATTGATATCAAAGACACCACAATTCCTCTGCAGTTTGCCCGAACCACGGATGCATCGCAGTTCGCCACCAAGCTTGCTCTGATCAGCGCAAGGCAGAAAGATAATGGCACCGATACACGCATTGTTCTGCAAATGAAAAACCCCGGCGATGTCGAGGTGACGCAAGAAGGCACCAAAATCGTTGCATTAGTGGACGCTACGGGTGAAGATCAATCGAGTGCTTCGACAACGGCATCGGCCGGCGCGGATGCTTCGGATGCATCAACCTCTACCGAAGCGGCTAAACCTACGAGTGCAAGCAATTCGGATGCGGTTTCAGTTTCTGTTGAAACTTCAAACGTGGCATCGCACGCCGATACCCTTGAGTCTTTCGTCGAGGCCCAAAGCAATAAAAAATATGTTGGTTCAAAAGTTTCCATTCAGATGAAGGACGCCGACCTTCAGGACATCTTCCGCATCATCGCTAACGCCAGCGAATTTAACATCATCCTGGCCGATACCGTTAAGGGTAAGATGAGCCTTGATTTAGCGGACGTGCCTTGGGACCAGGTATTAGATATTGTCCTGAAAGCTAATAAACTTTCTGCCGAAAGAATTGCCAACATACTTCGGGTAGTGCCGCAGGAAGAATACCAGCGTGAACGGGACATTGAAAATCAAGCAAGAGTTTCCGCCGAAGCCGCTGAGCCGCTGATTTCCAAAATTTTCCCTATTTCCTACGCAGATCCTACGGACGTCAAAAAAATTCTTACGGCTTACCTTTCGCGAGACCCTAGGCTTCCGGCATCGGCCCCCGGGGCCGTTCGCGGTTCCATTGAGTCTGATCGCCGTACAAATTCGCTGGTGATCCGTGAAACCCCGACCACCATTGAAAAGTTCAAACGTCTCATCCGTGAGTTGGACACCCAAACCCCCCAAGTGTTGATCGAAGGAAAATTCATTCAAGTCAGCGAGGTTCATGCCCGCGCCTTTGAAGGAAGCCTATATGGAACGACGCGGACCAACGAAGGCGGAACGTTCACTTTCCATCCGGGCAATAATAATTTCGGAGCAACGTTTGGTGGTTCAAAAGGCATTTCCCTGGGTGCGGTACCTCCGGCCCTAGGCTTGACTGGAGTTACGGGTGGAATGGCTTTAGGCTTTTCGCCTAAGGCTGCCATCATTCCCGGACTGCCTGATTTACAGGCTTTGATTTCCATCACTGCCACCGACCGAGAATCAAAAGTCATTGCAAGCCCTCGTGTTGTGACCCAAAATCGCCAGACGGCGCAAATCCAAAGCGGTCAAACGGTGCTTCTTGCAACTTCCGGGGGAGTCGGAACGGCCGGCGGGTATCAAACCGTACAAGCGGTTTTAAACTTATCCGTAGAGCCACAAGTGACCAACGATGGGGGAATCAACTTACGCATTCAGTTCAGTCAGACTACTCCAACCACCAGCGGCAGTACGACACAGGCAACGTTTAATACAAGTTCCGTCAATACGAACGTACTTGTGGACTCGGGCTCCACGTTGGTGTTGGGCGGCGTTTACAATTCAAACGTGGTTCACGAAGAGGCCGGAATCCCGTTCTTGCGTGACATCCCGGTGCTTGGTGTACTGTTCGGATCTAAAAGTGATTTCGTAGAAAAAACGGAACTCTTTATTTTCATTTCTCCTAGAGTGCTGAATGAAAAGGAATCCGGTTTGCGAACATGAGTTCAGCCCCTGCCTATTCTTCCGTACTATTAAAGTACTTAAAAATTTACCAAGACGATCCAACTTCACGGATTTTTGCGCCCTTGGCCGAAGCCTATCGTAAGGCTGGCCTGGTGGAGCAGGCCATTGAAATTTGTCATGAGGGTTTAGTCCACCATCCGGATTTCATCGGCGGTAAAGTGGCTTTGGCTCGGGCGCTTTTTGATCAGAAGAAATTTCAAAAAGTGATTGAAGTTCTAGATAGCGTCGTAACGGCTGCGCCTGATAACTTAGTGGCCGGGCGTTTGTTTGCCGAATCACATCTGGCCCTTGCCAATGTGGACCGCGCCCTTGCGGCGTATAAAATTCTTCTTTATCTTTCGCCCTACGACAAAGAGGTTGCCGAAATCGTTCGGGAACTTGAAACCCAACTCTACGAGTCAGGTGGGCTTCTGCGCTCATCGCAAAATTTATTGCAAACACCTCCGAAATTTCAAGTGATGGTCTCCCATCAAGAGTCTTCCCAGAAACAAAGGTTACATCGTTTGTTTCGTGCACAAGAACTTCTGGAGCGTGTGCAGAAGCGGACCCAAAGTTAAAAATTGACACCCAAACTGGCCTCTGATGTACTGCGGCAGAAGGTGCTTTTTTTATGTATGATACGTCACAATTTCGTAAAGGTTTGAAGATTGAAATTGAGGGTGTGCCCTATTCCATAGTGGAATTTCAACATGTCAGTCCAGGCAAGGGCAGTGCGTTCGTCCGAACCAGGATTAAAAACCTTTTACGCAATACGGTGGTGGAAAAGACGTTCAAGTCTGGCGATAAAGTCGATACTCCTGATCTTGAACAAAAAGAAGTGCAGTATCTCTATGTAGACGGGGACCATTTTTACTTCATGGACCAAAGCAATTACGAGCAATTCGTAATTGATGGTTCGGTTCTGGCGGATAATAGAAATTATTTACATGAAAACTTGGTTATCCAAGTCCTTTATCACAATGGTCGCGCCATCGCGACGGAGTTGCCTAACTCCGTAGTTTTACAAATCGTTGAAACTCAGCCAGGCATCAAAGGCGACACCGTCTCGGGCGCAACGAAGTCTGCCAAATTAAATTCAGGCTTGGTTGTAAATGTGCCTTTGCATCTTAAAGAAGGCGACAACGTCAAGGTTGATACCCGCGAGGGAACTTACATCGAGAAGGTAAATAAATAACTTTCTCTTAAGGGGTGTGGGGCCATGACTATAGATATCAAATCTGTTGAAAAATTGGTGCGGATGGCGAAACGTCACCGTTTAACAGAACTCACGGTTGAGGATGGTAAGTCAAAAATTAGTTTTAAACGGCAAGGCAGTGCAGGCCAGTCCGTCCCTTCTGAAATTAACTATGAGGAGGCTAAGCCTCAGTCGATTACATCCCATGCCTTGCCTTCTCGCGCGCCTGCTCCTTTGATCAAAAAAGAACCGGCGCCGAACGAAAACCATCAAAAGGTAACCAGTCCTTTCGTGGGAACTTTTTATCGGGCTCCATCTCCTGATTCAGACCCCTACGTGAAGGAAGGTCAAGTCGTGCGCAAGGGAGATATCCTTTGTGTCGTTGAAGCAATGAAGCTGATGAATGAAATTGAAGCAGAGATTTCTGGGCGGATCGTGGCGGTTTTAGTGGAAAATGCCCAGCCGGTAGAATTTGGGGAACCTCTTTTCTTAATCGATCCATCTCTCTAAGGTTACGATGGTGAAACAGTTCCAAAAAATTCTCGTCGCAAACCGTGGGGAAGTGGCTGTTCGTATCATTCGGGCTTGCCGAGAACTTGGTATTCCGACGGTTGCCATTTATTCCCAAGCTGATCGTCATAGCCTGCATGTAAAAATGGCCGATGAGTCCGTTTGCATTGGTCCCCCGGCCATCAAACAAAGTTATCTCAATATGGCAGCAATCATGAGTGCCGTAGATCTTACGGGCGCGGACGCCGTACATCCGGGTTACGGTTTTTTAGCCGAAAACCATTTGTTCGCAAAAATATGTGAGCAGTGTGGGGTCAAATTCATCGGGCCCACCCACACTCAGATTGAACTCATGAGCGATAAATTACGGGCGTTGGCCCTCGCCAAAAAAGCCGGTGTGCCTTGCTTGCCTGGAACTGAAGCGTTGGCCCATCGATCCGATGCAGTGGCGGCGGCAGAAAAAATAGGTTTTCCCGTGGTCATAAAAACCTCGGCCGGTGGTGACGCTAGGGGAGTTCTCATCGCCTACCACGCGGATCAAGTGGCCTCGCAATTTGAAAAGTTACGGTCGGAGGCCCAGGCCGCACTGGGGGATGGCACGCTTTACCTTGAGAAATATTGCGAGTCACCCCGTCACATCGAAGTGCAAGTCATGGGCGATGAGAGCGGAAAATATCTGCATTTTGGGGAGCGCGAGTGCTCGATCCAAAAGGAGCATCGCAAAATTATGGAAGAGGCGCCGGCCCCATTCTTAGATGAGGCATTGCGGGCAAAAATGATTACCGCTGCCCGGTCTCTTTGCGCAGCTTTGAAATATCAAAACCTTGGTACCGTAGAGTTCATTGTAGATGCCAAAACGAAAGACTTTTATTTCATCGAGATGAACACTCGCTTGCAAGTTGAGCATCCCGTTACGGAGATGGTTACGGGAATTGATTTGGTGAAGGAACAAATTCTTCTGGCCGCAGGCAATCTCTCAAGTCTTGAACAAAAAGATATTAAAGTCCTTGGGCATGCCATCGAGTGCCGTATTTTGGCGGACGTTCCTAGGTTAGGACAACCGCTCGGCAAAATTTCCACCTACCTTGCGCCGGGCGGCCCCGGCGTTCGAATTGATTCCTTTGTTTATCAGGACTATCAGCTCACTCCACAGTACGATCCTCTTCTCAGTAAGTTAATTTGCCTCGACGAAACTCGAGAAAAGGCGATCAACAAGGCAAAATTTGCCCTAATGGAATATTGTATCGATGGAATTCCGACAAATATTTCTCTGCTCGGTCAGGTATTACGGGACAAAGATTTCCTAGCCGGAGACTTTGACACGCATTTCCTGGATCGGTTTTTATCTTAACCGCACGTACGATGGTTGTTTTGGCAAAGTCGGAAATAATATAAAATATTTATATACATAGATATGGATGCAGACAATCAAAAACCCGACGGCTCGTCCGATGCAGACGAATTTGCAAACGCGCAAATTTATTTCAACGAACAGTTGTACGAAGACGCTAAAAAAATTTGCCGCAAGTTACTTATCAAGAGTTCATCACCCCTTTTGCATAAACAAGTAAGGTCCCTCCTTGCCGAAATCCAAAAGAAAGAACTTCAAGATCTGCTCGCCGTGGGGCCGCAATCCTTGGGCCGCGAAGAGGCGCAGGACGTTACTCTTATTCGCGACCAGCTGGAGCAGGATTTCCGGATTCGAGATTTAGCATCCCAAAATTATGGGGTCATGAAGGCCGATCTCAAAGATGTACGGGAGAAACTCCAAGGTTTGAGTTCACAGGATATGAAGGACTGGGGCGTCGCCTTCCTCGAGATGGGTGCCTTTGACGCTGCCAAATTAATTTTTGAAGAATTAGCTCAGCAGCAAGATGAACGAGTTCAAGCCACGTACTTACTGGCGTTAACGCTTATGGGTTCGGCGGATTTTGTGGGGATGACCATTCTGCTAGAACCCTATGTCAGGGATTTTTCTTTGCCGGAGGAGAATAAAACGGATTTTCTCTACCTTATGGGGGTCGCCTTTGAGAAGCTAGGCGAACCCGTGAAATCCAGAGAATACTACCGAAGAGTCTTTAACCTTAACCCCAGATATCGTGACGTCGCCGAACGACTCCAGGCTGGAGCTTAGGATAGATGCGAAAGCGTACCATTGCCTTATTCATTTTTTTGGGCTTGGTTACGCTGTTTACGGCGAGTTTCTTTGCCTTTGTGCACAGCCGGTATTTTGCAAAAGAGCTGCAAAAGGTTGTTCGGGAGCAGCTGCCCCACCAGCTAGGTATTGATGCCGCGTTTTCGGACCTGGGAGTTTTATTTTTCCCACCGGGCATTAGCATTAACGATCCGTCCGTTACCTTTCGGGAAGGGAATTCGTTGAAGCTTCCGCCTGGCAACCAGGTAAAGGCACGTAAAATCGAATTGACCTTTCAAGTATTCCAGCTTTTCGCAGGAGAGATCACGGTTAATGCGGTGAACATCGTGGGTGCGGACATCAATCTCATCCTGGACCGTCAGTTTTTTGAAAGCCCACCCAAGGGAGCTGAGAAAAAGGTGAGCCGGGCGGAAGATCTGCAATCCAAGAGAAAAGCTTTCCAGTCCTTCGTCAAACTTAATTTCCGCAGCGTTAACCTTTTAGATTCAGCTCTGCATTTGAACATTGCGGAATCCGGTGCACGCCCAAGACTAGACATCCAACTCAAAGCCAAGGAATTGACGGTAGCAAAGTCGATGTTTGACTTTGTTCCGAGTTTTGAAATCTTCCTGGATCTTGAGAACATCGTGGCCGAAGTCGGTGAGAAGGAAAAAAAATACCTGATCCCGCTTGATCGGCTTAAGACCAGTTTGGAGCTTCAACTAGAAGTGCTAAAAATTAGGGATTTCTCCGCCCAAATGGACAATTCTTTTTTTAGCAGCACGGGCGTGCTCATGGGGAATTTCCTGGACTTAAAAGGCGTCCGTACCGACTTGAACTTTGGCATTCGTACTAAGCTCCAAGACTTTGGGGTACTTAAGGATTTTCTTGAGAAGCAGCCTTTAGTTCGCGAGTGGGTGAAGGATACCGGCCTTAAACTGCGCAATTCGTTGCATGGAGATTTTGAGTCTCAGGGCCGAGTTCGCTTTGACGTCGCGCGTATATCGGAAACTTTGGGTGGCCAGGCCGAGGTGCGGTGTAACGAATGCAAATTTTTAAATTGGGAAGTTGCTAATTTCAAAACCTCATTGGAAATGAAAAATATTTCTCAGCTCCAAATCCAAAGCCTGACGGCTGACCTGGGGGCTGAAGGGAAGCTTGGCAAAATAGAACTCTCCCCCACGGGCATAAATTTAAATACGTTTGAAGTTCAGCAGTCGAAATTGAAGTTGACCAATCTTCGCGTACCCGAAATTTTGGGACCATTAGGCAAGTCACTAAAAACTCTTCATTTGGATGCTTCGGGCGAAGTGCCTTTTTTCGGTGATAAAAATGCATTTCATTTCGCACCTCACTTGAAAGTGCATGAATTTCGTTTAGGTACCCTTTTGGAACTCAAGGACATCCCCGTCCGCGGAACGGCGCATTTAAATAGCGACGGTATCGTGTTTCAAACCGTGAAAGTTGAATTACCCGAGAACAATACGGCCCTTACTCTGAACGGACCCATTACGAAGGAAGGGCTGAACCTAGACGTTCGAGGCCCGTTGGATCTACGGGTATTAAAGAAATTAGCCGGAGTGGACATTCAGGGTCAGGGAAATGTCATTTGGAGCATCAAGGGCCCCACTTCTGATCTCAAACTAAGTTTTGACCTAGATTTGCGAAATGCAGTTTACCTCAACTTAAATCTGGGCCGCGCACGCGGAAAAGTAATTTGGAATGATAAAAACAATTTGCTTGAAATCGCCGACATGCATATTGCGCAGGGCGCGCTTACGGCCGTGGGGAATGGTCATTTGGATTTGGCCCAAGGCAAGGATGATGTCGAAATCAACATAGATGTGACGACGGGGACTTTTGAAGATAGCGCCGTGTTGCTCAAATATTATTTGGGCCTTGCCGCACCCTGGTATCCAGTAAATGAAGTTTCCGGATCCATTAAAGGGCCCGTGCAAGTTCGCGGAAAGCTCGATCCTAAACTTTTAAGCGTTGAAGGAGATTTTACTTCCGGAACTTTTCAGGTCATGGGGGAAATTTTTCATTCTGCCACTTATCACGCCGGCTATCGAAAGGGAGGATTCGTAGCGGACAACGTGGAGGTGGTGAAGCGCTCCGGAAGGGCCAAAGGCTTTCTGCATTATACTCCGGAAGGTATTTTGTCGTTTGACGCAAAAAGTGCAAATTTAAACTTAAATGACATTGATTTAGTAACGAATTTGAAACTTTCCTACTCGGCGCCCTTGTCCTTCCAGACCAAGGGGGAGGGAAAGATCGGGGAATTAAAATCCGAGACTACGATTGAAATTGGCGCGGGATACATTCGAAGTCTAGCCGTTGCGCCTTCGAACCTATTCTTGAAAACCAATAATGGAGATTGGTCAGCGGAGGGCCAACTTTTTCAAAATCAAGCTACATTGAAATACAACAGCGCCAAGGACGCCGGTAAGTTCAAACTTACGGCGCAGAACCTTGATTTGCGTGCTTTTCTTCTGGTTTTGAATTCGGACCTTCTTTCGGATCCGGCATTTGCTGGAAAAATTTCCGGTTCCTTCCAGTCGGATTTCCCCGTGGTCAAAGGTTTGGATATTTGGCACCGAACCACCGGTCGATTCACCTTAAATGAATTTTGGTTAGCAAAAACGGGCAGGCGTTTCCGCAACGCACAGCCCTGGGATGCCTCCATCAATAATGGTCAGTTCCATTTTGAGAACTGGCAGCTCACCAGCGAGGACGGCGTTTTGACCCTCAACGGTACGGCGGATCAGAAAAATATTGACCTTAAGGCCCTGGGCCAGGTTCCGCTGGGGCTTCTTGAGTTTGTGAATCCGGTGTTCTCCAGGGTGAATGGCGCGATGGACTTCAACGCGCATCTTTTCGGGGCTCCACAAAATTTAGGTTTTGATTGCCATGGAAAAGCAGAGGGCGCGCAGTTGCGCCTATCCATTATCGAACAAACTTTCGAAGACACCAAGTTTTTGCTGAAATGCAAAAATAATGAAGTGACTCTTTCAGATGCATCGTCAAAAATTGGCGGTGGTCAAATCGGCGTTCAGGGACAGGCGAAGATTTATACGTTCAAGGCTCCAGATTTATCCTTTTTAGTCGATCTCATGAACCCTAAATTCCAGATCTATCCCTTTGCCTATCTGAGGTCGTCGGGGCGCATCTCCATAAAGGGGACGACCTTGCCCTACAACGTTTCCGGTTCCTTGAATATCGCCGAAGCATTAATCACTCAGCAGTTTGGTGGAGGTTCTGGTGCTCAGGTAAGGACTTCTCAGTTTTTACCCGAAATGAATTCGGCCTTAAGTCGAGAAATCAGGCTCTTTGATTTGAATTTAGATGCCGTGGCCGAGAAGGGAATTTTGATCCGGAATAGTTTGGTGGATACCGAGGCCAAATGCCGAGTTACCCTTATGGGCCGGCCGGAATACCCGCGCATTTATGGGAATGTGGACCTTTTACACGGAAGGTTATTTTTCAAGGACAGCGTGTTTCAGGTACAAAATGCAAAATTTAATTTCAGTCATCCTTCCGTCATTGATCCCGAAATTGATTTATCAGCAAACACTGAAGTCAAAGGTTATAAATTAAGTTTATTTGTAACCGGTCGGGGTAGTAATCCTAAACTTTCATTTCGCTCCCAGCCGCAACTTTCCCAGGAAGACATCGTCAACCTTCTAACTTTAGGGGTGACCAGTTCGAACTACAATGCCCTTCGTAGTAAAGACCGGGATGCCTACACGGGTAATGAGGCCTATGGGTTGCTTTTCAATCAGTCGGAAATCAACAAGGGTTTGAAGGATCGTTTTGGCGTTCGTGTCGGAGTGGATCAGGCCATTAACAATAATAATATGGAAAGCATTTTCCGACCGAGCAATGACCCTTCCGTCAATGTCGCACCAAGGGTCTATGTTCAAAAAGAAATCGTTAAGAATTTAAACGCGAAGGTCGGCTCCACGGTTGGGGTGGGGGATACTCGGCAGCAGGACTTGAACCTGGAATATCGGCTTGGCCGAAATACATCCGTCCTAGGCGTTTACGAAGATCAACGGGGCGCGACACCTAGGAATTCTCGGACTTCATTAGGGGTAGATCTTAAATTTCGGTGGAATTTTAAATGAGGCCTAAAATAAGTGCACCGTTTTTTATTCTATGGGCTGCGCTCATTTTTTCGCCAACCTCTTCTCATTCCGCAGAAACGTTTCCTGCCGCGGTGAAAATGGATTCCGTCGCGGTGCTCACAAATATTCAATATTTTGGTTTGGGCGCCATCAACGCTCGGGATTTGGAATATACCCTGCCATTCGTAGTGGGCGATGTGTGGCAGGAGAGTTTTTCGCAGGTGGCGCGGGAGACCATTCAAAAGTACTACGAAAAGCGGGGCTTTTATCAAACTACGGTGCAGGTGCGCACTCAGATGCGCAACGTAGATGATCAAAAAAACGTGGCCTTGCATGTTCTAATTGAAGAGGGGCCACCCTGCCTCGTGGAAGGAGTAAACATTCCGGAACCTACCGACATGGAAGGCGTCGCCAACCGCAAACGTTTTCAGACAAAAGTGTTGTCTACATTAGGCTTACAGCCGGGGGATAGGTTTGACGAAGAAAAGCTAGCGGATCAACTCCGGAAGGTTCGCGAGTTCCTTTCTCGGGAAGACTATATTCTTGTGAATACGGATCAGGTTCGCCTGCATTTCAATGAACTGCGCACTAAAGTGCAGGTGACGTTGGACATCAAATACGGTGAGCGAGTTATTTTTGGATATCTGGAAAACACCGTTTTTTCTAAGGGTGAACTCAATGACATCGTAGCCCAAATGAAGACGACCGAACTTGGGAAGGATTATGTGGGTGCGCTGGAGCGTCGTTTCGTCGAGGAATATAAAACCAAAGCCTACAACCAAGTGAAAATCAATCTCATCACGCGCACTACTTTAAATGGGAAAAGGGTGACTTTCGTATTTAAAGAAGGCACTCGTACCGAACTTCGTACTCTGGAGTTTGAAGGTTTAAGTCCGCCGGTACAGGCGGCGGTCAAGTCAGTCTGGAAAGACAAGGCCTCAAGGTTATTACAGCGTGGTTACTTCGTTGAGAAAGACCTCGACCAGAGCGTCAATGTCATACTGGATCATCTCAAATCAAAGGGTTATCTTTTTGCGAAACTCGTCGGAAAAACGGTTTTACAGGTTAAGAATAAAAATCAGGTCGATGTTCGCCTTCACTTTTTTGAAGGCGATCAGACGCTCGTGGGTATGATCCGTCTCGCTGGGTTTCAACATTTTTCTAACTTGGACGTGCAAGGCATATTGGGCGTGCAGCAGCAGCTACCCTTTGACCCCTTTCGTTTTGATGAAGGTCTGCAAAATCTATTGAACCGGTACCGGGCGGCCGGTTTTTTGAATGTTGAATTTTTGACGGCGTCGCAAAAAATAGTTTCCTACGATGATCATGGCCGTAAGGTCAGCGTGGAACTGGAAGTCAATGAAGGTACCCGGTTCCGCATTGGCCACGTTTGGGTGAAAGGTTTGCAAAAAACTAAGGAAAGTGTAGTCCGCCGGGAAATAGAATTTAAAGAAGGTGACTGGTATTTAGAACCAACGGTTGATGGGTTTTCTGACGTTTTAAGAAAACTCGGAATTTTCTCCGACGTCGAGCTCCATCCCGTGGCCTCAGATCTTGGCCCAGGTTACCGAGACATTGAATTAACTCTGAGGGAAGCAGACCCTGGCGTCATCGAATTTGGTCCAGGGTTTAGGTCAGACCTTGGGTTCAGGCTTTTCGCCCAGGCGGGATACGCCAATCTTTTTGGTCGCAATCAAAGCATCATTCTTTCGGGAGCCGCCAACCGAAGACTTTCGCCTTATCGTTTCCCTGAGTACAGCCTCCAGACAACGTTTGCTGACCCCCGTATTTTGGACTCAAAATTTGGGTTCACCACCGGATTAAATGCTTCAAAACGTGCGTTTTACGACTTTAATGCATCCCAAACCCAATATTTCGCGAGCTTAGACCGACGCCTTTTGCAGCCCCTGCTTGCGAAAGCGACCTACAAATTAGAGCGCATTCGGCAGTTTGGGGCCCTAAGCGCAAGGGATAACCAAACATTGCTGATCGGTACCATCACTCCCTCCTTAACTCTGGATACTAGGGATACCCCCTTTAACGCGACAAAAGGGCTCATTTCTACAACTTCCTTGGAGCTTGCCCTTCCAGCCTTTGCCGCCCAATCCAACGACGAACTTTCCTCTCCCGCCTACTATAAGGCCCTCTGGTCCACCCATTCCTACGTTTCCCCTTTTGCGCCTAAATACCCACTAGTTTTCGCGAATGTACTTTCTTTAGGTTATGCCGCCAACCTCATGCCGCGGGTGAGCGGCACCGGCTCCTCCGCCACCTTATCTCCAATTCCTCTGATCAAGACCTTTAGGTTAGGCGGCTACAGCAGTATCCGGGGATTTACCGAGGATTCCATCAATAAAGATGAGTTTTCCATCGCCGGTACCTTGGCCTTTGTGAATATCCGAACACAGATCGACTTTCCGCTCGTAGGAGAGTTGCGCTTCTCGCCATTTTTAGACGCCGGAAATCTTTTTGTGGATGACCGATTCATTGGATCGCCGTTTCTCCGTGCGGCGGCAGGGGTGGGTTTCCGGTATGTGACGCCCATTGGTCCGGTGAATTTTGACTACGGATTTAAGTTAAATCGTAAAAGTTCAGAGTCCCTAGGGCAGTTCCACTTTTCCGTGGGTGTGATTTAAGGTTCTTTGAATAAAGCCCCTGAATTCACGTTTGACTTGATTACCCCCGTCATGTAATTGATCAAACCTATGTCAACTTTTTTTGAAAAAAACATCGATCAGAACAGCCAAAAATGGTTTCTTTTTGACGCCGAAGGTCAAACCCTCGGTCGTATGGCAAGTTCCATTGCACGCATTCTCCGCGGCAAACATAAAGCAAGTTACACTCCTCACGTAAACGGTGGCGATTTTGTAGTTGTCGTCAATGCCGAGAAAATTCACCTTACGGGTAAAAAATGGACCGATAAGCTTTATCGTGACCACTCAGGATTCGTAGGTGGGCTTAAAACCCGTACCGCACGCGAAGTTCTTGAAAAACACCCCGAAGAAATTATTCAAAGGGCCGTTTGGGGCATGCTTTCTAAAAAGGGTCCATTGGGAAAAGATCAGCTCACGAAGCTCAAAATCTATTGTGGCGCTGATCATCCACATAAAGCTCAAGCCCCTCAAACTTGGCAAGACAACAAACGCACTGTACGTCTTGCGAAGAGTAAACCAGCTCAAAAGAATTCATAATTTTAGGTCATCAGGAGGAATTTGGTGGAAAAAGTTTATCACGCGGTTGGAAAACGTAAGTCAGCAGTAGCTCGAGTGTATTTAACACCTGGTAAAGGTGTGGTTCAGATCAATGATCGTGAGCTTGATGAATACTTTCGTAGGACTACGGCAAGAATGATCATCAACCAACCTTTGGAACTGACTTCACTTTTAGATCGTTTCAACATCACAGTGAATGTTTTTGGTGGTGGTACTTCTGCCCAAGCCCAAGCAGTGAAACATGGTATTTCAAAATGTCTTTTAGAGTTTGACCCTGCACTTCGTCCTGCATTGAAGCGCGTAGGGTTCTTGACTCGCGATGCTCGGGAAGTTGAACGTAAAAAATACGGTCGCTCTGGCGCACGTAAACGATTCCAATTCTCGAAACGTTAATTTTAACGTTTCGACTTTGATCGAAAATTTAAAAGGTGTTGGGGTAACGGAGTACATTCCGTTGCGCCAGCACCTTTTTTATTTCTGGTTTTTGGACACGCTGACAGCTAAGTTTTTTTTATGAATCATCCCCATGCGCAGATTTTGGAAAAATTGTACGAAGATTTTTTAAAGGGCGATATCAACGCCATGCTAGCCGCCTGTGCCGATAACGTTACTTTTCAGATTGCCGGTAAAAGTAAGCTTGCCGGAAAATTCACGAAGGCAACGTTCAAAGCAGGATTTGTCGACAAACTCCTGGAGATGAATGGCGGGCAACTCAAACTCGAAGTTCACGACATCCTCGCCAGTGACCGCCATGGGGTGGTGTTAGCCAGCAATACCGTCACTAGAAAAGGCCAGGACACCGTTTTAAGAACAGTTCATGTTTGGCGATTTGAAAATGGTAAGCCCGTAGCCTGGTACGAATACCCGCGTGACCTGTATCAGTACGACGCGCTTTGGAGTTAAATGAGCGAGAGGTAGGTTTCGCAATTTCTCAACGATGAGGCGGCCAAGGGCGGTGCGTTCTTTTGGGTTGTTTCGGGCGCAGCATCAAGGTTGGTAAAGCTAAAGGATTCTTCGTTTAGTGCCGTCTCATAGGCGGAATAGAAAGCTCCTCTCCAAAGTCGGAAATCCTTCACTAAGTTTGCTCCTTCGTAAGGAACGGTAAATTTGATGGTCTTTAAGGTTCGGCCCGCACTTTCAAAATAGAGAAGCACTGGAATTCCCAATGGATCGGGGGGAAGAAAGAGCAATGTAATTTCACCTTGTGAATGAAGGGCCCTGAATCTTTCAAGAAGTGCGTGGTCAAGTTGTGACCGTAGTCGTTGCAGAAGAAGTTCCTGGTGAAGGCTGCCATTAGATTTCACCAAAGGGAAACCAAACTCACGAAGCTGTTCCATACCGCGCCGGGAAATGTGGAAGGCTGAAAACGTTGGCATAAATTCATTGACCCGGTGCCTAGCCCTGACTAACCGTGCGCGCAGGGCTGAATTTGAAACGAGGGACAATGGTCTGGCTCCCCAGTGTTGGTCTAGCGGTGCGAGTTC
Organism: uncultured Oligoflexia bacterium; assembly: GCA_964475985.1. GTDB lineage: Bacteria > Bdellovibrionota > UBA1018 > UBA1018 > CAYHWW01 > CAYYYP01. Next base: position 184,685 of record CAYYYP010000001.1, on the reverse strand, counting down.
CGCTAAGAGATTTCGTAGAATGACCATAGGACCGCTCGTGGGGGAAACATCGTGGCTTTGAAGCTCGATGAGGAAATGTTGTATTTCGCAAACAAGTTCCGTGACTTCCCTACGCAAAGTTTTATCATCGTAAAAAAGCGCCTCCCGGTTCAGGTAGGAATCAATGATCAGAGGCATGACCATGCCTTCAGAAATGCCCGAAATCGTTGTTTTGCGAATGGAGGTCCCGCTGTAATCCTTGAACGTAACGGAAAGTGCTTTACCACTTCCATCCACCGAGATTGCCGCACTAAAATCCTGGAAGGCGACCTCGTGAAGGGCGACGTCATCGCCGGCAAGGGGTAAACTTCGAAGGTCCCTGGCGTTTCTGAGGTGCGCCATGGGATAGGGGCGGTCTTCTAAATCATGGGATGAGTAGAAACCAAGCTTAATGTCGTTTGATAAATATATTTCTTTTATACGGCCGTCGTTTTGTACGAACGTGGACGGTGTAAGGTGAAAGTATTGAAATAGTTTTTTTTGCCTAAAAAACTCCCGAAAGTTTAAAATTTTTAAACTATGGGAAAGCGGAGTTCGGGCCGCCGTCTCCAATGGTACAAGGCGTTCGACATTTTCGACTGAATTATAAAAAGCGATCAATAATTGCGTTTCGGTCACGAGGACCGGCGCGTAGGCGTGGCCATAATGAAAGAGGTAGAGAAAAAGATCAGCGCCGGTTTTGCCAATCCTGGCCGACCATTCTCCCCATCTTAGGCCCGATAGGAAAAAGTCATCTCCGCTTATGAGGGGTGAAAGGGTGTCCACCATCACACTTCGGGTAATTTCTTGCTCAGGACTTCCCTCGATCAAGAGGAAATCAACAAAGTCCCTTTTGGGCCTGAGAACAGTATAGGTCAACTCCAAGCCGGAAGGAGAGGTTACCTTGAAGGGAGCCAGTTCGATGTTTTCAAAAAGTTCCGCATCCGAAAGATGGGTGTGGACACGTATCCAGTTGAGTTCAGCCAGGGACAAATCGGGGCGAGGCCTTTGTGAATGACTCACTTCAGTGGGCATGGGCCCTGCTATCGCGTAACAGACGTCGAATGAAAAAAAGGGAACCGAAGTGATTAGGAAAAAAATAATAACGTATAAACTATAGCGATAAAGCAATGCCTTCCCACGAGTTCGTCTTATAAAAATCCGCCCTAACATCTGAAGTACGCCCATTCAGTCTCCCCCGGATTCATTTAGACTCGTTGCGTAACTAAAGCAAATCTTGACCTGGGTATTTGATCTCCGCCGCCGATCACCCCGGTAATTCCTGCCCTGCAGATTTTACGGGGTTTTATGCCGGCCGTGGATTAAACTGATATTAGTTATGGTTTGGTCCACTTACAAAGAAAAGGCCCGTAGGCTTTCGGATTTGATCGTTGAGGCTCAACGGCCGATCCGAATTCTTGACGCTATCAAATGGCCCGTAGGTACGGAAGAGCAGGTGCGGAAAAGCAAATTCCGGGAAATGCCCGTCATCGATGCAAGTCATTACCACCCTTCCACATTAGGTTTTGATGCCGAAAAAAAAATTGAAGAATTCAGCGCCTTGGCCAAGGAAGTAGAAAGCGAACTCGGCGCCGGCGACGATCTCGCGAAAATGATGGTGACCAATTGTGGTGAATATCAAAATGTTATCCGTATGCTCATGGCGCGGGGTACGAAGGATTTTTACGAGTATTCAAAAAAACTCTATGGAAGTTCACAGGATAAATTCCGGGATGAACGTACCGGTATCAACGAAATCTCAAGGTTTCTCTACGATATTTTTTCAGTGATCGGCGACCAGGTACTGGGTGAACCCCTCGTTGACGACGTTACGGCGGAAGAAGCGGTGCGTAGGCTCAATGAAAAGTTTACGGATTATTTTACGGATTCCCCCGTGCGGGCAAAGCTTTCGGATGGCATTATTGCCGACGCTGCAGCGGGTGGTGATTCCGTGAAAATCAAGGAAGGCGCTATGTTTTCGGAGCGCGACTTGCGGGTGCTTGAAGTCCACGAAGGTTGGGTTCATGTCGGTACAACGCTAAATGGTCAGCGGCAGAACGTCGCGACTTTTTTAGCTAAGGGACCGCCGCGCGTCGCGGCGACTCAAGAAGGGCTAGCAGTCCTGTCTGAAATTTTTACTTTTGCCAGCTATCCACGTCGCGCCCGCACCATCAATGACCGAGTACTCGGGATCGATAAGGCGGAAGCGGGAGCCAATTACCTTGAGCTCGTAGAATTCTACCGTACGGAAGGTTATAGTGAAGAAGACTGCCTGAATAATGCTAAACGCGTTTTTCGCGGGGGAGTCCTTAGCGGGGGAGCGCCCTTCACGAAGGATATTTCTTACATCAAAGGTTTTATTGAAAATTATAACTTTATGCGAGCCGCCATGAAGGCCGGTAAACCTGAGTACATTAAGTTTCTTTTCGTGGGCAAGGTGAACGTAGATGATATCCCCGTCCTTTACGCGAAATACAAAGAGGGCATCATCGACCCTCCCCACTATTTGCCGCCTCAATTTAAGGACCTTAACGGCGTGGCCGTACTCATGAGTTTTTCAAACGTTTTCAACATGATCGACATGGGAAAAGTGCAGGCGTATTTTTCTAAATTTTTCTAATTTATAATTCAGGTTTAACCAAGGAGGTTTTCCACAATGACCGTAAAACAACTAAATATTCTAGGCCGCTTAAGTCTTACTGCCCTTCTCGCCGCTGCACCAGGTGCCCTGGCCGCACCTATCGCCACGGTGAATAGCGTTGCCATCGATTCGTCGGCAATCATTGGTGAACTTGCGAATTTGAACGAGTTGCAAAAAAAACGCATCAATAAAGACCCGGCGCTACGACGGGAAATTCTGGAGAATGCGGTAAATTCGGAGCTGTTGTTCCAGGCGGCGAAAAAGGATGGTCTAGATAAAGGGGATGATTTCCAAAGGGCCCTTGAGCAATTCAAACGAAATTTTGTTATTACTAAGTTCCTGGAAAAAAACATGGCCAGTAAGTTGAATGCTTCTAATGCCAAGTCCTTTTTTGAGAAAAACAAAGCTCAATATGACTCCACTCAAGTTAAAGCTATGCATATTCTGGTGCAAAGCGAAGCCGACGCGCTGAAAGTGCTCCCCGAAGCGAAGGCCGCGAAAACCGAAAAGGATTTTGAAATATTAGCAAAAAAGTATTCGATCGATCCTACGGTGCAGGATAATTCCGGAAATCTAGGCTTTTTCACGAGGGACCGCATGGTGCCGGAATTCTCAAAAACGGCGTTTGCCATGCACAAAGGCGAGACGAGCAGCCCCGTGAAATCAATTTTTGGGTATCACATCATTCGGGTTACCGAGGTTAAGTTCGGCAAACTTCCGCAATTTGAAGAAGTGGAATCTAGGGTGAGGGAAGACCTTAAGGCCAACTTATTCCGTGAACTCGTTACCGGATTACGTGGTCAGGCTAAAGTGCAGGTGGAAGAGAACGCCGCCGACAAACTTAAGATTTAAGTTCCGCGGGATTGTTCGTATAATCCTTTGCGCGGATTCCGTATTTCTCAAGTTTTCGTAACAATGTCTTTTTCGGGATGTTGGCGTACAGTGCAGTGCGATTGATGCGTCCCTTGAAGGCTTTTAGCGCGCTAATGAGGAATTGTTTTTCAAATTCCTCCTTATTGGCTTGAAAGTCGAGTTTACGAATATCTAAGGTAAAACCAATGGGGTCGATCTTGGGAATCGTGTCCCCGGCTAATGGTTCATCCGTCTCCAGGTCAATGCTGTCATCCCCGAGCAGATCTTCGACCAGAACATCATTTTGGTCCGCCGAAATCGTCGCGGATTTGGGCTCCGGAGCTTTAGGTGTAGCCAAAGTTTCCGGAGCTGGAAACGCTCTTCTCAATGCATCTGGAAGGGATCCAGGGGAAATGCATTCTTCACTTTCAATGACGAACGCGTGCTCCATGACGTTTTCAAGTTCACGAATATTTCCTGGCCAGTCGTAGGCCTTTAAAATATCAATTGTTTCCGTTGAGACACCCGTAATTTTTTTACGATGGAGTTGGTTGAATTTTTCGACGAAATGATGAATCAGGAAAGGTAAATCATCTTTTCTCTGACGTAACGGAGGAAGGAAAATCGGCAACACGTTAAGCCGGTAGAAAAGATCTTCCCGGAAACTACCTTTTTTAATCATCTCTTCAAGATTCCGATTGGTGGCGGCGATGATGCGCACGTTCACTTCGATCTCTCGGTTAGCGCCCACGGGCGTAAACTTCTTTTCCTGAAGCGCCCTGAGAAGCTTCACTTGCATGGCGGCTGAGATGTCCCCGATTTCATCAAGAAAGAGCGTTCCACCGTCGGCATATTGAAATTTTCCGATTTTCCGAGATTCGGCTCCGGTAAAAGCACCCTTCTCATGACCAAAAAACTCACTTTCGATGAGGTTCTCGGGAATTGCTGAACAATTCACGGTAACAAAACGCTCATCTTTGCGTGGGCTGTTGTAGTGGATGGCGTTGGCTACCAATTCCTTACCGGTGCCCGACTCCCCGCGAATCAGTACGGCGGTATCGACGCGTGCAAGTTTTTGAATGATGGCAAAGATTTTTTTCATCTCTGCACTTTGGCCTACGAACCCAGGGTTGGGCGTGCTCGGAATGTCAAAAACCGGCGCGGAGAAAGAAACGGCTTTCACCATATTATGGGCCCGCAGAGCTCGGTCAATGAGCGCCACGAGATTCTCCGCTTTGATGGGTTTCTCGAGATAATTGAAAGCGCCTTCCTTGGTGGATTCAATGGCGTCCTTGATATTGGAGAAAGCGGTGAGCATAATCACGATGATGGATGGATCATAGGACTTAATTTGCTTAAGACATTCCATTCCGTTCATGCGCGGCATATTCACATCGAGGAGTACCAGATTATAATTTGAGGCACGTACTTTCGTAATGGCTTCTTCGCCATCCTGAGCCTGCTCTACCACGTAGTTCGCTTCCCCCAGGGCCGAGGTCACGACGAATCTCAATCCTTCGTCATCATCAACAACTAATATCTTTTGCATTTTGTTCTCCTCGCTTTGGACTCAATTGATCCATTTGCCTTTCGGGCAAGAGGATCGAAAACTTCGTACCGTGATTGAGCGCATCTTCTTCGGGCGTCTTGCTACTTACGAAAAGTGCGCCGTGGTGAAGATCCACAAAGTATTTGCTCAAGTAAAGGCCTAACCCGTATCCCTTGGTCAGGAGATTAGAATCGGTTTGGCCGCGGGAAAATTTAGTAAAGAGGACGTCCAAGGATTTTTTTGGGATGCCTGGCCCATTATCGGAAATGGAAGCCTCGATGAAACCAGGATTTTCCTTGCTCTCTTTTGATTCAATTAAAATAGTTGAGCCTTCGGGAGAGTATTTTAAAGCGTTATCCAAGATGTTTGCCAGTACTTTGGATATAAGCGAGGGGTCCAATTGCAAGGGAAACAAAGGCTCAAGTTTTAATTCTATATTCATTTTTTTCTTCTGGGCTTCAAAGCGAAACTGGTGAACGCAAGTTTCAATAATTTTGTTGATGTCCTTGCTGACTAGCGTGAGTTTCACGCGATTGCTTTCAATCCGGGAAAGTTCAAGGACGCTGGTTACAAAGTGATCAAGCTCCGTGGTGCTGGCTAGGATTTGGGAAACGATTTTTTCATCAGCTCCGTTACGACCGAGAATCTCCGCCATCCCTTGAATGCGAGCCACGGGAGTTTTGAGATCGTGGGTGATGAGGTTCATGAAGTTGCGTTTGAGTTCATCCACCTGCAATAATACATTGTGCTGCTGCTGAAAGTCAGCGCTTTTCTGGTATTCGAGCATAAGGCGATAGGGCACAAAAATATAATAGGCAAAGAAAATTGCGACTAGCGGCTTGGCCATACCGACATTAATAGCAAAGGCTCCGTACAAGAGGCTGCCAAGCAGCACGAAGGCCGTGGCCGTAGCAATGGTGGCTGCGATGCCGTAGGAAGGTCTGGTTTCAAACACGAGCATGATGACCGCCGTCGCCAAAAGAATCGTAAGTACAAGGTTCCAATTGGTATCCACGGTAAAAATGTTTTGATTCATGGCGAGAGAGTCAATGATTTGAGCGTGCACAACGAGCTTCGGATTATTAAAAAGCGTTTTGGAGAAAGGGGTATAAACGTAATCGTTAGCATTCTCTGAATGCAGAGTTCCTAGGAGAATAACTTTATCTCGCAGTTCATAGACCGGCGTCGCCGGCTGATCTGCGCTGCCCAAAAAGGATTCGACGGTATCGTAACGGTAGGGATGATCATCCTCTCGGGTGCTTGCCGTGTAATGAATGAGGATTTGGTGCGCATTGGCGGCCGCAATGAATTCTTGCCCACGCAAATTCAAGGATTGCCAGGAATGCTTTTTTGACGAGGCGTCTGAATCCTTTTGGTGCGCCAACACTTCCGCAACTAAAGTATGAAGCGTCTTTTCCCCGTTCACATCAACCCACGCGCGCCGCACAACCTTATCGTCTGCAAAAAGCGCGTTATCTTTGTGAATAATAGATACGGCATGTTCCAAGCGATTGAGCGGCTCGGGAGGAAGCACTTCACCATGAATCCCGAAGTTCGTACCTAAGATGACTCGAGTTCCCTTCTGAGTCAGCCGATAGGCCTCTTGGAGGAATTCAAGCTTGAGTTGGTTGACACTCAAATTTGGGTTTATCTCTAAATTTGTATCCAGCAAATCCTTGATATCAAGTACGACTGCGAGAACTTTGGGCGGGGCAGACTGTAGCTTTTTGAATAAACCAATAAGTTGTTCCATGGGTGGAATGTTTGATTCCTGTTCCAAAGTAAGAAGGTGAAGTTCAGAGCTCGGATTGACATGAAATCTAGCGGCGGTCTGGACTCTCAGATCATAAAGATAAGCCTCGAAAATATTCATCTGAAAGCTTGAGAGGATGCTCGCCATTACGAGACTTGCACTGAATGCGAATAGAATCCTCCGGGTACGTGGAGCGAGGGACGCAATCTGTTCGCCAATGCGGGTGTGCCCCGCATCTATGAATGACTTTAATTGGTATGCAGCCGCACGTAGGCTGGTCCGTGCTTTGGCTGAGCGTTGCCTAAAGCCGTGAATGAGTTCTGATTTGATGCGAATGTAATACTTACGCAAGAGGCACTCCTTCGGACGACTCCCGTTGTGCGAGACTCATGCCATCCGGGGACGGTTTGGCACTAATCCGAAGTGCTCGGATTTACATGGCAAATCTGAAAGATGGGAGCGTCTAACGTTCTAGGGCCAAGAAAGCACTGGCAATCCTTTAGTCACACCATGAAAAAATTATAGGGGGCCTTGCCGTTCAAAGGGGAGGAAGTTTCTGCTGCCTAGTGGAACCAAAAAAGGAAGCCTAAAATAAGGCAAGGGGTGGGGCTGCCAGTGAATTCTTTCATACCAAGAGAATTTAGGTTTATCGCTATCGGACTTTTGGTCTTTCCAGCGCCCCTCCAGGCGGAGGTGACACCTAGGCTCTGCCAACAGTGGACCTATTATCGGCAGGCGCGTCAGTAAAAGGAAAAACTTTGTTCACTCACCCAGCTTTTAAAATTTTAGTTTTTTTCGGGTTGGTTCTATCAACGGAAAAAGTTTTCTCCCAGACTACGACACCTGCTCCGACTCATACCGCGTCGCCTCGACCATCGGTCGAAAACGTGCAGTTTCGAAACCCTCCTCGGGCGGCAGTAACTCCATCGGCTGCCCGTCCTTGGTTGCAACCGGCAAGGGAAGGAGTGCTTGATGAACGCACCGTTTTCCCGCCGCAAGAGCGGATCGCCATGGAAATGCTTTTTCCCCATGAGCCATTTCAATGGATTCGATTTGCGGTTTTGCCCGAACGGGTAGGCGCCCCGGTTTATCAGTCCCCGCAGATGCATCCGAATCCCAATGGGTCGGTTCCGCTGACCCCTAACGCCGTAGGACCTTGGGTGCCCAGCCCGCAAAATCCAACGCCCACGGCAAATCAGAGAAGCATTTACGGTTGGGAGTGGAGCCCTAGGCTTGCATTAAGGCAATGCCGTCTGAACGAAAATTTTACGAATCAATGTGCCGCTATTTTAGATTTCAACGAATCTGAATACCTAAGTTTAATGGGAAGAATGCAGATTCCAAATCCGCCGACCCATGCGGTGGCCCAGAGAATTTGTCGGCGTCAGTGGATCACCGAGTGGCTGGATGGAACTACGGATGATTCACCAATTGAAGCTACAAGTTCTCTAACGACCTGTACCTTAATTCCCGGTACGACGCCTGACGGTACATTTGTAGTGGAGCAGCCTCCCGCCGGAATGCCCGCTCAAGAGTGGATGCGCTTAGTTCATCTAGCGCACGCCGCGTCCGAGGTGCGTGGACTTCGCATCATCGGAGCTCGCGTGAGCGCCTACGCCTTTAGAGTCGCCGTAGGAATGTTGATCAATTCGGTGGCGACTACCGAAGCAGTTATTGCGGACGGTGCTACAAGGTTAGCCAGCGCAACGGCCGCCGACGCTGGTTCGCCAAATGTGGGAGCAAGTCCTACGGAAGGCGTTGAACATAGTGCAACCGGAGAACCGGTGAGGCCTTTGCCGGCGGCACCTCCACCGCCACTTTCACCAACGCAAGCGGTAGTCCCCGCGGTTCCTTTAGGAACTAGACTAAGGGCGGTGGGTGGTGCCGTGGTTGGCCACGCAAGGAATTTAGTAACGCCGCAGAATCTTATGCTCTTGGGAGCGGACCACCTCATGCGGGCTCCGTTAGAAGCTCCTATAAGTCGGATGCACACAGGAGCGCAGGAAGAAGAAGCAGTCCAACGTTTACGATTCCCAGGCGTTCAAGATTATTTCAATCGTATGATTGTAAGGCCAGGACGTAGTTGGGAAGCCCTTCAGGAACAGTGGAGAGACACGCAATACGTAGCGATGGGTCCTTCAGTAACGCCTACGGGACTTAGTCTCGCATTCCAAACTTTAGTAGCCCAAAGGCGACCCGAGAGAACTACACGTATAGCAGCTGACCCTGGCGTTCGTGATGCAGCGGCGTCAGTGGCCGGTGAAGTGCGCCGAACGGTGAATGAAGTTTGTGATCCCTTTCGTGGACCCGCGCGATTTGTCGTAACCCACGTGCGAGGCGCCGTGGAGTTTCTACAAGCAAATCGCCAGCTCATTCAAGCAGGGCTTGCGGCAAGGCCAAATGGTCAACGTTTTCTCATCACTATCCAAGATCCGAGGGGGCACGATGACGTGTGCCGGATCGATTACCCCGTGGGACATGACACAAACCCCGCAACTCAAGATCAAATTCTTAGGGTGGTAATGGAAACCAGGACCACTGGGTGTAGCCAGTATCCACCCGGTGAAAATATTATCGTTGCTCCAGATACTATACTTTGTCGGCCGAGGATAAATCAGCCATGTCGATAACCCGGTTCAGTTTTACTGTACTTTTTTTTGGGTTTTCACTCACGGCATTCGCCAACGTCTCCTCAGAACAGTGTGAGCAATATCGGCAGTTTGGACGTGCACTAGGTTTAGCTGGGGAGTTTGCTTCGATTCGGACTTTTGGCATTCGGGATGTCATAAGTAGGGCCCGGAGTGTGGAGAACACAAACGAGCTTATCCGTATGTATCGGCCGCTCGGTTACAGTCCAAGTAATATCCAAATCTGGGCTGCCCTTCAGCGAGATTTTTTAGAGAAGATAGATTTAGTTGAAAAGAGAGTGCCCGCTCCCGCTCCGCCTCCCCGTGGCCGGCGTAGGGCAGTGCCTCCGCCGCCTCCTGCACCGAGAATCCCGCTGCACGAAACTATTTTACATCAATTGTGTCACGGCTCACCGGGCGACCGTTTGACCCTTGCTAGATGTTTTACCAACACGAGAGCCGATATTTCAGGAACCGTAAGTTTTTTAAATCACGAACAAACTTTTCGTTTGGCCAATGCTAGCCCCGAGGCTCTGCAATGGAATTCTCGGCTAGAAAATTTACGTCAAGCATTAATGAACGGTTTGAATGCCGAGGGAAATCCTGAAGGTTGTCAGGAGCCGCCGGGCGGGGGGCCGGGCAACGCTGCTCAGGCCGTTTTCGTTACAGCGCCGGTGGCAGCGGCACCGACGCCACGTCCACGAGGAGCTCGACGCGTAATTTATGATCCGGGTACGACCTCCGGCAACGAAGTGACCCCATTCGCAGAAGCGTCACGTGCATTATCCACGGCTCCAGCCATTGTCCCGATGGCACCCACTGCAATTCCTTCGCCGGCCTCGCAGTTTTCAATGCCTGCGTTACCGGCGCAATGATTACCTCGTAGCGCAAACTGGCGGGAGTAGCTCAGGGATGTAAACTTCTTCTTTAAATCTTTTTTTGCCGTTAGGCCCAAGGGTATTGGCGTCGGGTTGCGAGCTCACCAAACAATCTTGAGTCACGTCTACCCAATGGGTTTGCAAAATGGGAGCCGGCACATTGGTGGCTGTGGCCGTTGCCGCATCGGAAGTCGTTTCCGTTCCGGTAGTAGTTACGGTTGCGACAGGAATTTCTTTTTTCCATTTCAGCTGAGATGAAGCAGCAATTTGCGCGGCATTTCCCCACACCGGTAGGGCGGCCCCTCCGCCCGTGAGTTTCGCTAGCTTTGCCTTCTTGGGAATACCTTCATAATGATCAAATCCAACCCACGTCACCATGGTCATAGGACCGGTAAAGCCTGCAAACCAAGCATCACGGTAGTCATTGGTGGTACCCGTTTTCCCGTACGCTTCATCCTGTAAATGAAATTGGTTCATACCGCGGGCCGTGCCTTCCGCCACAACACTGCCTAAAAGGCTTTTTAAGAGTTCAAAATATTCAGGCTTATGAATTGCTTTGATCTCGGGTTTTATCTCCCTCAGAATTGCGCCTTCGCTGTTCGTGATGAGCCTTAGACCATGAAGCGTTACGGCTTCTCCACGATTCGCAAAGATGGAATAAAGTTTCAGCACCTCAAACGTAGTCAATTCTACGGTGCCCAGCACGGTACTGGGAACTGCGGGCATGGATTCTCCAATACCCAGGGTTTTGGAAAGTGCCACGATGTTTTCGATGCCGACGTCATGTCCCACTCGAGCGGCAGGTACGTTTAATGAATGGGCCAGGGCATCTCGCAAGGTGACTTGGCCAGCAAATTTTCGTTCGTAATTTTGCGGAGTCCAGGTTTGCCGGTCAAACTTCCAAGTAAAGGGGCTATCCTCAATCAAATAAGAAGGGGAGTAGGCCTTACCAGATTCATCGTGTCCCTTGAGTAAAGCAGCTAGATAGACCACCGGTTTAAAGATACTGCCCACGGGTCTGCGAGAGTTGAGCACTCGATTATAATTACTTTCTTCAAAGGATTTTCCGCCCAGCAGCCCTAAAATTTCTCCGGTAGCGTGGTCCGCGGCGATGACCGCAGCCTGGAGTGGCAAACCTAGCGGATGTTTGAATTTCCCGCTGAGGGTCTCAATTTGTTGCTTTACACTTTTTTGCAAGCGGTTCTGAAAGTTCAAGTCCAGGGTAGTGAAAATATTGAGTCCCAAGTGGTCTTCCTGCAAGGATGCTTTTATGAAGTCGGTGAAGTACGGTGCTTCGTTGCGGGAACTCCGTGGTGGTAAAAATTCCAAGTTCTGTTTTACCGCGTTTAAATATTCCGCTTGGGCGAGGTAACGTTGTTCAAAGAGTTTTTTCAGGACAATGTTTTTACGTTCAATGGCGCGCGCCCGGTCGCGATAAGGAGAGTAAACATTTGGGCCCTTCACCACTCCCGCCAAAAATGCCGTTTCTCCGCTCGTGAGGCGGTCCAGGTTTTTGCCAAAAAAGTAATGCGCCGCCTGAGCGACTCCATGCACTTCAAGGGATCCCACCTGACCAAAATACACTTCATTAAGGTAACGTTCTAAAATTTGTTCTTTCTCGTATTTCACTTCGATCAAAATCGAGAGGATGAGCTCCTTCATTTTGCGACTTACGGTTTTTCGATGGGTTTTTAGCAGATTCTTCACTAACTGCTGGGTGATGGTACTAGCCCCCTGAACAAAGGCGCCGCGGCGCAAATTTACCAACATGGCACGAGTGAGACCCCGAAAATCAAACCCCGGATGTTGTAAAAACCGCGCATCCTCCACGGCGATGAACGCGTTTTTCACCGGCGTGGGGATATCGTCCAAAACTCGGTATTCTCGAATTGTGTGCTGATCAGAACTTGCTTCAGCAATCACGGCGGGGGGCATCGCAAGGATGGGAACAACAGTTTTGGCCTGAGCGCTGGGTTCCTGAACGGAAATTTCTTCAACCACGCTAAAGTTATTCGCAGGTTCTGAAAGTTTCATTTCCACCTTGCTGCCTGAAGGTGGAAACTGGGAATCCGCAGGATAAAGCGCCGCTCTGACCTTTTCTTGGGTTAAAATTTCGGGGAATGCCGTGGACTGCCATTCGATCTGTACCTGGGTCTTATTTGAGCCCGCTGGCCCTGGCACTTTAGTCCATTTCGCCGCGACTTTGACTAGGGCGAGATTTTCTTTCAGGGCATTCAAATTTAGAACGTCACCGGGTTTGAACGAATAGGTCCGCGCATACATGACCGTGGTGGGGCTCTGAGGAGTCTCCGCCATCAATTCTTCCAACTCCCGGAAGATGGAGGCGCAATAGATCAAAAAAATTATGGTCAGGACGGCCAGGGCTCCAAAAACGATGGAAAATTTAAAGAGAAAATTTTTTCTTGATTTCATTTCACCCCTTGCGTGACTGATATGGCAATTGACTATTTGTGGCCCAAGGGCTTTGATGAGTCATTCAAAAAAACGAAGAAAGCAGTCGCATGTCAAATTTCACTTCTGATTCCCGTTTCAAAAATTATTTCAAATTCCTAGCTGTAACGACACTTCTTTTCACAGGCTTCGTGGGTTCTGCCCATGCTTTGCAATTGGATTGGTCCGGACAGTTTTGGTTTGAACATCACTGGATCAACAACCATCAACTAGAGCGCGGACGTCCGGCGGCCGATGCCGACATGACAACCTATGATGCTGGCGGCCCGTATGTTCCGGGGGTTGGTGAAAAAAGCGTTGACTGGTATTCTGCATTTTTAAAACTCAAACCAAAAATCATTGTGAACGACAGTGTGCATATTAAAAGTGAATGGCACGTTGGTAGTCCCATTTACGGGTTCCTAGGTCGGAATTTTCCTTCGTCTGCGGGTGAGCAGTTTCAGCCCCTGAACTCCCAACGCGATGGCGCCAACATCACCGCCCAACGTTTTTGGGCAAGCTTGATCACGGACTTTGGTACCATCGACCTTGGTCGCTCGCCTCAGCATTGGGGATTGGGAGCCATCTGGAATAACGGCGATAAACTTTTCAATCGTTATCAAAGCACGGCCGATCAAGTGCGTTTGACTAGCAAATTTGGAAACTTTTCTGTTAGCCCTGCGGTCAGCAAAGTGGCCATGGGATATAACGCGGCCGGTGCTCTCGATACAACCAGCATCAGCACCAACCCCAACGGACTCATTGCGAAAACCGGCAACGACGATGTCACGGATTATCACGTTGGATTGCTCTACGATAATACCGAAGAAGACTTCTCCTTTGGCTTGCAATGGACCAGACGGGTTGGGAACGCCGACCAAAGCGCCATTAGCTTTAATCCCAATAGCATAGGTAGCAGTCGGTTGAATTTCAACATCATCGACTTTTATATTCACAAAAAACTAGGCCGTTTCACTTTAGGTGGCGAAGTTCCCGTCATCACCGGTTCCGTGGGAGGAATCGATGGCTCTACAAACTCCTACGACTATCGAAGTCTCGCTTTGATCTTTGAAGGAAATTATTCTTCCGATAGCTGGGATGTAGATTTGAAAGCCGGGCATGTTCCTGGCCAAGGTGATGGTGATGTATCATCCCGAATCACCGGCACGAGTCAGGCCTTTGTCGCTTCAAATACGACTTACAGTGCGACCTATCTACACCGAAGTTATAACCTCGGCATGATCATGTTCCATTATAACCTTTACGGGTTTGCTGGAAATAACCCGGATTTATTGACTGGAAACCGCCTCCGTTCTCCCTATGACAACCCCATTGCGAATGCGACTTACGTGGCTATTTCACCAACCTATAAGCTTGATAAATGGTCTTTCTTTGCGACTTACTTAGCGGCCTGGGCCGATGAAGTAGCAAAGGGTGGTTCACCAAGCGCATCGACGCGGGCTTTTTACAATCACAACCGTAGAGAATTTTTTGTCACGGCCCCAAATAGTGGTGATCAAAGCTCGTTCTATGGTTGGGAAATGGATTACGGCGCTCAGTTCAAGTGGGATGAGAACTTCACCCTTTCCTATAAGACGGGCTTCTTCTTTCCAGGTGCTTATTGGCAGTTTGCAAATATGCCAAACCAGTCCTTAAATACGGGCGGTTTCATGTTTGCGTCGCAGCTCCAAGCAGGAATTACGTTCTAAGCGCTCACTGCAAGAGAAACGTATTGTAAAAAATATCCGTCACCGCATTTGCATCCAGCATTTGATTGAATTCATCCATGAGTTGCTCTTTAAGGATCAGGCGGCCCTGAATGGTATTGAGATCATCAAAATCTTTGCGATTGTAAATGGAAAGCGTTTTGTCCATGAGCCTGGTCATATTAGCCTTCACTAAGTCGGCCATTTCCTCGTTGGCGCATTCCAGTGCCATCTGAAGGTTTACGTAATGACTGGTAGAACTTGTCGAAGCGATATTGATGCGAATGTCATCCATATTCACCATGACCCGCTCCTGATCGCCTGACTTTTTCTTTGACTCGTTCTTCTTTTCCTTAAGTTCGGCCGTTTCTAAAATAGGGGGCCGTTCCCAAAGTAGTTTAGTGTAAATGAACATTCCAAGGACGCCAGCGACGGCGAGAGTGTTTACAGCAATGAGAATCATCTGCATGCTGACTTTTCCCAACTGCCGTGAACGATTGAAATTTCTTTTTATAAAGGAACGATTCTGAAAAGAGTGGTGCACTCTCTCAGGTTAAACGCGAACCTCTTCATAGGGAAGCCCAAGATCTTTGGCGACTTGAAGATAGGAAACTTTGCCATTGAAGACGTTGACTCCTTTATAAAGAGCACGATCTTTGGAAATGGCCTCTTTAAAGCCTAAATCCGCAAGTCTAAGAGCATGATGCATAGTGACATTTGTTAGTGCGTAAGTTGAGGTGCGAGCGACGGCACCTGGCATATTCGGTACACAATAATGAATGACGCCATCAACGGTAAAGGTAGGATTGTCATGGCTAGTAGGTTTACAAGTCTCGATGCACCCACCTTGATCCACTGCAATATCCACGACGACCGTTCCAGGGGCCATCCGACTGATGATTTCTTTGCTGACAAGCTTAGGGGCTTTAGCGCCCGGCACAAGCACCGCACCAATAACCAGGTCTGACTCAAGGACCGTCTTTTCAATATTATCGATATTAGAATGCAGGGTCGACACTGCATTACCAAAAATATCATCTAAGTATTCTAAGCGAGCAGGATTGATATCCAGCATAGTGACCCGAGCTCCCAAACCAATGGCCATTTTAGCGGCGTTGATTCCAGATGTTCCGCCACCGAGGATCGCTACCGACGAACGGGCAACTCCAGGCACTCCGCCTAAAAGCACACCACGGCCACCGCTGTCTTTCTGCAAATAATGCGCGCCGATTTGGGTAGCCATTCGGCCAGCCACTTCGCTCATGGGTTTTAAGAGAGGAAGCGAACCGTCTTCTTCTTGGATGGTTTCGTAAGCAACGGCAGAAACTTTTCGCTCCATCAGTGCTTTGGTGAGCTGAGGTGCAGGGGCAAGGTGAAGGTAGGTATAAAGAATTTGGCCTTCACGCAAAAGATTGAATTCTTCCGGGAGAGGCTCCTTCACTTTCACGATCATTTCAGCTTTTGAAAAAACTTCTTTTGCGGTTTCTACAATAGTGGCGCCGGCTTTGCGATACTCTTCATCGGAGACCCCTATGCCATGGCCTGCGTGAGTTTGAACAAAAACGCTATGGCCATGAGCTTTGAAAGTTTTTACGCCAGCGGGTACCACGCCCACACGATTTTCATTATTTTTAATCTCTTTAGGAACGCCGATAATCATAAAAAAATTCTCCTAATCAAGTCCTGATTCAATGCTGAGTTTCATACCGTCATAAGCTGGAACGATGCTCTTCGGCAACGATTTCCGAAAGGCGGAATATTCCAGATCATGGCTCATATGAGTAAATACGGTTTGTTTGGCTTGTATACGCCGGGCGTAGGCAAGAGCCTGGGGTACGGTGAGGTGGGTGGGATGTGGGGAATCACGGAGGCAATCCAAAATCAGTAGGTCTAGATTTTTCATTAATTTCAAAGATTTATCGGGTATTTTGGTGCAGTCAGTAACGTAAGCGAAATTCCCAATGCGGTAACCTAAGCAAGGCATTCTTCCGTGCAGAACAGGTAGGGGAACCACTGGGATGCCCTTAAATAAAACCGGTTTTTTAATTTCGTAAACATCAACTTTAGGTTTGCCGCCGCCCTCCTGACCATCCGCATCAAATGCGTAGCCGAATTTGTCGGAGATTTCCTTGATGGTCCATGCATTGGCGAAAGCAGGAATTTTTTGGCCCATAAGAAAATTCAAAGTTCTAAGCTCATCGAATCCATGCAGGTGGTCGGCGTGAGGGTGGGTATAAAGCACGGCGTCCACGTGGTGGATCACATTCCGTAAGCACTGCATACGAAGGTCAGGCGAAGTGTCGATTAAAAATTTAAATCCCTGAACCTCGACGTACACACTAGCGCGCAACCTTTCGTTACGTGGGTTTTTTGACGTGCAAGTTTTGCAACAACACCCAACGATGGGCGTACCGGTCGAAGTGCCGCAGCCTAAAACTGTGACTCGCAGGGAATTGGCAGCTAACCGTCGAGGCCTTTTTTCATGAGCAACTTCTGGCAGCGAAAAAATTCCGCTATCCAGCGTAGGACGCATTTTTTCAAAGTTAAGAAAATTCTTGAATTTTTTCGGGACCGCTTGCGATGATCTCACTCTCTTTTGGATTTGCATTCGTATGGAGACTCCCCTTAAAAAATGGAATACGATGTGAGTCTATGGATTCCATGCCCCGTGGTCTACACGCTAAACTTCTTATTTGTATCCTGCTCAGCATAGTCGGTTGTTCTTCCGGGCAAAAGAAAAATTCGTCACCGGCGCCTGCAGTGAATGCTGCCCAAGGTCAGTATTCTTCGTCCACTACATTGCTGCAAAAATTTTTGGAGGGCGTAAAAATTCAGCGAGCCGTTTTGGACAATGGTCTCAGGGTACTGCTCGTGGAAGAGCACTCCGTGCCCATCGTAAGCTACACCACCATGGTTGACGTGGGTTCCAGTTATGAACAGCCAGGAAAAACTGGCCTTGCGCACCTTTTTGAGCATCTGATGTTCAAGGGCACCGAAAAACATCCTGGCACGGCCTATTTTCAGGAACTCGAGGCGCGGGGAGCGCAAGTCAACGCGTACACGACCAAAGAAATGACGGTTTTTTACGCGGTGGTTTCGTCTCACGCCCTACCTTTGGTCGTGGAATTGGAGGCCGATCGGTTTTTGAATTTAAATTTGACGGAAGAAAAACTTTTGCTCGAGAAACCCATTGTGCAGGAGGAGCGTCGGCTGCGGGTGGAGTCTAATTTCCTGACCCAAGCGTTGGAGGATTTCCAAGCGAAGCTATATGGCAGTCATCCTTATGGACGGCCCGTCATCGGTTCAATGTTAGATTTAGAACAATTGCGTATCGAAGACTGCCGTGAGTTTTTTAAAAAATACTATGCTCCGGCTAATTTACTCATCGTAGTTGCGGGAGATTTCGACTCTGAAGAAATCCTTGGGAAAATTCGTGATCAATATGGGCATTGGAAAAATGCAGATGCCGACGTTGCGCCATTTTCAAAAATTCCCCGAAATTTGCGGGCTGACGCCAAAGAATTTACGGTGCCCACTCCTGGCCCTTTGCCGCCATCAAAAACTTTCGTCGTGAAAAAACCAGTAGAAGCAGAAACTCTTCTGGTGGGATACCGCATGCCTGGCTTCAGTCATCCCGATGTTCCTGCGTTAACCATGCTTATGTGGAGCCTACTTGGAATGGGAAGCTCCCAGGCCAATGAAGTCCTCGTGCGAAGAAAACAGTTAGCGGTAGGGGTGAGTGCCGAGCTTGATCTCTCTATCCTGCCTTCGCATATGAGTATCACCAGTCAAGTGCGTAAGGGCCACACGGCCCAAGAACTCTTGCATGCCCTGGACGGACTCATTGCCTCCGTGCGTCGCGGCCAAGATTCAAGCCTTGATGCGGCCCTGGGCCGAGTGAAAAATCAAATCGAGCTCAGCATTCTTGAAGGAGCCCGCACTCCGCTGGGCCTCTCGTCTTGGTTGGCTCAAGGCGAATTCAATTATCGAGATTACACCAAGGTCTTTGAGCTTTTAGAAGCTTATCAAAAAGTAAATATCAGCGATTTATATCGAGTGGCCAAACAATATCTGGATCCTAAGCGGCGCGTTGTGTTCATCGTTAAGCCTGGCGTCACGCAAACGAACAAAAAAGCAGCGCAAAGAAAGGCCAAATCATGAAAAAGACCTTCCTCATCATTTGGTTTCTTGGTTTTTTTCAGATGCTATCAGCCTCTGCAGAACCACGGGTAGTGCCGGAATATCAGAAGCTTCAGACCAAAGAAGGTTTTGACGTTTATTATTTTAAAGGGCATTTGCCGTTGTTTAGGGTGCTTATCAGCCTCGATCAAGGCGCGCAGAATGATGCACCCGGAGCTTCCGGCGCCTTGAGTCTCGCCATGGCTTCTCTATTGCGTGGTTCAAAAAATTTTTCGGAATCCCAGATTGAATCTTACATGGATGAATTGGCCGGAGGTATCAGTGATTCCATTTCTCGGGAAGAAACGACCTTCACCATTAATGGGCTAAATCGTAACGTTGAAAAAATCTTAGACGCAAGTTTTGATCTTTTGTCGGCACCCTCTTTCAACGAAGCAACTTTTCAGCGCTTGCTGCGAACGCGCTTGCAAGGCATTGAGCAGCTTAAGGAGTCGGCCCCCGCCATCGGCGATTACATTTTAGATCAACTCATTTTAATGGGCACGCCTTGGGAGCGGCCTTTATTTGGATACGCCAGTGACCTTGAGAAGATGAAAGCGAGTTATGCAAAATTTACTTATGAGCTGTTTTTAAGAGAAGCGAAACCTAAGTTGCTCGTCATCGGTGGGCAGCGTCCAGAGGAAGTCTTAAACCCATTCTTAGAAAGATTCGAAAAGTGGCGGGCGGGAATCAAGGCGAGAAAGAAAATCAATGTATCGCCGAAATTAACAGGAGGAGCGGACCATAAACCTGGGGTCCTTGAGGGAATTGATTCCCATACGGTAGTGGTGATCGACCGACCAGGAATTTCTGATTGTCATCTCTCCATGGGCTTTGTAGGCCCCGGGATGAATACCCCCGACTTTTTTGAGCTCGAGGTTGCGGAAAATATTTTAAGTGGACCTTTTTCCAGCCGCTTTAATCAGAGAGTCAGGGAAGAAATGGGTTTGAGTTATTCCATTGCGGGGGTTTTCGAATATGCAAAGAGCCGTGGAACCTATCAGGTCACTAGCGCTGGTCGCACCGAGAATGCTGGGCCCTTGGTGAAGGAAATTAGGCGCGTACTTAATAGTTTTGTTTACGACCACCAAGTTACGGACGAGGAGCTAGGGAAAATCAAAACTTACATGAAGGGCAGCTTTGATCTGTTCCTTCAGGATCGTTATAACATCGCACAAATGTTTTTTGTAACTCTTCTCAACGGCCTGCCGGGGGATTTTCTGGATATCTATAAAAAACGTTTAGATGCCGTGACCCCAGCGACTTTGCGAGCGGCGGTTCAGCGCAACTTCAACCTGGAGGGCTTACGCATCGTAGTGGTGGGGGACGGTAAGAAAATTGAAGCTTCCCTTAAGCAGGCAGAACTGAAGTCGGTGCGGAAGTCTCTTTCGGACTTCCTTTGATCATTTGGCATTTGCCCTCAAAATACCCGCCGAAATGAATGGAAAAGTTTGGCGCCCGCACGTTTCCGACGAGCCTTCCCGTTTCGCTAATGATGACCTTGCTGGACGCCTTCACATCGCCCCGGACAAACCCGTCGATGATGATGGAGTCGCCGTGAATCGTACCATTCACCGTCCCGTGGGATCCAATAATTATAGTTGAACGTGGTTCACCTACCAACTCGCCCTGAAGTTGCCCGTGAAAAGTGGAGTGATCACTTAAGACCAATTTGCCTTCCACCCGCGTAGTTTCTCCCAGAAGATTAATTTGCAAATTCATTTTTTACTGACCTCACTCAAAAGATTGAGCAATAGCTCGCCCGCGCGCGTGAAGATCAGCACCTGGAAATGAAACTGTGGTTCGGAATCTTCAAGCCCCTCAAATTGAGCGTTCACCATTCGGAATCTTGCCACCTGGAATGATTCACCATGTTCAAAGTCAAGGAGGTAGGGGCCCTTAATATTCATGATGTCAGGGTAGGATAAGATTTGACCGCGATTGCGCGCGAGCACTACGATATAGCCCTTTTGAACACTCTGATCCGGGTGGTTGTTATGCAGCTCAAAACTAAGGCTCGGCACTCGACCAGCTTTGAAAGCGAAATTTTTCGCGGAAATCTGGTCTTGGTCTTTAGTTTTGTCGATGACGTTGGGCGAAAAAAGGGAAAACACAGCCCCTTTGGTTTCAAGCTCAAATTTAGCGTCCTGCTGTGCCGTCAGGTTTTTAATTCGGGCGGTGAGAATGCCCACCTGCTCCTGCAAGGCCTGATTGTCGGTAGGCTTCATGGAGTCGACGTCGGTTTCGATGGAATTTGTTTTCTCGGCCACGGCCGGTTTCACGCCGGAATACCAGAGGTAACCTAAACGCAAGGATACCCCTAATGCCGCCACGCCTATGATGGAGGCAAAAAGCACGGCCATAAGGAAGCGATCAATGGATTGTTTTGATAACTTCAGGGTACGTGGGTAAGAATTGCCTCTTTGAAGAATGACCTGGATGGGTTCATCAGAACGGTGCGACATAAAGTGCCCCCATTACAGCGATCTTGTGGAGAGGTGTCAAACTTTCCTATCTTTAAATGCAAGCCGGTCTCCGAAAAAGATGTTGATGAGGAGAGGCCACCATTTCTAAAATTCAAGGCAGTTTAGAAAATCTGACCCGAATCGCTCCCGATTCTTTAGCGCTAGGCTCCCTAGCGCAGGGGGGCATCTGCGTGCTTTTGAAACTCAATCAGAACAAGGTGAACCTCCTTTCTCGTCTGCAACCCATTGACGCAAAGTTCTTAGAAAAAATAAAAAAATTCCCGGAAATTTATACGCAGGAACCACCTTTAATGGAGCGGTACCCCATGCTTCAGGCAACGGCGACGACGCTCCTTGAAATTTTGAATGATGCAGATCAGGCATCCTTTGAAAAGGGAGCCACCATTCGTGAAAATTTAAAGTGGGTCATAGAGCTTTTCTGTCCGTTGTTCATTGAAACGGCTGAAGTGTCCCCGGGAATCGGCCGGTTTGTGGATGTAGAAGTCGCGGCTTGGCTTTGTTTGAAAATTTTGAATGCGCCGGGGCCTGAAATTATTTTGGCATTATCCGACTTGTCTTTAGCCGTTTTTGAACGGTCACTCTTCACTGCGACGAGCTCCGGAATTTTAGCGCTACTTCTGGGCTACACGGACCCTGAATTCCTAAAAACTTTTGTGAGTACGGTTTTTGCCGCCGAATGGGGTGTATTCCAAGGTGGAAGGTCGGCACCCCAAAGTGAAATTGAAAAAATTTTGGCGACCGCTAACAAGTCTAGCGCTGCGTTGGATGTAGAAAAATATCGTCGCACCTGCGAATTGTTACGAAGTGGCAACATCCCTGGCATTAAGGGTCTTGATCATCGTCTGGGTTGCCTCTTATCTCAGGCCCCCGGAGCCGTGAGCGCTTCTGATCCTTTACTCGATATTTTTCGCTTCGCAAAAATCCTCGTTGGATTCCAGGGTCGCAGCGTCAGCGGGTTGGTCAACGAAGTTCCGAAGAAAAATTCTGTCAGCGGCAAGCTTAAATGCGTCACAAATCTACTTTGGCCACCCGCGAATCACGAAGTGGAGGCAGCTTAAATGGCAGATCAAACACCTCCATCCCAAAACCCGCCTTTAGAACCACCGGTGTACGCAGTCGGAGTTGAAAGCGTTCTTGAAAAAGATCCTAAAATTATTTTCGAATCCGTATTTAGTTTGAAACATTCGGGCCGGGTGCAGGATTTGATCATGCATAGCGTCCAGGAAATGTTGAAGGACAAGTTCTCCCTGCTTGAGGCACCTATGCGGCACTGCCTTGAAATTTCGGTACTTGCCCTGTGGATGCATTATCGCAAGGGCGAAAGTTCCAAGTGTTTGGAAATCGAGGTGGGATTTGACGGAAAATTCCTAGCCGGCATGGTTTCCGGATTCGTACCGCGGGAATACGGCGACTTGAAAAAGGCCGCCGGCCAGGCAGCAAGCTTAAGCGCATTCCTACAAACACTTACGGAGCAGACTCAGAAATTAACCGTCCGCCATAATCTCAGTTTGGGCCATATACAGATTTTATTTAGATTTGATTTGAGCGCCGTGGCTTCCCAGGATGTCGCCGCGACAGATTTTGACTACCTAACCTTTGAAACGCCCCAAGATGCTGCTGCACAAGTGCACGAAGTGCAGAACATCCTTGAGAAGGAACCATTGGGGGAAGGAAAAAGACTTTTATCCTTTCAAGCAGAAGAACGTGCGGAGGATATCGCGCGCGCTCAAGTTCGGGAGCGTTTTGACGCAGGCGAAGGTACCCCCCTTGAAGAACGCCTAAAGGAAGAAACCGCTGAACTCCAGGGCTCGGAATATACCTCCCCCTATGAGCCTATTGAAGTTGTGCCCGGGGGCGAAGTTGAAGCTGACGGCCAGACGGAAGTTAAAGGAAGTCGTGAAGCGCCACTGGGAGGAGTCCAGGTCAAAGGCAAAAGAGATGCAGCTCTCGGTAAGGTCAAAGTCGCCGGTACCCATAAAGCTAATGAGAAAAATTCCACGCAAGTTAAAGGTTCACCCGAACAAATATCCGATGAGGAAACTATCGTGGGCGGCGGCGAGGATGGAGTCGATGAAGAAATCACTAAGCTCTCAGGTGGTGGTATCGGGGCGGACGATTCTCAGACGAAACTAAAAGGTTCTAAACAAGGTGAGCGCAAAACTGTTCTGAAGGGTGGCGTTGGCGCAAAATCTAAAAATGGTAACACGGTCGTAGGCAGTGGAACAGCGGAAGAGGAAGATGAAACCCTGGTGCTCGAAGGTAGTTCGGAAGAGGAGCTTGAGGTTTTAGACGGCGTGCAAGTGCGGGGTACGGCCGGAAAAAGTGGAGTGGCCAAAAACCAAACAAAAACTGTCCTCAAAGGGAAACCCGGCCAAAAAACTAAAGACCAAGTCACGGTCCTCTCGGGCGGTTCGGCAGACGATGACGATGACCATGTCATTACAGTTCTAAGTTCCGAGGAGGAATCGGAAGAATCAGCCGGCGGCGTTCTCAACACTTTAATTAGAAAAACGCCCGGCAAAGCACAGGGCAAACCGCTGGGAACAAAAATCGTCAAAAAGCCAACCGCCGGCGCTACGACCGCCGAAGCTACGTTAGATGAAGAAGCTGAACTTGAGGATGATCCTTCTTTAGAGATTTTGGAAGGCGAACTCGAGGCTCCATCGGTAAGGGCGGTTGCGGTCAAGCCTAAAAAACCTAAACTTTCTTCAAAACAACTCATTGACCGCATCAAAAAAGGCAAACCAAAACTTACGGCCCAGGATCAAGAGCTCGTGAGCATCCTTGAAGAGATGCAAAATTCTGGCTCTGACCTAGAGGAAGATGGCTCCGATGAAATCAGTGCTAATCCTACCGCAAAAAAGAAAAGTGGCGCCCAGGATGTTCTCCAAGGGATTCAGGAGCTCCTAGAAGTTGAAGAAATTGAACAAGCCGCGAAAACCAATGACGGTCAAAGCACGTCACCGACGGTCACCGCCGAAACCCTGGCCGCCGTCGCTAAAAAAACGGAAGAGGACCTAAAGGCGGTTCAGGAGAACACAGATCATTTCGCAACTGATCTAGATGTGGCCTCTCAAGGTTTTACACAAGTGGTGGAGAAGGCAAAAACTGTTTTAGAGCGTGTGCCCGTTCCGGAAAAACTTAAAGAGTATCTGCAAAAAATGTTTGAAGAGCTTTCGAAAAATCGTGCGGAACTTGAGCATAAAACCCGAGAAATCGTGGGCAAGTGGAAAAAAGCACAACTTGATTTTAAGGTTTCCCAGACTATGTTGAATACAGAGATTCAAAAGAAAGACGGTCTTTTAAGGCAAAAAGAAGCCAATATTGATAAGTCAAAGCAAGCCCTCGCCAGCACCATGCGTGCGCTTGAGAACGCCCGGGAACAACTACGCACGGCGGGTCAGAAAGAAAATGATACCCGGGACGCTCGAATGAAAGTGCTGATGGAAAAGAATCAGGTCGAGATGGCTCGCATCACCCAGCGTATGGATTTGCTCAAGCAACGCCTCAACACAGAGGCCGCCCAGCGTTCCGGCTTGGCCAATGAAAATGCTCAGCTCAACCGAAAGATTTTAGCATTTCAAGATCAACTCAAAGGTTCCGATAAGTGGAAAGTGGCCGCAAGCCAAGAGCCTCAATTACGCTCTGAACTTGAACGTACTCAGCGCCAAATCGAAGATCTTAAAAAGCAGAATAAAATGCTTCAAGATAAACTTACCCAGGCGGCGGCCCTCAAGGCGGCTGCCGGCAACCCGTCAAAGGCGAAAGAAGCCAATCACGGCGAAGCCAGCGGCGGAGAACTTAAGCTTAAGCTTGAACAGCAAACGAAGCTTTATCAGAAAATGAAAGATGACTTCGACCGGGCAGCAAAACGGTTGGAAGAAAGCAAACAGGCCGAGACTAAAATGCGCATCGAACTCTCCAAGCTTCAAATGGAACTTAAGAACGTCCAGAAGGCCAACGCCAAACCTAAGTAATTTCCCCATTGAAACTTCCTCGGAAGTTTGACAATGCTGATGGAGATTCTTTGACATATCCATACAGACGTTGCCCATGCCGAGGTGGTGAAATTGGTATACACGCTGGCCTTAGAAGCCAGTGCCCAAAAGGCGTAAGAGTTCGAGTCTCTTCCTCGGCACCATTTTTCGAAAGAAAAATGGTGCGTCTACGAAAGACAAAATGCGAAGGCATTTTGCACAATAAGAAGAGACGAGAAGACCGGAGAGCGCCGGGTGCCCGCTTGCGGGCGGCGATCGAGGTCGGCCTGTCCGCGCAGCGCGATAGCGCGGAGACGGATAGGCGAGTCTCTTCCTCGGCACCATTTTTCGAAAGAAAAATGGTGCGTCTACGAAAGACAAAATGCGATGCTGAATTAAAGGTCGAGTTAGCGGCTTCAAATTCCAATCCCGCTACCGCTACTGGTGCGGCTGACCTATCCCTGATTTAATAGGATACAGCAATTAATACTTGACCTTATTGGTCTAATAAATTAGAATGCGCTCCAATATGTCCTATAAATATTTAAATTTTAATGTTTTTTTTACCATCACGTTAATTGCCCTCCTCGCAGGTTGCGGTGGGAAAAAAGACGAGCCAGGCAACGGACAGCCTCAAAAAGTTAGCATTGATTTAGGAACTATAAACGTCCCTTCTACCGTCATTTCCGATCCCCAGACTCCTCAAGATTTCGCAGCTATTCAAGCTCAAGACGAGCGTTACGAAAGAGAGGCCACTTGCCTCAACCGAATCAATACGCTTACCGCTTCGGCTCGCCCATTGGGTGAGAGCCCATCGGAAATTACGCGCGGTAGCGGTACTGGAACGTCTGATTGGGAACTTGAAGAAACCATTTATTACCGTGCAGACGGTAACCGACACTCTGTATTGGCGCGCGCGAATTTTGTAACGACGGCTACCCCCGTGACGGTCACTCCCACAGTTGAATGCTTAAATCCTGGTGACGCGACTTATAATGCCAGCGTCGAATTTTTAGCTCCATTTCGAATTCGCCAAAACGATAATGTCATACTTTCTTATTTCGAAAGAAGGTTTTGGTTTGAACGAGATCTCTCCATTGCCGACCGTTCGGGAATTGAAACTTCGGCGGTCTTCCCCGCGAATTCCGCGTCATCCTCACCTCGAACACAGAGCTGGCAGAACGTAAACGCACCTGCGTTTTCCTTCATGTATTACGTGTTGCCGGACGGAAAGCTACTCAAAGTAGAAACTTATTATCAGTCAACGATGATCGAACGAAAGGCGAGCATTTATCGAGCAGTTGCGCCAGTGGTTACGCCAGCGCCACAACCCGAAACACCAGTTACTCCCGAGCCCGAAGCCCCCTCTGAGCCACAGCCGCCTGCTCCAGATACTAGCGCGTGCGATAGCGCCATCCCGAATCTTATACTTGGAGCAACGGAACTTCCAGGTAACGAAGTCCAGTCCACCCTTAGAAGGAATGGTCGCGCGATCTGGCGATTAAAAAGTGTAGTAAGCCATAGGCGCAATGATTTTCAGGCTAGCAGCCACCGATCGCAAGTGGCGATAAGTCACCACGGTGCAACTCAACCTAATGGGCAGTTCTCCATTGAAGCAAATGCTGGCGTCGAATGTTTGCGCCAAGGTTATGTGATGGGTCTGTATCGCATTAGTATGCAGGATCCGCTGCCGTATGAAATTAGGCGCTCAGACCTCGTTGTCTCTAGTGAATTTCTGTACAGCTTTGAGTCCAATGAAAACCGCGAAGTCTTAAATACCTCTACCCAAGTCGGACTTAACCCGCTGCAGTCGGTCAATCAGGGCTTAACAACTTACCTTCAAAATACTTCGTCGCGGGACGTAAAAGTATTTCGTACTACCAACAATCGCATAGTCATTCTCGTGACTTATCAGGCGATTGCAAACGGCCAAAGCAATACGCTCCAAGTAGCCGGCGACTATGAGTTAGTTGAAGCCACCGCCGTCGCGGCACCGGTACGCCCCCGAAGGAATGCGCCAGCGCCGACCAGGCCACGTAATCAAACACGGCACCGACGATAACAATTATTTCACCCGTCACGTAGGCTCTTCGTCATGGGGTGCCGCCACCGGCTTTGATTCAGGTGAACCCTTGTGTCTCAAAAAAATAGAGAGCACCACGATGGCGCCAACCGATAAGAATTCGCTCTGCCAATTCTGAAAGGACTCAAACCAGAAACGAGATGTACCCATATATTGGAGCGCGTTTACGACAAGTTTCATTCCGTGTTGCGCGTGATCTTCCGTATAGGCCTCTGCTCCATAGATGGCGTGAAGTATGAACGAGATAAGAAAAAGCAGAAAAAGCGCGATACTTAACGAATATTTATAAAGCGCCAATAAAAGTCCGCCACGTCGCACGGGGTAGGGCACACCTTTTTTATTCCGGCTTTCTTCCGGATCGGCGTCTACATCTTGCGGTTCAGTTAAGTTTTTAGATCCGGCGGAGCCCCTTTGATACAGGAAACCCGTCAACACGACGTAAATGCACATCTGCAAAAATTCGCTCTCCCAGTTTTCAAATACCGACTCTAGGAAGTCCCCGGTATGAAGATACTGCCAATAATTTACAATGGCCTGGCCGTGCTCTCGTTGGTTATCGTTGTAGTGATAGAGCCCGGTGACGATTTGTCCCAAAAAGAAAATGAAAAATAGTCCAAACATCGCGATGGAAAGTCCGTTTTCATGCAAAATGCGTTTTATGGATTTCATTTTGCCTTCCACAGCAAGTCGCATACCACAATCCGTACGGCCGGCCGCCCGTGTAAGTTTCAATATCTTCGATGCCGCTGCTGAAGCTGACCCCACTCTTCTTTGGAACTCGCAGCCCAGCTCACGCCAGCGCTCTGCGGCAACCATCGCTGCGTAAGCGAGTCCATAACTTCCAGCGCCCCATTCAGGTGGCCTTCTTGAGGAATATCCACGGCCAGCTGGTCGATATATTTTTGGACCTCTTCATAATGGACAGAGTGCAGGCCCGCCACCACTGAATAGTAATCTCCATTTTTTCGCACATAATCCAAACAAGAGCTAACGCCGAAGGAAGTATGATCCTCGACTTGAGGAAAGTATCCTTCAAGAATCCAACAAATGTCCCGGGGATTTTGGGACATCATCCCGACTGCGAAATCGTTGTCGCTGTTGTAGTAATGAAACACGAGCAAAACTAGGAGAGACTTATGAGCAAGTTCAATGGTCGAAGTAGCCGTCCAATAAGTTGATTGTTGCCACAAAGGTTGAATGACCCTCATTAAGTTTTCTACTTGAGCAGCACGCTCAGAATCTCCTTGCGGCTGCGGAAAGCGAACGCCAATCTTTTCTTTTTCGGCCAGTTCATCCCGCTGGCGTAAAATCTCGCGAATTTTAGCTAACGGCATTTCGTGAATATTTTCGTTTAAACGTGAAGCAACTTTTTTCAACGGAAGATTTGCCTTTACCACGTCCGTTAAAGCACTTTGCGAATTTGACGGGTCTGATTTATTAAACAAATTTAATTTATTAATGCCGGAAGCCGCAGGCGGAAGCCCCGGCAACCCATCTGCTGCATACCTTGGAAAATGAGTTGCGACGAACCACCCCAACGCAAAGCTAAGCACGATCATCATGAAGAGATGATTTTTTCGCAACGTCATCTCTTAAGGGTAGAGTACGTCCGCTCCGTATGCCATCTGCAGGCCTAAAATTTTCTAATGATTTAGTAGTTCCGCGCGCGGTCGCGATCCTAATTCTTTAATAATATGGTGAACCGCGTACAGCACCACCAAAGATGTTGCGAATGGAACCGTGAGGGCTCCGTAGGCAAAATAGCGGCTCATCAGAACGGATAAGATCGAGCCCAGGGCAAACGAGACAACGGTAACGATTCGGGACATATTGATCTTTTTTGTAAGATCCAGCTCTGGCGGGCTAAGCTTTCCAAACCAAATCCTAGCCAAGTCAGTCCCAATATCGGTGCTAATGCCCGTCAAATGCGTGGTGCGGATCTGCCCCTTGGTTAAGGTGGCGAAACATCCGTTCTGCATGCCACAGACAAAGGAGAGCAAGAAAAGTAGTACGAAGTCGTGGGCCTGAATGAGTTGTTCACCAAAGGTACCGAACAAGCCGAGCTTACCTAAGAGTATTAAAGATAGCAGTACCAAGGAGAAGAAGTAAGAAACTCCCACAAAAAGTGGTTTTTGTTTTCGTTCGATGCGCGCGCTGGTGAGCAAAGCGCTGAAAAATGAACCGAAGATGAAAGACAGGGGGAACCCTAAAAGCTCAAGCGCAAAAAAAATGGAACTGTTGGCGATGGCCATCCCGATCTGTGTTCCAAAGCCTGTGACATGGGAAACGTAGCGTCCGCAGGCCAAAAACCCAAACGCATTAATATATCCTGCTTGAAAGCCTAAGATCGACCAAAGGGAAACATAAGGCGCCTGAACGAACTCTTCTCTCTCTAGTCTATACATGAACGTAGATTCTCGTTTCGTTTATGGCACGACGTTGACGACGCCGGTTGCGATATCCAGCACAGCCCCATTTACCGACACTTTTCCCGATTCTACAAGCGTTCGGACAATTTTGCTTTGGTCGATAATGATCCGCATGCTTCGGTAAACATTTTCAATGGTGGCCTTTCGAAAATAGTCAGAATCATTCTTTGAATTTTTTCGATTTACGGCCTCTACTGCCGGGCGAATTCTACCGACCAATTCCTCAAGGTGGGGCGATGGCAACGGTTCCGTGGGATTTTCCGTATGCTGAATCGTGGCCGTGACAGCGCCACAAAGCGTATGGCCTAAGACCATAATCGCTGGGCATCCAAAGTTTGCTACGGCGAATTCGATACTTGCAAGGAGGGTAGGCGCAATGACGTTCCCGGCAACCCGCACAACGAAGAGGTCCCCTAGACCTTGATCAAAAATCATTTCCGCAGGACTTCTGGAGTCAGAACAAGTGAGGACTACCGCAAAAGGTTTTTGTCCGTCCTTAGCCAAGTCGGCCATCCTAAGCTGCGTAAGCATGGAGTCAACTGAGCGAACGCCGCTCACAAATCTTGCATTTCCATCCAGAAGTTTAGCAACGGCTTCGGCCGGAGTGAGGTCCAATGATGTTTCCGATGTGTTCTTAGACTGATCTGTTTGATTTTTTTTATCCATAACTCCCCCGATAGTCCCCAACGATTTTTCTTTTGATCAAGAAATTGAAAGCTCCATTGAAAATTCATTATAAAATGAGTTTCCAGTCAACCTCTCCCATGACAACGCCGTTCACCTGAATCGCAAGGCGGTGTATTCCTGGATAATACTCACGCGTTGTAATTTTCCTTAAGTGATGACTTTTCGCAAGATTGACTTCAGCCTTCGCCAACAAGGTAAATTTTTTAAATTTAAAGACTTTCGGCGAAGTATTTTGATTCGATTTCACAAAATGCAAAATGTAATCAATCACAATGTTTTGCGGGCGGGAAGATACCGATCGAATGTTAAACTGAAAATCCAAACGATCCCCAACTCTAAACATCTTCTTATTGATGCGAATCGTTCCCATCTCAACCTTAGCTCCTGGGGACACGCCTATCAACTTAAGCGCCCTTCCGTTGCCAGCTTTGATCAAGGTTCGCAGACTTCGGTGAATGACCCAATCTATCTTTTTTGCGTGCAGGATTCCGGCTTTTTCTTTCCAATCGGTCAATGTTGCAATCACTAAATCGGAATGGTCCTTCGCGATATCATTTAAGTGGTTTGACACGCTCTTCCTTACGTAAAGTTCATCGTCAAATTTTAGACACTCTAAAATAGAAAGCGCCTGCGAGGGATTCTGAATAAAGTCGTGCAGCCTCTCCCCCCAAGGTAGGCGCGGTCTAGTACCTTCCGAAGCCCAGCGCCGCAGGTCCACATCAGTGCTTTGGGCGCAGTCCATTAAATATTTTAACGTCAGCTCCGGGTGTCTCTTTAAAAATGGCCTTACGGCGAATTCCGCCGTGAAAATCTTGGTCAATCGCTTAAGCGCATCAAGTGAAATTCGGGGCGCTTCGAGGCCATGAGTTTGAACGAAGTCCGTATAGGGCCAAACATCAAAACCGTTCAATTCCCCACTCGTTGTAGATTCCAAAAGGATACTCACTGCGGTTTTAAATTCCTTAGGCAGCTGATCATAAAGTGCGTTCCGTAAAATTTGCATGCGGGGCTTCATTTCAAGCGCCGCTAGTTTTGGTTCCAGCGCAAGAAAGGATTTTTCATCAAAGGAAGGGTAGACCTTAGAAATAGCTTTGCTCATTCGCTTCAGCAGTTCTGCCCCAAACATATGTTTTAACGCATTGGGGTTTTCCGTACTGATACTTTTTCCGACCTTTGCCATGAGGTCCCGTCTAGTGGTGGCGGCACCTTTTTCAAAGGAAAATAAATTTGCGCTTCTTACCTCTGAGAGATATTCCCTAAAATCAATATGACAAATTCCACCCCCTCTGCAGCCACTCTGAAAGTAAAACTCTACGCCGACGGCGCCGATCGCGATTCCATGCTGAAAATGTATCGCGAAAATATAGTTTCCGGTTTTACCACGAATCCTTCGTTGCTGAAGAAAGCCGGCGTGCGGGATTATCGTGCCTTTGCTAAAGAAATTTTGACCACCATTTCGGATCGGCCCATTTCATTCGAAGTTTTTGCCGATGACTTTCGTGATATGGAGCGCCAGGCTTCTGAAATCGCCCAGTGGGGGAAAAATGTTTACGTCAAAATTCCCATCACCAATTCAGAGGGTCAAAGTTCCATTCCTTTGATTCAGAAGCTGAGTCATTCTAAGGTCCAATTGAACGTGACGGCCCTTTTGACGCTTTCCCAAGTTCACGAAACCGTCCAGGCGGTAAAGGGTGGTGCTCCCACGGTAGTTTCAGTGTTTGCGGGGCGGGTTTCCGATACCGGTCGAGATGCCACCGCTCTCATGATGGCGGCCCGGGAGATATGCGCCTTGGAACCTAAGGCCGAGCTCCTTTGGGCCAGTACCCGCGAAGTTTATAATATTATTCAGGCGGATCAGACGGGTTGCCAGATCATCACCGTTCCGTTTGATATCCTCGCAAAACTATCGGGACTCGGCAAAGACCTCACCCAGTTGAGCTTGGATACCGTACGCACTTTTAAGAAAGATGCGGAACAAGCAGGTTTTGAACTTTAACTTTATAAAGCCACCTGTTAAGGGTGGAAATCACAATTCACACACCTCGTGAATCGGTATCTTTTTGGCGAAGTGTTAGATTTCGCACGACAAAAAGGAATTGGTTCGCCGCATTGGTCTCTTTGAAAAAAGGAGGAGCGGGGTGGAGGCCTCCATGGGCGGCTTACAAAGTACTTATGTCCTTTGAGCCCGAAGTGGAAACCAAAAGCAGGTCAGATTCAGAAAGGATTTATTTAAATGGCAAATGTTACAATGAAAGAACTTTTAGAAGCAGGCGTTCACTTCGGTCATCAAACACAACGATGGAACCCCAAAATGAAGCCCTACGTTTTTGGCGCAAGAAACGGAATTTACATCATCGATCTTCAAAAGACGGTGAAGCTCGCTCGGGATGCCGCAGATGCGGTAAAAGCAGTGACTGCCGAAGGTAAAAAGGTCCTTTTCGTTGGAACTAAGAAGCAAGCCAAAGATATTATTATTGAAGAGTGCAACCGTTCTGCTCAGTACTATGTTGCAAACCGTTGGTTGGGCGGTACGCTCACCAATTTCCAAACCGTTAAGGCCTCCATTGACCGTTTGAAAAAGATCGAAGCTTCGAAGGAAAATGGCGAGTTCGTATCTCTGCCTAAAAAAGAACAAGCAATGCTCAATCGTGAGGCAGAAAAGCTCGAAAGCAATCTTGGCGGATTCAAAGATATGAAGAAGTTGCCTGGCGCGCTTTTCATCATCGATCCAGAAAAAGAACATATTGCAGTTAAAGAAGCGAACAAGCTTGGAATTCCCGTAATTTCCGTCGTGGACACAAACTGTAACCCTGACAACATTGATTATGTCATCCCCGGAAACGACGATGCGATTCGTTCCATCCGCCTTTTCTGCCATCTCATTGCAGAAGCTTGCATTGAAGGCGAACATCTCTTCCAAGAGCGTCTTCGTGCCGATGCTGCTCTTGCCGCTAAGCTTGAAGCCGAAGAGAAAACTGAAGAGAAGAAAGTTTCTCGTTTTGAAGGCGATATCGACCTGCGTGGTACTGACGAGGCCGACATTGCCCAACAAGAAGAAGTGACTCAAAGCGTGGATCTCACTGCGGCGGCTCCGGCCGCTCCGACAGCTGCGGCTGCGGAAGCTACTGAAACCGCCCAAAAGTCTTAAGAATTCATTCGATTTAAAAAGGTGTTGTTATGGAAATTTCTGCAAGTTTAGTGAAGGATCTGCGCGAAAAAACTGGCGCTGGAATGATGGATTGTAAGAAGGCCCTTGAGGAGTCTCAAGGTGGTCTTGAAAAGGCCATTGAGATTTTGCGTAAAAAAGGGCTTTCGGCAGCGGCGAAAAAATCTGGTCGTACCGCTAAAGAAGGTCTTGTGGGTGCTTACATCCACGGCGAGGGCCGTATTGGTGTGTTGCTCGAGGTCAACTGTGAAACGGATTTCGTAGCTCGTAATGAAGAGTTCAAAAACTTCTTGCGTGATGTCTCTATGCACATTGCTGCTGCAGCGCCGCTTTACGTTAAGCCAGAAGAGGTCTCTTCCGTTTACCTTGAGAAAGAAAAAGAAATTTTTAAGGCTCAGCTCGCTCAAGATCCTAAAAATGCAAGCAAGCCAGCGCCTGTCATTGAAAAAATCCTTGAAGGTAAAATCAACAAACTCATCGACGATGTTTGTCTGATGAAGCAAGCGTTTGTGAAAAACCCTGATGTGACGGTTGCTGAGCTACAGACCAATCTTGTTGCAAAACTTGGTGAGAACATCAGCATTCGCCGCTTTGCGCGTTATGCTCTAGGTGAAGGCCTAGACTCAAAGACCACTGAAGCGTAGGGTCTCATAGGGAGAAAATGAAATGGCATCATCTGGACCTCAAAATTCAAAAGATGTTTTGGGCGTACTTCAAGATAAAATGGGAAAAACCCTTACCAATCTCAAGGCCGAACTTGTGAAAGTTCGTACTGGAAGGGCAAATCCAAGCCTTTTGGACAGTGTGCGGGTTGATTATTATGGCTCTCAAGTTCCCGTGAGCCAGGTTGCTTCCGTGACTTGTCCCGAACCTCGATTGATTCAAATTCAGCCCTGGGAAGGAAACCTAGTTCCCGCCATTGAGAAAGCTATATTGGTGGCAGATCTAGGGTTGAACCCACAGAATGATGGAAAAATCATTCGAGTTCCGCTTCCGGCATTGACCGAAGAACGTCGTAAGGACCTTGTGAAGCAAATCAAACGTCAGGGCGAAGACTCTCGCGTAGCTTTACGCAGTGAAAGACGTGATGCGAACGATCACCTGAAGCGGATTCAGAAAGATGGTCTTATGACGGAAGACGAGCTCAAGAAAACCACTGAGCTAGTCCAAAAAAAGACCGACGAGTTTGTTGCCGAAGTAGATAAAGTTCTTTTGGCTAAAGAAAAAGAGATCATGAGCGTTTAAGGGGCACTAGCGTGAATATCCCTCGCGTTTCTGCTCTCCAAAGCAGGAACCATAACTTTTCGGTACCGAGTCATATTGCTATTATTATGGATGGCAATGGTCGTTGGGCACAGCATCGCGGAAGGCCTAGAATCTATGGCCATATTCGGGGTTGTAGTCGTGTACGTGATGTTGTCCGGGAATGCAGTGATTTGGGTGTAAAAGCTTTGACGCTTTTTGCCTTTTCCACGGAAAACTGGTTTAGGCCGTTTGAAGAAGTTCAAGTCTTAATGAAGCTTTTGAGAAAGTGGCTCATTCGGGAACGCAAGGACTTGATGAAGCTAGGCGTACGTGTGCGGGCCATTGGCTCCCTTGAGCGGTTGCCTGCTCAGGTACGTGAAGTGCTGGAGGAAACCATTGAAATCTCTAAGCACCACGAAGGTCTTGAGCTCACCTTGGCTCTTTCCTACGGCGGCCGAGAAGAGCTTGTAGAAGCCACCAAACGTTTGATGGCCCGTGCCATACGTGGAGAAATTTTGCCTGAAGACATGACGGAAGATCGGCTTTCGGAGGAGCTTTTCCACTCACTTGCTGGAGATCCTGATCTCTTGATTCGTACCAGTGGCGAAGTGCGCATCTCTAATTTTTTGCTTTGGCAATTGGCCTACACAGAGCTTTATTTTTCACCGGTTATGTGGCCTGATTTCACAGTGGACCAGTTACATCAGGCGATCCGTGAATTTAGTTCCCGGGAGCGTCGTTTTGGATTGGTTTCAGAGCAAGCCCAAAAGGAAGTACCTCTCCATGGAACCGCGCAAACCGTACTTGTCCAAATTTGAGTCAGATTTAATTGCCCTTGAACACAAGGTTTTACACCTGCTTAGCCCTGTCTGGGTAGGGTGGATGGCATTGGTAGCAAAAGCCCTTCCTAAAGCTCCAGCGGAAACGCAAATTAGAGTAGCCTCAGGCGTTCTTGCCGGAAGTGGTTTTCTTCTCATTCTGCTTTTCGGCGGAATGTTAGGTATCAGTTTTTTAACGGTGATTTTAGCGCTGGCTATGGTTTGGGAAATGTCGGTTTTAGTCCTAGCTCTTTCGGATAAAGGCGAAAAGACGAGAGCAATTCTCGGCGCTACCTGGCTTTTTATTTTTTTTACGCTTTTAGTGCCTAGAGGTGTTTTAGAGGCCCACGTAATTTTAGTAATGATGTTTTTCCTCTACTTTTTACTGACGGCGCAGCGGCACCAAGCTTCACCTGTACAGCTTCGAGCTCATTTAACGGAGCTCATGGCCTTACTTTTTGCCATAACTTATATTGCAGGCTTCATGGCGTTTTTACCGATGATCCGCAGCGCACCCTATGGGCTACATTGGACTATTCTACTTTTTGTAATTGTTTGGGCTAGTGATACGGGAGCCTACTTCGGTGGACGCCACTTTGGGGGAGCAAAACTTTATCCAGCCATAAGCCCTGGTAAAACTAGGTCAGGTAGCCTTTGTGCGGTGGTAGTTTCCATGGTGGTCGCGCTGATTTACCATTTTATTTTTATGAGATTTTTGGGTGTAGCTTCGGCATTGGTAATCGGGGCCCTGATTTCTATCATTTCCCAAGCTGGAGACCTGTTTGAATCCTTTTTGAAGCGGTCTTTCCAAGTGAAGGACTCTGGGTCATTATTGCCGGGTCACGGTGGAACGCTAGACCGTTTTGATGGGGTTCTTTTTGCATTACCAATGATGTATCTTTGCACTAAACTGTTTACTGGTGGCAGCTAATTTTGAATTCATCCTCTGCGTTTTGACACACTCCGCTGCGCAACCATATTACATTAGGTTAGAATAGAGGAATACGCCTTCAAAGGCCAAGAGAGGTTTTTTGTTATGTTGACTTACTTGGGTTCATTCATTGTTCTCTTAACACCCCTGGTCTTTGTTCATGAACTTGGCCATTTCTTATTCGCAAAACTTTTTGGCGTCCGCTGTGACACCTTCTCCATTGGCTTTGGCCCTAAGATCTTGAAGTTTCGACGGGGTGAAACGGAGTACTGCGTTTCGGCAATTCCCTTAGGTGGATATGTGAAACTTTATGGGCAAGATCCATTTGAAGAAACGGACCCAGCCCTACGTGAGAGAACCTTCACTGCTAAACCGGCATGGCAGAGGTTCCTCATATTAGTAGGCGGCCCACTTTTTAATTTTCTGTTTGCGATCTTTATCTTTGCTTCGATGATGGTGGTAGGTGAGCCCCACATTCGGTCTCGTGTAGCGCGAGTGATTCCAGGAACTTCCGCGGAAGTCGTGGGATTTAAAACATTTGATTTGATCACTGCAATCGATGGAACTCCCGTTACAAAATTTGAGGAAGTTGACGCTAAAATTTCTGACTCGTTAAACAAAACTCTTCTCTTTCGAGTGAAACATCCTGGCTCTGAGGCGGTTGAAGAAGTTAAGGTGGCAGTTCAACCTACAGACGGTATCAGCATTTATGGAGAGCCCGTTCTTGTTGGTGAGATCGAGGGGCTTGAAGGCATTGGCCGCATGCCCGTCGTGGGTGTAAGCAATGGTAATTCCATCGCCGCCAAGGCGGGGCTTCAAACCGGCGATGTTATCCTTGATTGGAATGGTACTGAAATCAAATCCTTTGAAGCCCTTGAGCAATTGGTGAAGGGCTCGGCTGGAACGGCCGGAGGAGCTGTCGATGTCAAGGTGGCAAGAAGAGGCATTAAAGATTGGGAATCCCAGTTTTCCGCCGGAAAATCAAAGAATGCCACGGCAGCAGACTTCGCTAAATTCAATTCAGATCTGACGATAAAGTTGCCCACGGGCCAAAGTCTTGACCAGCTGGGAATCTATTCATCTGAACTTTTTGTTGCAGGCTTAGTCGCGGGGGCTCCCGCAGAAAAGGCTGGTCTTGAGCAGGGTGATCAATTGCTTGCGGTGAACGGATTTAAACTAAATTCATTTGCTCAGCTCAGAAGTCGAATCCAGGCGGCGGGCTCCAAAGGGGACCGGGTGTTGGTGAGCGTCCTCCGACAAGGTAGGGTTATTGAAAAAGAGATTCCGCTTATGAAATCAGATGGTCAGGACGCCGCGGGAAATTCCATGAAGTCCTTTGCCATCGGAATTTACCCACTCTTGGCCCATGCGGAACCAGAAATGATCTTTCAGCGGGTCCTAAATCCCATAACGTTAATTGCGGAGTCTGCCGGCCGTACTACGGAATTATTTACGCGTACTTTGGTAACGATTAAAAAATTAATTTTCCGCGAAGTCTCCATGGGCGCATTGGGTGGCCCCATTATGATCGGGAAAATTGCCGGTGATTCTATGACTAGGGGACTTGTTGCGTTTTTGAGGGTTATGGCGCTCATTAGCATCAGTCTTGCCGTGTTTAATATTTTGCCAATTCCGGTCCTGGACGGCGGGCATATTTTCCTTCTGGGTATTGAAAAACTTAGGGGGAGGCAGTTAGCGCCGAAACATGCGGAACGTATTCAGCAGGTCGGAATGTCCCTCATCATGGCCCTGCTTTTTGTGGTGCTCTTTAACGACATCACCCGTGTGGCATGGCCAGCCATTCAGCATGTCATGAAGTAGCGCCTAGTTGTTAAGGCAGTCGGCGTTTCAGTATTG
Source organism: uncultured Oligoflexia bacterium (assembly GCA_964475985.1). Classification (GTDB taxonomy): domain Bacteria; phylum Bdellovibrionota; class UBA1018; order UBA1018; family CAYHWW01; genus CAYYYP01. Next base: position 146,352 of record CAYYYP010000001.1, on the reverse strand, counting down.
TTTTACCTATAATTTGTTTGAGTCAAAAGCAGGCTTGAAGTAGCTGATAGGCGCGAGGCGCAAGCAAATGGCTTTTTCAAAATCTGGCTTTTGGTTAGTCGTGGAGGCGTCCCAGGGCACTGACTCCCCTGCGCAAGTGGCACTCCTTAATATCCAGCAAACTGAGTCTCAGGAATGGGCCGCCAGTTTGGTATCCCAACGGTTTGGAGATGTCCGGGCCTCAGCCTCCGAGGGACTTCTTGGACTTATCCATGAAATCCTATGTGAAGCCTTTCCTTTGGTTACGGGCCCGGTTGCCTTAAGAAACTTAACTGGGATTGCCGTCACCGTGGGCCCGGGGTCATTTACCGGCTTACGCATTGGAATTGCGACGGCAAAAACCTTAGCCCAAGCTTTAGGAATTCCCTTAATTCCTCTTTCGACCCTCCGAAGTCTCTGGTGGGAGGGAAAATCCCAATCTGATTCGGCGAAATTCATAGTGTTGCAAAAGGCTTATCAGGGGTTGGCATTTACGGGCTACGACTCTGAGGAGGGCCAGAATGGTTGGCAAGAGGGCGCCTTTGCCATTGCGGAAATCGAACAAAAATTTTTGAAGGAAAAACTCTGGCGAGGTATGTGTTTAATCGGAAGTGCGGCACAGGCTTTCGCGTCCGACAAATCCATAAATATTTTAAATTTACAGCTGACGCCCGTTGGCCTAGCGAGTGCGTTGGTGGAAGCACTTGGAGCTGAGTTCTGTGGCCGGCACCGAGAAGTTCATCCCGTTTATATGCGTCCATCCCAGGCGGAAATCAATTTGCAGGTTCATCGCGAAAAGCAGGAGCTTGCCCGAATAAATGAAAGAGTAGATAGCTAAACCATGGCCCAAATTTCTGAATTTTTAAGGTTGCTTCTGGGTACGGTGATTTACCGGCCTTACGTGTACGCGTTTTTCGCGTGTTTTTTGGTGTTTGCGATCCACCATCTAGGGCCAAGGCGCACCTTGTATTTCATCATACAAACGTATCTGGTGACTTATTTATGTGAGTACAGTTCGACTCGAAACGGATTTCCGTTTGGGCCATATACTTATTTTGATGAGACCAGGACGCGGGAGCTCTGGCTTGCCAATGTCCCATTCTGGGATTCCCTGTCGTTTGTTTTCTTATCTTACTTTAGTTACGTGATGGCGGCCGCACTGTTAACCCCTCGGGAGGTTCGCAAAGGAACGGGCAATTGGCCCGCATTTTTTTCTCCCTTCACGCCCATTTTGGGGGGCATCATTATGATGCTGCTCGATGTCGTCATTGATCCCCTTACGCTGCAGGGCGAAAAGTGGTTTCTTGGGAAAATCTACAACTATCCTTACGAGGGTTTTTATTTTGGCGTTACGGCCGCAAATTTTGGTGGATGGTTTTTTGTTGGATGGGCTACCCAACGCCTTTTCCAGATAGGCCTTAAGTACGTTCCTTGGTTCTCTGAACCACCCTGGCGAAAATTACATCCGCTTTTCGTGCAGGGGATTCTTGGCGTCTACGCCGGAGTGTTTGCGTTCAACTTCGCGATCACCCTTTGGATTCAATACTTTAAGTTGGCTTTTGCCAGCGCAGTGGTGGCGTCGTCAACTTTGGGCTTTCTTTATTTTTTATTGTTTAGGCGTAACCTAGCTTCGGATAAATAGGGTTTATGCTGGTCATTCGGTGAGAATTTGGGACATAATCACGTCATGCGATCCACCGACTCACAACCTCCAATGTTCTCAAAAAAGATTTATATTCTTCCGAATCTTTTTACGACGGCGAATATGTTCTGCGGCTTTTTCGCCATTGTAACTTCAATTCACGGGAAATATGTCCAGTCTTGTTGGATGCTGATGGCGGGTATGCTTTTTGATTCCATGGATGGGCGGGTCGCTCGTTTTACCCGTTCCACCAGTGATTTTGGTTTGCAATATGATTCCCTGTCGGACTTAGTTTCCTTTGGTGTTGCACCAGGATTGGTGATTTACCTTTGGGCGCTTCAGCCCTTTGGCCGGCTAGGCTGGTTGGTAGGTTTTCTATACATGGTTTGCGCAGCTCTAAGGCTTGCACGTTTTAACGTTATGGTGGCTAATGTACCCAAAGGTTTTTTCCAGGGAATCCCAAGCCCTTTGGCGGCTTGTTCCTTAGCGTCGGGAATTCTTTTTTATCGAGAACTTTCGCTTGAGTCCTATGGCATACCCAAACATGTTTTTATTCTCCCGGTGGCCCTCTCCGTAGCATCTCTTATGATTTCATCTATTTCTTTCCCTTCTTTTAAAGAATTTAAAATCAGTCGCGAAAATTCCGTGCAATCCTTGGCGGCAATTGTATTAGTCATGGTCTTAATCGCCATTCGGCCAGAGCTCACCCTCTTTGCCATGACGGTATTTTACATTTCCGGAGGCCTGGTTATGGAATTTTATCGATTACTCTCCCGCAAAAAACCGTTGTTGGAAACTAAAGGCATTCATGCCCGACCCGATGAGAGCACGTTCAATGGCTAATTCTGGTATTGCCGGGACGAAAAAGCCTCTCAATCTTTCCATCGTGGGCGCGACGGGTGCCGTTGGGCGTGAAGTTTTACGTACGGTCCTAAAGCGCTGGTGCGTAAGCCCGCCCGGTGCGAAAAATTCTTTTCCTTCTGTCGGACGTTTACGTTTGCTTGCCTCTGCTAGAAGTGCGGGCATCTTGGTGCGAGAAGAGGGGCAAGAGTTCCGCGTTGAAGAGTTACGGCAGAATGAAAGTTTTGAGAAGGATCAAATCGTTTTTTTCACAGCGGGCAGTAAAATAGCGGAAGCCTTCGCGCCTGCCGCGGTTAAGGCCGGAGCCTTTGTGATCGATAACAGCAGCCTTTTTCGCATGCGTTCGGAAGTTCCGCTGGTCGTGCCGGAAGTGAATGAAAAAAGTTTAGATCAAGCCAAGCTTCACCGTGTAGTCGCTAACCCTAACTGCACCACCGCGCAGATGGTGATGGTTTTAAAGCCCTTAATGGATGAATTTGGGATGAAACGTATTCTCCTTTCTTCATATCAGGCGGTGTCGGGCAAAGGTCAGCAGGGTATCGACGAATTGCGGCAACAAATCTCTGATTTCGCTAAGGGCACGACTTCCTCAGATATGCGTCCTAAGGCGTTTCCGCATCCCATCGCCTTTAATTGCATTCCTCACATCGATGTTTTCCAGGAGGACGGGTTTACCGGCGAAGAAGTCAAAGTAATGAACGAAACTCGAAAGATATTGGGTGACGATTCGTTGCAAGTCGCAGCGACCTGCGTGCGGGTGCCAGTATTGAACGGACACTCCGAAACCGTTGCGGTGGAATTGAAAAAACCATTTCGTGATCTTGCTCAAGTTAGGGAAATCCTTGCGAGGATGCCTGGCGTTCAAGTGCTTGATGAGCCATCACAGAATAAATATCCCATAGCCACCCAAGTCTCCGGGCAAGACGACGTGTTCGTGGGTCGTATCCGGAGGGATCCATCGCTGCCGGGGAATCACGGTCTACTCCTATGGATCGTAGGTGACAATCTGCGTAAAGGTGCGGCCCTTAACGCAGTGCAGATCGGAGAAGCCCTCTGGCAACGCGGCGACCTTACGAGTTAGACTAGAATGATGGCACTCCTCTCAATCTTTCCGGTTTTGTTTTTTTTCGTATCGAATGCCTTTGGCAGCATCACCCTTGATTCCAGCAACGCAAGTTATAAAGCGAGTCCCATTTTCTCCTGGCCCATCGCGGATGGGGGTGGGTGCAGTGACTGGGATAGAGTTCTCTATTCTACTGATCTCTCCATTATCGAACTGACCGATAACTTGAAATTTACGATCCATTCATCCATTTCAAGTTCTAGTTCAAGGGATGTCGTAGCCGAATACGTTGCTTCAAACGGGAGTGTGGCCTCCATCAATATCAATGGTGCGGCGACTAACGTTGGATACAGCGACGGTATGAGCTTTAATATAAAGTTAAGCGACTTTTGCACCGTAGCGCAGGCCCAGGGCGTGGGAGGCGGCACCTGCGCTTCGGCGCACAATATCCTTACGGGCACGCATACCGTTCGGGTTGGCACTATCGTGCATACAGCGGCGCCGCATTCCTTTTCAAATCCCACTTACACTAACGGGACAGAGCAGATGGACTACACGTCGTTTTCTTTTCGTCTCGTGCAATGTCCTACTCGCACAAATTCATTCACTCCGGCGAATGCAACCGGATTTGAGACCTACGGTATCGTCCCAAAACCAGGCGACACTCGGGCGACCATTCTCGTAGTTTCTTCCCCCGATATCGCCACCACAGATTTCAATATTATAGGTAAACTTTTTTTATTTCAAAAAAGCTCAACGGCGTTAGGTACCAATATGACGTTGTCCGATGCCACAGTTAAGGTTTATGCGCCAGGCACCGCGGCAAGCCAAACCGTGGTGAACGGACTGGAAAACGACCAAACCTACAATGTGCAAATGGCCTACGTGAATGAAGGCGGTTTTGTTTCGCGCCCTGGGCCACCAAATCCCGCGGGTAATGCGCCACAAGTTACTCCATCGCAGATTGCCGGATACTTGGCGGATTCCGGATGTTTTGTGGCAACGGTCACCTATTCTAATAGACCATTTTGGCTGAATCCTTTACGCCAGTTCAGGGATGAGATCCTGCTTCAGTTTCCCGCGGGACGTAAATTCGTGCAGTGGTATTATAGCTGGAGCCCAGGTGCTGCGAATTATGTCATTCAACATTCCTGGTTAAAACCAATATTGTTTGTAGGGCTTTCCCCCATCGTAATGTCTACCAAGCTCTTTCTTTTCTTCTGGCATCTCCTGTGAAAAATATAAAAATTAATAAAATAGTTTTAGTCTCGGTTTTATTTTCGGTTTCCGGATGCCTGGCTTTTGCAGAATCCACGGTGCCGGTCGCTTCTCCCGAGACGGTTTCAAGGCAGCCCTATCTTGATAAGCTGCTAGAAAAAGATGCGTTGGAAGGAGATGAGTCGATTCTAAAACTTCCGCGAAATCGTAAACCATTGGTTACGGAACCCAATGAGATGCAGCCATATATGGAGTCTCTCAAGCGGGAAAACGAAAAAGAATCAAAGGATGAGCCGCGCTCTCCGGATAATGATCCAAAGCAACCCTACTTAGATAAACTTTTGAATAAAGACGAACACAAATCTGAGAAGCAGGATCCAAACAATCCCGAGGCTTATATTCAGAGTTTAAAAGATGGCAAAGAGCTTCAACCCAAAAAAGACAAGAAGGTGCAGAATACCGCTCAGGTTGGTTTGATGGTGGCGGCAAATTTTGACTTCACCGGTGGCTCAAAACAGGCCAATTCGTTTGAGTCCGTGTACAGCACGAAAAAAAAATTCAATCCGGGTTTTGATTTTTCCTATGAAAGGCAAGTGTTTCGGGATCCAGTGATTGGAGCTTTTGGGCCCCACTTAAGGGTTACGGGGCTCTTTTTTAAGGGCACCGGTCGATTCACAAAGCTTGGCGCCGAATCAGAGACAAAGTTCTCTTTTTTAGCTTTGCCCATTGGCGCGGGAGTGGGTTACCGCGCCATTCAACCCAGGCTCATCGTTCCCTTCGCCCAGGCAGGTCTCATGGCCATTCCCTTTATGGAAACTCGTGATGATGATCAAAGCTCTCGTAAAGGAATTTCAAGCTCTTACCACCTGGTGGCTGGCGTGCAGCTTAGCCTTGATTGGATCGGTCGCAAGGATTCATGGGATCGATATGATGCCTATGGAATTTTACATACTTACTTAAGCGCGCAGTACATGATCGCGAGGCCCCTCACCGGTGCTGTCGATTTTAAGATGGAACTCTTTTTTGTGGGATTTGGATTTGAGTTTTAGGCCCTAAGCCTTTGATTTTGCTTTATAAAAATCTAACTGGCCTATCTCGCTTACTTTCGCATGCGCCTATACTCAATCTCTTTAAAGTTCTTTCAATTTAAATGAAATTAATTTATATACGCACCATTAGATGTATTTCAAGTAGGCGTTCCTGAAGCCTTGAAGTATGGTCGAAATCAGAGTTTTCTTTGAAATAGGAGAATGAATGAAGACGTTTCTTTTCGTTTCGGTGCTAGCGATGGGTTTCGTTTTTGGTTTGGGGAATCAAGAGGCTAAGGCTCAAATGGAGCCAGAGGTTGCAAACAGCGTGCGGATGCTTTGCCTGCAGAATGATGATTGTTATTATGGGGCTGATTATTTGTGGAATCGGGCGGAACGGGCCGTGACCCAAAGGGGCGGACAGCGGGTTTCTGAAGTTGGTCATTGGCCGATTGCTGAACAGGAAGCTCTCCATGCGGGCGCATTGGATGATTGCTTTAACCGTCGGACCGATGTCGATCGCACATTTCGCTGCATAGCCGGAATCAGCATTATGGAAAATTATTTTGGAATGCAGGTCGCCGATCGAAGGTAACGCAAGCTTTATCCAGGCTGAACCGCTTGAACTCTATTTAGTGGTACTTCGATTTTACCGCATCAAACTTGTCTTTTAAAACTTCACTATCAAGCTCACCATTTTTATACCACTGAGGCGCTTGAACTTGGGTGTGACATTGCAAGCACATCTGCTGCGAGACCGCGCCCAGTTTCTCAGAACCATGAGTTTGAATATGCGTGGAAGCGTCGCCGTGGCAGTTCTCACATTGGGCGTTCGCATACACCCGGTAACGCGTGAGATTATCTTCGCCGATGCCAGCGGTGGAAATTTTTCCTTCGGCTACTTTTTTCATAAACGCCTTAGGTTCTAAGGATTTTCCAATCTTAGTACCGGAAGACGCCCAAACAATTTTTGTGACATTTTTCCAGCCACTCTTTTCGTTCATTCCGAGGGTATGGCATTTTAAACAATCTTTGTTTGAGGATTGTTTCTTTTGCACCAGGGTTAAATAGGAGTGGCCATGGGGACTTTTGAGGTAAGCATCGACTTGGGTTTTGTGACACTGAATGCATTGGGGAAAGGTAGCGTAGCCATTCCGGGGGCGGTCCTCTTCAATTTTTTTAGACACCGGTACCTCATGGATTCCATTGTCGGCTGCGGGCGTTTCGGCTTGGATTTTTTCCGTCACTGATTCATTGATTCTTGCGATTTTTCTCTTGGTTTCTTCCGTAAGCTTAGCCATAGGATTTTCCGTGGCCGCTGCACCCGGCGCGTCCAGATGATCATCCAAGGTGATGAGTTCATGTTTATCCTTCGTTAGAACGCCGATGTGTTGACTGCGAAAGCTGGTCTGGAAAAGTAAGGCGTCTCCGATTCGCTCTGGTTCCATGAGGAGGTTTTGGGAATGACCGCCAAAGATCAAACGAATGCCAGGAAATTCCTTTGCGATTTCTTGATCTCGCTCAAACCCTAAGTGCGAAAGCACAATGACCACATCGGATTTCTTCTGAACTTCTGGCAAAAACTTTTGAAGGGCAGCGTTAGCCTTGGTCACGGTGAATTCGTCGGCATACTCAAGTGTCTCCTCACTGAGCCCAACAATGCCAAAACGCAGTCCACGCTTTTTTACGACGATATAGGGATCAAACGCGAGCTTATTGGTTGTACGATCAAAGAGATTTGCGGAAACCACTGGCATATTTGCGCTCTGAGCAAGTTTTAAAAAAGTACCCTTGCCCGAAGCAAAATCTTTTTCTCCGGGCGTAAAGGCATCGATACCCATGGTGGCATAGCTTTGCGCCAAGGCTTCGGCCTGAAGGTCCCATTGTTCTCTAAGGAAGGGAGGGGTCGGCGCCGTATTGTAAAAGAGGTCACCGGCGTCGAGGATGAGGGAGTTTTCCCGTTGAATTCCTCGGCCCACGAACAGCGTCCATTTCCTTGCGATACCTCCGGCGGGGTTCGTACGGCATCCGCAGGGTTCAAGTTCCCCATTCACATTAGCTAAATAAACAATATTTAAACCTTCCGGAACGAAGGGAAAGTTTCCATCGGGAGAGGTTTTAGCGTCAGGGCCAGAGCAACCTATGATGCTCGCACCGATCGCAGTAAATCCAACCAACAAAAGTATAAGACATGAAGCTTTGGCTGACCGCATTTGAAGCCTAATTTATTTCACCAAGGCTTTGGCTTTTTTTGCCTCGTCTGATTTAGGGAACCGTTCAATCAAATCTGCGTAAAAACCCTTTGCTTCTTTTTTCATATTTAGTTTCTCGAAAGCTTTGCCAATGTAATAAAGGGACGCGGGAATGCGCGGGCTTTTGCTGCTGACTTCCTGCACCTTTGAAAGTTCAACGATGGATTTTCGATAATCTTTCTCGCCAAAGAGTGCCCGGCCCAAACCAAAATGCGCCGCCGCTCCTTCGTTGCCTTTAGCGCCAGCTTGCAATACTTCTTTGAATTTTTCCCCGGCGGAATCCCAAGAACTGTCTTCTAGCAACGCAAAGCCTTCCCGCAGGGAATCCTCGCGAGAAACCGTACGCCGAGAAGAGCTCGTAGAGCGGCTCCCGGATGGCGCCTCCTTTAAAGATTTAGTTTCTTCCAAAAGCAAAAGCTGGGTCTTTTCCATTTCAGCAATGCGATTCTCTAGGCGAGTGATGTCTTCCCGCAACTGATGAGGAGAGTTTGAAGAAGTTGCCGTTTCACCGTTGGCGCCCACCACCGTCGTAGGTTTGAGTTGATGTTGAAGCTCTTCCACCGCGCCATTTAATTTCGCGAGTTCGGATCTAAACTCTTCATATTGATAGGATCTCACCTTCGGGGAGCCGGCGTTCGCGGAATCACCGTTGTCGTCATTGGAGTCGGAATGGTCTTGATCGTCTTTTTTAAGTTGGGCTCGAGTTTTAAAACAACCGCCCTGGACGGTACTGAGAGCCAGGATTACAAAAAAAGAAAGTATTCGGGCATAGAAAATTTTCATAGTTAAAACTAGGATAACGATCTTCGTTGAAACTGTCGATCCGAATGCCTTTAGATTTTAAAATCCGTCAGTGCTAGGTGGAGGTACAGAAATGGTGGGTGGGTTCCCGGGAGAAGTAGGTGTGGTGCCCGGCGCGGACGGTGTAGCGCTTGCGGGTTTGGGGCCCTGAGCTTGAGCCTCGGCGGTGACCTCGTCTTCAAATTCACCTTCTGCTTCGGCTTGAAGTTGCTGAGCTGGGGTGGGCAGAGGGGTTACGGATTGTGGAATGAACGGGTTTTTTCCAAGGGCTGCGTCTGGGCTAGGTTCCGAAGTGACTGGGGGCAACGCTTGAGTCAGTGGATCCGTTGGTGCCGTCGTTCCCAGAGGGGGAGCGCCCGTTTGGGGTTCATTGATATTTCCAGAAACTTGAAAGGCATTGGCCTGAGGCTGGGCTACATAATCTTTTGGCGGTTCCTTAAGCTCAGTTTGAATGGACTGATCAAGTCCCAGCGCCATATCTGGGGGGGCGCCTTCCGTTCCGCTGGTCCAACGAGCAGTGGTTGCTTCAGGGGTGGCGCCGCCGGCTTTAATTGCCTCAAATTCACTGCGTTCGGCAAGGGTCGCGGCACGGTTCGCGTATTTTTTTGCCAGTTCAAAGTTCTTAGTTCTAAATTCGCGTCTGGCTTTTAATAGGGCGTCGGCCGCCGCTCGGTAATACTCAGGCGCTTTCGTTCCTTCGAGGATGTCGCCGTTGACTTCCCGCGCAGCGCGCAGGGCTGCGTCAGCGATAGCCATTTCCTGCACCGGTCTCGTTGCGATGACACTGCAACCGCCAAAAAAAACTAAGCTTCCTAAAAGAAAAAAGGCAGGAGCTGCATTTTTTGCAAGTCCTGCCTTTTTTTGATTTATGAATTTAAAAAATATAAAACTGAAAAAATTATTTTCCGGTGAGACGGAAATTCGCGCGACGATTTTTTGACCATGCATCTTCAGAATGGCCTTCATCGAGGGGTTTCTCTTTTCCGTAGGAAATGGATGTGATTCTGGAAGCATCAATTCCCTTGTCCACCAAGTAAGCCTTTGCAGCATTGGCCCTTCGCTCTCCTAAAGCAATATTGTACTGAATTCCGCCGCGCTCGTCAGTGTGGCCTTCTACTTGGATCTTGTAGGAGGAATTTTCTTTCATGATGGCGGCATTATTTTCTAGGGTCTGACGGGCTTCGCCAGAGAGAGTTGAAGAATCATAGTCGTAATGGATGGTTTGTAAACCACCTGCACGACCGGAATCGGAATCCGCAAGCTCAGAGTTGATATCGCTATCGGAAATGGAACCGGAAGAATTTGCCGAGGAGTTGTCATCTCGTTTTTGAGCGCCCTTACAACCAGAAAAAGTGAGACCAAAGGCAAGTACGCCCAAAAGGGACATGCTTGCAGCAGCATTGAGAGTTTTGCTGAGAATTTTGAAAGGCTGAGGGGAAGTTTGTGTCTGACGGCTCATGATTGAAAGTGCTCCTTAGTTGAAATTGAAATCTTTCCTCAGAAGTAGCGGACTCGTTTCGGTCTGGAAAGTTCTTTTTTGGAATGCTTATCCACGCTTGGCGCACTCATTGCTCAAGCAGCTTGCGGAGGTATCAACAGTATGACGATCGATGTGAATAGAGTGTTCATGACGGGGCGGCTTGGTCAAAAGCCCGAACTAAAAAAATCGCTGGGTGGGAATCCGTACACACGGTTTCAAATCGCGAACCATCATTGGCGCAGCTCCAAGGCTGAAGAGCAGCCCCCACAGTGGCACTCCATTGTGGTTTGGGGACCCCAGGCTCAGGTCTGCGTGCAATACTTAGACAAGGGTTCTTTGGTCTTGATCGAAGGCGAATTGGAGACGAGGCGTTTCGTAAATGAGCAGGGTAAGCGGATTTTTACGGAGGTTATTGCGCGCCGAGTCCAATTTTTGAATCGGCCTAAGCGCGGCAAACTGCAGCCGGAGGAATTGCGAGAGCTGAATGATTTAGAGGAGGGACTTACGGAAGGCGCTCCCCAAATGCCAGAGGAGGAAACTTCTGACATCTCAATGCATTAGATTGGGTTTTTGAAAGCGATTGAGAGTTAGGGTAGGGTGGGGGGATGTCAATTATCTTGATCCGACCCACCCTGCGTTACCTCACTTGTGAAAACGGGTGTGGCCCATGAAAATCCAAGAGGACCTTCGGAATCTTTTAGGGGAGATCCCTTCTGAGTTAGAAAATTTAATTTTGACGGTCATGGGAAATGTTGATTTCTCGAAAAAAACGCAAATCGTAGCCGCGCTCCGGGAACTTTGGCCAAAGCTTGCTAAAGATGCCGGTAAGGTAGAGCGACCATCTGCGGCAGGTTCTAAGCAGGAAAATCGAGAACAAGGTGCTTTTAATTCACTGCATTATTCTAAAAAAATAAATTTAATTGATGCCTACACTCTGCATTATCTACCCGCAAATTTAATGAAGCTTCCTTTGATTTTAGGTGAGCTTCATTCTTTGAAAGTCCTTGCGCCGTTGCTTGGAGTTTTAGGCCCGCTTCGAATTTTAGATTACGGTTGCGGACCCGGGACGGCGGGCCTTGGTCTGTTATGGATGCTTAAAAAGCTTGAGTCTGATTTTGGTTTGAAACCTTTGATCCACGAGATCTCATTCTTGGACGCCTCATCGCTTTTTTTAAAACGGGCCAAGGAGATGATCTCGGCCGGTGCAAAAATTTGGGGAGCTATTTCACCTAGGTTTTTTGACATCTCAAAATCTGGCTTAAATAATGTAAATTTAGGATCCCCTAATTTTTTGGTGTTTTCCAACTCCCTTTCGGAATTGGATGCCAAGGATTTTGAGTTTCTTTTCGCAAAGCGATCTCACCTCACTTTCACAGTTTTGGTTGAGCCTGGTTCGCAAGAAGCTTCTCGGAGATTGCTTGAGCTTAGGGCGAAAATCCTAACGGAAAAACCTAAAAATGTTTTTGTGTTAACGCCCTGTCTTAGCGGTAGGATTTGTGGGGCCTTGGAAAAACCGCTTGATTGGTGCCACGAGCAGGCTGAGCTCAAACTACCAAAGTGGGCCGATGATTTAGCTCGGGAGGCTGGCCTTCATAAGGAGAATCAGATTTTTTCGTACTTGGTATATATGGACGGCCCCCAGGATGAAGTGCAGCGCTTTGCCCATATGATGCAGCACGAACTTTCGTGGCCTTCAGTAGGTCTGCGGGTGGTAAGCCAAAGGCTTGAGGAAAAGGGGCTTACGAAATGTTTTTTTTGTACACCAGATAGGGGCAAAGTGCTGGGGCGGGTGATTCACTCACGGGTGAAACCTGAAAATGAAGTTTGCGCAAAACGCTTTCTCAGCGTCGAGCGGGGAGACCTCTTTACGGAAGTAAAGTTTTCCGAAAAAGGGGACGTGCTGGAACTGACGGAGTAAATTTTTTAGCGGAAAACTTTGGAAGCGCGCGAGAACGCTGCCGGCTCATCTCCGGGCCTTGCGCACCACGTGTTCAGTTTAGTAAAAGCATTCCGTGGCGATCCTCAACGCAAATTTTTTCAAGAAGAGTACGGTTCAAGTGGCGCGTGACCTGCTTGGCTACTTGTTAGTCCATGAGACTTCGGCCGGCCGGATTTCCGGTCGTATCGTAGAGACGGAAGCTTATCTTTCCGAAGATGATCCCGCCTGCCATGCCCACCGGGGGGAGACAAAACGCACGGCGGTCATGTTTGGTCCGCCGGGGCATGCCTACATTTATTTTATTTATGGAATGTATTATTGCTTCAATGTCGTAACTGAAAAACCAGGCGTAGGGGAAGCCGTGCTCATCCGTGCTCTAGAACCGGTGGAGGGAATTGAAATCATGATGAAGCGCCGCAGTTTGGCCGGTAAACCTCTGCCCTTGCGAAGCTTATGCAATGGTCCTGCTAAATTAGTCATGGCTTTAGACATCGGGCGGGATCTCAATGGCGCGTATATGCTTAACGGTCCGCTACGGCTAGAAAAGGCCGAGAAGAAAATCTCCGACGACAATATCGTAGTGACCAAGCGGGTGGGAATTTCCGTCGCGCAGGACCTTCCGCTTCGTTTTTATATTAAGGGCAGTGAATTCATTTCAAAGAAATAATTCTTGATGCCCAAGCGTCATACTAATCCTGCGTTTGAGAAACCCTGACAAAATCCCCGCTCATGACATCTTCAAAAACCGGGTTTGGGTTTTCTTTTCGATCGAGCATTTTCACAAGCCTTGCAATGCTTGAGTTTTTATCGACATGGATGATTTGCAACTTCGCCACGGGAATTCGGGTGTCGCCTAAAACTTTTGCATTTTGGTTATCGTGCACGCTCATCCGACGCATGGCTTCCATGATGGCGCCCTGCTTAAGGCCGTTTTGGGAGCCGGCATTGATGTAGTAGTCCTTTGCGCCTTCTTCGCCGTTGCGCATGGGAAAGCTTTTGTAAACGGAAACTACGGTGAAGTCGATGGCCTGCACGGCTTTAGTGCTAAATATGGCCGTGAAAATCGCTAAAAATATAATATGTTTAAATTTCATATGGCTAACCCTTGGCTTTCGTAAAATGGGTTGCCCAATCCGTGAGCGGTGTCACTCTAGTAAGATTTCAGTTCCTTGAGACCTTAATGACTCATGAGCTTCTTCGCCAGGGTGAAGGAAAAAGTTAAAGGAACTTTATTGCCCGGTGGATTTCTGACGAAACTTAGCAAGCTCCAAAATTGGGATGTCTTTGCCCACTCAGTATCTAGATGGTTCTCCCGATCATCAGCATAAGAGATTGTCCTTATTGATTGGGAGTAGGTTCATTTTATGCCTTTTTGTAAATCATCTAAAATTAAGTACGTAATCTTAACCCTACTTCTTTTTATTTTTACATTCGTTCCTTCCACAAATGTTTACGCAATAAATGAAATTTGTGCAGCTCACGGCCTCGAGCACCAGCTTCACTCATGGGAAAACGAAGGGGGCGCAACCCCTCCACTCACCAACGACCTTGCGGGCCTTCGGGCTGCTCGAGCTTTGCCGAGTCACGAACAAGTCGCTACTGCGGTCGCAGAATCCCGCATCTTGAATGATAATGTGCGATCACTTATCTTGCGCTTGCTAGACCCCCGGCAAAGGCCCGAGGGCTTTCCGCTAAGCACTGAAGAATTGCACCGAATTGTTGATCCCATCTCAAGGGCCAATCCAGAAGATTACGTCGGGAGCATCGGAAAATACCCTAGCCTTGAGGCCTTAAACGAGGCACTACTCGCGCAACTTAGCCCTATTCCAGGTAGGCAGGCAAAGGGCACGCCACAAACTTACCGTCCACTACGAGCGATGCAGGATAATTTAAGTCAAATGTTGCCAGGTATTCAACCGCGTCCGGCGCCTGCCTTTCATTCCGTATCACCCGTGGTTGGACTTGTATCACGTGAAGGTCGGGAGATCGATGTACCAGGCGGATTGGGTACCGGCGGTAAACGAATCCGCGTTTCTGTAGAACAAACTTCCGCAAGAAGAAGCCGGCCGGCGGATGCAGCAGGACATTTTCCCGCACCGGATGCGCCACATCTTACTAACGATACATTTCATTCAAGTGAACTCAGTGCGGAGGCCATAGCCAGACAAATTCAACGACAGAACTCTAATACGTCCGGAAGCCGTTTCCAGTTTGGAAGTCACGGGGTACGAGACGAAGCCCAGATGGTTGCCCTGATTCAGGAGGCACTGCCGCAAGTCATTCAGTACGATCAAAATGGTCGCGCTGAGATGACCGTGACACTTGCGACCCTTGATGATCGACCTGTGAACGTCGGGACCATGGGCGTCATTTCAGAAGCAGATTTAGCTAGATTAGCACCTAATGCACGCATTCGCGCCGAAGCACGTTGCGTGGGAGAAAATTGCAGAAGAGTGACCCGAGGCGGGCTGATCGGCACCGAGCAGACTTTAACCGATCCAAATACCGGAAACGTCGGCGTGCGTTTCGCACCGGATGACTGGACAGCCTTCGTTCCGCAACAAGTATTCGATACTAGGCTTCGCACCAACCGTGTCACCATTATTGTCGATAGACCTAGGGCCAGCGCAGGGGAAACTCATCCTATTATAAGAATGATCGCACCCGGCGACAATGCACCACCAAGACCGGTAGCAGATCACTGGAGAAGACCAGATGGAACAAGTGTGCTCAATATAGATAGCACACTACCCTCAGCTTTTGAGCGACAGTATTGGGTGCCGGGCCAAGTGGATTCCGCTCATCCCGGCGGACGCGTGTTAATGGTACGGGCCGTTAGCGCTGAAGCTTTTCATAGCACCACAGGAGAGCTGCCACGCACCAATCTCCCCACGGTTGCACCCGTTACGGTAGCGGCCACGCCTAGCGATACTCCTTTGGTTTCACAAAATGAATTTACGGGGCCCCCTGAAACCTCCACCAATAACCAGTTATGGCTGGGCAATGGAGAGCACTTTTGGGATGCTCCTCATCCTGCTCATCAATCCATTGCGGGAACTAATGGATTTCATGACGTCTATCAACAAATGACGACGCTCGAAAGCAGGTCGGCCGAGTCCATCCATAACTTTTCAAGAAGAGAGCCACCTCCGACCATCCGAGAAATTATGAATCATGCCGAGCGAGTGCGAATCGAACTGGGTCAATCCCTCTTCGCATTGGCGCAATCCACAACGGCGGAACGGCCAAGGAATATTAGGGAAAGACAAGTTCGTCGTATTCTCATGGATGCGGGCCATGACATGGCTTTAAGTAGAAGCCACTGGACTTCGCTGAGGGCGGAAGGAAGGGCATTGTTGGATCTTCCCTTTGATCCGCAAAATCAATCACATCGCATGACTGTGGATACGCTTCTAATCGGGGGCATTCGAGGTTTCATGGGAGAACCGCGAGCTGGGCTTTTGGTACCAAACCTAATAACCACGCCCGGTGTTAAAGGGTCCAGGCTTTGGCAAGGGCTGGGGAGCAGTGAATTTGGACAATCTCGCAACATCCGTTCCTTTCCTTCTTCTGAGGCTTATCTTGCTCGTTTGACCGAGGTACTTAGTTCTTTGCCGCCCGAAGAAATCGCAAGACTTCGCGAACTTCACCTCGGTGATAATATTTCTCAAATGGCGCGTCGGCTTTTGGATAGCGAAATCGATGTTCTCTTTACTGCTCCGTCAGGCAGAATTGCTTTGGGCGAAGTTAAAAATTTCACCGATACCGCTAGAGTAAATCCTCCCGGCACCGACGCCGACAATCCATTTAAAAAAGTAAGCTTACAAATAGAAAAATATAGATTGATCGCAAGGGCACTTGGCATTCAAAATCCTGAAATGCATGCCTTTCTGGGAGGCGGGGTAGCGCAGGACGCACTTGCTTCATTCCGGGCAAGGGGAATTGCCGTTCACGGGCCACATCGAGAGTATAGCGGGCATGTTCCGGAAGCAAATCCCGTGGCACGGGCTGCGGCGACCGAAGCCCAACCGCCTGTCACAGCAGTCACACCTGCTCAGGCAGTAAGCACTACTTCTGTCCATCATGAAGTAACTCATGCGCCTAGTGCGGCAGTGCCAGTATCCCATTCTCAAAGCGGCGTTAACTGGGAATCCCAGAGCGCTCCTGACATTGAACAAATGGCGCATCGTCTTACTGGGGCATCAGGCGTTAATGTCACAGATCATCCACAACAGCATCATGGTGCTTCGCCGTGGAGTTTGCGCGACTACCTATTCCGTGAATATTTTCCTGATTATTCGAGTCAAGGCTATGTTTATAATCCAGCAAGGGATCGTGCACGGAGTTGGATGCAAACCCGATCTGCGGAGGCGCAGGCTTTAACCGAAGCATACCGTAGCGCAACTAATGCTGAGCTTTCGCCGCAAGCTAGGGTGGCTGCATGGCGAGAGATTTATACTGCGCTTGAGCGGGACTCCAACGTAAATAGCCGGGATTCCACGAATGGCAATATGAACGAATTTGTTCGAGGACAAATTTTGCATGAAGTTGCCGCTATCCGCAATGCTCGTCCCGAGACGGCTGTGGCTCACCCTCAAAGCGGCGTTGACTGGGATGCGCAAAATTCACATGACATCGAACGGACGGCGCGTAGTCTTGCTGAGTCATCAAGAGTTAACGTTACGGATCATCCGCAACAGCAAAATCGTGTTTCGCCGTGGAGTTTACGCGATTATTTATTCCGTGAATACTTCCCTGACTATTCAAGCCGCGGTTACGTTTATAATCCGACAAGAGATCGCGCAAGGAGTTGGATGCAAACACGGACCGTTGAGGCGCGGGCGTTAAGTGAAGCATATGGTCGGGCGACTAATGCCGAGCTTTCTCCGCCGGCTAGGGTAGCTGCGTGGCGGGAGCTCTATTCCGCGCTCGAGAGGGATTCAAACGCGAATAGTAGAGATGCAACAAATGGGAATATAAACGAATTTGTTCGCGCGCAAATTTTACGTGAAGTTGCGGCAATTCGTGCCGCACATCCTGAGGCAGCCGCGGCTGCCCATGCGCCAACTCCAACTCTCTTACCCGAGCGGGCAATTGGTGGAAACAGAGTGGTATTAAGACCAAGCGTTACCAATCATGCGGCACAGCCCGTTCATGTTGAAGTTTCTCAAACTAATACGAGAGGCCCAGAATTTAGTTCGGCAGCTGATTCGGCTCGCGTCAACGGACAAAATCCAAATTATTTACCCCATGTATTTCAACAAAATATTCATGGCCCTAATTCACCTGCCGGCGGAAGTAGATTTACAATTGATGAGCCAGAAATTAGACAGCTTGTAGAAGGGGCGCTTACTGCGCAAGACGTTCGTTTCCATCGGCACACGGCCCATGGTCGAACGGAAGAAATCGCCGAAGTAAGGATTCGCGTTACCACTCCCGATGGTACTCCCGATGGCACACCCCGGAACGTCGGTTATACCGGAGTGTTGCCACGTCCGGAAGTTTTGGCAAGATTTCCAGGTGCCGAAGTTAGGCGCGGCCAGAGGACTCCTGGGGGCGTAGATCTTGAGCACGCATCGGCTTCAGATCTTACAGCGCTAGGCATTGTCAGAGAAGGCAATCACTTCATGGGCAAAAATGATGCTGGCGTTATGGTGAGACTGCCCGATGGGGCCATATATCCGTCGACGAACCCCACTCGTGGCCCTCGTTTTGTGGCTGACCATTGGGTTGCTTCACTGCCGGCAGAGGCTTGGGCGCGAGGGGATCTTGCTACCAATGAGATGAACGTAATTGTTAGAAGAAATCCTGACGGCACTCAAGAAGTCCTTAGCATTTTTCCTGGCCCCAATGCACCACCGCAAGAGGCTATTACGGTCGGTAGAAATCCAGAAACCGGTGCAACTACTTGGAGTGATTCTGGAGTTGAAACGCCAATCATTCGCGGAGCATTCAACGGGAACAACGGCCTAGTGTTCTTAGTGCCGGCTACATCCGTAAGTCCCACTCCTACTGTCGCAACGGCTACACAACCACCTGCTTCGCACTCGCCTGCACCATCGGCATCTGCCACTTCCCACCCAGCTCCGAATCCAGCAGTTACACCGACGGCAGCAGTTACCGCCCACACTCCCGTGCACTCCGCATCAGTGACGGGTGCGACGGCGAACCGAACTATCGCTTCGCTTACTCAGGAAGTAGGTGGAAATGCGCAAGTCCATATGTTTGCTGACGAAAGAGGCGCCCCTTCTTATCTGGGTGTAGCCTTAGATCACGCGCCAGTGCAAAATTTATTGAACGATATTGCTGCTCAAACCGGCTTAACTTTACGTAATCGGGGTGAATCTCATATCACCATTCTAAACCCCGTAGAAATGGGTCGTTTGCTCAAGGATGTCCCCGAAGCGCTCCGTCCCGAGCTCATCAGAAGACTTTCAGTCGCCGCTGCTACCGTTGGAGCGCATAGGGATTTTCATATTTTGGGTTTAGGGCATGCTACGCAAAAAGCTAAACAAGCTTATTTCTTAGTGGTCAACTCTAGCGCCATTAGCAACTTCAGGAGTCAAACGGTGCCAGAAATTATGGCAAGCTTTGCCGCGGAACATGATCTCACTTTAACTCGTACCAGTGTGGAAGGGGCGGGTGACCTTCACATCACCGTAGGATTCGTTGGGGGCGATGTTCACGGAGTCGATAAGGGTCCTGCCTCTATAATTAGTTCGCCTCACCTGCGGGCCTCGACCCACTAATTACCGAATTTAGGTCGACATTAAATAGGGCAAATTCTTCCCGTTTTGAATTCCCAGTTTTGTGCCGAGCAGACTCCTAGAATGAGTACGAATTTAAAGGCCGAAGATGGCCACGAAGAATCAGAAACTCCAGGGTACGTCGCGTTTGCGGCGGAACTTCTCCGGGGCCGTGGCCAAATGCTCTCCTTTGATATTTATTTGCGACGCAAGTCTGCCTCAAAGGAAATGATCCTCATCTTTTCAAAAAACTTTGGGATCGATCCATTACGTTTTACCCATTATTTAGAGCAGGGATACCTTGAGCTTTTTGTGAAGTCCCAGGATCATCTAGCCCTGATGGAGTTCCTAGAGAGCTCCCCCGAGACTATTTTAGATAATCCAAACATTTCCTTGCGTAGACGGGCCGCTGCGCTCCTGGAGTTCTCAGAGGAAAAGCTGACTCAAGTATTCCAAGAGATTAGCGTAGATCAGAACAGCGTGGGCCCCGAGATGCAGCTCGCCGCTAAAAAATTAATTGAAGGTTACCTTAAAGCTTTTTCCCGGGATCCTCGTTCCCTTGAACTTCTGCTGAAAGTCGCAAGCCATGGCGACTATGTTTACTCCCATTCGCTCTCCGTAGCGGTCATTGGCATATTCATAGCAAAACGAGTGGCGAACTCAGCGTCGCTGAATCCCGAGGCACTCAAAAAACTTATGGAAACTTGCGGTTTCGCAGGTTTGCTGCACGACCTAGGTTGTTTGCTTATCCCTAGGGAAACTTTAGATCACGTGGGTGAGCTTTCCCTCGCTCAGCGTAAAGAAATAAGAAATCATGTTCAGTACACCATGCGTCTTATTGAATCCTTGCCGCAGATTTCCGATGAAGTGAGATCAGCCATTGCGCAACATCACGAAGAGCCCCAGGGTAAAGGTTATCCAGCCGCCTTGCGTGCAGAAGTGATTTTCCTACCCGCGCGAATTCTAGCGGTGGCCGATGCCTACTGCGCCATGGTTTCTGAACGTCCGTACCGAAAGGCCCTCACTCAGGCAGCTGCGCTTGCTAAATTAAAGGAAGATCCGGGCCACTGGGATCAAAAAATTGTTCTAGAGTTGGAAGCTCTTTTACTGCCAGTTCAAAACGCCCAAGCCCTTGCGGCTTAGGGCTTATCCACCACGTCTGCAAACTTATACTTATTAAAAATCATTTCTGCTGCGTGGAAGTTTCTGATGCGTTTTGAATGCGCACGATAAACGTTTTCGTAGAAGCCAAACGCCGCCGGCATTTCGTCGGCTAAGAGGTCTTCAAGTTCACAAACGGCCTTTTTGCGTGCAGGCCCTGGCGCCATGGCCGCAAACTTATCGTAGAGGGCGTCAAAGGCTTGGTTATTGAAGTTAGATTCATTGGGGCCCGGCGCCTCATTCTTGCTGTAATATAAAGCAAAGTTATTTTCTGGATCCGGATAATCCATAACCCAACCACCGTAGGCAATTTGTAGATTCTTTTTATTTCGTTTATCAAGAAATGCCGGAAAGGTGTTGGCTACGACGTCGACTTTGACCCCAATCGCCTCGAGGCTTCTCTTCACGAATTCCCCAATTTGCCGATTAGCCGTATTTGCACCTCGTAAATCAAATTTAAGCGTTGGTAGGCCTTTACCACCCGGAAATCCAGCTTGGGCCAAAAGTTTCTTAGCACGCTCTAAATCAAAGCCAAAAGCCAAGGCTTTTTTCCCGCAACGGTCAACCACACCCAGCGGGTTTAGTTCCGTAGCAATATCCCCACGGTCATTTCGAAAAAGTCTTAACCATTCTTTGCGGTCAAGGGCGCTGCTAAGGGCTTGGCGTAAATATTTATTCTGCCCAAGAATGGAGTCCCGCATATTGAAGAAGATGTACCAATAAACATTGCTGTTTTTATCGATGCTGACATCAAGTCCCTTCTTGCGCCACTGATCCGCAAGTTTGGTGGGGTCTTGGGCGTCCAGCGCCACGGAGATATTGTCCTTGGGGATTTCAATCACATCTAAGTTCCCATCGATGTACTCAAGCCAGCGCGGCTGTTCCTCGTGAATCACGCGGTACACAACATGGTCGACGAGCGGAAGCCGTTGGCCGGAATATTTTTTAGAGCTCGCAAATTGAGGGGCAATGTCCGTGGGAAAAAGTTCTTCACGAAAGTTTTCACTTTTACTTAAAATAATTTTGTTCTGAGGTTCCCACGCCGTCACTTTAAAAGGACCCGTCCCCACGGGATGATTGATGATCTCAGGCCCATACTTTTGCAGCGCTTCGCGGGCAATGGGTGCCGAAAGGTTGTGTGCGAGGAGATAAACGAGTTGAGGATACGGTTTTTCGAGCTTGATCTGAACGGTGTAAGGGTCAAGTGCTTGAAGTCCAGGAAGCGGAAGATCTGCTAAATCGCTAAGGGCTTTTTCGTCGGAAGACTTTAAGCTTTTGTACTTCGCGATAAAATCATGAAACCCTTCAACGTGCCCATCGAATATGAAAAGTCCTTCCGCGTGGGTGTCCGTGAGGGCTAAACGTTTCCAAGAAAACAAGACGTCCTGGGCGGTGAACTCACGGCCTTTGCCATCCTTAAAACAGGGGTCGTTGTGAAACAAAACGCCCTTTTTCAGTTTGATCGTAAGAGTTTTTAAGTCCTTCGAATAGACCGGCATGCTTTCGGCTAACAATGGTTTTAATTTAGTGGTGGCGGAGAAATAATCGTACTCATAAAGGGGCTCGATGATTTGGTTAATGACTTCGCCAGACACGACATCAAGAATCGAGGCCGGATCGCCGGATTTCACATTGTCCTTGAGCATGAGGCGCAGGACCTTCCCTTTGAGGTTTTCCTCGCGGGACCTCTGGGTCGAAGCCGTACTCGATGAATCAGAATTTTTGCCCGTACAACCTACGAAGGCAGTGGCGGTCAATAAACAAAAAACAAACGCTAGGGATGAAGAGCTTTTAGTGACGAGATCACTTACGGAATTCAGTGCTTTTTTTTTAGGCTTAAACCAAACCATGGCCGTGAGGGCGACCAAGCCGAAAAGCACTGCTGCCAAATAAACCCAAGTGTGACTTAACGAAAGTCCGTCGAAAAACAGGGAAGCATTTCGTGGTGCTGCATGGGGGTGGACATGGGGCACGAGGTGTAGATGATTTTCCATGGCGGATTGAAAAATGGATTGAAGTCCAGACATATGAAAAACTCCCTTTTTAAAATCAGAGTCGATCCTGTCATATCCGGCCCAAGTTGCAATCAGCTTATGAAGTTTACGTTAGTTTTTTCTGCAAAGCGGAAAATATAAGCGGCAAACCTTCTGCCTTTTTTCCGCCCGCTTGGGCCATATCGGGCTTACCACCACCGCGGCCGTCCATCAGCGGAGCGAACTCTTTAACGAGATCCCCTGCCTTAATGGTCGCCTGTAAATCCTTGCTCACCGTAATGAGCAGGTGAACTTGTTTTTCATCTCCACTTCCGGCGGTGGCACCTAACACCACAACGCAGGAGCTCACTTGACTGCGAATGGAATCGGCAAGGTCCCTTAAGACTTGAAGCGGTTGATCAATACCTTCCGGTAGGGCGCCACAAATCAGTTTTGATTGAGGCGATGTGGTGAGGGGTTTTGCCTGAGCAAGCCAATCTTGCGCAAAATTTGCCGAACTTTTTCTCGTTTGAGCTTCAAGGGATTTTCGCAATTCTTTTTCGCTTACTAAAAGTTTTTCTAATTTTGGTTGAAGCTCATTTGGCGCCGATGTCTTTAAAGTACTCATGAGCCCAGAAATTAAATTTTGTTGGTCCTTTATGAGAGCAACAATACGCGGCCCGGTGACGGCCGTGATACGCCGAACCCCCGCGGCGATACCGTTCTCATTGAGGATCTTAAACCCTTGGATCTCCGTGGTGTGGCTTACGTGGGTCCCTCCGCAAAGCTCAACGGAAAAATCTTGATCCGTACCCGCAATGCTATCCCTAATTCCAACGACCCGCACTTTTTGGCCATATTTATCGCCGAAAAATGCAATTGCGCCCTTGGCGATGGCTTGATCTTTCTCCATTTCATTTACGGAAACGGGTGCGCCTAAAGAAATGCGTTCATTGATGAAAGTCTCAATTTTTTCCATTTCATCTGCCGTTAATCCTTGGGGGTGGGTAAAATCAAAACGTAGAAACTCAGGCGTAACCAGGGAACCCGCTTGTTTCACATGTGATCCTAAAAAATGGCGAAGCGCGTGATGCAGCATATGGGTTGCCGTGTGGTTTTTTGCCGTAAGCGCCCTGATTTTTTGATCAACCCGTTGATCAAGGGTGTCGCCTACTTTTAACCGGCCTTTCGCGTTTTCGACATGAAGGACAATGACTTCGCCAAAATGCTTTTGCACATTTTTAACTTCAGCCGAAAAGTGAGAATTAGAAATTTTTCCTTCATCCCCAACTTGGCCGCCAGATTCAGCGTAAAAAGGTGTGTGATCTAAAATAACTTCAAATTCTCCTGCGCTAACTTCAGCGACGGCCTTGCCTTCTTGAATCAAGGCCAGCACTTTTCCTGGTCCCTCGATGCCCTCATAACCAATGAACTTCGTTTGTAGTCCTTGTTTGGCGAATTGTGATTGGAGATCCTTATAAATCCCTGCGACTGCTTCTTCTCCGGATCCCTTCCAACTTTCCCGGGAGCGTGTGCGTTGCTCTTTCATAGCCAGCTCAAAACCATCACTGTCCACTACCTTTTTATGCTCCTGAGCGATGACTTGGGTGAGGTCCAAGGGAAAACCAAAAGTATCGTAAAGTTTAAACGCCAAGGCGCCGGGAATCTGCTGATCTTTGGATTTCAACGCTTCATCAAGAACGTGCATGCCCTTATCCAAAGTGACTAAAAAGCGTTCTTCTTCAAGCCGTATGTTGGACTCTAAGAAATCCTTTTTGTCCTGAAGTTCGGTATAAACAGAACCCATTTGCTGGATGAGAGGTTTGGTCAGCTGCCAAAAAAACGGTTCCTTAAATCCGAGGTTTCTTCCGTGCCGAATGGCCCGTCGCATGATGCGTCGAAGCACATAACCTCGGCCTTCGTTAGATGGCAAAACTCCGTCGGACATCAAAAAATTCGTGGCGCGGCAATGATCGGCGATGACCCGCATGGAAACGTCGGAGTCAGGATTTGCTCCGTACTTAATTTTTGAAAGTTCGGAAATCCCTCCAATGATGTCTTGGAATAAATCGGTATCGTAATTTGTAGTTTTATCCTGAAGGACGGAACAGAGCCGTTCTAGCCCAGCTCCCGTGTCGATGGAGGGCCGCTCTAAGGGATTTAGTTTTCCTGAAGCATCACGATTGTATTGCATGAAAACCAAATTCCAGATTTCCATGAAACGATCGCCATCGCCGCCCATGACGTCCTGGGGGCCGTTTCCGTATTTTTCTCCTCGATCCACAAAAATTTCAGAACAGGGCCCGCACGGCCCAGTATCGCCGGCTGCCCAGAAATTGTCTTTTTCATCAAAGCGGTAAATCCGCTCTCGTGGAACTTTTTCTTGGGTGCGCCATATTTCCGCGGCTTCGTCGTCCGTCCGGAACACCGTGACATAAAGTTTCTCTTTTGGAATTTGCAGTACGTTGGTGACAAATTCCCATGCGAAATGAATGGCGTCTTTTTTAAAGTAATCGCCAAAGGAAAAGTTTCCGAGCATCTCAAAAAAGGTGTGATGCCTTGCGGTAAAACCTACATTTTCGAGGTCATTGTGTTTTCCGCCGGCCCGTAAACACTTTTGGGCAGATACCGCCCGCTTATATGGCCTGCTTTCCACGCCTAAAAAACAATCTTTAAACTGCACCATTCCAGCAGAGGTAAACATGAGGGTAGGATCGTTGGAAGGAATCAAGGGCGCTGATTCCACCACGGTATGATTCTGATTTTTGAAATAATCTAAAAATGCCGACCGTACCGCTTTTCCAGTATTCAAAGGGGAAGTGCTCATGGAGCTAAAACTCTAATGAGTTGAGGATATTTTCAATAGCAAAGCGATGTTTAGAATAAGGCTGCTTTAAGGATTTCCGGAATTGCAGAAGGACTGAAGCTGAGTTTTGTGCCGACCGATGCAGTCAATTGTAGGTTGCGGGTCCTGAGCCATTTTTTGCATAAATTCCATGCCGCCTCCGCAGAGTTGCGTCATTTTTCGGCGGCAAGGGTGGTTGGGATCTTGGGACATCTGATTTAATTTTTCCCTAGACTGCGGAGTTGAACAAGCTTCAATGGCCTGGCTATGCATCTGCATGCAAGCCCTGGCGTTGCTGGTGGCGGCGGATTGGGGGCATTCCCTTTCAATGCGCAGGGAAATATCCCGGCAAGGCCCGGCTGGCATATCTTGAGCACGCATCCGCATATTTTCTGGAACATGCATTTGGTGGGCTTGGGAGGACGGGCGCGCACCTTCGGAGGGTGTGCGGGCAGGAGAAGAGGTCGCAAAGATAAAAGAAGTGATTGCGCAGAATAGGGTGAAAAGATGTTTCATGAATTGAGTGTAACCAGAGGCGGTGATTCGGGCAAGGGATCGCCAATTTGGTAAAGTTGCGCTAGCCAGCTGCGCAGTTGCCTCGTCGGATATCCTACCCGTTGAATCCCCACTGCATCGTAAGGAGAATTCTAGGTAGATTTTGGTTTGGCGGACTATGCGATAAGCCCTCATCGGCGACCGATCCGTAAATTTCGGTGTTGACCACATCACGCCAAGATCTATTCCTAAAAAGAATAAGGCTACCGGTCTTCAGTTGCTGAACTCCTGGCATTTTGGCGAACGCTGACGCCGGCAATTCATCATATCCCGCTTGTCTTGAGTAGAGTGGGCCCGGACCGTGAACCGCTAGGAGTAACGTGTAAGTTCCCCCGTCACGATGAGACATGGCTGTACGTTCGTCGGGGCTGCCATAATACTGCGCGCTTGAGTCCATGATGCGAATTTGAGTTCTTGGGTAATGAAATTTTTCATTTCTCCAAGGCATGGTTGCTACGGTTTCTTCAAAGTGAGTGACAAGACCATCCATGATAAAGCGAAAAGCTAAGCGCTCGGGATCCGAATACGAAAAATCTCCTACATCGCCGCGGCTATCGATCCCAAAATGAACCTGATCACCGATGAAAGGAATGAGAATTGGCATCTTGGGGGCCTTTAATGAATGATAAAGTTCATCGGCTAAACCTTCTGGCATCGGGGGCAGATCAAATACCGTAAATCCTTTTTCATTTTTTGGATCTAAATCGATTTGAATTTGTTTTCGAAATTCCTCCTGCCAACTCTGGTCAGCCAACAAAGTGGTTAAATATGACTCGCACCGCCGAACGGCCGAAGGCGCGGCCGAAGCCGGACTTGTAAAGGCTAGGCTCAGAACGGTGAGGGCAACTAGGGCCAAACTTCGGTAAACCATAGGGGTCGTTTACTATAAATAATTAATATTTACAAAGTCTAAATTGGACCCTTTGAGTGCAGGTGCTTGACCCTAAAACCCATAAAAAAAAGCCTAATGGGCTTTTTGAATTCCCATTAGGCTTTTCACTTTAAAACGACAGTTTTAGGGCTGATCGCTATTTTGTTTTAGAACTACCACTAGACGTTGACCCGTTGGGCTACGTTGAAGAAGTCGGAGCGGTTTTTGCTGAACTTACGGCAGCCGGGGCTGCGGTTGGAGCAGTGGGTGCCTTACCCGTACTTGGCGTCGATGCAGCGGTGGTTCCTGCCACATCTGCAGCCGGTGCTGCAGCACCTGCCTTTGCCGCCTTATGTTTTGCTAAAACCTGAGCTTTGATTTTGTCGTAAAATTCAGGGCGCTCCTTAAGCCAAGTACGTGCATTTTCACGTCCTTGTCCCATGCGCTCTGCTTGATACGTGTACCAGGTGCCACTCTTTTCAATGATATTTTCTTCGGAAGCCAGATCCAGCAAATCGCCTTCCCTTGAAATTCCTTCACCGTAAAGGATATCAAATTCTACTTCCTTGAAAGGAGGTGCCACTTTGTTTTTCACAACCTTAACTCGAGTGCGGTTGCCGATGACATCCTCACCATTTTTAAGGGCAGCAATTCTGCGAATATCTAAGCGTTGGCTCGCATAAAACTTAAGTGCGTTTCCGCCCGTCGTAGTTTCTGGGTTTCCGAACATGACTCCGATTTTCATACGGATCTGATTGATGAAAATCATGGTAGTTTTGCTACGGTTCAAGGATCCCGTGATTTTCCTGAGCGCTTGACTCATAAGCCTAGCTTGCAAGCCCATGTGAGAGTCGCCCATTTCACCTTCGATTTCGGCGCGTGGCACAAGTGCTGCCACGGAATCCACGACGATCAAATCCACCGCACCGCTGCGAATGAGCATGTCGGCGATTTCCAAGGCTTGTTCACCGGTATCGGGTTGAGAAATCAGGAGATCTCCAGTTTTTACGCCAAGTTTGCGTGCGTAATCGACGTCGAGGGCATGCTCGGCATCGATGAATGCCGCAACGCCGCCCACTTTTTGGGCTTCTGCGATGCAATGCAAAGTCAGCGTAGTTTTACCGGAAGATTCTGGTCCAAAAATTTCGATGACGCGACCACGGGGAAGGCCGCCAACCCCTAGAGCCAAATCAAGGCTGAGGGATCCGGTGGAAACCACGGGAACATCTTGAACAAGATTTTCATCCTTGCCCAAACGCATGATGGAACCTTTTCCAAATTGTTTTTCAATTGAGGAAAGGGCGAGATCAAGCGCTTTAGCTCGTTGCCCAGTAGTTGCGGCATCGGTGCTGTGAAGCTGTCCGGGCGCCGCGGTTGATGTGTTTTGAGATTGTGTGGGGGAACTCATATATAAAAAATCTCCTTCGTTTCGTTTTTTACTGCAAAGCTGACTGTAGCCTAGGGCCGTAGCACGGGCAGTGCCAATGAATTTAAAAAATATACTTAAAGACAAAAAAGGTCAGTAAGGCAGTATAAATGCCGGCAACCACATCGTCCAACACAATGTGAGCACCACGCGAATTTGCACCTGCGGCAACCTTACTTTGTGCGTCAAAATAACCGGCTGGAAACGGCTTTAAAACGTCAAAAATACGAAAACAAACAAAGCAAAATACTAGGATGATATTTTGCCGCGCCGAAAAAGAAATTCCCTCTTGAAATTCCGTCAACAGGGGTAAACTAGAAATGGACCAAAGAATCCCTGCCGCTTCATCGATGACTACGTAGCCGGGATCCTTCGTAGTGGATGTACGCTGATCAATGGCCACGAAAAAAATCGCGATTATCGTCAAGGCCGTCGCCAAGACGACAAGTAGTGGGACTGAACAGTTTCTATTTAATAGGAAAATCGCTAGCGGCATGGTGCCTAAGGATCCGGCCGTGCCGGGCGCTAAAGGGACGAGACCACAGCCAAACCAAGTGATGATGATTTTAGTGATGATATTTTTCATTATTGCGGATCAAGTAATACCCTTACTGATTCAGAGATTCCAGTGTAGCGTGCAGATGGAGGGCAGGGCGCATGACAATTCCAAAAGAATTTCAGTTTGACTGGGAAACTTTAGATGTGCTTGTGGGCGGTCGCTCCACCATCGATAGCAATGAGAGTTTGAATGTCTCTACGCTGGATGGTGCAACTGATTTTTTGCAGTCCTACGGATTTGATTTGGAGCGCCCCATTGAAAAAGCGGAGCTCCTTGGCAATTTCCACGAAGCATTGAGTTTCATGCGAAAGTATTTTCTCTTTCCGGAAAACCCGGAAGGTCTGCGCATTGATCTGCCGCGCAAGCTCCTGGAATTAACGGATCCTGCGCAGCTCTTGCTTTGGTCCACGGGGCAAGGCGCGGCGGGACCTGGAAATACTGAACCTACGCTATCTGGTTTCATCGACAAAACTCCCACGGATGAACCGCGCCGTCGATCCCAGGACCTAAGACTCTGGTCCTGCGCTACCCTAAAGGTAATGCACACCATTAGTCATATGGATAAGGATTTGCGTTCCCCTTATTTTTCCGACATTCAAAAACAAATTTTAGACCGTATTTACCGCGTCATTGAAAATCAGGAGGGGAGACTTTCCCTCGGGCGCACGAAGGATTTTTCCAAAACTGGTTCCCATTTTGTCCCGTTGGTTTCGTTTGAAACAAAACCAAAAAAGTCTCGGGAAAGCCTGCTCATAAAATTATTGCATAAGCCTGAGAACGTGGCGGAAGACGTGTTTGACCGTATCGGGATTCGTTTTGTGACCCACAATCGCTTTGATGCACTGAGGGTCATAAAATTTCTCAAAGACGCCTACGTTATTATGCCGGCAAATAGCAAACCTAGTCGGTCGCGCAATGCACTCATCGATGTCGAGAATTTCAAGACTGAGCTTACGGCCATTCGCACCGAGGGGCTGAGCGACGTGGAAATGATTTACGAGAGGTTGGTAAAGGCCTGCGATAAAAATATGAGTGCCGACTCCGTAACCAACCCGTACTCAAGTAAAACCTATAAAGCTATTCAGTTTACATGTCGACAGCTCGTTAAAATTGCTAACCCGCTTTACGACGATCTTAGGAAAGTAAAATCCCTGATCAAGACGGAAACCCTTTCAGATGAAGGACGCAAACTTTTGGATAATTTGGATTTCCAAAGTATTCAGCGGGAAATTCGGTTTTTTTATCCCTTCGAAGTCCAGGTTTGTGATGAAAAAAGTTATCGGGAAAGCATTGAAGGAATGAGTTCCCATACGGCTTACAAGAATGCCCAGGTCCAGGCGGCTATGAAACGAGTCATGAAAGGTTTCATGGCGTGAGCAAACTTCGTTTTGCTCGAGGCCAAAGCCAGTCCTTCGCTCCTCCTGAAAACTACCAGTTTGCGGTCATTGGCAACGGTGCCGTTTCGTTATTGACCACCGCTAGGCTTTTGGCTTTAGGTTATAGCGTAGCGCTGATTAATCCTGCCCCGGAGTTTGATGCGGCAGATTTAGAAGCTTTCGACGGGTTTTGCCTTTGGCGCCATGCTTATCGGCATCCCGAGAGCGCAGCCAAGGGATTACCAAGGCTCTGGGAGGAGCTGAATTCTCGATGGCGGGATTTATTTCCGCTGGCCGTGGGGCAAACGGCGCTGAAAAAAGCTGACCATTGGTCCATTGTAAGTTCCGTACCGTGGCATACGGTTTTTTCGGATGAAGTGAGCGAAAGTATTTTCCGTTTAGAGAAGCGTGCTTGGGCTGCACCCTATTTGCGGGTGATTACCCCTGAACTTTTGGAAATTCGCATGAAGAAATTTGGTCTGGGTCTTAAAAATGTCGCCAATGTAGACCAAGTGTTTCAGCGTGGATTTATGGTCTATTGGGATAGTGTTGCGATCCTTAGGGACTTGCTCGAATTTTTTAAGGAGCGGCAGGAATCACAGTCCCTAAAAATTTTTCAAGGCGCCCGTGCCCTGCAACGTACCGCGCGCCGTCTGCGTTTCGCCCACGACGGGAAAAACCAGGAAATCGTTTTTGATCGAAGGTGTCTGGTGTTGCTGACCGGTGATCTCCTGCCGCGAATGAAAAACTTTTTGAAGACCGAAGCCGATCTTTCGGAAGGTAGCTCCGAAACTTGGATTCAAAGTTTGCGCAAACGGCGCATTGAGCGCCACCGGCTTTTTTTTCAGAGGCCTGAGTTCCAGATTGATCAGGAAGGTTTTGCTTTTTCCCTGGGGCCTGCGCAGTATATTATGGGTTCTCGAGGTTTTGCGGCGCGTTGGAGCACCGGCAAGGGGCCCGATCAGGTAGAAGTCATCGTGGACGAAGTAGTGAGAATGGATAAAGATCAGCGGTTTCCCCTATCTTGTATGTTTCATAAGCGATGTTTTCATTTAGATTGGGAATGGAAGAACCCTCAGTGGCGGTCTTTTCTTCCAGAGGTTCATTACGGGACGGCGTTTGAAGGAGATCTATGGTCGGTCCCAGAGATCGTAAGCGCGATTCCAACTTAGACACCGGCGTTACCGAGTCTGCGGCCCTCAGGGGAGCGGCTCTTCGGGCAGACGTCCTGATTTTTTTACATGATCATTCTCCGGGCCACAACATTGATGGTTCCATTGATCCTCAACACTGGCCAACGGGGCTTGAGCTTTTTATCCGTCAGCTTTTAAAACGGGAGCTTTCCGTAGTGGTTATTGGACCTCGGCCGAAACTCAAAAATCCCCTGGGCCACAAGCGACACCTTAGGTTTCTGGATCGCCATGACGTGATTTTTTATAAAGTACTGGAGGGAGCAAAATCCCAAGCCATTGAAGTTCAGGTTTTGGGCCGTAAGCTCAAAAATTGGATTCGTATTCGGGTTTCCGCTTGCATCGTGAATAGCTGGTTAGGAAATTGGACCTGCGTGGGCGCCGGCCAGAATCCGCCCCATGATGTAAACCTCCTGAGCGTTCCTGGGTTTTTCCACCGTGGACTTATGAGCCTTCACGCTTTGCAACGCATGATTCAAGAATGGTTGCCCGAAGACTCCGCAAAAACTCCGGTTCCCTTCGCCGCGCGAAAGTTTCTCATCCTCGGAAGTCGTAACCAAGAAATCATCATGGGCCTAAAGCTTCTATCCTTAGGCGCGCAATGCGTTGAAATTGCGGAATCCAGTGGTTTTATTTCGGGATGGCGTGCCCTTCAGGAACAATTCATCGCCAAGGGCGGCAGGTTTTTTAAAAATCACTCGCTGTCAAAAGTGGTGGAAGTAACTCCTGAGCTCAACCGTTATTACCTTAAGGAAGAAACCGGGACCGGCGGGAATGAGCGCCTTATCATTGAAGCGGATACTCTTATTGTTAGTCCCTCAAGTCCCTTGAACCAATCCCATTTGAATGCACCTGAGTTTTGGCAAAAAGGTTTGTTTTATGTGCAAAGCCTCGTGGGCAGCGATCCTGAATCAAGGTGGCTTACGGATCTGGATTGGGCAGAAACGCAATGGCGGCTTTTGCGTTTGCTCGACAAGGAAGACTACGCCATCACAAACGGGAGCATTGAGCGCATTCGGACGGATCGTAAAAAGTTACGGGAAGTGAAGCTGCGTAAAAGAGAATGGCACTATAATGGTAAAAACCTGTCGTTCCAATCCGTACAGGAACTCATTGCGGAGAAATGTTCTCCTCCGGAAATTCCGGTGAACGCGCCGCTGGCTAGCCTTGAGTGTTTTGAAGAAACGCCTTGTCAAGAGTGTGTGATCGCTTGCCCCGAAGCGGCAATTTCAAAACATTCAGCCCTTGATTTACCCAGGCTTAATCCTACACGTTGCACTGGCTGCGGGGTTTGTGTCGCCGTATGCCCAGCCCAAGCGGCTTTTATGTTGAGGGGCGAATCCGTTGACGGGAAAGAAGATCACTATCGGCGCATCACCATGGGCGTAACCCTTGCCGATGGTGAGTTCAAAGAAAATCCCATGAAACAAAATGAAAGTGTCAGTCTGCGAAACCGACGCGGTGAAATCATGGGGGCAGGAAAAGTTTTAGATGTTCGACGTATTCAGGGCACCCGAAATATATTGGTGGATGTGCAAGTACCGAATTACTTGACGTGGGATGTGAGGTCGATCAGGCGAAAAGCTCCCAGTCCACTCTACGATGACCTGACCATGACTCCTTTAGGTCTCAAGGTTGCGCAAAAAGGCTTCCAGGTGGAGAGCGGAAAAAACATTGAGCAGGGCTGGGTTTTTATCAATGGCATGCGCAGGCTTTCCAAACTTCGCATCCCGATTCGCGTGGCATTGGCGCAAATGGGATATCGGCGTTACCAAGACGCGTTTTTTTGTCGCACTGCCGACTGTGGTCTATGCACTGTGCGAAAAAATGGTGAACTGGTGCAATCGTGCTCAACGACCCTCATGGAAAATGATGAAATTCTCGTTACGTTGAATTCCCCGTTGCCAAGTGAGTGCGTGGGTTGTGTCTGCTCAGGGCGATCCTGCGAAGAGATTCAATCTTTGGAAAAAGTAGGGCTTTCGGTGATGAGTATTGCGGAGCTCACGGGCGCCTTTCAAGGCGCTTGCCGAGGAAGATGGTGCCTGGGGCAAGGAACTAAACCGAATTGGTTTGGCTACTATATTTCCCCCTGGGCTTTGCTTTCTTCCCAGAGTTTGAAGTTAAACCTGAAATGAAATCTTCCACCAGGATGTTCACCATCTCGGGAATATCCATTTGTGGGCAGTGACTGCCGTCCCGAATGAGTTCAAATTGGCTATTAGGGATCAGTTGATGCATAAGTTCCTGCGCTTCCCTTGGGATGATGAGATCCTTTTCTCCCGCCAGGATGAGGCTAGGTTTCTGAATCGTATGCAGCCAGGGAGTCGCATCATAGTCAGAATAATCGGACATGATTTGCAAGGTGAGGCCTAAATCCATAGTAGCGACGAGATCGATGTACAGTTCTATATCGGACTTGCGGCAGTACGCCGGATTGAAGCCAGCCCATCCTACAAACCACCTAGCCAACGGATTGGACGCCTGCATTTTCCAATAAAACGACGTAAGTTCCGGCGCCTTTTTATAGGATTTTCTCAAAAGGGGCAGAACGTAGGACATGAAGTTCGTTTTTAACAACGACTCAAAGGGCGCGCGTGCGCACCCATTGGCTAGAACTAATGCCAAAGTTTTTTCAGGAAATCTGTGACAAAATTCCAAAGCGATGTTTACGCCCATGGAATGACCAAGCAGCACAGCCTGCGGGATTTTTATTTCATCCATGAGGCAGGCAACGTCGTGAGCCAAGGTTTCAATGGTGATGCTTGAGATATCGCCGGGCATTTCGGATAAGTGATGGCCCCTGAAATCAAGCCAGATTACCGGGTGAGTCTTCGCAAAATAGCTCATTTGGTACTGCCAATGCAGCTTAGAACAAAGCAAACCGTAACAGAACAGAAGGGGCGGCCCACATTTTTCCGGATCCGTAGGGTAAGAGATGGAATAAAAAAGACGCGTGCCATCAAAACTCTTAAAATACCCGTTTCGATTCTTCACACTAGGAGCTTTCATTATCCAGATCCTAACCTGTCAAAAAGAACTTGGCCATCTTTGCTCGTAAGGAGGTGGCGCAACGGCGCATTTTTAGAAAGTTCAAGTGTCGGATCCTCCGTTAAAATTTCAAAGGCCGCTCGGCGAGCTTCCGTAAGAACGTTCTGGTCCCTCACTAAGTTAGCCATAGGAAAATTAAGTTCACCCGCTTGTCTCGTGCCCATGAATTCCCCTGGGCCCCGAAGTTTAAGATCCAGTTCTGCAAGCCGAAAGCCGTCTTGAGTTTCCTCCATGGCTTTTAGTCGTTCCATTGCTACAGATTTCGTTGAGCCAACGGCAGGACCTGTAGCGTTGACGCTGAGGAAACAATAGGATTGATGATGGCCGCGTCCCACCCGCCCTCGAAGTTGATGCAGCTGGGATAATCCAAAACGTTCACTATGTTCGACGATGAGCACGGTAGCGTTAGGAACGTCCACTCCGACCTCAATCACTGTCGTTGAAACTAGCACTTGAATCTTGCCTTGCTTAAATTCGGACATGACGTCATTTTTTTCGGTGCCCGTCATTCGCCCGTGCAAAAGCCCGACCTTGAATTGCCGAAATGGACCATGGGCGAGCATCTCAGCACCATCGATAGCATTGGACAGATCGATTTTTTCTGATTCCTCAACCAGGGGGAAAATAACGTAGGCTTGTTGTCCGTTACGCAACTGTTCACGTACCTGCCCATACATTTGTTCAATATCGTTAGCCGTTACGATTTTTGTGGTGATGGGTTTACGACCGCTGGGCAGTTCACGAATCACGGTGACGTCGAGGTCACCGTAAACCGTCAGCGCCAAAGTGCGGGGAATGGGGGTTGCCGTCATGGAGAGTAGGTGAGCGAAATGTTTACCCTTGGCTCTAAGCGCTGCTCTCTGGTCCACGCCAAAGCGGTGTTGTTCATCAATGATAACAAATCCCAAGTTATGGAAACAAACCCCCGGTTCCATAAGCGCGTGGGTACCAATAAGTAGATCAATTTCACCATTTGCAAGTTTAGTTAGGATTTCGTTGCGTTTGGCCTTAGGGGTTGAGCCGGAAAGAAGTTCAACTTGATAGGGCCGCTTAATTTCGTCCCGGAATCCCAACTCAGTAAAGATATTTTGTGCATTTCTGAGATGCTGTTGCGCAAGGATTTCTGTGGGTGCAAGAAATGCAGCTTGGGCACCATGGGCGAGGGGAGCCAATACCGAACCTAAGGCGACCAGGGTTTTTCCGCAACCCACGTCACCTTGCAAAAGTCGGTTCATAGGTTGAGGCAAGCTTAAGTCCTGAAAAATGCGATCAAGGGCGTGATTCTGATCTTGAGTGAGCGCAAACGGAAGTTTGGACACAAAACTTGAAAAGGCTGAAGCCTGCCGTCCAAACGGGAATGCCGCGGCGGTTTTTTGACGAATGGTTTTTCTCCGCAATCCCATGGAAAACTGAAATTTAAAAAGATCTTCAAAAATAATTCGTCGCTGCGCAGGAGCCGTATGTGATTGCAGAGCGCTCAGCGAACTGGCGCGTGGTCCGTGCACTTCTTTCAGCGCAGCACTTAAATCCATAAGATCAAATTTTTCCAGCAAATCTCGCGGCAGGGTTTCTGGGATAGGGGTTACTTTTTCAAGTGCGTTGCCCACGAGCCGCCGTATGAGCTTTTGGTTCAGACCTTCATGCTCGACATAAATGGGTACAATTCCTTGAGCGGAAACAGGTTCCGAACTTTCTGCATCTAAATACTCAAGTTCTGGATGTAGCAATTCCCATTTGCCTTGATAGGACCTCAGGGTGCCATAGGCCAGGACATGAGGATGTTCCTGAAGTCGTTTGAGAAGGTAGTTTTTATTATAGGCAAACCATTTTAGCGATAAGGACCCCGTGGCATCCGAAAATTTTGCTTCAAGTAGGGGCCTCGGCAAATTCCGGATGGGAATGAAACGAATGGCAGAAATATGGCCCTTTAATAAAACCGGTTTTGCTGCTTCCTCGGCGGAAGTGGCCGTGGTTTGAGCAACGAGGGCTTCGGTTACCGAAAAAAATTTTGATCGATCCTGATAGTCGCGAGGGAAAAAATAAAGCAGATCTTCGATGGTAGCGAAGTCATTGCTGATCAAAAGGGAAGAAAGTTTTGGTCCAATGCCTTTTACAGTTTGAAGCGAATCGGAAAAACGCTGGGGCGGTCTATTCGTAACGGATGTCTGAGATGTCGTAGTGAACGGCTCCTTTGGGGGCTTGGACGACGGCTTCATCTCCTACCTTCTTTCCAATGAGAGCACGAGCAAGCGGGGAGTGAATGGAAATTTTATGATTTTTAAGATCTGCCTCATCTGCGCCTACGATGGTGTAGGTGCAAGGTCTGCCGGATTCTTGATCTTCAATATCCACCGTTGCGCCAAAAAGAACTTTTTCTGAGGTGATGCTTTTAGGGTCGATCACTTGAGCTCTTGCGAGTTTCGAATTAATTTCCTGAATACGGCCTTCGATAAAACCTTGTCGCTCTTTGGCCGCGGAATAATCGGCATTTTCAGAGAGGTCACCATGGCCTCGTGCGATCTCGATAGCCTTAACCACCGTCGGACGATCCACCGACAACAAACGTTTCAGTTCTTCCTCAAGGAGGCGACGCCCCTTAACGGTCATGGGCACCGGTGCACTATTGACATCGGGAACAGCACCGTTTGAGCTTTGTTGTACGTTATTTTGGGTCATGGTTGGGGTGAAGATGCCATTTTTGAGTACTTGTCGCAAGCAAGGGTTTCACTCATCATAATCAGATGCCGATTATATTTCCTAAACTCCTGGAAGGACTAAAGATCTTTCTTTGGGCCGTGATTCTTTTACTCATCCTTACGGGCGGAACTATGCTGGGAAGAGTTGAGCTTTCCCAGGTCAATGTTTTTGGAATCATCCTGGTTGCGCTTTGCGGAATAAAAAAGCCAGGGGCGTGGCCTAGGGAAAATCGGACCATTCCCTATTCGTGGGCGTTGGGATTTTGTGGCGCAATATTTTTATTTTATACGGTTCTGCATTGGTTTGAGTATGCATCCTTAAATGCAAACGCCTATGACTTCACATACGTTGAGCAAAGTATTTGGAAAACGGCCTTTTTGTGGCCAAAGGGCCTAGCTCCGTTTCTGGGTTCCAGTATGCCCAAGGCAGGAACCTACTTAGGCGAGCACGCGGCATTTATATTTGCTGCTTTAGTGCCCCTGTACCGACTGATCGATACACCCTTTCATATGGCTTGGGTTCCGGCTTTGCTTTTGGCGGGTTCGCTTTTGCTCTGCATTTCCGTCATGGCGCGGACTTCAGGCGGTCCGCCAGAAAAAAGAATTTCGCTCCGGTTTTTTCTCATGATTCTCTTTTTTAGCCTGACTCCGTCTTTCCGCGGCGGGGCTTCTTTTCAATTTCGGGAAGATGTATTTTTTCTTCCCCTGGGGATACTGATTTTAAGTTCAATTTTATCGGGCAGGCTTTTGCTTTACTTGCTTTGTACTTTGGCGCTTTTTACGGTTAAGGAAAACGCTGCTTTTTTATCCGTGCCCTTTGCCCTTTGGATCCTATTCCAGCTGCCGGGAGAAACGTCAAAAAGAGCGAATCAGTGGCGTGGGGCAGCGCTGGCGGTCATCCTATTTTCAGCCTTCGCGTTTTACCTATGGAACTTTGTCATCGCGCCAAAGATCGCCGGTCCCCAGGATCAAGTTATGATGGCCAGGCGCCTGAATTTTCTTGGGCTTACGTCAGAGGGACTCTTCCAACAGTTTTTACGTGAACCTTTCGGATTGCTGGAACGCATCTTCAAATACATCTTCGATCTGAAAAGCCTAAAATACGGGCTTTTGGTTTTTGGTCCCTACTTGTTTTTCATTCCATTTATGGTGCGGAAGCAACCCTTCCTGTTTTTTTCAAGCGTAGCGCTCTGGTTTTTAAATCTTTTATTCACGCCAAGATCGACGGACTTCCACTACGACCTTATTTTTCTGCCGCTTTTATGGGGGGCGTTGATGCTTGCCTATTATGCACCATCAACCCAGAGGCAAAAGACTCCGCAGACGGTTTGGCTTTTTCTTGGCTTGTTTTGTTTTTTTGGCCGAAGCCCCGTTTTGCTTCTGCGAACCTACTGGCCGACTACGCAAAAAACTTGCGTAAGAAATCTGCTGGAAAATGTTCCAAAATCTTTTGCTGTGGCCACCCAAGGGGCTTTGATGCCAGTCCTGCATCGTAGGGATAAAGTTATGTTGTTAAGGCAGTTGCCCGAGGGGTCCGCCGATTTCATAGCATTTTCAAAAATGGAAAATATAAACCACTATGCCGCAGAAGGCTTACATGAGGTTTCGGGCCAGCTGCATAATGGAAACCATCGGAATTTCTTCCCGCTTCTCCTTGCTTCCGAACTTGAGCTTTGGTGCCGAACGGATCACAAAATACAATGCCAGGAATGGATTGATCATTTCCAGTGGGACGAAAGCGGTGGAGACAGCGGCAGTTGTTCTTCCTTAAGCGACGCGATTGCTCTCACGAAGGCTCGGGCCGCAGATACTAAAGTGCAATAGGGAATTCTTTTTTCCAAAGCAGTTCTTCGAATGGCATAACTATCTAAAATCGATTTTTCGCCCACGGTAGTATTGATGACAAAACTGTAATGGTTTTGCTTGATACGCGCGACGCAGTTATCCACCTTTGCGTTTGCTTGCTCGCCAACCTTTTGGACCTTTTCGCAAGGAATTCCATTTGCGGCCAGATAATCATAGGTACCCACAGTGCATTCCATACGAAAACCCATAAGGTGCAAAGTGCGTGCAATTTCCAGAATAGCCGAAGTCTTGTCCTCATCCGCGACTGAAAGTAATGCCCGACCATGGGTCGGAATAGTGGTGCCGGCACCTAAAAGAGCCTTTGCGTAGGCCGCGCCGAAGGTTTCTGCCTGGCCCATGGATTCGCCCGTGGATTTCATTTCCGGCCCTAGGATTACGTCAACGCCCGGAAACTTATGGAATGGAAACACTGGCATTTTGACGAAATAAGGGGTCCGATTTTTTTCAAGGTCCTGGTCAAAGTCCTGAAGTATCGTTCGACCATTTTCTTTGAGTAGGTCCTTTAGTGATTCTCCTAACATCAGGCGCGTAGCGATTTTCGGTAACGGAATTCCGCATGCTTTGGCGATGAACGGAACCGTGCGGGATGCGCGCGGATTCACTTCCAATACGAAAATATCATTTTCCAGTACCGCGAATTGAATGTTCATGAGGCCGACGACATTCAGTGCTTTTGCGAGCTCGCGGGTATATTGCCTGAGTCGATCCGTGATGGACTTAGACAGGGTAAACGCGGGAAGACTGCAAGCGCTGTCACCGCTGTGGATCCCAGCCTCTTCAATATGTTCGAGCACTCCCGCTATGATGACATCTTTGCCGTCCGATAGCGCATCTACGTCTACTTCCGTAGCGCCCGCGAGGTAGCGATCAAGCAGCACCGGTTTTTTCTCGGAAACCTCAAGGGCTTCGCCAATATATTTTTCAAGAGTTTCCCGGGTGAAAACAATACGCATGCCGCGGCCGCCAAGGACATAACTGGGGCGCACCATCATGGGGAACCCAATCTTTTCAGAGAGGCGCAGCGCCTCTTCACGATCCGATGCGGTAACGCTGGGAGCTTGTTTTAGGCCCTTAAGAGAAACTCCATTAAGCAGTTCTTCAAAAAGGGCCCGGTCCTCGGCGATGTCGATGCTTTTTACCGGAGTGCCTAAGATGGGGACGCCAAGTGCCTCTAAGTCGTGACAGAGTTTCAGGGGAGTTTGCCCACCGAATTGCACAATCACACCGCGAATATTTTCCAGCCCTTCATGTTCCAAAACTGCATAGACCCTCTCCAGGGTTAAGGGTTCAAAGTAAAGCCTAGATGAAATGTCATAGTCCGTACTTACGGTTTCCGGATTGTAATTGATCATGACACTTTCGTAACCTAAGCCTTTCGCCGCTAAGGCCGCATGCACGCAAGTGTAATCAAATTCAATTCCCTGCCCGATCCTGTTAGTGCCCGAACCTAAAATAACGACCACATTTTTTTTCCGAGGCGCCGTATTTTGAACTTTTTCCTGAATGCAATAGGTGGAGTAAAGATAGGGAGTCTTAGCTTCAAATTCGCCAGCACAAGTATCGACTTGATCGAAGCGAGGTCGCACGTCAAGTTTGATCCGAGTCTTTAGGATTTCAAGCGGAGTAGTTTTCCACAAGGTTGCCAAGGTTTCGTCGGGGAAACCTAATGACTTGATGGTGATCCAATTTTCATGAGTTAGGTTTTTCCAGTTCTCAGAAATTGGCGCGGCGGAAAGCTCCGTTTCCATTTGGACGATAGTTTTAAACTGGTTCAAAAACCAAGGGTCAAATCCCGTGAGCTCGTGGATGGTCTGCACTGATAGATTTTTTCTGAGCGCTTGAGCGATGACATAAATTCTGGTCCAAAGCGGCTTCTGAAGTTCACTTTGCAAGTCCTCAGATGACAGGCCTTCTAACAATTCCTTTCGGGCTAGCAAAGAAGTATGGCCGTTCTCCATTCCTGAAAGTGCTTTTAAGAAGGATTCTTTGAAAGTCCTGCCGATTGCCATGCTTTCGCCGACACTTTTCATTTGGGTTCCTAAATACTGCGGGCTCGCGGTAAATTTATGAAAATCAAATCGGGGAATTTTCGTGACTACATAGTCGATTGTAGGTTCAAAACTTGCGGGGGTGGTGCCAGTGATATCATTTAAAATTTCGTTCAGGCAGTATCCGAGCGCTAATCGCGTGGCTACTTTAGCGATGGGAAATCCCGTAGCCTTGCTGGCTAACGCCGAACTTCGAGAAACCCTCGGGTTCATTTCAATGACCGTTGTTCGACCGGTTTTCGGATCAACGGCAAATTGAATATTGCAACCACCGCTTTCCACACCGATGGCGCGAATGATTTTTTTCGAGAGATCCCTGAGATATTGATACTGGCGATCCGTTAGAGTTTGGGCGGGCGCTACGGTAATGCTGTCACCCGTGTGAATTCCCATGGGGTCAACATTTTCTATTGAACAAACGATGATGACGTTGTCCTTGCGGTCCCTCACTACTTCAAGTTCATACTCTTTCCAACCCAATAGGCTTTCCTCTAAGAGGACAGAATTCGTCGGGCTTAAAAAAAGACCTCGCTCAAGGATTTTAAAAAACTCCTCCTCGGTATTGGCAATGCCTCCGCCTTCGCCGCCCAAAGTAAAGCTGGGCCGCAAAATGATCGGAAGGCCAATGGCCTTGAGGGCTTCGTAACCTTCCTCAACGTTTGAAACTTGTTTGCTGAGAGGAACGTCAATCCCTAGGCTCACCATGGTTTGCTTAAAAAGTTCACGATCCTCGGCCTTTCTAATGGATTCAAAACTTGCCCCAATGAGTTTGACTCCGTGCCGTTCAAGAATGCCGAGGGTTGCCAGCTCCACGGCAAGGTTCAATGCAGTTTGTCCACCGAGGGTGGGCAAAAGCGCTTCTGGTTTTTCCTTCGCGATGATACGTTCCGCAAATTCGGCCGTCAGCGGTTCAATGTAAACTGCGTCGGCCATTCCTGGATCCGTCATGATAGTGGCGGGATTGGAATTGATGAGCACCACCCGGATGCCTTCTTCCTTGAGGGTACGCAAAGCTTGGGAACCTGAATAATCAAACTCACAAGCCTGCCCAATGACGATGGGCCCAGAACCTATGACTAAAATTGATTTAGGTTTTTGCATTGATTTTTTCGGGTCTTGGGATGTCACAGGCATAGGAACTCACTAAATCAGTTCGTGTTGAGATTCAAATGAACTTGTTTCACGGGAAGTTGTCCTTGGTTAAAAGTTTCCACGGCGCGAACCAGCTCCAACTCATTCTTTTTTAGACCCCATTGATGAAGAAAATAAGCCAGGCCTACGGTGATGATACCGGTGGCGGCGAAGCCATAACGGATCAGTTTTTGGTTGTGATAGTCCGTACTCAACTGCGCCGGAGCAAAACTTGCGGCGATCAAAGTAAGAATGCCAAGGCTTCCAATGTAAGCTGGGACTGGGTTAGTCGCCGCCCCGCTTTGGTACTGCGTCAAAAGGCGATAGGCCTCTGGATTGGAAACGAGGATTTTTTTTAGGCCTTCACCGTCCTGACGGCGACCGGAGTCCAAAGGATAATCCTGCCGCTGATACGTAAAACTTCGGCGGCAACCTGATTCCGACCGGTAAAGGCTCAGAGGTTTTGAGGGTGTCGCAGGAGCTGGATCTTCCGCTGGTGGTACTACGGCCGTAGCTGGGGTTTTGACATTGCCTCGTTCGGGAGTCGTTTTTGCAGACGGCGAACTTGATGCTGAACCACCAATCACCGACCCTTGAGCAAAGGTGACATGGGAAATCATGAAAGAGATCAGC
The DNA here is from genome assembly GCA_964475985.1 of uncultured Oligoflexia bacterium. Classification (GTDB taxonomy): domain Bacteria; phylum Bdellovibrionota; class UBA1018; order UBA1018; family CAYHWW01; genus CAYYYP01. Next base: position 103,926 of record CAYYYP010000001.1, on the reverse strand, counting down.
AGGCTTATGGATCCGGCCTGGGTGAAACTAATGCCCCAAGTTAGAATCTGATTGAAAAATTTCATTGGCATTCCCGGGCCTCATTCTTGTGAATTTTATCGAGGAAGTCAATTTTTCGGGAGAGACGGCAACGCTCAGTTCTGTTTTCTTGCCGGGATCGGCGAATTCCATTAAACCAAAGAGAATGGATCAAAAACGTCCCAACCTACCACGTGTTTTTATTACCGGCGCTTGCGGTTTCATTGGCTCACATCTCGTTGAACGATTTTTAAACGAAGGGTATGAAGTTTGGGGCCTAGATAATTTTTTGACCGGCGATCGTCAGAACCTCACTCTTTTACAAAATCATGCCTTAGCGTCGAGGTTTCATTTCTTGGAAAAAGACGTTTCGCAGAATTTTTTACCGGAACTCAAGGCCCAACTAGGAGCACATCTCTTTGATGCGGTCCTGCATTTTGCGTGTCCCGCAAGTCCCGTGGATTTTGCTCGGCTTCCGGAAGAGATCCTTCGGGTAGATTCCATTGGAACGTTCCAAACGCTTGATGTCGTTCGCACCATGGGTACACCAAATTGTCGCTATATTATTGCCAGCACATCCGAGGTTTACGGTGATCCGTTAGTTCATCCGCAACGCGAAGATTATTGGGGCAATGTGAACACCATTGGTCCACGAAGTTGTTATGATGAAGTGAAACGTTTTGCGGAAGCCGCTACCATGGCTTACCATCGTAAGTTTGATCTTAATACCGGCATCGTCCGAATATTTAATACCTATGGTCCACGTATGCGACTCAGCGATGGTCGAGTAGTCCCAAACTTTTGTGGGCAGGCTCTGCGGGATGAAGCGCTCACCGTTTATGGCCATGGTGATCAAACCCGGTCTTTTTGTTACGTCACGGATTTAGTGGACGGGATTTTTCGCATGACGACTAAGACGGCGTTTCATGAGCCGGTAAATTTGGGTAATCCAGATGAATACAAGATCAGGGATTTTGCCGAGATTGTTTTGAAACACCTTCCGACTTCCCAAAGTAAGCTGTCCTTTAAAGAATTGCCACAGGATGATCCTAAGCAGCGCAAGCCTGACATCACCCGTGCGCGTGAGCTTCTGGGTTGGAGTCCTAAGGTGTCTTTGGACGAAGGCCTAAAACAAACTATTGATTATTTCCGCACTCGATTGAATGCTTAGTTAGGTCATGGCGGAAACGGCTTTCTCTTTAAGCGATTCGCACCGCATGGCGCTTCAGCCGGCAGCCCCGCCGCCGCCGGAAGACGTTTTGCAAAAATTGCGTCCACTTTTTAAAGGTAGAAAAGTCGCGCTGGTACATGAATGGCTTTATAGCCAACGGGGCGGTGAAAATGTTTTTGCCGCTATTTGTGAACTTTTTAAGCAATTATCTCCAGCGGAGGCGAAGGTCTTTGTCCTTTTATATGAGCCGGGCAGCGTATCGAGCTCCATCGAAGCTTTAGGTCCCGTGGCCACTTCGTTTTTGCAAAACGTACCTAAGGTTAAAAACCACTATCGTCATTTTTTGCCCCTGATGCCACTGGCAATTGGAGCGATGGATCTATCAGACTTCGACGTGGTTATTTCTTCATCTCACTGCGTGGCCAAAGGGGTGCGGAAAAATAAGGGTGCGATCCACCTTTCGTATATACATGCACCTATGCGTTACATGTGGGAACGTTTCCATGAATACTTTAACCCTGAACGTTCCTCTTTAGTGACGCGGATTGGGGCCAACCTCTTTAGGCCTCTACTGCAGGCTTGGGATAGGCGCTCGTCCAAGGACGTAGATTGGTTTTTTGCAAATTCTAAATTCATTGCATCCCGCGTCGCTGAACTTTATGGCCGTGACGCAACGGTTATCTATCCGTTTTGTGACGTTAGTTTTTTCACGGAGAAAGCTAAAGCGTTGAGAAGCAAAGATGAGCATTGGACGGATGCTTATCTCATTGTTTCCGCACTGGTTCCCTACAAGCGCGTGGACCAGGCCATTGAAGCGTGTGCTCAACTCAAGAGAAAATTGCGCATTATTGGAGACGGCCCGGACCTTGCCCGGTTGAAACGTCTGGCGCAGAGCTTGAATGCGCACGTGGAATTTGTCGGCACCGCCGCACGGGATGAGTTGGTAAAGGCCTACATATCTAGCAAGGCATTGTTATTTCCTGGAATTGAAGACTTCGGCATCGTGCCCTTAGAAGCAATGGCTTGCGGCTTGCCCGTAATTGCGTTTGGCAAAGGGGGCGCACTGGAAACAGTCGTTGAAGGAAGCACGGGTGTTTTTTTTCACGAAGAGTCCGTAAGTGGCCTGGTGGATGCCATTCAACGATATGAAGGAAAGTTATTCGAAAATTTGAATCAGCAAGAGGGATCCGAGGCGTGCCGGCAGCGGGCCTCGGAATTTGATGCCGATACTTTTTATCGAAAATTGGCCAATGCGATTTCTACAAAGCTAAAGGCTCTGGACTAAACAATTAAAACCTTGTCATTCGCATGAAGGTATCAAAACGATCCTGAGCCTGCGGTACCGTGACTCGCAGCGTGTTTCGGAAGCCAAAATCCTCGACGCAAAAACTCGCCATGACACAGCCAAATATTACGGCTTTGCGTAGGGTAGCTTCGTGTTGATTCCAAGACGCGTGCTCAACTCCTTCGTGGGCAAGGTATCCCATAAGTCCGCCGGCAAACGTATCACCGGCCCCCGTGGGATCCTTTACGGATTTTAATGGAAGGGCAGGAGCAGAAAAAATTCCATGATCCGTAAAAAGCAATGCACCGTATTCACCGCGCTTAATCACAAGTACTTTTGGTCCGAGCGCCCGAATCGCATCCGCTGCCTCGACGATATTGCTTTTTCCGGAAAGTAAGAACGCCTCTCCCTCGTTGATGGTCAGAAGATTTGAGATTTCCAAAGCCCGCAGCAGAGAATCACGCTTACTGGTAATCCAAAAGTTCATGGAGTCCATGGCGACGAGTTTTGGTTTTTTGACTTGGCTGTGTACAAGTGTCTGAAGGTCCGGATCAATATTCGCCAAAAAAACATATTTAGAATCTCGGTAAGACTCGGGCAATTTTGGATTGAAATGTTCAAAAACATTCAAGCAAGTAGATAGAGTTTTAGCCTCGTTGAGATTCTTGCCGTATTCACCACTCCAATGAAAAGTTTTCCCTGGTTCAACCGAAAGACCCTCAATGTCAATGCCGTGATTTTTCATGGTACTGAAATAGTCTTCCGGCATATCTTCGCCCACGACTCCTACCAAACGGATGCCCGTGAAGAATCCTGCCGACAGAGCAAAATGGTTAGCCGCTCCACCAAGAATTTTTTCTTCAGAACCAAAAGGCGTTTTAATGGAATCAAATGCCAAGGAACCCACAACAACGATGGCCCGGTCAGGATGGTTGGACTTCGAAATGCGCAAGGAATCACTTTTTGTGGAATGCGGTTGTAAACTCATGAAGCTGAACAAACCCTAATTTTTAGTGAAATTCAATCTTCATCCTAGGGGTTTGAAAGCTTTTATAAATAAAATAGGATCCCACTCCCGCAAGTACAGTGCCGCCCGCCGCAGCCCAGAACCATAGTTTTTTATAGAAAGGTTTAGGTTCATCAAGCTCATCCCATTTGATTTGCGACATGAGATCTAGCGTAGCGTTGGGCGATGAGGCGTTTTCAACGGGCGCCAAATTCTTTAGATTTAAATTCGGTGAATCGGGATTTGGGCTGCTTTCCAGAAGAGTTCGGCGATGCCGCTGAAAGGCAATAACGCCTTCTAGCTCATAGGAATGGGACGGGTCTTGATAGAGAAATAAAAAAACTTCTTTTGAATTTTTTTCCTGCAAAATGAGTTTGTTCGTTTCGCAGCTTAGTAAGTACTGCCCGCCAGCAGTTCCGCTTTTTCCATTAGATTCTGATGCTTTTTGTGGCACTTCGATAAGAATATTTTGTTCTGGCAACACTTCCCGCAGCTCTTTAAAAAATTCATTGGCAAGGTGCCGACAGTGGTCGGCGTCTTTCGTTTTGTTTTGAAATGTTTCGGGCAAAAGGATTTCAAAACAAAATGCAGACGGACCATAAAACAAGATGAGGATAAAAAAGCCCTTTAAAAGCGAAGAAATGAGCGCGTTGCCTTGATGATGGTTTAAAGCGTCAAACCATGGTTTTTCTAAAAAACGTTTCCAAAGATTATGGGAAGGTGCGGTGATTTTCACCCAGAAAAAGGCTAAAGAAGTAATGACAACAAATCCAAGGGTAAGCTCCAGGGCAACTTGCCCAGCAACTTTATCCCAGGTAGTCAGCGTAGCTTTACGAGGATTTCTTTCCGATAAACTTTTGGCCAATGATTTTATCTGGGGGGTCTCAGCGAAATTGTAGGGCATAAGATTCTCCTGAAAGGGGGGCTAGGTTTTTAGAGTCGGATCGACACGAACCGAAAGTTTCTAAGGAAAATCCAATCTCTTTTCCGCTTCCTAGGATGCGAAGGGAAAGGTTTCGTTTCGCTCGGGATGCATTGGAGGCAAGTGCACTCCATTCAAGGGGCGGCGCCGTGCCCGCAGGGAGTTGCAGAACACTTCGTTGGGTGATTTCTCGAAGCGCCGCTAGATTTAGGGTATGAGTTTTTTTCGTAAGCAAACCTAAAAGCGTCTGTTGTAGTCCGCCACACGAAACTATTTTCAGGGGTAAGGCCTTTACCCTGATTGCGTCCATAAAAAGAAGCTGATCTTGCCGACTTTTGATGACGTTGCTTACGGTTCTAAGTTTTTTTAATGCAGCCAGAAGTTCCGGTCGCACAAGGCCGGCCGCTAGCACCGCCAACGCCAACTTTTGAATTTGTTTTAATCGCGAATTCAATTTTGAAAGCGCCGTTAAGGTTTCGCAACGAGGCTTTAGGATTTCAACGAGACAGGCATCGAGCTTTTGCTGGTCAAGCATCCAGGCGGTGAGATTTTTTCTCATTTCTAAGCTTTTCAATAAAAGTAAAAATGAGGGTAAAAGTAAGAGCAGCACCAAGATAATGATACTGCCCGACGAACTCCGCTTTTTCATAGGTCAGACCAAAAAATGGAAAAATGTGAATAAGCCCCGTCTGCTCCACGGGATACTCCCACCGCTTTTTGGCGAGCCCCCTTTTTGCTCCAACTGTTTCCTACGTTCCTTGGTTGGAGGGGATGGGGCGCCAAATGGGATAGGCCCCGCCTCGCACTCAAAACCGCGTCGGTTATGCTGATCGTTTTTCGGAAATGATTCCCGGCAAGCAAAAAAATGCATCCTGAAATCAGCATCAGCGTTGGAAAATAAAGGGTCATTTCCAGCATCGCTTGGCCCAAGATCAAGCTGGCCGGAAGGTATCTTTTATTTGTTTGACCTAACGCCGTTCTATACAAGTCGTGCTCCATCTATAAAGAGTTCAGAATATCAAAGACGCTGGAACGGCCTCGACCTCGCGGAAGTGGGCTTGAAGTTTCATGGTCGCCTGTACTCTCATCATGGTCGGACGCGTTAGAATGACCCCTTGCGCTTAAGCCAGTGCGTAAAGTGCGATCAAAACGGTTCGCGGTGCCTTGAATGTGTGTCCTTACTTTTGTACCCAAAAATTTCACGGCGCCTAAGCTCACGACCGCCACTAGTGCCGTGAGAGCGATGTATTCCACAAGCCCTTGCCCAAGGATGCGCCGGCTAAGTCGTCTTTTCTGAGTTTCCGAATGATGGGGTACCGATTTCATAGTTTTTTACCTCTGGCGGCTGCTATCGCAAGGGTGGTGCCAATTGGCCAAAATTCATTGACTGGAAAGTTCTGTCTTGCATAATGAAGGGATATGAAGCCCAAACACGATTTACTCGTATTCAGTAAAAGGGAAGTATTTGTGGTCCTCCTCCTTTTGGTGGTTGTGGCTTTGTTCTCCTTCACCATCGGCCTTCGCATGGGAAAATCTTTGCAGCCCCAAGCACATCACGATGAAACCACTTCATCGGAAGCTCCACTCCACGAAGCAGACCCAGCTACCGAAGAGAAGCCCCATGCGGATGCTCATGAAAAGCCTGTGACGGATGGCCATGCTACCGGTGATGAAGATGGGCATAAGAAGGCGTCGAAAAATTCCCATCACGAAACGGACCTTAAGACCGATGCAGAAAAGCCCGCCCACGGTACAGAAGAGTCATCCGAATCCAAGTCTCACGATGACCCTCCTAAATCACCAGACGAGCATGGCGCGAATCAATCGAATAAAACGGTTGAAACCGCCGGTGAAAAAATGGTTGAGGAAAAGCTTGCCAAGGAAATGGAACAATCGGGCATCAAATCACAACGACCCGTCGTTACGGAGCTTCCGCAAGGAGTGAAGGGAAAAAAAAACTCCGCTGCATCTCGTGACGCAACTGGTCATGACGCCTCGGGCTCCAGTTACACTTTACAAGTAGGCGCACATCGGGCCATTTCAGAGGCGACCGACCAAGTGGCGGTATTAAAACGCCAGGGTTTTGAAAATGCATTCTATTTCGAAGCTCGTATTCCAGATAAAGGCACTTGGTACCGAGTGGGACTTGGGGTTTATGAATCTAGGAACGATGCGGAAACTGCAGGCCGCCAGTTGAAGTCCAAACAAAATGCGCCTGATTTCATCGTGCAGAAAATGGAGAAATAGACTTGGAACGCGATAAGCATCAAACCGGCATCGTACGAAGGGTAGAAAAACCCTGGGGTCATGAGCTCATCTGGGCCCAAACCGAAAAGTATGTTGGTAAGATTCTACATGTGAAAAAGGGGGAGCGTCTCTCCCTGCAGTACCACCGTAAAAAAGAGGAAACGATCCTTATCGCTAAGGGTGAAATTGACTTTTATTACGAAGATGAACCAGGAAACCTGGTGAAAAAAAACTTAAAAGAAGGCCAATCACATCATATTCTTCCGGGCCGGCAACACCGTATGGTGGCGGTACTGGATACGGACATTTTTGAAGTTTCAACTCCGGAGCTTGATGACGTCGTGCGACTGGAAGATGCCTACGGGAGAGCGCCGGAGGCTAAGGGCCAGACAGGCACTCGTTCATGAAGGTCCAAGACATTATCATTATGGCGGGCGGAAGTGGCACACGGTTTTGGCCCCGCAGCCGCAAAGGTAAACCCAAACAACTTCTAAGTTTCTGGGACGAGAAGTCTTTGCTGGAGCATACAATCTTAAGGGTAGCGGGCTTAAATCCCGATCGCATTTGGGTAGTCACAACTGCAGATTTAGTTGAGTCTTCTCGAGCGGCGCTTGGCGATTCGTTGGATGGGCGAATTCAGTTTTTGGGGGAACCCCAGGGAAGGAATACCGCGCCCTGCATTCTTTGGGCATTGAGTGCCATAAAAAAATTCAGATTAGAAAATAAGATTCATTTAGATGATCCAGTGGTCATTTTGCCGGCCGATCATTTCGTCGGAGATCATTTTGAGTTTTGCGCCGCACTTTGGAAGGCGTCCGAGCTTGCCAAAAAATCAAAAGGTTTTGTTACTTTGGGAGTCAATCCTACCCGTCCGGAAACGGGCTATGGCTACATTGAGCGGGGTAAAGCCGCTTCAGAAATGGCAAATGCTTATCTGGTGAGCAGGTTTGTGGAAAAACCCTTAATGCGCGACGCGCTACGGTACGTTTCCTCAGGCGCATTCTACTGGAATGCAGGAATTTTTGTCGTAGGGGTAGCGACCGGAATCGCGGCCTTTCAGGGTTGCATGCCCCATCTTTACGATGTGCTGCACGATGCGGTCATGGAAAAAAAGCCAATCGAAAGCATTTATGCAAAAATTTTGGCGGATGACGCAGTAAGCGTTGATTACGGCATCATGGAGCATCTACCCGAACTGAAAATCCCATTATACGTACTGCCGGTTTCTTTTGCTTGGAGTGATTTAGGTTCCTTCACGGCCCTGGAAGACATCGATCGCAGTTTTCAAGGCAACGTCATTGCCCATAATGCGGCTTCCAACATTGTGTTGTCCGATGGTGGACTGGTTGCGTTAGTTGGGGTCACCGATCTCGTGGTGGTGAGGGACGGCGATGTGGTGTTAGTTGTGGCCAAAGATCAATGCCAGGACATCAAAAAAATTGTTGAGCGCATCAAAAAAGAACAACCGCAGTATTCCTAAAATATGCGCGCATTGAGTTATGGCGTCGGTAGTTCAGGCAGTAAGTGATCTTCACAAAGAGTCAGCATCCCTTGGATGGGAGTTATGGGGCGGACAGGCCGCTCAAAGCCTAGTTCTTCGGCCGCGTCTGCTAGGTTTTCCCAAAATAATTCAAACGCGTCTTTATAAATGAAATGGTTTTCTGAAACCTCGGCGTAGTGAGAAGCGCGGTGGCCAAAGCCGTCGGCCAGCGCAGCAAATAATATTCCATTAATTAAATGGGCAGGATCAGAACCCACAAAGAAATAAGAGATATTCTGAAGAACGTAAACAAATGCCACGAGTCTCAGGGCGGCAAAGGCCAACAATTTATTCCCAAACTCATTGCCCCTTTTATTGAGGAGGGTGGTGAGATCGGAGTGCCGGCGAAGATTTGAAACTTCGTGCATTAAAATTTCGCGTAGTTTGCGATCTATGGTGAGTGTCTGTGAGGGCTCCTCCGACATACTCCGCATGGCGAATAAAAGTGCAGTTTGACGCCCAGTCAAACCGGCTTTTTCTTCGATCAATTCCTTTGTTTTGGTTCCGGGAGAATGCAGCATCTGAGGCAGGGCATTCTCGATTGCGATGGTTAAGGCATCCAGGCGGGTTTGGATTTGCTCAATTTCTACTTGGTATACCTGCGTTTGGGCGAGGAACACGTCAGCCCTGGAACGGGGATTCGCCAGAGCGGAGCAAGAAAAGATTAGCCCGATGAATATAAATAGACTTAATTTTCTCACGGGCGTTCATTAGCAAATAACACGGTTGATTTCGACCCCTAATTTAAGGGAGCGTTCTGTTCCGGATTATGCAATTTTTTGGCGTTTAGCGGAGTTTAACGCATCTACGGCCTGAAGAATTGCTTGGATACGACCTAGGCGCCGGATGGTTGAGGCATCCATCTGCGAAAACATATTTTCCGGATCTCTGACTTCAAGTTCCGTAGCAATTTTATTTCCTACGAGTTCCGCGAAGTCATCTTTAGAAAATCCAATGCGTCCATCCGGATCTTGTTCGGCCTCACGCTTAAGCACATCGCCTAAATTTACGGTAGCAAGTCCGTTCTCTCCGACTGGGTAGTTTTCTACATGACGCCCAAGGGCAAGCAGAACCCGTACCCCACGTTCGGAGAATTTCAGTTTTTTGCTTTGTTCTTTGCCATTTTCTTCATTGATGAAGTTAAGGAGTGAGTCGAGGAATTCGAGATCGTTAAAAATCGCTTCGATGCGTTCACCGCGTTGGTCCTTAATTTTTTCAAGTTTAACAATTTCGTAACGCTCAAGGAGTGAGACGTACTCTGCAACTTTGGCGGCCTGAATTCCAAGGATCTGGGAGCAAGTCTTTTCAATCTGCCCAAGTCTTACCCGCCCCTTGGCCGTTTCGGAACGCGCGGCCTTGCTTCCTACGCAGTAGAGGCCGAGGGTTAAACGCATGAGTTCTTGGGTGCCTAAAAAAACGTAGGAGGTTAACGGCCCATTTTTTCCGTAAACAATCTGGGTGCTGGAATCTTCGAGGTACTTAATTTTTGTGTTGGCGGAGCGCAGTCGATTTACGACTGTCTTAAGCAGGACCAAAAGCCACGGAGGAAGGCTTCGCGAAATCTCGGCCATCTTATCGCCGGTAATTTCCACGAGTTCCGTTTCGTAAAGGGCTTCGGCGTAGGCGGAACGCAATCCACCGTCAAGAAAGCCCATTTCGCCAATGACTTCTCCACGATGAATGACGCCCAATTCGACGGCGGAAACGCCCTTCTTTTTGAACAGGCGAATCTGGCCCGACTGCACGAAGTACATGGACTTGGACATTTGTCCTTCAGAAAAAAGAAGCTCGCCTTTTTTAAGTCTACGTATCGCCATATTGTTCCTTACTTAGTTTTCATTTGCCAACTGCCGTCCCAGTTTTCGTCGGGAGGGGAGGTTTGGTAGTAACGACAGCGCGTCACGAATTCGGCAGCTGCCTTATCATTTTTATTGCGTATCAAAATCTCATTAAATGCGCTTAGAGCAGCTTGCCAGTTCCTTGAGTAATAGTGGCGAAGTGCCTTTTGGAAAGGATCTAGCAAATCCTTTTTCAGCCCTTCTGTGGACTTAGGTAGGACTTCAAAAATTTTAACGGGCTTTTTCTTGCCTTTGACTTTGATTAGATCAAGTTCGCGGCTTAGGAATAAATCAGCCGGGAGTTTATGATAGGTGAACTCGGAGATTAGGATCTGCGTTCCATATAATTTATTTACGGCTTCGAGCCGGGATGCGAGATTCACATGGTCACCGATAACGGTGTAGGAAAACACTTCATTGGAACCAAAATTTCCTACCGAGACTTCGCCCGTGTTGAGGCCGATACGGACTTCGATTTCAAACCCGTAACGTTCCGAAAACCCCCGGTTAAGCTCGGCAACGCGCTTTTGCATCTCAATCGCGGTTTTTACCGCAAGTTTAGCGTGGTCATCAGTGGCCAGAGGCGCGCCCCAGAAGGCCATAACCGCGTCGCCGATATATTTGTCTAGGGTTCCGCCATTAGCTTTCACCACATCGGTCATGGCACCTAAGTATTCATTTAGAAACTGAGTGAGGTATTTTACTTCAACGCGCTCGGAGAGTTCGGTGAAACCTGCGATGTCACTGAACAGCACCGTGAGCTCACGTTTTTCACCACCAATTTTTAATTTACTAGGGTCCGATACGAGTTGTGAGACCACATCAGGAGAGACAAATTTTGCAAAGGCATGCCGAATGAATTTTTTCTCAGATTCTTCGCGTGCGTATTTCAGCACGGCGATGGTGATGTACTGACCGAGCAAGGTCATGGCCTGCAAATATCCGGGGAAAAGAATTCTTTTGATATTAAATAAATAGAATTGATCAAAACAAAGCACGCCCGTAATGGTAGCGAGGGCGAAGAATGCACCTGGTTTAGCGGAAAGCTTCGAAAGCGTAAATCCGTACAGAATGCCAAAGAGGGCGAAGCCCAGGATGAGCTGCATTAGAAGTTCTGGTGAGGGGTGTTCAATGAAATCATTGGACATGATGTTGTCAAAAACCGTTGCGTGATTTTCTACTCCATACGCGTTGTGCGAAAGTGGGCGGGGCCTGACATCATGGGCGCCGATGGCCGTGGAACCTAAAAACACCACGGCGTCCTTAAAGATCTCTTTTTTCAAAAACTCTAAAGGCGCTTCATCGCTCGCTTCCGCTTTCGTCACTTCGTTTTTTGCAGCAAGGACTTTAGTTAGGGCAGGGGAACGCTTATAGGCGATTTTATCCTCGGGCGAAAGAATATCCACGGCACTTAAGTGCGGAAACATTTCGTTGGGCCCGCGGTAGTTAGTGATGAGCCTTCCCCGCGTGTCCACCGGAAGCTGTAATTTTGTGGAAGGAGTGGAAAGCGCCAGACTGAAATGACGTCCGGAAGTTTGACTGGGGATTTCCACTTTGGTTTTTGCTTCACGAAAGGTTTGGCTTACGCGATCGCGAGATCCCATGGCGATGGCGGCGGTCCGTAACGCAAGGCTTGAAAGCACGGCGTCTTCAAACGCCATGACCGGAGTGTAGTGACGATAGAGTCCGTCATCGGAAATGGCATCATTCTCAATGTATGCCTGCGGAACTTTTACGCCGAAAATCGTCGAATTATTCGTGAGGGCCCCAAACCTAAAACTTGTGAAATCCGTGTTGACTTCGAACTGGGGATCTTCAAACTCAGCAAAACTTTTGGGAATCTTAGCCCCACCGATGGTGATCCATTCTGAAACTTTTTGAGTCTCTTTCAAGGTGATAGCTCGCTGAAGATACTCTTCCCGATTCAGTTTATCCGCCTGCTTCTCAAATTCTGGTGGCGCGTAGGTGAGGGAAAATGCCGCGATGAGTTTGGGCCCGCAGCTTTCAAAGGCTTTCGCCAATGCGGAGTCGCCGGAAGTTTGTTTTACCATTTCGTTGAATTCATCGATGGAGGCCGGGGTTCGCAACATTCCTTCCACCTGACTGCGTAACTTTTTATTGATGATGTGTTCTGGCTCTGACCAAAAGAAATCTAAGGCCAAGGCCTTGATGGGATACGAGCAAATTTTTTGGATTAGGGGGGCCATTACTGTTGCGCGGTCCAAGGGCCACTGGCCAAAGGAGTTGAGCGTACGATCATCCACTGCGGCGATGAATACTTTTTCCTGCGGTTTTTGGGGCCCACGTATCATGAATTTCAAATCGAGGGCTTTGTTCTCAAAAGTAGATAAAATCGGAATTCCGGAAGTTGAAACATCCTGGGAAAAGGTTATGGCGGCGGCGGCCACCACCAACGTCACCGAAACCCTGAGGGGGGTAACGGCTAGTGCCCTTATAAAGATGTTTTGGATATTCCTTTTGCCCACATCTTCCTAATCGGGCATTAGGACCTAAACTTTAGTTATTTAGTCAGGTTATGAAAAACAGTCCCAATCGGAAGGTTGCGTAGGCAGCTAGGTACGCGAGCACGGTCATGTAACTAAACATGAATAGCGGCCAACGCCAGGAGTTTGTCTCCCGTTTGGTTATGGCTAGGGTGGAGATGCATTGGCATGCGAGCATGTAAAAAACCAAGATGCTCAATACTACTGGCAAGGTGAATACGATAACGCCGGAGGCATCCGTGGCGGCTCGGAGGCGCTCCCCCAGCAAGGGTCCAGAGCTAGTGGATGCCGAATCTATGGAATATAAGGTGCTTAGGGTTGAGACCAAAACCTCGCGGGCGGCAAAGGACGTGAGAACTCCGATGGTGATTTTCCAGTCAAAGCCGAGGGGCCTAAAAAGCGGCTCAAGCTTGTGTCCTAAATGACCCAGCATGCTGTTTTCTAAACGGATGGAGGAAGGCTGATTTTCTAAAGCGATTATACTTTGGGTATCAAATGACGCGGGAAAGTAGCTGAAAATCCAGAGCAGCACGGAAATAACCAGAATCGTGGTTCCGGCCTTGGTCAGGAATATTTTAGACCTTTCAACTAAAGTGACTTTAAGGTTCCTCAGCTGAGGCCATTGGTAAGCGGGCAGTTCCATCATAAAGGAACTGCTATCGCCCTTTAGGAGCGATTTAGAAAATAACCATGAAACTAAAAAGCTAATCAAAATGCCCGAAAAATATAGGGCTAGCATCACGGCGCTTTGCAAGGTGAAAAAACGTATGATCGGGAGGTCAAGCAGTGGGGTCGGCGGGATGAACGTAGCAATGAAAAGCGTATATACGGGAAGCCTTGCCGAACATGTCATAAGTGGCGCAACTAGGATGGTAATTAAACGCTCACGCTTAGAAGGTATCGTGCGAGTAGCCATGATTCCGGGCACGGCGCAGGCAAATGAACTCAAGAGCGGTACAAAGGATCTTCCGCTCATGCCGAAACTTGAAAAAACGCGATCTAAAATAAACGCCGCCCTGGCTAAATAACCTGAGTCCTCAAGTAGGGTCAGAAAGAAAAACAGAATTAGGATTTGGGGCAGAAATACAATTACGGAACCTACCCCCGCGATCAATCCATCGGCGATGAAATCCCGGATAAAGGGATTTACAAAAAATTTCGCAAGGGGAAGTCCGGCAAAGGTGCTTAAATAATTTTCTTTTACCCAGGCTCCGGCCGCATCGCAGAGGCCAGAGAGAGCCTCCATGGGAACTTGGGCTAAAGTGAAGATCACTTGAAAGAAGGTGGCAAAAACCAAAACCAAAAGGACTGGCCCAAGCACAGGGTGTAAAAACCAGGCATCGAGCCTGCGCTGCCATGCTCGAACAGATAAGGACTTACGAGTTGAAGTCGTGGTGCACTGCTTGAGGGTATTTTCAATGAATTGATAACGTGCGGCTACGACTTCTTTTGTTTCCGGCAAAAAGCTTCGACTTTTGCTAGGTTCGGAAGGCGGTACGGAATCATAGACGCCTTGTACAAGTTCCGCTAACCCGGAATCTTTTTTTGAAGATACCCCAAAGACCGGGAAACCCAAGTGCCGTTGCAGTTTTTGCAAGTCTAGCCGTTCTAATTCAGGATTTTCTTGATCCATCATTGTGATGGCAAGCACAAGGGGCAGGCCAAGATCCCTAAGTTGAGTGATCAAATAGAGGTGTCGGGAAAGTTGGGACCGATCGGCGATGGCTAAAATCATGTCGGGGGCATCGGATGAATTTCCCAACAGAACTTTCAGCGTTACGGCTTCATCGGTTTCGTAGTCTTGGGAAGGCATGGGGGTTGGTTGGCCCGCTAAGTTGTAAATGCCGGGAAGGTCTAACAAACGCAGGGCGGGGACGTCGGCCTTTTCGGAGAGCAAATAGCCTTCGCGCTTCTCTACCGTAACCCCTGGGTAATTTCCGGTTTTTTGGCGACTCTTGGTAAGATGATTAAATAAAGTTGATTTACCGGAATTCGGACAACCCACCAGGGCTACGTTAATGGCCTTTTTTGGAGTGCTATGGTCCATGATTCACTTTTTCCGAGGCAGTCTGAGAAACTAAAATCATGCGCGCTAAACTTTTTCGTAGTGCAAGCAAGCCGCCGCGTATGCGAATGGCGAAGGCGCCCCCAAAGGGTGCTTTTTTTTCCACGACCACGGTAGTTCCCGGAATGAACCCCATGGATAACAAAGTTGCTTCGACCTGCGGGTCGAGCCGGGATTCAAAACCCACTAGAGTTGCTTCAATACCTAGTGGAAGTTCAGAGAGGTTCTGGGAATTCATTTTTTTGCCTTTGGGTTCATAAGATCTTCGACATGGATGAACCCTTCTTGGAGGATATGCTCAATGTGTTCGTCATCTAAGGAGTAGAAGCTTGAACGCCCCTCCTTACGCAGCCGAATCAAATGAAGGTTCCGGAGTGTGCGCAAATGGTGAGAAACCGCTGGTTGGCTCATGCTGACAACCTTTGCCAGCTCACCTACGCTAAGTTCACCTTGGCTTAAAGCCCACACGATCTGGATGCGGGAAGAATCACCCAGGGCTTGGAAGGTTTCGGCCAAGAGATAAAATACGCCATTATGGTGGAGCTTATCCCTAGTTTTGTTTAGATCCATAAGCATGCGTTTATATATTGATGTGGCCTGGCGTTGGCAAGGGGATTGTCGCGAGAAACTGTTTGCCCTAAAACTTGCGCCCAAAAATCTACTTAAAGGGGACGGGCATCCATGCCCTTCTTCACGCTGGGGTACGCCCGTTCACTACGCTTCCAGCTCCGTGACCATGCTTTTGCATGGTCCGAGTTCTGGGCTCCTGCCCAGAACTTCGTGGCGCGTGAGACCCCTTTAAGTAGATTTTTGGGCGCAAGTTTTAGGGCATACGAGATAAGCGCGGAGGAAAGGGAGAGTTTATTTGGACCCAAAGCCAAATAGAAAAATTTCGAAATTAGCAAAACCTAACCCTGAGAACCTTTTCGATTCATCAAGCTTCTCCTCATCTCCGCGAAGGTCAAGCTGCGTTCCCCTAGGGAATCGTTGAGCCCATCCTGCCCGTTCGGAAAAATCCCCAAAAAGGGGGCTCACGCGCCACGACGGCGGATCCCAAGCGTGAAGCAGGGCAGGATGCCCGGCCCCTTTTTGGGGATTTTTCCGAACGGGCAGGATGGGCGTTAGGGTCTCTCGCATCGGAAAGCAGCAGGTACGGGATCGCGGGACTGGCGCCGCTCACGTGGCCAACCAGTGCAAGTGAATCCATTTGCTTCCATGCGGGCCAAAGTCACTCCGTCCATGACCATACCTACAAGTTTTAGGCCTTCAGTTTTTCTGGCGATGTCATCGACCTCGGCGTTGCTCTCTTCGATGGGAATGTTTCGGGGATAATAAAAAACGGCGTTCCAACCCATATTAATAACTTTTTGGATTCCTGGAATTTGGCCCACATGAACCAAAGCTAAAACCCGCTCCTCCCAAGAGTGATTAAAAACATAATTTTTAAACTCAGAAACCGAATGAATAAAAAAACCTAAGCTCATTATGATCACCGCCGTGCGGCTCCGTTTCATCCAGTCAATGCCGTAGGCGATAAAGGTCGCCATGCTGAGTGCCGGCACGCAATACATCAAGGGAGCCATAAATCTTTTTTCTTTGTGGGCAATGCCCGCGAAAACTAAAATGAACCCCAGGCAAATAAACCACACTTGTTTAAAACCTGGGGCCAGTTTCGGCCATTTCTTAATTGCTACCGGTAATGCGAGAAGGAAGGGAACGCTACTCATCCCTACGACAAAATAGATATGTTCGTACCAGGGACTTACACCCCACTGATTACCGATGCTCTGCACCAGGTTTTGTTCGCCGTGCACCAAAACACTTTGGAACCACACGCCCCATTTGAGTTTATCTACCCAACCCAGTAAAAATATAAACGGGACCGCAGCGATGCATAGGCGAAGCAATGCAGAAACCCGTTGGCGCGAGGGCAGAAATAAAAATACACTAGCGGCCGCCAGTGCTCCGCCAACCGCCACATCAATTTTCAAAATGAACGCTAACGAGAACCAAAACCCAGTCAAAAAGAAATTTTGTCCTAAAAAATTTATTAGTCCTAAAAGGAAAAATAGTGCCCCAATCATCTCGCCATGGGCGTGGGTTGAACAATAAATGCTATAGGGCCAGAGTGCTACAAAGGCCGCTACGAAAGTTTCGGCGAGTGCCCGCGGCTGAGACGAATGATCTCGTTCCGCGGAGACGAGAAGCTGGTGCGTGAAAAACGCGGAAAGGGGAATGGACAGAGAACCTAATATTCCTAAAACGGTTCGGACGGAGCAGGCCAGGTAGAGCGGGTTCTCCATTTCCAGAAACTTTAAACTTTTTAAAATCCAAGAAACTAGGATCGGAAGGATCCAGCTTCGCCCGCCGATATTCCACTCATGCGCTTTAGACCAAAGCCCATCGACTAAACCCATGGCCGGCTCAAAGACCTGCCAGTGCTCATCCATCTGCTTAAATCCCGGTTTAGTCCAAACGAACAGAATCCTAAGAAACAGGCCTAACGCCCAAAGATAGAAGATGAGAGGTCGGTTTTGAACATAGCTAAATAAAGTTTTTATATTTATATTGGGACTCGGCCGAACATCCATTGAACTCCATTTTGCGTTCAATTGAATGGCTTCATCAAGGCCGAAAGAAGTGGGTCGACAGAAACGGTGGGTCAAGGTAACCTGGACCAGCAAACATGAACGAAATACCATCTAATCCCGCACCTGCCACTTGGGCTAGTTTAAACCTAAATGAAAAAGTTTTGAGTCTCATTGAGAAGGCTGGTTATAGTCAGCCAACTCCGGTTCAGGCCGCAACGATTCCAAGGGCTTTAGAAAATCACGATCTGATCGTATCCGCCCAAACCGGAACGGGTAAAACGGCGAGCTTTGTGCTTCCCATCGTGCAGAAATTCGCTGGGAGGCGCGGTACCTTTGTTTTGATCCTAGCCCCTACCCGGGAAATTGCTCTTCAGATCTACGAGACGCTTGAAATTTTTGCAAAGCCCCTGGGACTGACTTCTGCGGTTTTAATTGGTGGAATCAGTCTGGATCTGGATGCAAAGGCAATTCAAAATTATCCTGAAATCATCGTGGGAACTCCGGGGCGCATCTGTGATCACTTAGAACGTGGCAACCTTTGGCTTGATTACCTTGAAATGGTTGTACTCGATGAAGCGGACCGGATGCTCAGCATGGGATTTTCAAAACAGCTGAACCAAATCACCGATATTCTACCTGCCTCCCGGCAGACTATGCTGTTTTCGGCGACATTCTTGCCAAGCGTTGAAAGCCTCGCGCAGCGCATATTAAAGGATCCAGTGCGGGTGAGCATAGGCCGAACGAGTTCGGCCCAGTCTTTGGTGGAACAAAAACTGATTTGGGTGAGGGAAGATGACAAGAAAAAGAAACTTGTGCGCATTCTTCAAGAAGAGCCTGGAAGTATCATCATCTTCACGCGTTCTAAGGACGCCGCCCATAGGTTATGGCTCTACCTTCATAGCCAAGGTATTTATGACGCCACCTATCTGACTTCGGATCGTGCGCAGAGTCATCGTGAACAGGCGTTAAACGATTTCAAAAGTGGGCAGCACCGTATTCTCATTGCTACCGATGTGGCGGGCCGTGGCATCCATGTTGATGGCGTAGCGCATGTGGTGAATTTTGAATTGCCCATGGACCCGGAAGATTACGTACACCGCGTGGGCCGTACCGGCAGGGCCGAGACTAAAGGAAAAGCAACAAGTTTTGCGACTTATCGGGACCGTGAACTTTTAGGCGAGATTGAAAGAATTTTAGGTATTCCTATTCCTTCTGAAGGTACCCCCGAGAGGGATTATCCCCGTGATTCAAGATCAGGCGGCAGGTCCGGTCCCAGTGGAAGATCTGGTTCCGGAGGCAGGCCTAGTTCCGGTGGTGGCGGTGGTAGCAGCAGTGGAAACCGCCCGCGTCGCGGACCGTCCTCTCAAGGTGGGAAGCGAGGTCCCACTTCAGGTAGCGGACGAGGGGGTAGTAGCAGCGGCGGAACTCCCTTCGGAGGATAACAAGGTATCGCATCTTAAATGAAATCTCTTGGCCCTCAAATCAAAGTCGCGGTGGTGGGTACCGGACCTGCGGGCCTAATGGCGGCGGATGTTCTTTGCTCAGCCGGTCTTCAAGTTTTTTTGTTTGATAAAAAGTCAGGTCCTGGCCGTAAACTCCTGATCGCCGGAAGTTCAGGTTTGAATGTCACCTTTAATGCTTCGCCGCAGAAATTTGCCGAATACTACGGGGAATTTTCTCATCACATGGCATCCGCGCTAGAATTATTTTCGCCCCTAAGTTGGCTAAAGTTCATAAATGAATTGGGCATAGAGACTTTTTTGGGAACCAGCGGTCGATATTTTGTAAAGGGCCTGAAAGCTTCAAACCTTCTTAGAACTTGGATGCGAAGGCTTCACGACAAGAAAGTGGAGACGTTTTTCAAAACGGAAGTTGTAGACTTTAGTTTAAATAAAGCTGGCCACGTTCAAATATGTTTACGGAAAGAAAATGAAAATCAGGAACTGAACTTTGACGCGGTAGTTTTTGCATTGGGGGGCGGCAGTTATGAGGAAAAAGAAAAGCCGCTGAGGTGGCCAAATATTTTTTCGAAAAAATTCCTAAGTTTTGAGGAGTTCACTGCGTCCAATGTGGGCTTTGAGGTAGCTTGGCCGGAAAATTTCCTCAAGGAAGCAAATGGATTGCCGCTCAAGAATATTGTCGTGCATTCACCAAAAGGCTCAAAGCAAGGTGATCTTATGATCACAGGGTACGGTCTGGAAGGCACGCCGATTTATTTCGTAGGTCAATCGGGTGAAATTTTTTTAGATCTGAAACCTGATTTGGATGAACCCGCGATTTTATCCAGGATAGAAAAATCAAAAAAAAATCTTTCACCCATAAGGCAGGCGAAAAAAAATCTTAACTTAAGCCCCGCTGCGCTGGCCCTGATTTTCCATCTCACTCCGCCGGCAGAGATGACCAATGCTTCAGTTCTCGCAGGGCGAATCAAATGCTTTCCCGTTACCCTGGGTTCGCCCCGTTCCTTGGAAGAAGCGATTTCATCTAAAGGTGGCTTAAGCTTTGAAGAGCTTACTTCAGATTTAATGGTGAAAAAGTTCCCAGGAATTTTTGTCGCTGGTGAGATGTTGAACTGGGATGCGCCGACCGGCGGCTTTCTAATTCAAGGTTGTGTGTCCCAGGGTTATTCTGCTGCCCAGGGCGTGCTTAGGTTTCTAAACAGCAAACGGCCTTAGACAGTTTGCCCATCTAAGGCCGTTTGCTTTTCTTCAGACAAAAATGAAACCAATCAAGGTTTCATAACTACTTTGACGCAGTTATCTTGTTTTTTGCTGAAGATTTCGTACCCCTTAGCGACATCATCCAACCTAAGGGTATGGGTAATGATATCGTCCGTACGAATTTTTCCGCCTTCAATCATTTGAATGAGTTCATCGATGTAGTTATGGACCGGAGCTTGCCCCGCCCAAATGCGAAGCCCTTTGTCTAACCATGGGCCTAAAGGAAAATTATCGTAGTTGGTAGCAAACACACCAAGGATAGATGCACTACCACCGCGACGAGTCGCGTGGATCATTTGCCCTACGGTTTTACTGGATCCCGATTGCATGCGCACCACATTGGCGGTTCGCTCAACAATATTGGCGTCCGACTCAAGGCCAACCGCTTCGATACAAACGTGGGCGCCATGGCCTTCCGTCATTTCTATAATGGCATCCACCGCGTCAACTTTGTCGGCATTGATCACTTCAGACTGGCAGGCTTCCCTTGCCATGCTGAGTCGATAGGGAAGAATGTCTACACCAATCACGCGCTTCGCTCCCTTCACCCACGCCGCCTTTTGCGCCATGAGCCCAACCGGACCACAGCCAAGAACGGCGACAGTGTCACCAGGTTTCACGCCAGCTTTATCCACGCCTGACCAACCTGTGGGAAGAATGTCCGTTAAAAAAAGTACTTGTTCGTCTGTCAAAAAATCAGGAACCTTACGGGGTCCAAAATCCGCATGGGGAACTCGTACCGCTTCCGCTTGCCCGCCGTTGATACCACCGTACATGTCAGTGTACCCAAAGAGTGCAGCTCCCTTTTGGGTGAGGAGATCTCCCCTTGGTCCATAGTTTGTTTTGTTTGAGACTTCACAACCCGTGGGTACTTCATGGGAACAAAAAAAGCATTTTCCGCAGGCGATGGGAAATGGGACTACGACGCGGTCACCCTTTTTTAAATTTTTAACGCCTTTTCCTACCTCTTCGACGATGCCCATAAACTCATGGCCTAAAACCATGCTTCGGGGCTGGGGGAAAAAACCATTGTATATATGAAGGTCGGATCCGCAAATTGCCGTAGCGGTAACCCGTATGATGGCGTCCGTTGGTTCTTCAATTTTTGGATCTGGGATATTTTCGCAACGTATGTCGTGTGGCTTGTGAAAAACTGCAGCTTTCATAGTTTGATTCCTTTGCTCTTTGAATTGCAGGTAAATTGTAACTATCGCGTGCAAACCGCATTCCAGGCTCAAAATCGTTTAATTGATTTAAGCGATTAGTTCGGGGCGAAATGACCCGCGTCGGACAAGAAGGAAAGAAATATTGCGCAGGAGCAAACTTTTTCCATGGGAGGGCGCATTTTCCTGGGCATTCGCGTATCCAAATCTTTCTGAATCCTGGCCGGGCTTTTGCAAATCCGGAGTGGCAAACGGCTTTGGCCGAAGACGGAGATTTTTTATGCCGAGAAAAAAAACAGAATCAGAAAGCTCAACGGAAAATCAACGCAGCCTTTGGAAGGGCAATATCAGTTTTGGTTTAGTAAACATCGGAGTGAAAGTAGTTTCTGCGAAGGAACAACAGAGCATTCACTTTACCATGCTGGACCCGGGCAATCTTTCGCCCATTGGTTACAAGTACTATAATAAATCATCCGGTGAAGATGTGAGCCGGTCCAATATCGTAAAGGCCTACGAATATAAAAAAGGTAAATTCGTCATTCTTACGGACGCCGATTTCAAGAAAGCTAATCCAAAAGCGACCCAAACCATCGACATAGAAAATTTCGTTCAGTTAAGTGATATCGACCCAGTCTTTTTTGATAAGGCCTACTAGGCATATCGGCTCCTTTGTGCTGCGCTCCAAAAAAGCGGTAAGGTGGCGGTCGCAAAAATTGTTTTACACACCAAACAACACCTCGTGGCGCTTATGCCTCGGGGTAAATTTATTTTGTTGGAACTTCTGCATTTCGCGGAAGATGTGAAGGAATTGCGTGAATTGGGCGACTGGAAGAGCGAAGCCGAAGGTCCTAAGACTTCAACGAAAGAAGTTGATATGGCGGAGCGACTGATTGCCGACATGACGAGCAAGTGGGATCCGGATGAGTATAAGGATACCTATCGCGTTGACATCATGAAGCGTGTGAAGGCCAAAGTCAGCGCTGGTAAAGCTACAGAAATTACCGAAGAAGTGGCGGAACATGACGAGGGCAGAGGCTCTAAGGTCATCGACCTCATGCCCCTGCTGCGCAAAAGTTTAGCGCAAAAAAAATCGCCTGGTGCGTCTAAGTCTAGGCGCGCCTAATGGATAGGTTTCAATCATGAGTCTTCAAGAATATAGAAATAAACGTGACCCTAAAAAAACTAAGGAGCCTTTCACTGGGAAACCCTCCAAAGGAAAGCCCATTTTTGTGGTTCAGGAGCATTGGGCGTCTCATCTTCATTATGACTTTCGCCTTGAAGCATTTGGAACATTAAAAAGTTGGGCGGTGCCCAAGGGACCACCCGGCGCCGTCGGCGAAAAGCGACTAGCAGTTGAAGTTGAAGATCACCCCATCGATTACGCCAACTTTCATGGAAAAATCCCCGAAGGGGAATATGGAGCCGGCGAAGTCAAGATTTGGGACAAGGGCGTTTGGGTACCGCCATCGCAACTTAAAAAAAGTCTAGAGACGGGCCGTCTGGAGTTCGAACTCCAAGGCAAGAAGCTCAAAGGTAGGTGGTTACTTGTTCGCACAAAAAAATCCTCGGGTAAAAAAAGCCAATGGCTTCTAATCAAACGAACCGATGAGAAAAA
The DNA here is from genome assembly GCA_964475985.1 of uncultured Oligoflexia bacterium. Lineage (GTDB taxonomy): Bacteria > Bdellovibrionota > UBA1018 > UBA1018 > CAYHWW01 > CAYYYP01. The sequence goes on along the minus strand of CAYYYP010000001.1, from coordinate 81,241 downwards.
AAAACCTAAAACGCCCGAGTTAAAACTAAAGCTTAGCAAAAAAGACCCTTGGCCTGAAAAATTCACGCCCCAGCTCGCATTTTTGTCCAGCGTGATTCCGCGCGGGAAGGACTGGATTCACGAAATTAAGTACGACGGTTACCGGACGCTTGTAGAAATCAAGGATCGGTCGGTGCACCTATATACGAGAAGCCGTCTGGACTGGACGGAAAAATACACTCCCCTCGATCTTGAATTTAAAAAACTTGGCGTCAAAAGCGCGATCTTGGATGGAGAAATTGTAGTTTTAGATGAGAACGGAAAATCTAATTTCGCATTGCTGCAAAATGCACTGAAGGGTGAAAATCCAGAAGCGCTAGTTTTTTACGCCTTCGACCTGCTTTACCTTGGTGGTTCTGACTTACGAAACCAGCCTCTTGAAACTCGTAAACAACTTTTAAAAAAATTACTCAAAGAAAACAAAAGCAAAAAAATTATATACAGCGAGCATTGGCTGGCGCAGGGTGAAGAGCTTTTTACCAAAGCCTGTGAAGAAGGACTTGAGGGCATCATATCTAAGAATCGCCACCAGCCCTACCGCTCCCGACGTACACCCGACTGGCAAAAAATCAAATGTTCTTTACGTCAAGAGTTTGTCATAGGGGGGTTTACGGATGCCGGCGTTGCCCATAGAAATTTCGGCGCATTGTTGCTTGGGGCCTACGAAAAAAACAAGTTTCGTTATGTGGGGAGGGTGGGTACGGGGTTTGACGCAAAAATCCTATCGGACCTGCATAAAAAAATTTCGGCGTTAGAAACGAACAAATCTCCGTTTGATTTAGCATCTCCCCGGAAGGCTTCCGATATTCACTGGGTGAAGCCAAAACTCGTCGCGGAAATTGAATTCAAAACTTGGACGGGCGATAAAGTATTACGACACGCGTCCTTCCAAGGCCTACGGGAAGATAAAAAAGCATTGGAAGTCAGAATCGAAACACCTGTCTTAGGGGACAGTGAAAAGGAATCCACGCCTGGGAGCAAAGTCAAAAAATCGTTAGAGGTTGAAGCGGACGGAAACTCTGAATTTAAAGTCACACATCCGGACCGAGTGATTTATGAGAACCCCAATGTCTCAAAACTGGATGTCGCGAATTATTACCGAAGTGTTTCTGGTTGGATGTTAAACCATCTTTCGGGCCGTCCACTTTCCCTAGTGCGATGCCCGAATCAGGCTGGAAAAGGGTGCTTTTTTCAAAAACATATGGATCGGTTTAAGATGAGCGCCGTAATGGAGGCGCTCGCCCAGGATCAAAAGATCATCTATGTAGATTCGGAAGAGGGGTTGTTGCAATTAGTCCAATGGGGCGTCCTTGAGTTTCACACCTGGCAAACCCATGTTGAGCATTTGGATTTTGCTGATCAACTCGTGTTTGATTTGGATCCGGACGACTCGGTAAAGTGGGAGCAAGTAGTGAAGTGCGCGCTGGACCTTAAGGAAATATTGGACGACCTTTCCTTAAAATCCTTCATCAAAACTACGGGCGGGAAGGGCTTACACATTCAAGTTCCCTTGGCGCCGAGCTATACCTGGGACCAGGCAAAATCTTTTTCAAAAACCGTTGTAAAGCATATGGAATCGGAAAATTCTGAACTCTACACGACCAACATTTTAAAAAGTAACCGGAAGGGCAAAATATTTTTGGATTATCTCCGCAACGGATTTTCCGCAACTTCCGTAGTTCCGTATTCCCTGCGATCCAAAAATCATCCCTTTGTCTCCGTTCCGATCGCATGGAGTGAGTTGAGTCAGATCAAAGGCCCAGATGCTTTTGATCTGACTTCAACTCTCAAACGGCTTGCGCAGGAGAAAAAGGACCCTTGGGCGCAATATTTTTCGTTAAAACAGGAGATTCGCATTTTGCAAAAGTGAATTTCGAAGGTGCGTACCTCTTTTCTGGGAAAATCACCGCAACTCTTGCTACAGAGAGGGAATGTCGGAAACTCTGCTGCAACTTCAATCGGGTACGAAGTCCTTTGGTTCAAAACGTTTGTTTGACGGTGCGTCATTCTTCATCAATGCCGATGAACACGTGGGGGTCATTGGTCCCAACGGCGCGGGTAAGTCGACGCTGTTTCGTATTCTAACCGGTGAGGATGAGCTCGATTCAGGTTCTTTGGCAAAATCAAAGCGGCTTTCGTTAGGTTACCTTTCGCAGCATGACCATTGGATCGCGGGCCAAACGGGGAACGAGTATCTCGAGAAAGCGACTAAGATTCCCATTTGGGAACTTAAATCCCGGGGCCGAGTGCTTCAGGTTTCGGAAAGAATTTTGGACCAGGAGGTATTATCGCTCAGCGGAGGTTACCGCATGCGCATTAAGCTTCTGGGGCTCATTGGCCAGGACCCCAATTTGATGTTGTTAGATGAACCCACCAATTATTTAGATTTAGAAACCACCTTGGTGCTTGAACGGTTTCTGCAGGGTTATGAAGGTGCGTTCCTTCTCATCTCCCATGACAGCGAGTTTTTAAGGCGGACGACGGATCATATCCTTGAAGTTGAATCAGGGGAGATGACGAAATTTAACGGGAATATCGATGATTATTTTGCCCAAAAGGAATTGCTCCGTGAACAGCTGGAAAGCCGGGCTCAAGGATTGGCTAAGAAGCGAGCCGATATCCTGGACTTTGTGGCAAGGTTTGGGGCCAAGGCGACGAAAGCCAGACAAGCGCAATCGCGGCTAAAAAGTCTCGCTAAAATGGAAGTCATTGATATCAAGCCTTTGCCCATTACTTCGGCGATCCGCATTCCTCCGCCGGCGAAAACGGGTAAAATGACCCTCATGACCAAAAATGCCAAATTTGGTTACGGCGAAAAAGTGATTCTTCATGATGTTTCTTTGCAAATCATGCGCGGTGACCATGTGGCGGTGGTTGGGCTTAACGGCGCGGGTAAATCAACTTTATTGAAGGGAATTTCTGGTGAGTTAGCGCCGCTCTCCGGCGACTTTGAATTCGGCCATAATGTAGAAATCGCATTTTACGCCCAGCATGTCATTGAGGCGCTCTCACCTAGAGATACGGTTCTAAGTTCGCTTCAATCGGCCGCGCATCCGGATGTGTTGCCCCAGGATATTCTGGATTTAGCGGGTTCTCTGCTTTTCTCGGGTGATGACGTTAAAAAATCCATTTCGGTCCTCTCGGGCGGCGAAAAATCGCGAGTGGCGCTGGGGCGCGTGTTGTTGCAAAGAGCACCTTGCCTTTTGCTCGATGAGCCTACAAATCACTTGGATTTCCAAACGGTGGAGGCCCTCACCATGGCCCTCCAAGCCTACGAAGGAACCGTCATTGTAGTGAGCCATGATCGGAGTTTCACCAAACGTATTGGGACTAAAATTTTGGAGGTCTCCCGTGGCGAAGTGAATTTATACCACGGCACCTACGAAGAATATGTTTGGAGCATGCAGCAGGATTTAGCCCGCGACGCGGAAGAAGATTCAAGGCCAGCAAAGACGCCTAAAAAGAATGTCGCGCGGGAAGCTGAAACGGAAGTTTCCCGCAATGAAAAACGCGCCCAGAAAAAGGCTTTGGACCGGGACCTTCGTAATTCCGAACGAAAACTTGAAGAATTTGAGGAAGAACTCAAACAGCGGCAAAGGGAAAATGAAACTTTAAATGAAAAAATTACTTCGCACTCAGTGCCTCCTTCGGAGGTTCAAGGCTTCATCCAAAAGATGAGTGATAACAGCCTTCGCATTGAGGAGCTAGAGATGCTTTGGGTTGGCCTTATGGAGCGCCAAGAGTATCTTTTGCAGCAGAAGGCTTCGGAAGAGGGCGAGTAGGGGCCATTGGAGCAATAAAATAAAATTTATTGATGCTGCCTGCAAGGGCATGTTACGGCATACTGCATGCTAAGCATGCGTCGTTCTAATTTGGTCGTTTTTAGGTATTTTCTCGCTTGCTTAGCCCTGTTTAGGGCAATGATCACTATCGGTTTTGCCGGCACTGAGCGGACCGTGTTTGATGCCATGGAGCCAGTGAGCCTTGCGAATTGTGAACATCTTTTGCGGCCTAGGCTGAGTGCCGCTAACCTTTCTGAGTACCAGAACGAGTCCGGCACGATCCGGTTTGTGATTGCGGTCGATGAAAATCATGAGCCAATGCTTTTTCTCCTGAGCAGTTATGAGTTTCATGACTCTTTTTCTCGGCGTCAGTTCGTAAAGCCCTTTGATGCCAAAGGAAGAACAAAATTAATTTACGGAAAGCTGATAGGGGATTTTGAAGACCAGCCGCCTATGTTTAGGTATGAGCTCCGGGGTGCACGTCGGAGTATTAGCGATGAAGCGAGTCTTGCAATTTTTGCTAGGCTACTGGCCGAAAACATCCATTTGCCGGGGGTAACTTTCCGGGACTTGGATAGCGGTATTCAGACGACCGCCGAGGTGCTTCCGCAAAATGCTGAGATCTATCATGCCGGTTGGGCGGTTGGTCGGCTGATGTTTGTAAGTTCTGTGGATATACCTAGGCTGCTTGCCACCGGCGAATTGAATGTTCGGGACATCGTAGTCTTAAATGATGTTCCCGAAGATATTCCGGCTTTCCTAGGAGTGGTTACGACTTCAGCTCAGGGAAGATTAAGTCATTTGGATTCTTTTGCGCATATGATGGATTTTCCATTTGTCTATATTCCGGAAGACCAACTGGAGCCTTACCGGAAGTTTCATGGACGGCACGTAATTTTAAAAGTTGAGAGCCGGCCCGCTACACTGGATGAAGTGACGGCCGGATTAGGGCCGCAGATTCCCACTTGGAAAATCACGCCGCCCTTGGGAAATGCGGACTTTTCTTCACTCCTTACGTTGAAGGCAAAACGACCGATAGTTTTGCCAGCCATCGACGATGTATTTTCTGGAGTGACGCTTCTCAGTGACCTTGAGCCGATGGATGTGACACGCTTTGGTGCGAAGGCCACGAACCTAGGATTTTTACATCATGTTTTAGGCAAGGACTCGGTTCCCCACGGGCTGGCGGTCCCGTATTATTATTATTCAAGATTCCTAAGCATGGCGAAGGTTGAAAAAATTTCTCTCCACGATTTCATCCATGCACGGTTGGCGAGATTAACCTCTTCAGCTGGACCTCCACTTACTTTTCTTGAAGAAGATGAAATTTTGTCCCAAATTCGAAGTGCAATTCAAGCGGCGCAAATTCCTTGGGGTCTGCTCCATGAAATTGTTTTGGCCGGGCGAAGGTTCCTTCCGGAAAATGGAAGGGGGTATTTGTTACGAAGCAGCAGTTCTGCCGAGGACGGGAAAGATTTTAATGGAGCGGGTCTCTATCGCTCCACGGTCATTTCCGAACTGACGGGCGATGCGCTTGAAAGCGCCCTTAAGGAAATTTTTTCTTCGCTTTATTTACCAAAGGGTTTTTATGCGCGGCGCCGATTTCAAATGGATGAAACTCGGGTTGCCATGGGAGTGGTCATTCATCCAGCGCATGAAGCACCGCAGTTAGCCAACGGAGTCAGTCGCATGCGATGGGGCGTTGAGCGGACTTGGGAATCCCATTGGATCGATGTCGATCATTCGATTTTAAGGGGTAACCAAGATTTAGTTACAAGCCCGTCGTTAGGCGTGATCCCGGAGAATCTGCGCATGAGCATTGACGGGCGGGGAGCGCAAAAGGGGCAGATTCTGTCGGGACAAACTACGATTTTAACTCCAGAGCTTTTATCGTCTCTGAACCGGGCCTTGGCGAGGATTGCTAGATATTGGCCGCGCCCTGCGCAGGGAGTATGGCAGTCCCTCGATTTAGAGTGGTATGTGGTTGGTGAGGGGGCCGATGGACCCGGCCGCCTAGTGGTGCGTCAAGTCAGAGATCATCCTCAGCGGCCGACAGAAGCTCCGTTTGATCTTTAATATTTACGTATCGTATCGCCTTATTGCAAACGCCACATAAATAATTAATATTGATATAGCACTTAAGCCTATGGTAACCGTTCCGCCATGCTCTTCCCCAGGGTGCAGCTTCCCCAAAGAATCAAGGCTGGTGTTAGACTTTTTGCCTTAGTCCTATTTCTACTGGGCGAGCTCTCCTTTGCCGCAGGTGATTTGGCAAAGATTCCGCTTTTTCGGAATATGCGCCCAGTGAGGTTAGCTAACTGCGGCTTGCTCATGAGGCCATCCCTCTCCTACGCAAATTTTCGTGAGTATCTGGATCGGTTTAATATTATACGGTTTGTCGTTGGGGTGGATAGCGATCATCGGCCCATGCTCTTTCTTTTACGTAAGGAAGAGCTGCACCATAGTTTCGTGGGAAGTCATTTTTTTGAACCTCGGGATGATCACGGCCAAACTAAATTTATTAATGGAACCATCACACCAAATTTGGAAGGAACCAAGCCGTTATTTGAATTTTACGTTCGGGGCGCAGCGAGGCTTACCGATTCACCCTCCATCAGGGCGGTTGCTCGTTTGTTGAGTGAGAACATCAATATTCCTGGGGCGAGGTTCAAATATTCTCGTGACCACGACGATGAGGGTAAACCGATTCCATTAGTGAGTCGAGGTAACGCAAAAGTCTATAATCCTGGCTGGGCTTTAGGTCGCCTGGTTTTTGTGGATGTCGAAGAAATTCAGACAAAACTAACTTCCGGGGAAATCACCGTCCATGATGTGATTGTGGTGAATCAGGTTCCGGAAGATCTGCCACCTTTTGCCGGGGTCATTACCCAAACTCCAAATGGTGATTTGAGTCACGTCCAAAGATTTTCGTCTATGCTGGGGTTTCCTTTTGTATATTTGCCCGAAACCAAACTTAGAAATTTTAGAAAACTAAATGGGAAAGTCGTGCTTTTCCAAGCCGCCCTGGATTCCGCGAATGAGAACTCTTCAGGAAATGGCGGTCAGTTCATTCACAGCTGGAAAATTACGCCTCCATCACAAAGTATTGACCTCGCGGCGCTTAGGTCCATAAATCGGCACCCTAAAATCGTACTACCGTTGCCAGACGAAAGCTCTTCAGCGATTTTGCCGCTCCATATGCTTTCTCAAAATGACGCGGGCCGAGTAGGGGCAAAGGCCGCAAATCTGGGCTTTTTAACGAGCATTCTGGGTGCCGACGCCGTTCCCCAGGGCGTTGCTATTCCTTTTTATTATTATGCAGAGTTTTTAAGGCAAACAAAGATCGGTGAAGTTTCCCTTTATGACTTCATCCAGAGTAAGTTGCGGCGTTTTTCCGATAGTGAAGCAACGCCTCTGACCTTCCTTGAAGCTACGGAATTGTTGGAAGAGGTACGGTCCGCCATAACATCATCAAGTCTTACGGGGGATCTGCTTATGCGGATCGTTATGCATTTGAGAAAGCACCTTCCCGCCAGCCCCATGGGCTACCTTTTTCGAAGCAGTGCATCCGTGGAAGACGGCGAGCATTTTAGCGGGGTGGGGTTGTATGACTCTGCAGTTGCGGAGAACCTAAGTGCACGTAGCATTGAGACAGCATTTAAGAGAGTAGGGGCATCGCTTTATAATCTATCTGCAGTGTATTCCCGAAGAGCTTTTCAAATCGATGAGGCCCATGTGGACATGGCGATCGTAGTGCACCCGTCCCATGAGAATCCCCAAATTGCTAATGGCGGCAGCCGCCTCAAATGGTTTCCTGCTAATATTGAGCAAGGTGGGTTGATTGAAGTAACGCACGCTGCGCTGCCGGGTAATCAAGTTCTAGTTACGGCCCCTCTTCCCGGATTATTACCGGAAGTGCTCAACGTCACAGTAAGGGGTTCCGGGGAACTTCGTGTTCTGCAAGAACCTGAGGATTTGTTACGGGACAGTAGAATATTTTCAGTTGAATCATTAAATGCGCTTGACCGACTTCTCGCTACCATCGTCGCGCGGTGGCCAAAGAATCCTGCCCAACCTGTTACCACCCGCACCGAATTGGATGTGGAGTGGTACCTGCTTCCCGGTCGGAGTGATTCAGTGCCACCGAGGTTCATGATTCGGCAGGTCCGCCTGCACCCTAGGTCCCCAGGTCCAACGCCGCGGGAAATCGAAGATGCCATCGGAGAGATGGAATAGCGGCTTTGCCCTAAAGTTATCCTCAGGACTTCCGATATATTTATACACCAATAAAAATAGAGGATTTCCCATGAAAAAGTACCTAGCCAAAATTTCTATACTGTTTTTTGCAACAGGCGGATTGATGGCGAATGCCTTAGCTTCCCCATCGTATTCCTTGAAGTGCTGGGAGGCGTACCTCAATAACGATGGTTTATGGAGCATGGGAGTTGAAAAGACGGAGTCGGAAACACTTGCAGCTTTTTCCCAAACCCCAGGCTCAGAGGTTTGTGCAAACTACGCCGCTTCGGGTGGAGTCATTGACCAAATCTTTGCTAGTACCGGTGTTTACTGCAAATGCACCGCCGTGAGTAATCCAGCGCCAGTGCCCGAGCCCGAAATAAGGGGCCCCTTCACTTCTTTGTTTTCTAAACTGCAATTTTTTTACGAGTCTCATTCCCGAAAACAGCGCAGCCTTATCATCTTAGGCAAACGCGCGCTCGTGAACCAAACTTCTTACAACGAAGGATTTAGGTTGGAAATTCAGGCCGATCCTAAAAATAAGGCCGAGAAATCGACCCTGGAAGAATGTGAAATCATGGCATTCAAAGCGGTCTTTCAACCTAAACTCACCCTTTCAGTTCTCTCTGAGAAAAAGGTGGAGTTGGTGAAAGACGCAAAAAGCTCATGGTTTTTCCAACGGTTTTTCCCCGCATATGGCGTTATTAAGTTAGGCGAGCAAAATTCCGTTCGTTGTGAACTAAAATAGTCTTAGTGTTCAAAACGCAAATTTAGGATCCGGCTGCCGCTTCCCCAAGATGCAACGTTTCGGTGATCTAAAAAAACCGCAGCGGTTAAGATTCGAAATTTTGGCCTCATGGTCGGGCAATTTAACATAAACTAAAAATATTTAAAACCGAGTCGATGGTAAGTTTGCCAGAGCTAAGTGCTAAAAGCTGAATTCCGTGGTTATAGCGCCATAAACACCCCTAAAAGGTCGTTTAAGCCGTCCATTCATCCTTCTTCGATAGGTTTTCTCTCAAAGCAAGTTTTTAATTGACTATCCTGCTTTAGTAAACTAAAAGAATTTATAAAAAATTTGACCGTGTCTTTAACCTGTTCGGCCGGGCCCGAAAAATCCAATCGGCGCCTTTAAGTGGTTTTCATATGTTTATGCGCTCCCTAATCCATAGAAATATTTCTGATTCTTTTTTAAAACTCAAACTTGTGCTGAGCTTATCGATCTTAATTTGTCTATTGCCGGCATCCGGTTTCGCCCGAGGGAGTTTTGATGAATTCTCCGCCATGACGGCCGATGAATGTGAAGCCGCGCTTTCAGAAATGAATTTTGGTACCGGTTTCCTCGGTACCGGCTTTACTTATAAGTCTCAAGTTCGTACCACCTTTCAGAATGCGCTCAGTGCCATCATGAGGGTTTCGGGAAGGGCAACCCTTAAGATTCGGGAAAATAACTATCGTACCGTTCGTGGCGGGGAAAACTATATTGAGCTTCTAAGCTTCCCCAGCACAAACGGCGAACCAACCCGCGCAATCCGCATTGAAGTGACCGCATCAACCGATGCGGAACCTACGTCACGGCTTGAGGCCAACGCCATCGTACTTAGCGTGCCCAGGAATTTCGATTTTGAAGCATTGGCCGATGGAGGCCGCGCTATCATTCAACGCTTGCTTCGTGGGCATCCGTTGCATCCTTCAATTACTTCGGCATTTGGCACCATCCGGACTCGAGAATTACTTGGCGAACCAGCCGTTTTCTTGAAAGCAGCCCAAATGGAATCCTTGCAAGTCATTCACGCCTCCATGAACCGTGGTGACCCTTCCATTACGTTGGTTGGACCTACCGGCACCGGCAAAACGCCCATCATGGGTGGAATGTTAGCCTGGCGATTAGAAAATAATCGCCGCAATTTAATTGTGGTGGAAGTTGAGACTGCCGCTCAAGTGAGCGACGCTATGGCGCAAGCGAGAACCCTCGCAAATCCGGCGCCTACTTTTCCTTATACCGTAGTCAGGCTTGGCGATGGCAGTGATTCAACTCAAAATATTGATCAAGTCATTGCGGACGCGGAAGGTAGCACTGCTCCTAGGGTTTTAATCACCACTAGCAGTGAACTTCGGGCTCAGTTGGCGCGCGGTAAAGCGAGCCTACGGGCCACCCGAACCGAAAAGTTTCAAAATCTTAGAAACGAATTTCGTTTCGACGGTGCAAGGGCTGGCCTTAGTCCCATTGATCACCTGAACCGCCGGGTAAGGCAGGTTTCCGCAAAACTGCACATCCTTGCTAACGATCAACGCGCGATTACTAAGCAGCTTTATGATTCCATGGGAGCCCTGGACCCCGAGCGTACCCAATATGAATGGATTAGATGGGGTGGGAAATTTGGTTCAACGAGCATTCAGGAATTAGTGGCCACCATCGAACGAGCCACCAAGCCAGTCATTTTAATCACCACGATTCAAAGTCTGCGGGACCGGCTGAATGATTTGCCTGTCGCGGAGAGTGAAGCGGTTTTAAGTCGTTTGCGAGCCATGACGAACACCTTTGCCTTTGATGAAGTGCATCACTTGGGCGCTAAAACCTACCGAGGCGTGGTGGACCAGATTGCCAGGCATGCGGATTCCCCCGCTTATTTTTATGGAACTACGGCAACCCCTCAGCATCCCGAATTTCAAGATTTCTTACAAAGCATTTCAGGGGGGAACGCCTTTTGGACGCATCTCGATACGGCTGCCGCGTATTTGGATCCCACAGAGAAAAACACGATCAATCGAAACATTGATTACGTAACGACTCAGTATGAAAATGCCGAACGTAATGGCGATATGGTGCCATTTGATGAGGTTACCCTCTATGATACTCAACCGTTGGACGGATCTGGGCAAAAGTTCTTTATTTCAGCCTCGCGGGTTGACACTACTAACCGTAGCAACCGAAAAGTCATTAATCCCTACTACGACCCATTCGTAGTCGATCTGCTTCGCAATAAAGCGGCCGTTCGAAAAAAAGGCATCGTGATCGGCTCAACCATTGAGGAAGTAAAAAGAATCGCCCGGAAAATGGAAGAGTCCTATGTTCGAGATGGAATCATAGGCCTCCAGAATAAAAAATACCGAAGATTTGTTGCGCTCCACTCAGGGCTTTCCCAGACGGAACAAGAGGAAATTCTTCAGGACTACGAAGACGGAAAAATTCAATATTTAGTCACCGTAAATATGGTGAACGAAGGTGTGGATATTCCGGATGCTACCTGCACAGTCAATTTAACTAGCTCTTTAAATGCCAGAGGTGAGATTCAAAAACTAGGCCGGGTTGTGAGGAATGCCTTAGGTAAATTTTCTGCAGATTATGTTGGCTTTTTTAGGACGGATGATGACGAAAATATTGATGACGAAAATATCTTTTTTATTACCTGGATCAATTCGTCGTCGTTTCCTGCACGCATCAAACAAAATGTCCGGATCAACTCGGTTACTCAAACTGGAGTCGCAGATACGACCGTATTAGATCAACTGCACTCCAGAGAAATGCTTAAGAAGTTAAAAGGACGTCTTTTACTGAGAACCTGGCAGGCGCGAAGGCGTTCGGAAGCACAAGCCAGAAGAAATGCCGAAGTGGCAGGCTCGGCACCTACAGTCGCGCCTACCCCGGCATCTGTAATCCAGCTGCAGCCTCCGGGATCAATGGCATCAGAAGGCACTACGGAGGAAACGAGCCAATCTAATGAGATTACTGCCGCAGCCTACGCGTTACGCGAATTTTTCCAAGAACGCCATGCGGCTCGCAATGAGCGACTTCCCGCCCGTGCAGGCTCAGATGACGATGAACGAAAATTATTTAGTTCCATGGATAGGTTACTTCGAGATCCTGCGCTCGCCGATGAATTTTACAACCGCGTGGTTAACGGTGATGATGCAGATCCAGAAAAGCTCCCGGCCTGGGCCATCAACCGGTTGGATGCCTTTCGGCGCCAGCTTCCGACTCCTTAGAGTAGTGCCTCGCAGGCGGGCCGAACTCCCAAAAATCCTTCGTTGTCGGCAAACCTTAAAATTTGTTCGACTCGCATGTTTTGAAAAGCGGGGTCGATCGGAAGTCCCCAGTAGGTTTTGTAAAAAAATGTTTTCTCGTTTGGTATATCTTTAAACCGTTTATGTACGTGGTCTATGAATGCGCGATCCAAAGTCGGGCCATAGAACGTATGGAACATAATCATCGGAGGTGGGATCACCCTGCGCCTCTTCAGTTTGGTGAGTTGAGAGATGGCCTACGTCAATTTCTAGCGCCTGCGTGATATTTGCCAGGGCCATGCAAAATAAAATAAAAAATATAAAATGTGCACCGCGTAAGGCTCGTCTCATCGCGGTTTCCTAACATGCACCGGCGTGCAGATCAAACCGCAGAAATTATAACTCTAGGGCCCTTGCCCAAGTGAACCACTCTCATTATCTTGCGTTTGGGGAACGGGGGGATAATGGGTGAAATGAAGGGTAGAGCTAAAGATCGCCGCTTCCGGCACTTGTTTCAACTTTCCATCCTTCTTTTTCTTTTTTCAATTTTCTTTGCCCCCAGATCCTTCGCCGAAGGCATCAGTTTCACGTTGAATACTGGGGTTTCCGGGCAACAAGTTTATCTTACGAGTGAAATCTGGAAGTGGGATCCCCATGCCGTGCGCATGCCGGAAGTTTCGCCTGGAAAGTATTCCGTTAGCTTTCCGACGCCGTGGATCGGTAAAATTCATTATAAGTATTTGGTGAACGGAGAATGGACCGCAGATCCGGAGAATCCCATGCAAGATGCCGATGCGGGGGTGTGCAATTCTTTACTGACGGTCAGGGCCAAAAGTGCGGATGAGGCATTGAGTTCAACCGGGAATACTCCGGCATGGAATGAAACCGAAGTGAGTGTGTCTGAAGCAGGCGAAGGCCCCGGTGGAATTACGCGGCCGGTTACTATAGTGCACCCACCTGTTTTAGATCCTAACCGAAAAGTAGCAGTCGTCTATTTGCAAGATGGAACTGAGTACCGCGAGCACGGGCAAATTAAAACTTTGCTTGCGAACTTATCTTTAGATCAGTCGTTGCCCATTATCATTGGCGTTCTCATTCCTCACCGAAACCGAATTGCCGAGTATGGACTTGCGCGCGCATATTCAGATTTTGTCGCTAAGAACGTAGTGAGCAGCGTTGAAGCGCGCCTTGGTCTAAAGATCACTAAAAACGATAGACTCATCATGGGCCCATCCATGGGGGGTTTAGCTTCACTATTTATCGCGCTTGAGCATCCCGAGGTTTTTGGAAACGTTGCAAGCCAATCAGGATCCGTCTGGTACCCAGACAAACTGGCCCATATTTGGCCACGTTTTGAGCGGTTCGCTTTGGACCACCCCGGGGCCAAGGACCTCCGCATTTATTTAGATGTTGGCGCTTTTGAAACACAGACTATGAAAGACTTCAACGCAGACACGTTTGCGTTAGCCCAAAGATTGGGTTTTGAAGTGGACTTTCATATTACCCCTGCCCACCATTCCTGGCACGCGTGGCGCAACGGAACGAGCGCCATTTTGCGAAGCTTTTTTGGCGAGCGCAGATAATGTTTAGCGGCGTTTCAGAATAAAGTTATTTTATTGAGAGCCGTTTCGAACTACGTCGTAAACTTGCACTCGACCGGAGAGTCCCATGATGGCGACGCGCTCGCCGTCGGGACTAAAGGTCGCCGTAATGACGATGTCGCCGGCATCCCAATCCAATTCCTGCATTTTAATGATGGTTTGATCCACCCGGTTGATGCCGTAAACCACAACTTTATTGAGCTCAGGAAAAATGGGCCTACTACGGTCGTTTTCCGGCAAGGTAATAGAGATATCGCCTTGGGGCGCCATGATAGGTTGCCTAAGCCACGCAATGGGTACTTTCGTTTCTAGGATTGCCACTAGATTAGAATCAACTTCACCTTCCTCGGGAGCGTCAAAATATTCTAAACGAAAAGGCCTTTGGCGATAGGCATCCGCTAGGGATCTTAGAGTATGTTTTAAGTCAGCGGACACTGCCACCGACTGCAGATTCAATGTTCGGTCGGGAAGCGGAAAAATATTTTCCAACGTTCCCGAGGGAAAACCTTGGAACTTCGGTTCAGTGTCACGCATGCGTTGATACCGAAGCGTCTGGCCCGTAATTTCTCCGTGGGCTTCCCATTGATCGGACATTAGGCTGGGAGAGGGAGCGACCATGGCTTGGGTAGTATAGGTGTCGTTCGCCGCATCCCAAGTTAGGGCCCAGGCTAAATTAGCAGAAGCTGAACCGAGTGAATATGGATTAAAGTGCAGGGAGTAGACCTGCTTTGTTCGATCGGCCGATGAAAATACTCTGCCATAGGATTTTTTGAATCCGCCACCACGGACTGCCGCGATTTCCGCAGAGAACGGTTTTAAATCCTCGCGTTGCGTGTAGGGGTTTCTAAGGTCAATAAGAATAGTTTCCTTAGGCCGCCTCGTTTGTTTCGGTCGCCGTTCCATTTCGTATAATGACAGAACATACTGAGTGACGGGAGCGATACCCTCGTATTTGGGCCCGGCTCTCCAAAGGCGGCCTCTAGGGTCTAAGAAAAACTGCTCCGTTGCCATGCTTGAATGTAGAACGGTAAGTTTTGGTTTAACGCGAGTTTGTGGCTGCGACCCAACATGACTTAAAAAAATAGGGATCCAATCTGGTGAGTCGTAAGGAAGGCGTGAATGACCCAGGGCCGTAAGGTTTTGGCCATCTTCTGAAAACCGCAAATCGATTTTGATGGTTGGATCCATCCAGGAATGCCTACTAGTTCCTTCTAGTGCAGGCAAAGGCATGTTCAAGGAATGAGAGGGCACAAGCCTTGAGGAAACAAAAAGCCTAGGGCTAGTGCTAGATTCTGACCCTGGGTTTGCCCGCGCTTGAGCCGCTAAAAAAATATGAAGCAATCGTGTACGTAAACTTAAGAAATCCGCACGATCACGTTGCACTTCGAAATCTGTCGATGTTTCGCTTAAAGTCTCAAGTTTTTCCTGAACCTTCAAAAGAAGGGCACGCAATACAGCATAGGGGCCAGCATCCCACATAGAAAATGTAGCCATAATTTTATCGACCTTTTGGGCCGAGGTTTGTGCTGCGGCAAGGTCACTGGCTAAGCCAACTTGGGCGCTGTCCAGATTTGGAATCGTCTGCCTTAATAAAGTCATGATGCCCTGGGCACTGAGGTCAGGACTTAAAGAAAGAAAGATCTGAAAGGCTTCGGCGAGCTCCCTTAAGGCCGGAAGGTTATCAAAGTGAAATTCACTGTAGTTTTTTCCGCCGCCTAATTCACGAATCGTTCGCACATGACTTTCGGGAACTTTTTCTAGCCCTCCGCCCTGAAACTGATCCGTAGGATTCAGAACTAAGCGCTCTAGGATCAAATCAAGCGTTAAACGCTCAAGTCTTCTGCGAGCTTTTTCTGCATCCGAAAGCTTTGCGTGGGCTTCGGTTTTGCCGCCCATGGCGCCGTTGCAGTGCGCATGGTCATCGACAGAAAAATTTGAACCTCGGGGAGTGATACCGCTTGAGGGCTGGCAAAAAAGTAGAAGTACGAAACTAAAGTATTTTAGTTGATTAAGGCTTACGCTTTTCATTTGAGAAACGCTTAACACATTCAAAATGCAATGAAAGTGAAAGGAAGTGAGGCCCCATTTTACGGCTTTGCCATCATTACCAGCGGCAAGAACTTAAAGGTCGCCCTCGCAACCCTGTGCCGCCATCAAAGCCGCCGAAACATCAGCTAAAAACGCCCTTTCATCGGAATTGGCCGAGTAATAATTTCGTCCATTCGAGGCAGAGTAGTCATTGAACGGAACACCAAGCACCGCCATGTAATCGCCACCGGGCCTCTGGGTGCTGTCCGAGCTTCGATAAAACTCGGAAACTAAATGGATCGCCGAAATTTCCACGTGAGTTTTTCCGAATTCAAATTCCAGGGAGGCAAACTGAGTTGAATGAAGGAAATTAAAAACTCCCGGTCCGGCAATGAGATCTCTCAATAAACTTAAAGCTGTTTCACGAGAACCTTTAAAGCAAATCCTAGGACGACTGCTGGGGTATTCATTTCCAACATGAATCCCGTAGAAAATTTCGATTCCGGCGAGCCTTAAGATTTCTAGGCGGGGATTTAAATAGGCTCCTGCATCGCCATCGATCATTTGATACCAAAGGGTATCGGCGAGGTTTTGCGCAAAGTGTCCGTGGGTGCCACGAAAGGGAATATCGTTGGCACTCAAAACCGGGAGCCTAGGCGCAATTTCTTCAAGGGCCGTGCGAATCTCCGAGATGGTGCCCGCATCGGCAAACGCAAAGGGTGTGGACTTAAATAAAAAAAGACCGATCAGGAAAAGAACAATTCTGCCTTGGCTACCCATACTAGCGGCTTATAGAGCGAGACGTGGGCTGTCAATCTGCTCATCCTCTAATCTCAAAAACTTGGTTTTCGCCAAGTGCGTAGAATTTTTTTTCTGGCGTTTTCGGAAGGTCAAATCCCCCGGCAAGGCTAGAAAATGCCGGTAAAAGGCCTAAATTTTCGTCGATTACAAATGTCCTTAGGCGCAAGTAGTCAGGGCCTGACTTTAATTTTACGCAAGGGTGAACATGGCCCGCCCAGACAAACTCGGCCGCCGCTTGCGGTTCGTGGCGAAATAGAAAAGCTCCCTCTTTCCACTCAGGCAAAACCGAAATTCTTTCCCAGGCCTTTGGCCATTGTTTCACTAGGCCACGGTCATGGTTTCCGGCAAGGAGGTGAATGTCCCCCTTGAAGGGCGCGAGTTCTTCAATGAATTCCGTTTGTAGTTCGGGGGTAAGGCCTAACTTGGAATGGACGAGGTCACCTAGAAATAGGAGGCGCTCAATATCGTGCTGCTTTAGGAGGTCACTTAATTTTTTAAGATCATTTTTTTGCGCCTGAGGGGGAAGGGCAAGGCCATAACGTCCAAAGGTTTCAGATTTTCCCAAATGAAAATCCGCCACCGCCAAAATTTTTTTTGCCGGATATAAAAGTGCGCCCTCGGATAAAAGTTCAAATGGTTCACCGCGCACGGTAATTTCTAAAGACGAAGCACTCATGCTGCGAAAAGCTCCTTTTGCATCCGCTCGATGCGATGGGCTAGACTTTCGGTGGAGACGCGGGATCTGATGCGCTCCACAAAAAGTGGGAAAGCAAAGGGCGTTAGTCTTTTTGGATTTTCGATGAGAATTTCACTTTTTTCAATTTCACCGAGCACCCGCTGCAAGCGTGGCAGCTCCAGTTGCCGACGTTTGACTTCCTGAAAGGCTTCCCGCAAGAGGAAATGATTCGGCTCGTGTTCCCGAAAAACATCAAACAAAAGTGAAGCACTGGTTTGCAAATGCTTCATGGTACCACGCTGATGCGTTGGCCACTGCTGAACTAGGCCGGAGATCCGAGCGATTTCCCGGAAGGCCCTTTTAGCCAGTTCCGTAAAATTCAGGGATTGTTCAATGTCGTGGGCTACGTTTTCTAAACGAAAAACTTGTTTGAGAATTTCATCCTCTGGAAAAGGGTTCGTACCCAGGCATTCAAAACCGTGGTCATTGGCCGAAATGGCTATGGTATTGGGTGCGATTTTTCCGAGGCGGTAGGCGAGCAGGTGCCCTAAGCCTTCGTTCACCGAGCGGCCTTGCCAAGTGTAAATAAAAAGGTGATGCCCTTCTCGGGTTTTGATTCTTTCCACTAAGGTTTGGTTTAGTGCAGGAATTTTTGAAAGACGCCTCTGAATTTCGAAGGCTTGGGACAGCGCGCTAGCTTCCGTTGAATTGGTAGGAAAAGAGTCTCTAGCTTCGTCCAAAATCAAACGGATTTCTTTTGAGAGAATTTCACTTAAAGGCAAGGCTTGGCCACCCCAAACGGTGGGCACGGTGACCTTTGTTTTTGCAAGTCTTACGTAGGCCTTCGCATCTTTAAGGATAACGAGTTGAAGGTTTTTACCTGCGAAATTAAACGTGTCACCTTTACGTAATTTACCGATGAATCCTTCATCCATCTGACCCAGAGCGGAGCCGTTTAAAAATTGAACCTGGACCCCTTGCTCACCTACGATGGTGCCAATGTTGAATCGGTGAAGCCTGGCTAAGTCAGGACCTGCGAAGTGAAAACGGCCGTCAAGGTTTTGCACTAATTTGCGATAACGTGGATAGGCTTTAAGGGTTAAGCCACCCGTAGTTACAAAATTTAGGATCCAAGAAAATTCTTCTTCCGTGAGATTCTGAAACGAGTAAGCGGTTCTTATTCGGCGCAACAACGCCTCACCGTCAAAGCCTTCCGCGAGGGCAGAATTAAGGACAAATTGCACGAGGACATCTAAGGGTTGCTTCAAGGGATAGCGGGACTCTACTTCATTCGTGGTCAAAGCTTTTTTAAGCGCCGCTACTTCTAGGTATTCAAGGAATTGAGTGGGGCAGACGGTTAATTTCGTTGCTTCATTCGGGCGGTGAAATGCGCGCCCGGCACGCTGAATTGCTCTCGCCAACCCTTTTACCGAACCGATTTGGATCACTTGTTCTACTGATGGAAAATCAACGCCAAGATCAAGGCTTGAGGTTGCGATGACGAAGGGAAGGGTTCCTTCCTTAACTCCGTTCTCGACTCGTTCGCGCTCTTCGCGGCTCAGCGAGCCATGATGCAAACCAAGTTTATTTTGCCATTCTGGTTTCAATTCTAAGAGGGTCGAATGCCAGCGCTCGGCTTGGCCGCGGGTATTGGTAAAAATCAACGTACTTTTTGATTCATCCAGTAGTGCGGCTACTTCGGGGGCTCGGTTAAGGCCGTAGTGACCAAACCAAGCGATGGTTTTTCCCTCGCTTACCGGAATACTTTCTACGGAAATTCGCCGAGGGTTTTGGCTCCGCACGATTATGGGTTTGATTTCGCGGTCCGTAACGCCAGTGGCAACCTGGACGGCAAGCTCTGGGTTTTCAATGGTGGCGGAAACCGCCCAAGTTTTAGCGCTGGGAGCAGCACTGCGTATTTGCGTAAGCGTTAGTTCAAGTAGACTTCCGCGTTTGGTGCTTAAGAGTTCATGGTATTCATCCAAAACGATAGCTTTCAGATTTTGAAATCTATCCCGCCAGCCAGCATGGGTGATCATAAGCGCTAGGGATTCGGGCGTTATAAATAAAATATGTGGAAGTTCTTTTCTTTGACGAGCCCGCGTGGCGTTTGATGTATCGCCGGTACGAGTCTCTAGTTTAAAATTCCAGTTAAGTTCTTCCAGCGGTCGCCTTACTGCGGTTTCTAAATCACGCACTAACGCTTTAAGGGGTGATATATAAATAATGCGCAACTCATTTTCAGATTGAAGGCTTCCTAGGGCACGTAATTCCATGAGTGGTCCGCCCATGGCCGCGTAGGTTTTTCCGCTGCCCGTGGGCGCAAGAATAAGCCCCGATTTACCCAAAAGATAATTTTCCCAAGCTTGTTCCTGAAAATCAAAGGTGCGCCACTTTTTTGTAGCAAACCACTCGCGCCACTCCCGTTGGGCAATTTCCAGAGGTACGGGCTTCTGGCGTATAAATTTTTTAACTTTAGTTTTTGAGAAGTCGGCGGTTCCTTCGGCCAAAGCCTTTTCTTTAGCTTGCCTCGCCAGTAGTCGTTTGATTTCCTGAGGGATGGCTGACTTAGGAAAAAAGGGTCTTAATTCATCCATTTAAAATTCCTGCATCCAGCGACTGAAAAAGATCCCGCACGGTTTCCACGCGATCGGCTTCCGCGGCTGGCTTATCCGTACGCTCACGCAAGATTCGGGGAAACCGCACGGCAAATCCGGATTTATGCCGAGCACTTTCGGCAATACCCTCAAAACCGATTTCAAAAACCCTTGCGGGCTGGAGAATGCGTACGGGGCCATGACGCTCAAGCGTATTTCTTCTGATCCACTGATCAAGCTCCCGAATTTCTTCATCGGTCAGGCCTGAATAAGCTTTGGCAATGGGCACCAGCGTTTGGTCTTTCCAAATTCCAAACGTGTAGTCGGTGTAAAGCGATGCCCTTCTGCC
Source organism: uncultured Oligoflexia bacterium (assembly GCA_964475985.1). GTDB lineage: Bacteria > Bdellovibrionota > UBA1018 > UBA1018 > CAYHWW01 > CAYYYP01. Next base: position 61,127 of record CAYYYP010000001.1, on the reverse strand, counting down.
AGTTCCCGGTTGCGCCGCGGTGAGTACGACATCGAGCGTGAGTGGGTCAACTTTCCATTTATACCAAATCCCTCGTTTACGGCTGGTGTGGTAGATGGCGTTTCTGTTTTTCACCATAAGCCCCTCGGCCCGCATCGCACGGGATTCGCCGTGGGCCTTTAGGGCGTCATCAAAATCTTGAATAGGAATGAGGGGAGAGACTCCGAAAGAATCTGACTGATTTTCAGCGACAAATTTTTCCAATCGGGAACGACGATCCCGCAATGGAGCTGCGGCTAGGTTCTCAGAACCGAACCGTAAAAAATCGTAGGCCAAAAATGCTACGGGATTTTCCCGCAGAAAATTCTGGCTTGGAATTTTTTTGTTGAGTCGCTTTTGCAACCGGTTAAAGGACTGGGGGGCTAGGGCTACTCCGGCCAGAATTTCTCCGTCTAAAGTGAAGTCACCGGAAATTTTGCTAAAATTACTAATTAGATCCGGAAATGATTCCGTGACCCGCTCCTCGCCGCGTGACCACAGCTCTACTTTTTCTCCGGATTTTACAATTTGTGCACGGATGCCATCCCACTTCCATTCCCACTGCCATTCGTGAACATCCCCCAAAGTTTGTATTTCAGCGTCAAGGGAGGCCGCTAAACAAAAGGGTAGGGGTAGCGCCGCTTCGGCGGCCTCGTCGGTTGCGGCATTCGCGCCACCTTCGAGCGGGTCCGGCGGGGTGATTACTCTTTTAAAAAATTCAGTGGAAGGAATCCACTTTCCTAAAAGCCTAGCGGCAACGGTGGATCTTGGCATTGCGAAGGCCGCACCAAGGGCGCGGTAAACTAGCGTTTCAGAAACGCCAATGCGAAGTCCACCCGTCATGAGTTTGTTCAGCACAAAAGTTTCTTTGGTGGAAAGTGCACGCCACCAGCCTTGAATTCTTTCTTTCTGAAGTTCTTCATCTGCCTTTTCCAGAGGCTTTAGGCGCGTGAGTATCCAATCTGCAAGTGAGAGGTCTTCCGTTTCCGAAAGGCCTTGGGTTTTTTTGCAACCCGCAATGAGCAGCGCGATCATTTCGGCGGTATCGCCCACTGCACCGTAACAATCTTCGGTTAACCAGGAGGGAATTCCGGTCATCTCTTCAGCCCATGCTCGCAATTTTTTTGAACTGATGAACTTTTTGGGTCGTTGCCCCGAAAGGAAGTAGAGCGCCCACGCCGAAGCTTCGTGATCCGTTTTTCGAAAAAAATTGGCCATAATGTCCACTTTTTCGTTTGTGGAGTTAGTTTGCTCAATTTCAAATAGGAGTTTGGCAAAGGCGCGCATTAGTCTTCCCCTTCACCGTAGGCAGTTCTTAGGGCGTCCGCCTCAATTTTAAGATTTTCCTTAAGGTAGCGCGCTAAAATTTCGTTTTGGCCATGCGTAACTAAAACACGTTTTGCGCCTGTTTCCTTTACGGTTTGAATCAGCCCTGACCAGTCGGCATGGTCGGACACTACAAAACCTCGCTCATAACCTTTTCGCCTTCGAATGCCTCGCACCGCCATCCAGCCGGAGCAGAAGCTCGTGGATACGGCGCTGAATTTTTTCATCCAAGGACTACGGTGAGCGGAAGGCGGCGCAATAACCAACCTACCGGCAAAGTCTTCTTTTTCTTCATGGGCCTCACGGACGCGTCGCGTGGGCAACATACGAACGCCGTTTTCGCGGTAAATCCTAGTTAAGTTTTCAACGGAGCCATGCACCAAAACTTCTTCATCGGTATGCGCCATTAGTTCTGCCAGAATGCGTTGTGATTTACCTAAGGAATAAGCAAAAAGGAGTGCAGTAACCTTTTCTTGTTTACACCATTGCCACCATTCAAAAATTTCGCGCGCAGTTTCGCGCATGGGAGCCCAGTTATAAATGGGCAAAGCGAAAGTGGCTTCCGTAATGAGGGTATCGCACGGCACCACTTCAAAAGGACGGCAGGTGGGGTCGGGGTCACGTTTGTAATCGCCGGTGACGATCCAAACTTCATTGTTTCGTTCCACGCGAATTTGGGCTGAACCAAAAATATGACCGGCCGGGTGAAAGGAAATCCAAGTGTCATTGAGTTTTACCGTCTCACCGTATTCAAAAGTCCTGACTTTAATGTTTGGATTTAAACGATAACGCAGAATTTTTTCCGTCTCGCGGGTACACCAATACTCTTCGCTGCCAAAACGAGCGTGGTCGGAATGTGCGTGGGTTACGAGGTTTATGGGCGCTTGCGTCCAGGCATCAATATGAAATGCTTCGCCCGGGCCCACGAGTCCGTAGGGTTTTAACCGAATCAAATCTTCCGCCATGTCTCACCTCGCAACCGTGGGAAGAAGTGCAGTTTTTATGCCGTAAAACTGGTGGTTTTATCGCGATTGAGGAAGGTTTAGAATTAAAATTCTGAGCCTCGCTAGACATCTTGTCCGGGGCTAGTTGCTTCCCGCATTGAAAGCTTGCTCAAGGCTTCGGGTTAGGCATTCTTCCCGGGTTTCTGTCCAGCGTGCCGGATCACTTCCCCGAAGGGCTATAATCCCAATGGGACCCCAATGTTCGCCGTGTTCCTGGGGCAGCCTTAACCTTCGTGCCATCAGCGCATCCAAGTGATTTGGGGTGATGCTTGCGGCAAGCTCATGTAAGCCTTCGAACATGGAGATGGCGGTTTCAAGGTAGAGCGGGTCTCGGAAATTTTCGAGGAGCAAACGGTCTAGCGCCGAAATATGCTTAGGCCGCGTTCGTGGGTTTTCAAATCTTGGGAGAAGCTCATCGCGGAATCGCCTTAGTATCGTAAGCTGTTTCTGGGAAGCCGCTTCGATGCGAGAAATGAGCGAGCGCCATTCGTCAGGAGTGATGGCTTCGTTCTCGTTGGTAAAATTGACGCCCATGGCGGCGTTGAAATCTTCCCTGCTCAAATCTCCATTTAAAAAAAGTCGCAGGGATCGATCAAGATGCAATGCTACGGCCGCCGGATCGCCGGTATTGGCGCGAATAGACCTGCGAACTCTTAGCTCCGTTTGCCGTTTGATGAGTTCACGACGCCGAGGCGCTCCGCGAGCAAGAATTTCGTAGGCTTCACCTGAGCGACGACGGATCAAGTTTAATTGCTCTTCCTCGGCGCGTTGCCGCAAAATTTCGGCACGATCGTTGGCCGATGAGGTTCCAAACGCAGTTTCATCTAATGCATTATGTGGAGAACCGTCCAACCCCTGAGGACCTAACTGGTGAGGAATTCGTATCATCTCATCTGCTTCGTGGTCGCCGCTTTGCTGGGACGAAGTGGGCGCATCCAACTCGACTCCCTCCCTCAGCATGATTTCTTCCTGTTGCCTGCCCCATTCATAAAACTCACGTCGACGGCGCTCGCCTCCCAGAAAGGCGTAGAGAATTAAATTTCGGTAGTCAATGTATCTTGCGTGTTGCGAAACGGGATCGCCACCGGGAAGTGGATCCGTGCGCGGTGCCGTGGTTGGAGAATCCCTCGTGCCCGAAGTAGAATCGATCACAAAGGAAGGTTGCTCCGGTAACGCAATACCGGTGCGAGCGTGAAGTTCATTTTCTATGGTGAGGTGCTCAGGATCACTGTCGTTAAGAATTGTTGGCCGCACGAAAGCCACCGGTTGGCCTGGCCTACCTACGGCCGTATTTATAACTTCGGTTGTAAAGTCAGCGTAGGATCCACAAGTTCCGGCAAACCGACCGGATTCATTTCGATATCTCGCAAATCTTAGTAGGCGATTGGTTTCGCCCTCAATCCTGGTAAAACGCAGCGGGCGTTGAATGTCGGTGCGGTGGGAGTAGTCGCCATTTGTGGAGATGATGTTCGCCAATGCGTCGTAGGAAATTCCCTCCGGCGCGTGATTTAGCCGTTCATTAAGGGCATGGCTTAAGGGGTGTAAGCCAACGTGAGTCAACATATTTACGATGGGCCTTAACCGCTGGGTTGGTATTACTAAATTTTGGCCGGCATTGTTATGAGCCACCGGACGATAAGTGGCGGCGTACGTTACGGCAGCGATATTACGATCATAAACCGCGATGGCATAATCTCCCCATCGTTTGGTCCGAAGGATATCGTATTCATTAGGCTGCAGATCCTCCGTATTTCCATCGGAGGCCACTCCTTGAACGGAGATTTGAATCAGTTCTGAATGATCGGGGGCTGGCATCATACCTAAACCGTCTTCATTTAGAATCGTAGGTGCCCCTTCGTGGGTGTCGACATACATTTCGTAGTCACCTGTTCCGCCGCTGAGGCGAACTCCTTCGATTTCGCGTTGATTTGTAAATTCCTCATGTCCACCAAAGTGAAAGCGGGAAAGGTTTTCCGTTCTTAGGGTAGGCGCATTATCGGACACATCAAAGCTTGGCATCGTGTCAGTGCGGCGGGGCGAAACATTATGTTCACTATGACCCAAACCTGAAAACGGCCTAGGTACGGTGGGATCCGCGGGAACTGAGTTTCCATCTGAGTTGGCGAGGGAGTTGTTTGGTCTGCGGCTGGTTCGTTGGTACAAGGCAGGGAGTCCACTCTGCCCATGCCGCATGGCCCGCTCACTCGGAGTTAGCTCGCTATCGGGTGCGGTACGCAGTCTTTCGGCTAAACGCCTTTGGTGGTCTTCGTTATATTGACGGTGCTGCTCTGCGTCGCGATGGGCAGAATCATGGGCACCGGAATTAAGTGCGTGGAGGAGAACTCCGATATAACCACCCATAACTGCTGAGGAGATTCCGCTGATGGCGGCTCGCTTCCGAAGGCGAGTTCTTCTAACTTTTTTTAGTTCGATTTGCCCCTTGGCGTGATTTCTAGCCGCTTCCAGAGCTTGAGCCGTTCCCAGCGCCCTTCGCCAAAGGCCTACGTCATTTCGTTCAACGATTTTTTGCAGGAACAAAGGCAAGTCCCCATGGGTATGAATGTAGCTGTTTTCAAAAGCCTGGTTGAACAGTTGCCTTGCCTCGCTTCGCACGGTTTGAAGGCCGCGCCACGCACCCTCGGAGGACATTCCCAGAAAATCAACGGTATCCAAAAAGTTCAGGGTATTTCTTGCGGTCTGTATATTTGCGGAATGGGTCGCCGTAAGAAGTTGTGCTTCAAGTAACGCATCTACCGACTGCGGGTTTTGCGGCTGGATGAAAACTAGACTCCTTAGATTATTAGTATGAATCACCAGTGCCGCTTGCATTTGCCCACTTTGGACAAATCTTTGAAGTTCGGCATCGCTCATATTTTGCCAGGGCCTTTGAAAGAGTTGTTCACCAACGCTATTCAATTCGCGTTCAGTGCGCATAAGAACGGCCCGCAAATTCGCTAAAACCTGAGAGCGAGTGCCTCGACTCCAACTTGCAACGTCCGACTCAATCAGGGCTTGTTTTTGGGTTTGCCGTTTGCGTTCGGATGAGGCCGACTGCCCGGCGGAGGTAGGCCCTTCTTCAATGCCCCGCCGGGTGCGGATCCTACGGTCTTCCCATCCCATGAACTCATCGTTTTGGTCTACATTCGTGGTGCCGAACGTGCGCATTCGATCATGATTGATGTTGATTTGGATTTCTGGTTCCGAAAGCGCGCCTTTGGCGCCGGCCGGAGGCGGTTGGAAGATTAAATTTTCTATACTCTGAAGCGCTTTGGCCAGTGGATCAAGAATAAGGCCCTGGGCCGAAAGTCTGGACTGGGCGGCGGCCATGGCAGAGATAAATTCTGCAGCGTCGGCGGTTACCCGTTGGGGCTCAGGATGATTTGGCAACTCACTCAGCGGCATGGATTTCAACGTGGCTACGGCAATATTCGTTTGTAAAATGGAATGTCCGTTGGCGACCGCAGCAATTTGGCGCAGGTCCGACAGGGCTATGGGTGACTGCCAATGGCCTATGGCCAAAAACTCATTGGCGAACGTTTCGACATTTTGTGGCTGGGCTCTCGTACGGCCGGTGGGCTTTTTGGTCGCTGCGGCAAGATACTCATATTGAGGCAAGGTCCTGGCTAACCTACGGAGCAAAGCTGGTCTGGTGTTCAGTTCTTGACGGACCAGATTTGACAAGAGTTGGTTTCCCTCTAGCGTTGCCAATTCAGAAATCGTTTGATCTGAAAATTTTGAAAGCCTGTTTTTACCCTGAAGTTCCAGAATCTCCGTGGTTAATCTTGTGGTCAGTTCTTCGGCTTTAGCCTGAGCGGAAACTCCCTTCATCAAAGTGACGGCCTGAATCGCCCACACACTTTTTAGAATTTTGTTTTCCTCAGCCTCAATGATGCGGCGATGTGGGCTTGAAGGGAAAGTAGAAGGGGCACTAAAGGCATACAAATCATTTAACAGTCCATCATTTCGAATTTCACCCAAGTGTTGCAAAAGAAATTCCCGTACACTATCCGTTGCCAAGATATGAGATAAAAAATCTCCGTGGGAAATTCCATTTTGCGGCCGTGGTCTTGAATTGATTCGGGTCAACAGCGCTGGCCCTAACCCTTCGACGACGGGGGACCAAATTAAAATTCGGGCAAATGCATTGGGGAGATTCCGCCTTGCCGTATAAGCTGTAGTGTCGGCGATAACCGTATACAACTCCGGTTGAACTTGGCGCACAATGCGGGCCAAAAGTTCAGGCTTGGTCCTAAGGGCCAAGGAAATTTCATCCACTGGGCAGTGCTCTGCGTGAACATTCCGCAGAGTGCGCCCATTGGCTGCACCAGGCGTGGCATGTTCACGGGAAACTAACTTTGCGGCGGCACTTAAAATTCGGTTCTGCATCCAGGGCCGGTAAGGGGCCCTCGCCCTGGGGCTGAGTTCTTGCAAAGTTTCGTAGAGTTTTTGCGTTACCTCCCAGTCCTGTTCCCACGGGGCCATTCTCGCCACTGGCCTTGGTAACGGAAACCACGCCGTAAGGAGGTCGGGATTGCGTTCGATTGCACGCTTAAATTGCATAAAACAAGGATAACTTTTGATTCTATATAATAATGATGTCCCGAGTTCCCGGTTGATTCGTACAAGGGCTTGGTGAAATTCTGGCCTCAACCATACTGAATCAGGAATGGATTCAAAAAATGCGATATCTTCAATCTGATTAAAATTATTTCTCTGGGTCTCTGCTCTCAAACGAAAGAGTTCAACCATTTCTTGCCACGTGGGAGCGGCAGTTTCCGCTGCAGCACTGGCGGCATTTGGCGGCGTCGCAAGACAAGGAAGTGCCGCACTCAAAGCGAAGGATAAAATCCCGAGGGTTTGACGTAAGAAATTGCGGCAGTTCACTTCGAACTTCTCGGAGTTTTGGCGTCCTTTCGGAAGCGATAGAATTTGCCGGAAAGCCGGCAAGAAAATTACGCTAGGTAAACTTTGCCCGGGAGTTTCCTACTTCAATTTTTCTCATTCCCTGCTTTGTAAACTCTCCACGATGCATTCAACCGGATTAGTACTTGAAGGAGATTGTGATCTTCCCACCTCAACGCCAAAGGGAGAAAGGAGATTCTCTAAGACATTTTGAATGTGGTCTCCTTGGACGCCGCGATAGTGAGGAAAGGCACTTTCCATGCGGCGTGCCGTTTGAATGCGGGCCATGACTTCGTTTGCGGCCGTGGAAAATCCATCGCGGACTTGGGTCGCAGTTGCATCGGCCGCGAGGTGAAGATTTGGAGAAATGGAATTGAGGTGCTCTGCGGCCTCACTCAATGTGAGATCGCCTTCCGTTAAACGCTGATAGGTGCGTGCTACGCGTTCCGCTAAAACAATTCCTTCGCGTGGATCCAGAGACGTATGCCCGCCTAAATTTTGGATCACTCGTCTGAGTTGCGGCAGTTCCCGGGCAATGGTCTCGCGATTTGCCGGAGTGCGAGATTCCACTTCAGCTAAGGGATTTTGTGGGCGTCTTATTTCCGTAGGTGAGAGAGGTTCAGCCTCGGTTGAGGTAACGACGGCTGAATTATCGGGATTCGTTTTTTCCGTAGGCAACGGCTGAATCGGGGATTCATCATTTAAGGTTTGTTGGCCAATTTGGTTAAGTGCTTTATCCGTTGGCTCAGACCTACGCTCAGGTAAACCTGCAAGCCTGCGTTCGTTTACCAGGCGTTTTTGCTTCATAAACTGCGTTGCCCGCGCAATCACATTTTTTGTTCTACGCCACCATTCAATGAAATGACTTTGCACCCCGATGGCTTGTCTTTTTACTTCGGTGCGCAGTTGTTGGAAAAACCGCGCATGTTTCGACCGTGGATCACTGCGACTTGGTGTAACATCATAGATTACCCGGCGCAGAAGCCCAGATTCCACGGCGTGAAGTTCATGCACCCGCAGATGCAAGTCGCTAAGCCTGAGTTCCTTTGCACCGATATTCGTGAAGTATTCTGCCCGGGCCTGTACCCTCACTCGTGGGTTTCCTTCATGGTAACTGGCGAGCGATGTTGCATGGATTCCATTGCTTCCATCACATTGAGCGCAGACCGTTCCTTCTTCGGCGATGAACTTGGCCCATCCGGTAAATTCATTCACCTCTGCGTTGGGCGGTGCTCCAGGAAATTTATTTTCGTCGCGGTAGGAATAGAATGCTGATTCTTCAACCGCAGTTTCTATCTCAAGGCCAGAGACGGTGCGTTGATTTTGCGCTTCATGCTTTTGCATCAGCTGATTGAGTTTATTTGCCATGGCCGTAAAGCCTGCGGCCCGCGCGCGCTCAACGACGGGGCGAAGCCTGCCGATCTCGTACTCAGGCGCAGGATCGACTCTAGTTGCCGCAAGAACTTCGGGCGTAACGTGCTTGTAAAATGCGTTGACGTGAAACTTGGAAATATCTACTTCACGTTCCGGCCGTAAACGCACGGCATATTCACCGGTGGGTTCATGCAGGAGCACGTCATAGTCACTTCCGGCAACAAGCCTATGACCCTGCAAATTAGTGACTTCTATATGGGCAATTTCCGTGTTTTCCGGCCTTGGCAGTAGTGCCTCTGCCGCAGAAGGTCCGCCATCCCAAGGCACTTGTGATCGGACATTCACTAAAGCCGGATAGTTTTTATTTATCCCGCGCAATAAAATAGAAAGCGCCGTGCGGCGCGGTGGTTCTGGAACCTCAATGACATGAGTCTCGCTTGCATTCCTAAAATCAGAACGCTCTCCCAAAAGAAAGTGTTCGGGCATTTGCGCCCTGGGAATATATCCACGGTAGGAAACATGATGAAGGACATGCTCCGATGGAATGGAATTGGTGGCGCTGCCGTTGAGGGCAGGTTGGGTTTCCGGAATCAAAGAAGAAGAGGATGGACTTTTCACAACTGCGCCTGGCTCAGAATTTTCTGAGCTAGGGTCAGCCTTACCATTCTGAGTTTGAACGTTCGGTCCCGCAAGGTCAGCGTATTTATCAAAAATATTAGTGGCTGGCTGGCCCGTAGCGCGGGCGTCAGCCTCTTGTTTTTGGATTGAGTCTATGTCCCGATTCCAAAGCAGAGCTTCAATGGCAATGGCGTGTTTTGCAACTCCTTCGGGGATCCACCGAATGCTGCGGGAATTACGGTGCTGAGTCGCAAAATGGTTTAGTTGGAATTGAAGGTCATCTGCGGGGGTAATGTTCTGGTTCAACGCCCGCATTCCCTCTGCGTAGTAGCGAAGTAGAAGTGGGAGCGACCTTCTAAAAAGGGTCTCTCTGACCATCTTCTTCTCAGCGAAGGTTGCATGCCATCGCCCCTCGGCAGGTTCCGTCATGAGATATACGGACACCGCATCAGGATTCATCTCGGCCGGTATGTTAGGCAAGTACTGCAAGGAGGCCAGTTTTGCGGGCCGGCCGTCCAAAATCAGAGTCGGTTCGTTTGATAGCGTGTCCCACCCTAATTCGATTTGCTCTAAATTAGAACCATTTATGGCATGAATGGCTTTTCCCTGAAAGTAGCCTGTTGTTTCAAATCCTGCGGGAGGCGTGGCCGCTTCCGAAATATAAACGAGGTCGCCCCGGCCTTCGCGAATCACGGTTTCAAGCGCCCTACGTAAATTTGCTCGTAGCAGATTCATCTGCCGCTCACGCCATAGTGGAATTTCAACTTCGGGTGGTTGCAAAAGATTCTGCGCTTTCCTTTGCCTTGCGTCGTCGGTCATTTGATTTACCAGCCTATGGTACTGCTGCGCATAGGGTGGTTGGCTGAGCATTCTTTCTGGGCTCAGTACAACGCTCCTTCTTTCAATATGTTCAGGCATCGTCGGTAAAATATCGCGTAAGGGGAGGGCTAAGCCCAACGCTTCATGGTTCGTCTCTTCACTGAGGATCCGGGGTGACTCGCCATAAGGCGCGGTGCTTCGTGGAGGAAATAGAATTTCCGTTAGCGGATGAGTTTGGGAAATGACCGCTAAAATTTCCGCTCTCGCCGAAGCTTCGATGGCGGAACGCTCACCTAAAGTAAGGCTGGGCAACGCCCGTTCTGGAACTTGTCCGCGGTTTTGTGTGGCGCCAGAGTTTGAGTTACTCCTATTTCGTAGCTTTTCCTGTAACTCCGAATAACTTTGCGTAAGTGAAGGAATGGGATCCAGTATAAAGCTATCGGCAAGCGATTCAGTTTCTGCGTCAAGCCTTGCCGTTCTTTTTGCATGGCCATTACGAATGCTTTGAATGCGATAGGCTCCGGCATGGCTTTCCGCTTCATTTATGATGCCGTATACTTTTTCTTCAACCGCGGTTTGATCAGTCTGTTGATCAAAAAACATAGTGACACTGGGAAGGCCTGGGCTCTGTATAATGGGCTGTTTGTTCTCTAGCGTTAATAACTCAAATTCATCCCCGGTCATGATCGTGCCCAGCCTCAGATGGAGATCTCCGGTCGGTAAAATTTCGACCGGCGGTGCCTTCGGCTCCATGTATCTCTGCGGATTGGGTCCTGCGAGAAGCATGAGCGGATCCGCGGTGCGGTCAGTGAGGCTTTTGTTAAAGCGTTCGAAATATGTGTGTGTAAAACTTGCATCTGGAATTCCGTGTTTTCGCACCCAAGATTTTAGGCTGCCAATTCTCAGGCCTAAAATGCCGCTGTTGTAGAGCGACCTGACCTCAGGAATGGCATTGTAGAACTCTTCGATAAATTCTGAGTTGTAGAAACCATTGCCCGCGAGCATGGGTGCAATAATTTCTTTCCGAAGTTCGCGGTCAAAATGCGAGAGGCGGCGGATCGCTTCCTCAAAGGGAAACGTATTCGCTTCCTTCAGGCGGCTTCGCAAAAAAGCGCGCGTCTCTGGAGAATAGTCCGCAACGGGAACGGTACTGAGGAAAATCCCCATGAGCAGGTCGTAGGCCGGTCGGAATTGGTCATAGTGCCGAGCTCCGTGAGTGGACAAAATCGCGGCTTGAGCTTGCGGATCAGAAAACCCGGCGCCATTTGATTTGTCAAAAAGCATGACGCATGTGAGCAGTAGGTCTTGTCTGATCTGATGGGGTGGGCCGGTTCGAAGGATTGATCTAACAAGTTCACTTAAAACAAATTGTTGAACGTCGGGAGGAAGCGGCTTTGCCTGTAATTTATAGTGATTTAAAATATACCTGAGAATTTCTTCCGCGTAATTTGCATTGCCGGACAAACTTAGAGTTGGAAGTACAACTTTTGCCACGGCATTGTATAAATCGGGCGACGGGTTTCTCGGCAACGCAGTCAATACTGATTTGCTAACCAAGTCTGGATTGCTTGTAGTTGTTTCCTGAATGATTCGCTTGAGATGAAGGTCACGCGTGGCAATTTCCAGGCTTACGGCGAACTCTTGGGAAGACGAAATTGCCTCCAGGATCTCAGGATGTATTGCGTGACCTCCGTTACTTCGGAGGTAAGCTACGATTCCATACCTTTCGATCCCTCCCGTCCTAATTCCGTGAAGTAAAAGGTCCCTTATCCAGCCCACCTCGTCCGCTCGACCAATAAATCTACTAAGCAGGCAAACGGTACCGTACAGGGGTCGCGCCCACCGGTGAGCCATAAAGTGAGGCCCCCAATGTCGGTTGAGCATTTCCACGGAAGGAGCGTGACGGTTGATTGCGAAAATAAGGTTTGATTCTATCTGCGCACTTCCGTTCAAATCAATAATTTGAGGATCTTTAAGCGCTCGAAAGACTCGCTCCGTCCGTGGTGGATGAGTATGAACGACGCGGACGATGTTATCCCAAATGGCTTGGGTATTAATTCCGATGCTGAGGAGTTGAAAGAGCGACTCAAATGCAAGTGAACTAGACCAGTCATGGTGCAAGTGATTTAATAGCCAAAATGCGGAGACGGCGCGGTTCTCAATATCACTTGGCATCGTAGAATTCGCGGGAGTTGCCCGAAGGATACTCGCTTGGAGTTCTTCCAGCGCAATTCGACGAGCGTCGGAACTTTGCGTAAAAAGGCTACGCAATTCTAATGCAAGTCTTGCTGTCTCGGCGCTAGTGCCGATTCGGCCCACATTGGCCTGGATAATTTTGCGCACCTGTTCACTCACACCGGCGTCGGGGTTCGCATGCACCGGCGCGCAAATTCCAAATCCCAGAAAAAATACGAACAGCGCAAGCAGATTCAATTTGCCGCGCGAAGTATTTATTTCAGATTTCTGTCCAGTGAACTGAGGGGACCCCATCTTCTAAGGCATCGGAAAATTTCCGGAATTATTCGAGCGGGCAGGCGCAGATTTGAGTAAATACCCGTTGTTTCTGGGAGGTATCCGGCAATGTCTGCCCAGAGCTTACCCCGTTATGAATTTCGGTAATAACGATCAGGGCAAATCCTACCGTGCCGGTTTATTAATGAAATATTCCGCCCCTAAAAATATAGGCTTTTTCTCCATAAATTTGCGGTATTTTCCGATGCCTTAGAAGATGAGGCCTACTCAGAAATCCAGAAAATTTCCAAATCAAGGAATGCAATGCCGCAAATTTCCTTTGCTGGCGCTGCTCATCTTTTTTCTTTTTGGAATCTGCAGTAACGCCCACGCAAGCCCAGAAAGTTTAATCCGCGCGCAGGTTCGGGAAATGATTGAATCAATGGATAATTCATTTTCACCCGCCAGCGATTCCGTTGCGATTGGACTTCGTCTCCGAACCCTCCTTGCGCAAGACCTCAATGATCGGCGGGTGGCCGCCGACGAACTCTTGAACTATGTGCGATTAGCTGATTCATTCCCCACGAAAGCGAGCCACCGCGCAGTCTATGCACTTCTTCTTTTGAATAAAATTCATTTTCGTTGGTCCGGGATTGAAGGATTAGAAATGAATCTCAAAGCCAGTTATTCGCTCAGCGCTTGGGATAATATCGTGCAGATCATCAATGCTGAACCTCACCTCATCGGGCATTTGTTTCAAGCATTGCGCGATTACAATAGTGGGGGACTTGGGCACTCCGAAGCCGATGGCCGACTCTTCGGTGCATTATTTAGACAGCAAGTATCCAGTGAAAAGTTAAATCGACTTTGGGGCCCACAAATTACCGGGCATCGGTGGGGCATCCATCTAGGGCGGGCCGTTACTGACGCTGAGTTGACCGAGCGAGCAAATGATGTCAGGTGGATTCGGGAAATTTTTATCGACGAACTCTCGGCCGGACGAGTAGCCCCATTTACTATCCGTAAGTTTCTTCAAAGAAACGAAGACCAGCCTATTCATCCCGATATCCTGCGATCCCTTCCTAAATCTGACCCCATCGATCTGCTTCAAATCGAAATCGCCGCCCGTGATCCAAGTTATGGGGCTCGCGTTAGCGAAGCGTTTCAAGCTGACCCAGAAGCTCTCACAGATTCCTTGCTCCGCAAAATATTGAATAGCGGCTTAACTGAGGGAGCAGAAAATGCAATAATCAAACTGATTTTAGTTCCGTTCATCTCGTCCCGTAGAGTCGAACTCTGTGAAAAAATTCTTTCTGCCATTTTTAACCGTCATGAAAGCGGGGCTTCTTATCTGCCCACTGAGGTTCAACAATACGTTTTGAAAGAACTCGTCATGTCCATTAGAGCTGGCCCAAGCTCAATCCAAAGATTCCTTCGGCGAGATTTTCTTCTTAGGGGGGTGAAGCTTTTTGATCCCGGTAACGGAGAGGGATTCTCTGACCCACGGGTTCAAGCCGCAATTCTTTCTATTTATGGCACGCCTGAGTATAATCAGAATCCAATTGCCTACAATCATCTCTACACTACGCTTTGCAGCAGCGTTGCAGTTGAAAACTACTCAGCCGAAACCCGTGATTTTTTTCGGCAGCGTGTGATGGCAGGTGAAGAAAAAAGGTTCGGCCCTGCCCTAAGGCGACTTTCCCATTTTGATCGGCAGCTAAGGAATGAGCTGATTTTAAGGCGCCGCCGGGAATGGTACATGTTTGACGCACAGATAGTCGATGACTTTTATCACGACGTGCCGGAGTTAAAGGATAGTTTAAATAGTGAGTTCATCAAAAATGGCAACTTGAATGAGAATGTTTGGGTTCGTAAACACGGCACTTCCGAGAGCCTATTTTTTAATAATTATTTTGCTCAGAACCGAATCGGTTTGGGCGCCCGCACGGCGGACCCGCTCCTTCTTCTCGCAGGGCCAACCCCTGAACGGCATTTCATGGGAGCAATTCCGACGGTGATCTTTAAAACCGGCGATCTGCTCAATAATAGAGGTCGGCGTTTACCGTCTAATGAAGAATTTGACCTTCTGCGCCTCTCTCCCGTTCATCGGGCAAGTGGCCATATTAGCAATCTGCCCGGTCTCCCTAGTGTCACAATGCTTTTTAGTGACGACCTTCGCGTGGGCCCTGAGTCGAAAAAAATTTACGACATCATTAATGAGCCGTATTCCGAGGCCGGAATCGACCGCCTCCAGGCGGTACGACAGGGCCATCAGCTGCGAAACCAACTGCTAGATGACTTTGTCGAAAAACTTTCACCAGAATTTATACTGGACCCGTTGCCTGGACTTACCGAAAGTTATTCGGTGCTTCAGGAAAAGCTTAGAAACCGGGCTAATTCAAGATCCCAAGCATCCCAAAACCGCACCCACGCGCAGGCCAGCGCGTTGCCACAGCTTACGTTAACTGAGCGAGCATCGATTGAAGCTTTAGTAAGAGCAGAAGTTCTTAGCGTTATTGCGCAGACAAATCCGCTAACCGAAATTCTTTTTCCCGCGAAAAGCGTCGCGCCCTTTGGGCAATCACCTAGGACAATTCCTGATGGTATGACCCATGAAGCATTGGGCCTCACACTTCCGTTGGGCGATATCCTTCCACCAATGCCCGATCATTTAGAGACGAGACGCGTTGTTCTAAGTCCAGACAGACTTCTCAGCCAGCCGCCCTACGCCCAGCAGTATAACAGGTTAGTTGATCAAATGACCGACGACGCAAGGCAAAGAAAAGCGCAAAATCTTTTGCAACCACCGGAAGTCGAGATCCCGCTTTGGCGTGCTCGCCAAATGAATCTGCTAAAAGCAAATTTACGTATGTCACTGGGAACGGTAATTTCCCAAGGCCACGGCGACTTAGTTTTCACCTCAGAGGCAATTACTTTTCCGCCTGGATTTGAAGCCACCGGCACCTTTCAAGGACAGGCCGTTCATAAATTAAATATTTCTAATTTAAGTCATCTCGATGTGGGGTGGAACACCGTAACTAATACACCAACTCTTATTCTGGCTGGGCAAACCGTAGAGCTGTCGGCCTTGCAATACCTTCCGCACATTCCCCGCGAGATGAACCCCGACGCCGTATCAGTCTATTTCATGACGGAGCCCGACGCCCGGGGTCCCCATGGTGAACTTATTACAAAAGAAATCATTTTACGGGAGACCTTGTTTCGCAGATCCGTTCCACTTCTTCTTGAATATTACGCGCAAGGCGCTCGGGTTCTTAATCAAAATTTAACATCAACAGATGATTTGCAGTTTCAGTTGGACCACTTCAGAACCCAGCATGAAAAAACCCGTAGCATACGTTGGATCCCTCAAAGTTTGGGCAATCACGCCATTGCCATTGAACCTTTGATTTGGAATACCGGCGGCCAGAGCGATATGCAGGAACCGCGTAGGGCGGAGTCAGAGGCCAGACGTGGAAACGCACCCGCCCGGAATATTGCTAGCGCGTATATGGATCCGACATATCCGGAGGCGAAGGCTGAAGTTCCGAAAAATAAACGGACCACGGTTCGTTCTGGATCGTTATCTTTAGATTCTGAAACTCCTATTCGCAGGAAAACTGCTCCTGGGCAGCAGCCGGCTCGCATCGGAGGAGCTACCAATACGCCGAGTCACGGCACATCGGAACATGTTCTTCATCACGTTTCCTATCTCGGGCATATTCCCACCGATCAAATGCCAGAACATTTTTTGCTTGGCGAGCGTGACGATTTTAGAAACCTAACCGAAACTCGTACCGTGGAAATTTCAGGACCGCCCGGCCGCTCGCTGCTCTCAACCCTCATGCGTGGGCGCTCCGTCAGTTATCCAGCCTTAGTAAACGTACGTTCGCATGTACCGTGGGGCGGAGGAAAATCTGCGGTCGAAGCCTTACTACCAAGGCCCGAAAACATGGCGCTTGCGCATCTTGAGGTAACCGATCTGCAAGGGCAAAGGCTCACGGCGGGACAGGATTACGATGTACTTCTGCATGCGCCCACCGGTGAATACGCCGTGCGTTTGCGACCAGAAGCGATGGCGAATGTTCCAAATTTTCACATGAACGTATTTTATTCACCCGTAAGTGGCGAGGCCCTTGCCGCAGCTAAAGTTGATCCGGTACCGGAATACGAAATTAGTAAATTAAGGCCCGTCATTGAACGCGCCCGCGCGGCGGGCTTTACCGCAATGGCCCAAAACCTAAATCAGCTCATGGAAACCCACGAACAACAAAATCGAACTACCGTTTCTGGGCAGGACCTGGAAGCTACGGTAAAAAATTCTGCGTATTATTCCCGCCGGCGCGAAAGCACTTTCCCCGGCGCTCCGCCAAATGCAGAAAAAAATGAATTCACCGAATGGGCAAAATTTATCGCCGAAGACGGGATAGTCTGCGCGCAATGCGATGGCACAAACGAAATCCATGCCACCTTCCTTGCAAGTTACCACGCAGAAAATCCAGCTATCCGTGTGCAGCCACGTTCTGAATTTTCCATAGACGTAGGTGCCCGTGAGCTAAGGCTCAGTGACCTTCATGCTCGGGTACATGAATTCCACGCCACGGAATCAGGTCCATTACGTAGAATCATTTACGATGTCACCCCAAACCGCAGCGATCCGCGCTCTGAACAAGCCAAATCATTAATGCGCTTACGTACCGAAATGAGCCGACGAGCCTTAGGCGTACAAAGTCATGTTATCGATTGGTGGCGACGAACAAAAAATGTATTTGCAAGAGCTGCGCAGTTCATAAGGCAGCGGGCAACCCGCAGGAAATCCTTGGATGGGAAAACCCAAGGCCCGCTTCAACTTGCTGGGCTAGATCCAGTGACTGCCCTCCGAAACGTTGACGTTTCCCCTGTGCAACCGTTGCCAGAACCAATCACCCCCGGCGAAGGAATGCCAGGCACTGGCGGTGAACTGTTTTCCCCGGAATCTGCCGATGCAAATAAAAATGCTTTAGGAGAAAATGAAATTACTGCAAACCAAAATCGCGAAACCATCGTAAGGGAGCTACCTCAGCTCAGGCGAGTGATCCAAAACCTAGGCGGTCACGGCGCCCTTGACCCTCGCGAAAGTCTCCTCTTAGCCGAACGCCTAGCGCGTACTTATCAACGTTTAATCGAGGGCGACCTCTCGCTTCCCGAGGCTGTGCACCAGCTCAATTCCATTTCACCAGAACTACATCTCGCCTCCGACGCGCCCACATCACAAGTCAGCGAAGGATTCGCTGCCGCGGCAAGGACGGTCATGGAACGCGCGGCAACGGCCCGTCGCATGGAATCCTTCTTTCCGCATTATCGTGGCGCGCAGGGTGAGCATATCCAAATAGTGCTCGCCAATCTTTTATCTCCCTTTGGCATCGAAGCCGGGGCAGTCGATGCGAATCCCAAATCAACTACGGTGGAATGTATAGTTGAAAGTCTACGCGCGGTTGAATGAAAACCAGGAAGTTTTGAGACCGGTTCAAGGGTCCACATATATTTGCCAAATAGGCTTAATTTATGTGGATGAGACGACTATATCTGGGTCTGCAAACGCCTTCTGCTCGTAAGATCACGTTTAGTATATTTACAGTGACTGTAAAATACATCAATCTCAATGATATTTACAGTGACTGTAAAATACACTATACTTGATTGATCATGCCCCACCATCGCGCAAGACATGCGTTTCCCCTCTATGACGAACTCTGTCGGTTCAGCCCTTTGGTGGGCGTATTTGGCCATAGGCAGGTAGGCAAAACCACCTTCGTGTCTAAAACCGTGCAAAATTATGTCACTTTCGATGACGAGGATACTTTGCTCCAGTCTGAGAAGTCAGCGAAGGGTTTCCTAGAGGCCCATGCTTCTGCCCGCACTGGCATCGATGAATGCCAGTATTCCCCTAAGATTTTTCCGGCGTTGAAGGAATGGGTGCGAACGCGAAAAAGGCCCGGCCAGTTCGTATTGACGGGTTCCGTCCGCTTTTCGAGCCGCAAGGCTATACGCGAATCGCTTACGGGAAGGTTGGTCTCCCTTGAACTCTATCCGTTCGTGATTTCCGAGTTTTTGCAGACTGAGCTTCCCGAGACCATCCCGAAGCTATTGGCCATCAAAGTGTTTGATAACAGTATCGAAAGAATTTTACGGAAGCCGACTTCAAGCCAAGTGCAGGCATTTGAGAAATATTTTCAGAATGGCGGATTGCCCGGCTTGAGCTTCATGCGTAACCATCGCTCTCAGCAGGACGGCATGGCCTCCTTACTAAATCTCATCCTAGACCGGGATCTGCGGCTAGTGACGCAGACCAGCTTGCCCCTCGGAACTTTACTGCGATTTTTACGTTTCATCGCCAAAACCGCTTGGGAGCCGTATCGTTACTCCGAGGCCCGCAGGCAGCTGGGGCTTTCCGAAGTGACGCAGAAAAAATTGATTTATGGTTTTGAGTCTATTTTCCTGCTTCGAAGAATTCCCTTTTCGGTGACCAAAGGCGAGACATATTTGCTTGAAGATCAACTTGAGGAGTTTTTTTTGAGTGACGGTAAGGTCAATGAAGAGGCCGCGCTTTCCGGAGTGATTTATCGGAACTTGAGAGCTCAGCTTGGCTATCAAAGCGGCATGGCGTTTCAGGTCGATTCATTCCGGACCCGTAGCGGAGCAAGGGTACCCCTAGTTTTCAGCTTGAAATCGAAACTTCTGGGAATCGTTCCTTTATTGAATGAAGGGCCGGACTTGTCCCAAAGGAGATCTGTGGATAGTTTCTTGCGTCATTACCCGGAGGCAAAAGTCATCTATGCATCTTCAAAAGCCATTGAACCCCACTTATTGGAGTCCAGGGTCCTAAAGGTTTCCGCAGTATCCTTAATGGTTTGATTCCTAGGTGCGAAGGATAGCTATTCCCTGCGCCCCACAAAATAATATTGAACGTTACGCCCCGTAAAGTGCGCCCATCTCGGGTTAGCTTCGAGCAAACTTTCGACAAACGGAACATACCCGGCAGAGGTGAGTTGGAGTTGATTACTTCGAACTGCCTCCCTCACATCCTCGAAATTATGAATTGTAGATTCAATGATGAGCTCAGTTCCCTTCACCGTGGGGCGTGACCCCGTCTTCATGATCTCATCTGAGATTTCTGAAATATAAAATGTTCCACCCGGTTTGAGCAAAGAATGAACCTTTGCAAAGAACGTGGGTAAATTTTCAAAATGTTTCAGCACTAAGGCTGAATGAATAAAATCAAACTGCCTTCCAAATTGGAATTTTAAGAAGTCTCCCTCGATAAACTCGGTTTTTTTTGCTTTTAGTTTTGCGATGGCGAGCATCTCCGGTGACACGTCGATGGCTACAACGTCTTGAAACTGACTTTCCAGGAAGGCAATCGCCCTTCCGGTGCCAGATCCTAGGTCAAGTGCCGCTGATTTCGAGGTTAAACGTTCTACCGCGGTTTGCCGAATTTCGGTCAATGCCGCTTCCTCGCTCAGGAACATGAGGTTGTCCTTGTGGCCAGAATCGAAGTGGCCTGCCCAAAGTCTATAACCTTCGGCAACCGTAAGCAGGTGGGTGCATTTTTTTTGGTTAGCGTGGCTTGCGTCACAGACAAGAATGAAAATTATAAGAAATAAAAATTTCAGGGGGAACGACTCCGGGAATATGCAAAGCATTACATCAACTTATTTATAAATTGAAGCCATTTATGCGCGAAATTATCCAAACATTCTATTGGATATATAAATTTAAGTTGTTTGCATATGACGGTGGTTGACGGTCACCCATCGCTCACCTAAACCTAAACTATGAACCAAAACCCCAATCAAGGCCGAGCTACACTCATTACATTTTTATTCCTGCTCATGGTTGTGTTGGTGCTTTCGGTTTACATGGTAGGGCCCTACTTACTGAGCGTAATCATGGGTTCTATTTTAGCCCTGATCGTAAACCCAGTTTACGTACGTTGTCGTAAAAAATATAAGCCAGGAATATCCGCCGCCATTGTGACTTTAGGATTGGCCGTGGTGTTCATTGCACCCCTCGGGCTCTTTACGACCCTTGCGGTAAAGGAAGGAATTCACATGGGCCAAATGGTAGCGGAACGGGATGATTTCTCCCTAGCGTCCATCACCAGCCGGCTTGGTGACTGGGAAATTTTGCGCAGTGTTTTAGGCGACACCACTAGTCTTGATCAACAACTTCGTCAGGGCATTAAGCAAGGAAGTCAGTCGGCAAGTAAATTGGTTTTGGGCATAGCCAGTGGCATTCCTGCCATACTACTACAACTCGTTCTTTTGCTTCTCACCTGCTTTTTTATGCTGCAAGACGGCCGTACTTTTTTTGCGTGGATGACTAACAAAGTTCCGCTTGATCACGATGTCAGGGTCAAGTTGATTTCATCGTTTCGTGAAACTGCAATATCGGTTGTATGGGCGGGCCTTGCGGCCGCTGCGGCCCAGGCGGCATGCATGACCTTTGCGTTTCTGATTTTAGCGGTGCCCGCAGCGTTTTTAGCTGGTGGCGCTACTTTTATTTTCTCCTGGGTTCCTATTTTGGGCAGCGTGCCCGTGTGGATGATTGGCGCCATTTATTTGTACGTCCAGGGCTCGGTGGCGAAAACTATCATCATGATTCTCATTGGCCTTCTCACCGGTGTAGTAGATAATTTGATTAGGCCAATGGTTCTCCAAGGCCGTAGCGACATGCACCCACTCGTAAGCCTCGTCGCAATTTTCGGGGGCATCGAGTTATTCGGAATTTTTGGGGTTTTTATCGGCCCTATTGTTGTGGCTATCCTCATTGCCCTACTTCAAACTTGGCCCGCCATAGGTAATCGATTTGGTTTTCGTTTTGGCAGCCACGTGACCGTGGTTGAAGGAAATATCGGATCCGAATCCAAAGACTAGGGACGGAGCGCTAAACAAAATTCATCGATTTGAGTTGGTGATTCAAATTGGCGAGTCTCAAAATTATAGACATGGGAATTTCTCCATTCCACACAGTGAAGGGGAGTTGCGAAATTAAGATCCGTCGGTACCGTCTGAATTGGAACCTCGGTTGAGCGATAGATGCACGTGCGAAATTCCATGGAGGCATTGTAGGCGTCACCGGCGGAATTTAAAAACCCGCCCGATGGGAGGTCGGTCACGTAGAGTTCCGGACGCCTCGGGCGCTGCGCGCCATAGAAGGTCGAAGTACGTTCGTTAAAAGTGCCCGGAATTCTCGACCAAAGATAAGAACTATGGCGATTTGTATTGGCCGGCCCATTACCCCAATACATCGGATCGATTGTATCGGAATCAACCACCCATTCCGGATGGATGAAAGGAATCGAACGGCCGAAAAATTCTCGACTAAATACTAGTTGTTTAAGTATGCGCCCGGCTTGCACCGACGACTTAAAGAAACAGCCCCGGATGAATTGCACGATAGAATACTTTTCTAAATCCCTCACGTTGCGCACCCGATAGGATGCACGCATGGAAGTGCCATGAGATGGCGCCATGCTTGGCCAGCGACCAATGTAATCCTGGGCATGAACCGTAAAACTAACCAACTCCTCTAACGCATCGGAATTTTCGTATTTATGGAAAACTTGCGTTGAATTTTGTAATGTCGGGCGCGCTGAGCGTTCGCTCGCATTCTGCGCAGATGTGCTTTCTCCCAAAAAGATGGCAACAACAAATAAAAAGAAAAATACAATGATGCAGTTTTTTATTGGACCTCGCCCCATAACCAATTCCCCTTGGTTCTAGGCCGTAGCAACTGCAGTGCGTTAAATCAATCCATCCAAAAACTTTAGCGTGAACCCAAGCTAGCTGTTACAAACCCCTCATGAAATTAGTCCTCGCCAATGAAGAGCAAAAAAACCATCGAGATCGTCTTACGTTTCATGAATGGGGCCAGGCCTTACCCAATGCCGAGGCGTTTCAGTTAAGGGAAGTGCGGTTGCGCGCTCATCGCTACAGCCGCCAAGCAATGCAAACCTGGATGCTCACAGATGACGCAGGGACCGTGCTCTCATCGTGCGAAACTTTCCGCATGAACAGCCATTTGGGAACAGGTTCTAAAGAAACTAACCAAGGTTCGACCTACGGATTTGCTTCCGTTTACACTGAGCTTTGCCACCGCGGCAGAGGCTACGCGAGCGAGATGATGCGTCAAGTAGTAGATCGAATTCGGCGCGATGACTCCTCCACCCATTCCTTTATTTTGTATTCAGAGGTTGGCGCCGCAATCTATGAACGATTAGGCTTCGTACAATGTCCGTCCTATGATCGGGTTTTCCCGCCGCTACCGGAAAACAAATCTATATCTAAGTTTGCGCCAAAATTATTAACTCACGACACTTTTACAAATCCGTGGAATGATCTACGGCCTTCGCATGATTTGCCCTTTACAGTATGGCCTTCCGCTTTGCAGCTAGACTGGCATTTTGAGCGAGAGCGTACCTATGCTTCGCTTCTGGACCGGTCGTTACCAAAATTTTGCGGAGCGATGAATGAAGGTGGCATCCTTCTGTGGGCGATAGATTTCAAAATGGAGATCCTACGCGGTTTAGTGTTGGTCAGCTGTAGTGATAATTCTCTATCAACTGAAAATGTTGATGCTCTCATCGCCGAAGCTCAACTCCAAGCTACTGACTTAAGCCTTAAAGAAGTACGAATCTGGGAAAGCGACGGCTTCTCCGGCTGGGATCGCATGAAACAAGAAAGCGAACGGGTCCACCGTGATGACGGTTTGGCTATGATTTTACCCGCCACTAAAAATCTAAAACCCCAAGACTGGACCTTCATTCCTCGCGCGCTCTGGGTGTGAAGGTTCCCGCTTCGTTTGAAGGATCAGCGATCCTACAATTTTTTCGTCGCCGGACAAAATCCAGGTCTTGGCCCAATTTTTGGAAATTCACGGCAAACATTGGGGCGCTTTGCATAGACAGTGCATTGCCGATTGGCATCAAGGTACAAACAATCCGTACCGTTGCGTTGATCCAAAATAAAAATCTGAGTTTTTGCGTGGAATGACTTTAGGATTTTCGCCTTGATCAAACGTTTGGCTAGCTTTTTAACCGAAACAGCGGCCTCCTCTTCACACGTGAGTCCTAAACGAATGAGATCATTCACGCTCACTTCAACCGGTAATGTACAGCACCCAGCCCAGCATCCATCACAAAGACCTTTACGAAAAACAGTCCAAGTAGAAGGTACCTGCGCATCCTGCTGTGCCCGCTCAACCGTGATTTTTGTTTTAAGACTTCGCATAATGATAAAAAATAAAATCCCCTAAGCGTTGTATACTGTCGGCCGTCCCGACGCAAATAAACCGCATTAATCGCATTTCCACCAGGAAAACGTGTTTCGTTATGAACGTAGTTTTTTTCATCTGGAAGTAATTGATCAACGACTCACGGCTCTTCAGTTGCACGCCACACTAAAGAGGGGATGAATCCATGAAAGACCTAGCCATGACCCATCAGCCATGGGGTGAACTTAGAAAGTCTTGACTGTGATATTACAAAATTATAATATCATAATATGAAGAAAGCAGCTTTTCCCTTGTTAGACCAATGTAATTCGGCAACCAAGATGCTCAAAGCGCTCGCTCACCCCCAGCGACTTCAGATTCTGTGTTTTTTGGCAAGCGCGGAGCTTTCAGTGAGTGAGATTGAGAACCGCTGCAAGGCATCGCAATCAGCCGTCTCCCAGTTTTTGGGAAGAATGAAAAGCGAGGGATGGGTCGCGTCCCGGAAAGACGGGAATTACGTTTACTACCGAATTTTAGATCCAAAAGTGAAGAAGCTGATCCAGGCGATGCACAAGATTTTTTGCTGACGAAAGAAGGAGTGTCAAATGAAACAAGTCATCATTGACGTCAGAGAGAAAGCCGAATTCACGGCGGAACAGGTTGAGGGTTCGATCAATCTACCGCTTTCCGCACTGAGCCATCAGGCCCCAGGCGTATTGAAAAACCTCAGCGATTGTTCGTTCGTGCTCATGTGTCGGAGCGGTAAGCGTGCGGGACTAGCCAAACAGCAGCTCGAGGCCCTTGGCCTTGGATGCGATATTCAGGTCTATGAAGGCGGGATTCTCGAATGGAAAAAGCAAGGTAGACCCACTGAGGGCGGCGCAAAATCGGTGATTCCCATCATACGGCAAGTACAGCTTCTCGCTGGTTTTCTGATCCTCGTGGGCGCGGTTCTCTCCTGGTGGGTCAACCCTCTATGGGTACTTTTGACAGGATTCGTTGGTGCCGGGCTTTTCACGGCTGGGGCCACCGGATTTTGTGGGATGGCGGAGCTTCTCTGCCGGATGCCCTGGAACAAGGCTGATACAGGAGTCACGAGAGAATGAAATCGAAAATCAAACGACTGGAAGAAATTCTGACAACCGGAGATCCCGTTCCCGCCAAGGAATGGAACGTTCGTGTGGTGCAAAGCGAAGAATGCCTGTCCTACATTGCTTGGAATGAGCGCACCCGTGAAGCTCTCGCGATCGATCCAAAGCTTGAAGATTGGGAAGCATACCTGTCTGTCGTTCGAGAGCTGAATGGATATATTTGGCTCGGAGTCATCGATACCCATACCCATGCGGATCACATCTCGATAGCGGCGCGACTGGCCCACGAACTCAAGGCGCCGCTGGTGATGCATGAAAAGGCTCCGAGCAGACGTGTGCAGCTCAGGTCATCCGGAGTTTCGCAGTTGTCATCGCAGGCGTCTCCGGTTCAGTTGATTCCGACTCCGGGGCACACGCAAGATTCCATCACTGTGTTTTGGGGGCCGTATCTCTTTGGCGGCGATACCGTGCTTTACGGTGACACGGGGCGAGATGATCTTCCGGGCGGAGATCCAACGTCCCACTACGAGAGTTTGCAAACTATCAAGGCGACCGTTCGTCCTGAAACGATCGTGCTTCCTGGTCATGACCACAAGGGTGGCAGGGCTTCTTCATGGACGACTCAGCTCAAGGTCAACTTGTCATTGACTCAATCGAGGGCCGATTTCGTACGGGAGGCAGCAGCATTTGACGTTGCGGCGCCGAAACTTCTGAAAGAGTCACTTCGAGAGAACTTCAAATGATCGATTGGGGCATCATCGGAGTGACCGTAGGTTTTCTTCTTGGGTTGACGGGTGCTGGTGGTGCTGTCATCGCAGTCCCTCTTTTCATTTATCTGACCGGAGCCAACATCTCGCAGGCTACCATATACTCCCTTTTTGCAGTCATCATCGGTGCAGCCATCGGCTGGATACCGCAGATAAAAAATACTGACTGGCGTGTGGCTCCCTTATTTGTGGGCTTTTCCTTGGTGAGCTCGGCATTGTTCATTCGGGCAAAAGCTATTTCTCCGGATTGGCTTGTAGCAGGATTATTCGTGGTAGTTTGCGCGGGGAGTCTCTACTCCATCTGGAGGAAAAGAGCGCCGCTTAACCAAGAGGCCGAAATGGCGCGCGTCCTAGTTCCTCGGAGTGCGTTTGGCGGTTTGCTACTCGGTGCATTGGTCACGATGACCGGACTCGGTGGTGGGGTCATACTGATGCCCATGCTCCTTGGCTGGATTCGCCTGCCTATGAGACAAGCGACCGCGACTAGTCTCGCAACAATTTGTTTCACGTCTCTAGTATCCTTGAGCCTTCAACGAAATTCCTTGCCTGCTCCCATGGAGCCTACTTTGATTGGCGCCCTTGCTGTCGGAAGCATTGTTTCCTCAGTTGTGGTGAAGGCAGTTGTTGAGAGATGGGACGCTCGCGTACTTGATTCCATTCGCCGTTGGGTCATCACAACGGTGGTCGCTGGGTCCGCGTTTAGCGTGGTCATGGGATCTTGAGCAAGGAAGACCCTGAAGACATATGAAGTTCGTATGCACTTTGGGCCGAGCTCGAGGTCATGAGTCAATAATTCCACTCATGGGACAGCCTGTCTCAATCTATTCCTTCCACTTCGAAAAAAGTGCCATTTTTGTGCAGAAAATGGCCTGAGGAGAACTGGCACCATAATTGCCATAGGTAGTTCCATGCGCATGAAAAACCCGCATGAGGCGTGGTTTAAAAATTTCGAGAGAGCGAAAAGGAAAACACTATGAATCGCATGACTGACCTCCTTGGCCTGAACCCTTCCGAGGGCTCGATTGAATCGATCACCACTCACTACAAAACTAAAAAATACGGGGGTCAATTATGAAACAAAATAACTTAACAAATAAAAGTCTTAAAATTATCTGGGCTGTACAGCCTTTTTCCGGTGACAAAGCTGTGCTTCAGTCTGCCGCATGGTGTCTTCGAGCATTAGTCAAATCAGAAACCGCAGAAATTGAACCGGTCTATGTTTGGCCTGCAACTCCTCTGGACAATCCAAACTCACGTGAGCCCAGTACTCTCGACATCATCCAAAAAGAAGGTGAGAAAGAGTTAAAAGCCATTTTGAATCGCATCAAGATACCTGGTATTCAGCCTCTTCGAATTTTAGCTAAGAACGCACTTACCGTAAGGCAAGAGGCTAAGGAACTCATGGATTACGCTCTGGAACAGAATGCGGAGCTATTGGTCGTATCTAGCCATGGGAGAAAGGGCATCAAACGTCTCTTCCTTGGAAGCTTTGCAGAAACAATTACTCTTTATTCAAGTATCCCGCTCCTGATCGTTCATCCTGGATGGAGAAAATCTTCCGATTTCAAAACTATATTATTTCCCACTGACTTCTCCATGGAATCCATGGAAGCATTTTCTCGAGTGATGGATATGGCAGAAAAGAGGAAGGGCCGTATCATCCTATTTCATAAAGTGGGGTCCGACCTCTATCCACCATTTGACTTCGCATTTTCCACTCAAGTTTATTATCAGCAAGCTATTGAAGACGAACTGGCTGCAAATGAAAAAATAGTAAAGACACTCGTTGAGCAGGGAAAAAAACGCGGTGTCAGAGTGAATGTGGTGATCGACAAAAAGAGTAACGGCTCGGTGTCAGAGGCAATTCTGAAGCAAGCAAAACGTTTAGGTTGTAGCATGATTGCTCTCGTTTCGAGAAGCGGCCCTGCTTCTTCTCTATTGATGGGAAGTTCCACACGGCAAGTCGTTCGATCCTCGGAGCTACCAGTATGGGTCATCCACCCCACTTTGAAGCAAGAGACAAAACGCGAATCAGAACGTCCATTTTTTTCAGTGACTGAAGAGGATCTGAAATCAGACTTAATTGAACACGGAGAAAGTCGATCCACTTAAATCCCAAGGTAGTTAATTTTCCAACAGGTACGGCACTGAAGGAGTCCATTGAAAACAAAATCGTTCTCCACAGAGACTGCTCTCGAGCTGATCCAATCAGGCCACCGGGTTTTTATCCAGGGAGCGGCTGCGACTCCGTTCCGGCTTATCGAAGGATTACTCACCCACCACGAGCGACTACGAAACGTCGAACTGATTCATCTCCATACCTTGGGTGAGGCGGCCTACGCACAGTCTCAGTATTCTAAGAGCTTCCGAGTCGTAAACCTCTTTGTGGGAGAGAATCTTCGTGGAAAAATAGGTACCGCTCGAGTGGACTATCTGCCCTGCTTTCTCTCTGAGATCCCCACTTTATTTCGCTCAAAGAGAAGGCCGCTTGATGTTGCTTTGATTCACGTTTCGCCTCCGGACGCACACGGATATTGCTCGTTAGGGACCAGCGTGGATGTGGCACGTGCGGCGGTTGAGTCCGCTTCCATTATTATCGCCCAGATCAATCATCAAATGCCCCGAGTCCATGGGGACGGCTTCATCCATGTTTCTAGATTCAATCGTTACATAGAGATCGATGAGCCCATTCCTGAGGTGAAATCTGCGTCTGTGGCTCCGGAGGAAGCCGCGATTGGAAAAATTACCTCCGGTTTGATTGAGGACGGATCTACTCTTCAAATGGGCATTGGTTCGATTCCGGATGCAGTTCTTAAATCGTTACATGGGCATCGGCACCTGGGAATCCACACCGAAATGTGGACCGACGGAGCTTTAGCGCTCATTCAATCGGGAGCGGTAGATAATTCCAGAAAACTGGTGCATCCGGGTAGATGTGTTTCTGGGTTTTTAATGGGCACAAAGGCTCTCTATGATTTTGTGAACGACAATCCGTCTGTCATTCAGCTGGACATCGGTTATGTCAATTCGCCTCAAACAATTGCTAGAAATCCAAAAGTGGTCGCCATCAATTCTGCTGTCGAGATCGACCTAACTGGTCAGGTCTGCGCGGATTCGATTGGATGCAGGATTATTTCAGGAGTGGGTGGTCAAATGGATTTTATTCGAGGAGCTTCGCTTTCTGAGGGCGGAAAGCCCATCATCGCCCTCACTAGCCGCACGAAACGAGGCATACCCAGGATTGTCCCGACTCTACATCCCGGAGCGGGCGTTGTCACCACGCGGGCCCACGTCCATTTTGTAGTGACCGAATATGGCATTGCGGATCTCTACGGGAAGACTCTATCTGAACGCGCTCGAGAAATGATCCGCATCGCTCATCCGGACGACCGGGAGTCCTTGGATCGGCAATGGTTTAATCATTATGATTCAGACCAGGGGAAATTATGAAACTTCAATTTTTGGGAGGAGTCCAGACTGTCACGGGATCGAAGACACTTCTTACTTCTGGAAAACACAAAATTTTGATTGATTGCGGTTTGTTTCAAGGCATTAAAGAATTGAGATTAAAAAATAGGGAACCGTTTCCTATTGACCCGCGGTTCGTCGATTCCGTTCTCTTGACCCATGCCCATCTAGATCACACCGGATACCTTCCACTTCTTGTGAAGTCCGGATTCCGAGGCAAGATCTATTGTTCGGCTCCCACCCGAGACCTTGCAGAACTTATTCTGGAAGATAGCGCGAAAATTCAAGAAGAAGACGCAGAATATGCCAATCGTCATGGATACTCCAAGCATCACCCGGCTCAACCCCTGTATACGTTGATAGATGTCAAACGGACTCTTTCCTATTTCGAAGCCGTCCCTCCGAATCGATGGCATGACTTGCCTGGGCATATTCGATTTAAACTCACTCCTAGCGGACATATTCTAGGATCCACATTTATTGAAGTGGAAGCAGAGGGGAAAAGAGTAGTTTTCTCCGGAGATCTCGGAAGATCAAGACCACTCATTTACCCGTCGCCCACATTGCTTGAAACTGCTGACTTTCTTGTAATTGAATCAACCTATGGGGATAGAACACACCATCCCTTATCTCTAGATCTTTCTCAGACACCGACTGATCCTGCAAACCCATCACTCGATCATTCCATATTGGAAAAGCTATCTCAGATCGTACAGAAAACGTTTGAGAGAGGCGGCCAAGTTATCATTCCAAGCTTCGCCATCGGAAGAATTCAGGATCTACTCTATTTATTTTCAAAGTTGAAAGCGGCTCATCGATTGCCTGATATTCCTATTTATTTGGATAGCCCTATGGGAGTGAATGCCACACAAATTTTTACTGACTATTCTAAATGGCATCGCCTACTCCCACAAGAGATTGAGGATCTTTCGAAAATACCTAAAATCCTTCGCACACAAAAGGAATCGATCGAGGTCATGAGAGAAGGGCAACCCGCCGTGGTGATCGCAGGCAGCGGGATGTTATCAGGTGGACGAGTTCTCCATCACCTTGAGGCAAGGCTTTCTGAAGAGCGGAATACGATTCTACTGGTGGGATTTCAAGCGGCAGGAACTCGAGGAAGACTTCTTAAAGATGGGATCACAGAACTTAAAATGCATGGAAAGTATATCCCTGTCCGAGCCAGAGTCGAAGAACTCGGAGACTTATCAGCACACGCTGATCAGATGGAGACATTGGAATGGTTGCGCGGTTTCAAATCCGCTCCGAACGTTACTTTCATCAATCACGGTGAACCGCAAGCCTCTGATGCCCTTCGGGTGAAGATCCGGGACACTTACGGATGGCGGTGCGAGGTTCCCCATCCATTTCAAGAGTTTGATTTAAACTAGGAGCAAATACTTTATGAGACATATTTTGATCATTTTCGGCACAACTGAAGGTCAGACTGAGAAAATTTCAGGGACGATTAGCGACGAACTTAAAAGCGAAGGCCATGAAGTCAAACTCGTTGATTCAAGGAATATATTTGAAGAAGGAGTTGATCTCAATCGATATGAGGCAGTGTTGATAGGGGGATCAGTCCACGGGTCCCATTTTCAGAAACCACTTCGCAAATGGATTAAACAGAATGTAGACCTACTTTCCAAAAAGCGAGGGGCGTTTTTCTCCGTGTGCTTGGGGATCTTACAAAAAGACAATGAAAAGGTTCAGCAAGAAGAACGATGCATTGTTGAGAACTTTCTGGCGGAAGTAGGTTGGAAACCTGATTTTTGGGAGATTTTTCCGGGAGCGCTCTCTTATTCAAAATATGGATGGCTAAAAAAACGGATCATGAGGGCCATTTCTAAAAAGGCAGGAAGGGATACAGACCTCAATCGGGATTACGAATACACTGATTGGCAGCAGGTTCGGAAGTTTGCTCGACGATTCGGCCAAGAGGTCGTGGCCGAGTAAAATACTGAGAGGATTCCCAGAAAGGAATATATTCATCATGGATGCCCCTGCTGCGCTCGCAAAAACGATATCAAGTCCCCTCGCAGTGAGTGAAATCAACCAGTTTGCCAAGAGTTCCGCGAACCACGAAGAGAGAGTATTCCTCGAAGGCGGGCACTCGAGGACTTTCGAGCTGAGGCGCGCTCTCAGGATCTTCTTAGAATGCATCCGAGGATTTCGAGCTCTTCATTTTGTTGGACCTTGTGTCACCGTTTTTGGCTCTGCCCGCTTTTCTGCGGAGGATCATCCCTACTATCAGCTCGGGCGTGAGGTCGGGCGAGAAATTGCGCTACAAGGATTCACGGTTATGACGGGTGGGGGTCCAGGCTTAATGGAAGCCGCCAATCGAGGAGCCAAAGATGCAGGAGGAGTTTCCATCGGCTGCAACATCACGCTTCCGAAGGAACAGAAGCCAAATGCTTTTCTGGATCGTTGGGTGGAATTTAGGTATTTTTTTGTGCGAAAGCTCATGCTTGCAAAATACTCTTACGCGTTTGTCGTAATGCCTGGTGGCTTTGGGACCCTAGATGAATTCTTTGAAATCGTTACCCTCGTTCAAACTGGAAAGATAAGAAATTTTCCTGTGATCCTAGTCGGGAAAACTTACTGGGACGGACTCCTCGATTTTCTTAAGGACCCTCTGTGCTTAGTGGGAGCGATCGATCCTGCCGACCTCGCCGAGATTAAGGTCACAAACTCGCCTGCTGAAGCCATGGAATGGATTCGGGAGTCCGCAGTCATAAGATTCGGTCTGAAGTATTCACGGCCCAAAAGACCCTGGTGGTTATTTCGGGAGACCAGCCTTAGCTCGAAATCACTTAACAAAAGCTCGACCCTGGAGGGGAAGTGATAAGCTTGGTAGGTTTATACCCTCTCCAAAGCTCTTTGCAGCTTGGCATCCGCGTCTTGCGCGAACTCGACAAGCTTTCGATCACCCAGCATTTCCATCAGGGCAGAAGGTTTCGCCAGCTCCACCGAAAATCGGCCGTCTCCGATATCTCGAACGACCGCGTTACATGGTAGAAGACTCGCGACATCAGTATTCCGCTCATACGCCTCAAAAGCGAGCTGCGGATTGCATGCACCCAAGATCACAGCCGGCCTGATCTCTTTACCTAGCTTCTCCTTGATTTTCGAATGGAGATCAATTCGCGTGAGAACGCCAAAACCTTCAACTTTGAGCGCGCTGGTCACGCGCTCAATCACGCTATCCAGCTCACCGCTGATTTCGCGCTTGAAACATATTGAATTCGCCATGACGCTCACTCATTTCCTTCGTTTTTGTCATCCATCATACGACGATGCATTCCGCGCCCCATCTTTCCGCCCATCATCGGGCAACCATCCTTTCCCATTGTATCCTTACAACCCTGCATCATCTCTTTGCGACAATCAGAAACCAATCGGTCGGACTTGAGACACGCAGCCATTTTTTCGTGCAAGTCAGCCATTTTCTGACGCTGCTCTTTCGTAGGCTCCAGCATCTTCCCCGCTTTTGACGAGCCATTGGCTGCAAGCGCAACATTTCCAAGCAAGGCCACCACAGATAAAAAATAAGCTACTTTTTTCATTTTGAAACTCTCCTATTATTTAATTTAACTTCCTGTCCGTTAGTCTCAATTAGCACATTCTGTCCCCAAGAACCTATTTCCATCGCGCCAAATACTCGATGAGAGCGGGAAGAGGCATCGCTCCAGACCGACGATCCACTTCGATCCCATTTTTGAATACAATCAGTGTCGGAATCCCACGAATCTGAAATGTCTGGGCGGCCTGAGAAAACGCCTCAGTGTCCAACTTCGAAAAAATAATCTGACCCCCCAGTTCGCGCGCGGCCGATTTAAATGTGGGCGCGAAAGCCTTACATGGCCCGCACCATTCAGCCCAAAAGTCGACTACGATTGGCCTGTCAGCGGCACGAACAAGCTTACTCAGCGCAGTTCCACTGACATCTTGTACGCCTCCGTGAAGAGGCAGCGTTGCCTTACAGCTTCCGCAAACAGGACTCGCAATTTCGGCTTTCTCCAACGCGACCCGGTTCAATTTTTCACACTTAGGACAAACCACTAATGTATTCATAGAACCGTATTCCTCCAAGGCCCAGCATTTACGACATTTTGAAAACCCTTACGTTTAAGCAGAGCTGCTGCCATCGCACTCCGCGTCCCAGAAGCGCAGCACAAGACAACAGGCTTCTGCCGATCAAGTTTGTTGACTCCATTTTCAAGATCGGCCAACGGTATGTTGATTCCTCCATCGCGCGCGCCACTGGAATACTCACCCGCAGTGCGAACATCGATGACGACCGCCCCCTGTGCCAAAAGAGCCGGAAGCATCTTCCGAACGCGACGAAATCTCAGAAATCGCCATGCAATGAAGCCGACAAATGCAGCGGGAATCAAGTAAGGTTGAATTTGTGCCATTTCCATAAAGTACGCCTCCGCTATCCGATCTTCCTGCCAATCACTTGCGCAACCGCGCTCATTCCGACATGACTTTTACCTTAGCGAATTTCGCGTTCTATTTCGCGCACCACGAGAAACTCCAGGCCCGACAACTCTTCACGCAGATCGCTTCATTTAGATGACCTCAGCAAAGACCATCTTTTGGACATGTACTGATCCCAAGGAGAGCATAGGGCGGGCACCAGCCGAGTAGGCCAGTTGCTACGGGAATAAGACCTAACAGAAACCAATTATTGGTCGGTCCCCAAAATGCCAAGCTTGCAAGGCCAGCACCCCCAACGACACGAACGACTCTCTCGATCTTGTGAATGTTCTTTTTCATATTTTCTCCTTTAAGCTATTTAAATTCAGCGCGGCCCGCGCCGATATTCTTTCCATTGAGTTCGACCGTGTACGAAATCGGCACGGCCTTCGAAACCATCGCGCTCACGCCGCAATACTTCGTCTGCGAAAGCGCGACAGATTCCAAAACTTTCGATTCATCGAGCTGACCTTTGAGCTTAAAGACAAGCTTGATCTCCTTGTAAACAGCCGGGTAAACGCCTTCTGACGGCGTGGCATCGGCCTCGACTTGAAAAGATTCAAGTGGCTGCTTGTGCTTTTTGAGAAGCGCAACAACGTCCATCGCCGTGCAGCCGCAGATTCCAGCGACAAGAAGTTGTTTCGGCGTTAACGCCGTATCACTCCCAATGGGAGGATTGGTGTCCATCTCAACTTTGTGATCACCTGATTGGGCGGTGAATCTCATCTTATCGTTCCAACTACATTGAAGCTTCATGACTCCCTCGTCTCCGGCTTTTGAATTTTTCGAAGTATGATCTCCAGCGGACAAAAGCACGTAAACGCCGACTGAAGTAAATTGGCCCCCACAAACGCCGTAAAGTAGAGCCACTTGTGAGAGTGAAAGTAATAGAACGCAAGGCTAGCTAAAATAAATGTGCCTGCGAATGCTCGAACTTGATTTTCAATGCGCATAGGCGCCTCCTTCTTCAGTCTTTTCTTGCTCACGGCTTGATTCAATGAATCGCACGCGGCTTTTTCCAACGAACCAGTAATAAAGGAGCGGAACCGCAAAACGGCTCAGGATCGTTGCTGCGATCTCACCAAACATGAGGCTTACGGCGAGTCCCTGGAAAATTGGGTCAAAGAGCATCACCGAGCTTCCAACAACTACGGCAGCTGCGGTTAAGAGCATGGGTCTGAAACGAAGAACCCCAGCGCTGATGACAGCCTCTTTGAGATTCATTCCCCCATTGAGCTGCTGCTCGATGAAATCGACGAGAATGATCGAATTACGAACAATGATCCCAGCCCCGGCGATAAAACCGATCATCGAAGTCGCAGTGAAGTAAGCCCCCGTGACCCAATGCCCCGGCAAAATGCCAATCAGGCTGATTGGTATCGGAGCCATGATGATCAACGGTACCGCGAAGCTTCGAAACCACCCTAGAACCAAGATGTAGATCAGCACCATCACGACGGCAAAGGCGCCGCCCAAGTCGCGAAAAACTTCGTAAGTGATGTACCATTCACCATCCCACTTCACGACAGCCTCACGTGTATCCCAGGGAACATCCGCAGTTTGAGTGGGGTATTTAATCTGTGGCGAAAGTTTTAAGATGCCGTAGACCGGCGCCTCCTCAGCTCCTGACAACTCACTCATGACATAGGAAACGGGCTTCAGATTTTTGCGATAAAGCGTTTCATTGCGCTCCAACGTCGGCGCCTTGATTACCTCTGACGCTCGCGCACTACCCGACTCAAAGGAGCCCAACGACTGCCCTGAAAAAGGATGTGCGCTGGCTCTCGCTGCCTGCCCAAGCGAGAGATCAACATTCACGTCCTCGGGGCTCGAAGCGTCATCCAGGGAAATTACCGGCGTTTCGGAAAACATCAACCGTCCAATACCTGCGACTTGGCTTGAGCTTGTTCCGAGCTGCCCTCCCATTTTTTGATCATAAGAGTAGATCTGCCGCGGGCGTCCCAAACGCCAAGTCGAATCCAAGTCTACGATGCTGGGCTCCGCCTTGAAAATTTCAAATACTTCACGAGCCACTCGTTCTCTCGTTTTTTTGTCTGGCCCGTAAACTTCGGCAAGCATCGTCGCGAGCACGGGCGGCCCCGGAGGAATCTCAAGAATCTTAGTGACCGCGTTTTTTTCTCGGCCGAATTTTGCGACTACAGGGCGAAGCGCCTCGATGACTTGGTGACTGGACAGCTTACGATCCCCCTTGTCAGACAGAACGATTTGCAGATCGGCCTGATAGTCCGAACTTCTCAGAAAAGTGTGCTTCACCATGCCTGAAAACGAAAACGGCGCTGGCTCTCCAGCGAACACTTGAACTTTCTTGACGTCCGGATTCGTGAGCAGGGCTTTGGCGAGCTCGGTCGAAGCGCTCACATTCGACTTGAGCGGCGTTGTCGGAGGATAGTCGATTAAAACCTGAAACTCATTCTTATTGTCAAAAGGAAGCATCTTCACTTTGACGGCTTTGAAATAGACTAAGCTACTTGCGGCAAGCAGGAGGGCCGCCGTCGCGGCGCCAAATCCCAATGCCGATCCACGCCGGGTCAGAAGCCGTCCGATCACCGCGCGATAGAGACGATCCAGACGCCCCTCGGCCTGAGTATCTGCATG
Organism: uncultured Oligoflexia bacterium; assembly: GCA_964475985.1. Lineage (GTDB taxonomy): Bacteria > Bdellovibrionota > UBA1018 > UBA1018 > CAYHWW01 > CAYYYP01. Next base: position 24,938 of record CAYYYP010000001.1, on the reverse strand, counting down.
GCTTTCTTCTTTCGAGGCGTGCCTGGACAAAAGTTTTACAGCAGCCCACGGAGTCACGATAAATGCCACGAACAGTGACAAGATCATCGCCAGGCTTGCACCGACGGGAATCGGCTTCATGTACGGCCCCATGAGCCCACGCACGAATGCCATCGGCAAGATAGCTGCGATCACGGTGAAGGTTGCTAGAATCGTAGGATTGCCGACCTCTGAAACCGCTCGCAAAGTCGCTGGAACCAGACCTAGCTTGTGATCCCCTTTGAGATGTCGCTCGATATTTTCGACCACGACGATAGCATCGTCGACGAGAATGCCGATCGAAAAAATGAGCGCAAAAAGCGTCACGCGATTGAGCGTGTAGCCCATGAAGTAATAGATCGCTAACGTCAGTGCGAGCGTCACGGGAATCGCGGTAGCGACCACGAGCGAAGCACGTATTCCCATCACTAAAGCGATCAGAACAGTCACCGAAAGCGTCGCCAAAAGGAGGTGCTCGATCAGCTCTTTTGACTTATCAGCCGCAGTGGAGCCGTAGTTTCGCACCTCGGTCATCGACACGTCTTTAGGTAGAGCGACCGAAAACGTTTCGGCGCGTTTCAAAAGCTGCGCGGCAAGCGATACAACGTTGGTACCCTTTCTTTTTGCGAACACAATCGAAACGGCTTTGTCCGGTCTGCTCTCACGACTCTTATCCAAGAGAACCGAGGCCCGAGTCATTTCCTCTGGACCGTCGATCACGGCTGCAATGTCACGGATACGAACTATTGATCCGCCACGGCTGCCCACAGCAATATTCTCGATGGCCGCAGCCGATGTTAACCTTCCGCCGACATCGACATCGTATACCTCACTTTTGCCCCAGGTCTTACCGGCTGGAACAAACGCGTCGTTACCCTTCAAGGCTTGAGCTACCGACAATAACGACACGCCACGCGCGGAGAGTTTTTCTGGCTCGACAATCACACGAATGGATCGCTTTCGTCCGCCCAAAAGCTCAACACGGCTTAAGTCTGGCGTACTCGAAAGCTCGCGCGCCAGCGGCGCGATCAGAGAGCGAAGCTCATAGTCGCTGCGGTTGGAAGAGCTAAAAGTCAGCGTTAGGAAAGGCACATCGTCGATTGAAAACGATCTGACGACAGGGGTTTGAACATTTTCCGGAAGTTCTCCACGAATACTCATCAGCTTGTGATGAACTTTAACGAGACTCGGCTCCATCGGTTCGCCCACTTTGAAGCGAACCGTAATGAGTCCCCCGTGGGCGCGACTGGCTGAGTAAACATACTCAACACCGTCCAGCCCCCATACCGCGCGCTCAATTGGCTCAGATACTCGACGCTCGACCTCGGCGGCTTCAAAGCCCGGAGCTGCCACTTGAATATCGACCATCGGCACCGAAATCTGAGGCTCTTCTTCTTTAGGCGTCAGCCAAACAGCTAAAAGACCAAGCAGAATGCTGGCAATCGCGATGACGGGGGTCAATTTTGAGTGGATGAACTGTGCCGCGAGTCTTCCCGCGAAACCAATATTATTCTTCATGGAGTACCTCGTCAGCGGCAGCATATGTAAATAGGGTAGCGCGCGCCTGGATGAGGCCAAGCTGGGCATCAGCCCGGCTCGTCAGCAGATCCGCTCTACGAGCCAGGACCTCGACCAATTGCATGGCTGTAATTGACCCGTTCCGAAAGAGCCCTCGCGCGGTCGTCGTCTGCTCCTGGAGGAGCTTCGCGCTTTCATCCATCAGGGTCAGGTTCTTTTCCAAACTGCCTATTGCGTGTCTTGCACCCGAACGAGCGAGTTCGGCGCGCCGGCTCTCGCCGTCAGCTCTTGCGAGTGCAGCGGCGGCTTGATGCTCGGCTTGTCCCATAGCGCCGAAATTCTGCGCCGAAAACAGATCCCATTGAACGTAGGCTCCACCCGTGTAGCTCGTGGCCGTGTTTCTGCTCCCGCCGTAAAGATCGCCGGTGCCAAAGAGCCCGATCTTTGGAAGAAACCTGGCTCTCTCTGCACCCTTCATTTTTTCCATCGCTTCGGCAGTCGCATAAGCCACATTTTCAGAAGCGGAACGGCCTGCTTTAACCGTCGAGGGCATGTGCTTCTCGATGAAGGTCCCTAAATCTTCCGAGATCGGAGTCCAATCAGAGGGCAGATCCGTCGCAACAACCCGCACTCGATCACGAATCTCACTGCGCTTCGCTTCGTTATCAACTAGCAGCCCCTGAATTCGATTCCTCAGATTTTTCAGACCCAAGAGCCCCGAATAGCCCACTGGGTTTGATTTTGCTCCGATCCTGTAGCGATCAAGCGTGTCTTTCACCCCGTCTGCAAGCTGAGAAAGCTCTCGGCGTTGACTTTCGAGAACTAGCAGAGAAACGTAGGCAGTCGCGATCTCCGCATACTGTTTGTTCTGAGCGGAGTTCCTTCCATGGCGGCTGGCTTCAGCCGCGTGAGTAGCAGCATCGGCTGCAGCCATCTTTGCGCCACCTTCAAATAGTGGAAGATCGAACCCGAGAGTGCCGCGCTCAAAAACCCCGTTGCCCGGCTGATTGAGCGCACTAGGCGAAAAATCAGGAGCCGCGATCTGACGCTGACCCAAAAGCGACATGAAAGTCAAAGCGGGATCGTTTGTAGAAAATACACGCCCCTCGGCATACACCCGAGGATACCAATGACGGGACTGGCGCGCTTCATTGATTTTCGCCGCCTGAAGCTCATGATCAGCCGCAGTGATCTCGGGCGAACGCGCTTTGGCAAAACGCCAAACATCGGCAAAGGAGTAGGTTGACGAGCTTTCGGCTGCGACCACCAGCGGCGACGAAACCAGAAGCGAGAAGAGAACTGATTCTATGATTCGAATTCTAAAATGTCTCAACAGTAGATCTCCTTGATCGCCCGCAAAAGCTTAACGATATTGGCGTCAGCAATACCGTAGTAAACGTAGGTCCCGTCCTTGCGGGAGTTCACGATGCCTTCGGCCCGCATGCGGTTTAGAAGTTGCGACATCGCGGACTGCGAGATGCCGCAAAATTCCGTAAGTTCGTTTACACTCTTTTCTCCATCAATCACAAAACAGAGCACCTTTAACCTCACTGGATGTGACAGTGACTTGAACACCTGACTCACATCTTCGCATTTTCCCAAAATCGCCTTCATGACGCTTGATTTCGGCATTTTATCCCTAAGCCTCCTGCTCATAACATAATATCAATGTAATATTATGTCTAAATAATATTACATTGATATTATGTTATGAATGACTTCCCGTGAGTCGCATTACTGCAATACGCATTCCAAGAACCCCAAAGGAGAATAACGACTTAACGCTATTTCCATTGGGACAAAGCATCGGCCGGATGAGACTTTTCGTCTCGTGACGAGGGCTTTCATGCATGCCCGCGTCAGTGATGTCGCGACGGATCGTAGCTGGTGCACGCGCTCTTTCCGGCAAAGATCTAAGTGTATCCCCAACCATGTGGCATTGGCTATTGAGTTTCGGTGCCATGAAGTGGGCGCCGCCAACAATCAGAGTTTGCACGCCCATTCGCTCCTAAGTCTTACTCTTTCACATCGTTCCGATTCTGATAGAACCGAAAAAAACTTTGCATCATTCTCGTCGGCGATACCCGAAAACCTGGGAACCAGTTGAATTGCTTTGGCTGTAAGGTGAATTTCTTGGTAGCGGCGATCCTCAAAGAACTCAGACTTCTTAACAAGATTCTTCTTCAGAAGACGGTCAACCAGCTTCGAAACAGTCTCTACAGCAGCTATGATTTCATTCGTTTTCTCGGCGCGAATGGCTTTCACCGCGGCCAACCTCGTCTGACCTGTCCTGGGGGTTTTATTTTTTTTCATCCATAAACTGAGTCCATTGAATCCGATATTGGTCATTCGCACTTTGGAAACTGCTGGTGATTTACGTCGAAATTGGAACACGAGTTGCAGGGTGATTATCAATGAAAAAAGTAAATGTTGGTCCCAGGGATGGCGTAACCATCGCCATTCTGTTCGCCTCCCTGATTGTCCTTACTTTGGTTTTCAACCTTCTTGCCTACCGTGGACAGGCGGAAACTATACCCTATAGCCAGTTTCTGACGATGTTAACCGAAAAGAAATTCAACTCCGTAATCGTAGCGGAAGATCGCATTGAAGGTACGTTGCGGGAGGCGCCGCAAGGCCGCCCAAATCGTTACGTTGCGGTGCGAATGGAAGATCCCGCTCTGGAGGAGAAACTTGAGAAAAGTGGAGTAAGTTTTGAAGCATTGAAGACAAACCGACGCTGGTTAGATGTTCTTTATGGGTTTGGATTTCCGCTTTTGATGTTAGTCGGCTGGTGGTTCATTGCGGTTAGAGGAAGGGGGCAGAGTCATTTCCTATCATTGGAAAAGTCCAAGGCCAAAGTCTACGTTGAGCGCGATCTCAAGATTAAATTTAGCGATGTTGCAGGTGTTGATGAAGCCAAAGCTGAGCTTCAGGAAATCGTGGATTTCCTCAAGGATCCTTCAAAATATAGTCGTCTTGGCGGACGTCTACCAAAGGGTGTGCTTCTCGTAGGTCCGCCGGGTACGGGTAAAACTCTGCTGGCAAGGGCCGTGGCAGGGGAAGCGCAAGTGCCATTTTTTTCTATTAACGGATCAGAGTTTGTAGAAATGTTCGTAGGGCTTGGGGCAGCACGGGTGAGGGATTTGTTTGCAAAGGCAAGGGAACAGATACCTTGTATTATATTCATCGATGAGCTTGATGCATTGGGTAAGGCCCGTGGACTTGCCGCCATGGCAAGTGGTGCTAATGATGAGAAGGAACAGACCCTCAATCAACTGCTTGCGGAGCTTGATGGCTTCGATCCGTCCCGGGGTGTCATTCTACTTTCGGCCACAAACCGTCCGGAAATTCTTGATCCTGCACTGCTTCGTTCGGGCCGATTCGACAAGCAGATCATGGTTGATATGTCAGATCGAAAGGGGCGTGAGGCGATCCTCAAAATTCATTGTCGATCAATCAGAGTCGTTCAAAGAGTTTCCCTTGAAAAAATTGCTTCGCTGACCACAGGATTTTCTGGTGCCGATCTTGCCAATTTGGTGAACGAAGCAGCGCTTATTGCGACTCGTCGAGGTGCTGACCAAGTTGAAGAGACGGATTTTACCGCCGGTATTGAAAGAATCGTGGGGGGGCTTGAGCGCAAGAGCCGCGTATTAAATCTAGCAGAAAAAAATCGCGTTGCATTTCATGAAGTCGGACATGTGGTGGTGTCCCTCGTCTTGGAGCCCGCCGAGGAAATCATCCACAAAGTAAGCGTTCTTCCCCGCGGCAGAGGTGCCTTAGGTTATACCATGCGCCGTCCCTTGGAGGATCGGTACTTGCTGGATTCGAAGGAACTTGAACGAAAGGTGGCGGTTTTCCTTGGTGGTCGGGCATCGGAGAGCGTTTTCTTCGATGAAGTTTCAACCGGTGCTGTTGATGACTTGGAGCATGCGACGGATTTAGCCCGTGCAATGGTCGTACGGTTCGGCATGAGCGAGAGCCTTGGCCCGGTGATGTATGAGCGCGAAGGAACTCCACTGCTGGGAAATCACGATCCTGGCGGTGGCTTCAACTATAGTGAAGCCACGGCTCAAGGCATTGATAAGGAAATTCGTGATATTGTGGGGCGCGCTTTTTTTCGGGCCGTAAAAATCGTAAGGCAATATCGACGTTTTGTAGAAACAACGGCTCATGTTCTCGTGGAGAAGGAGACCTTGGACGGACCTTATCTTAAAAATTTATGGTTGCAGGAACAGGCTCGCGTTAGTTCATCAAATGAACAGTTGCGAGCAGGTTTGTTTCACGCTGAGACAGATCGACTCAAAAAAAACATCATCTCCAAAGGTGATGGAGCCTAACCGATCCGGCGAAGTCCAGGCGCGAAAAAGACAAGTGGCGACTCCGGCAAGATTCGAACTTGCGACCCTCTGCTTAGAAGGCAGATGCTCTATCCGACTGAGCTACGGAGTCTTACAACCAACCTGTCAACCAAAATGGTCGCCTAAAACTATCCTGAAGTAGGCTTGCTTCCAAGCACTTTCCTTAGCGAAACTCAGTAAACTCAAAAGCAGGCTTACGAAAACCTCGAGCGCCGAGGACTTTTGTAGCTTTCCCAATACTGATGAGCATCATGGGAAAGTAGGGGTGTTCAATGCCAAATTCCCGGCAAACTCCATCGACATCAAAACCAATCATGGGGCCTGTGGACCAACCTTCATTGCCGGCGGCGAGCATAAAATTCATGGCAAAAAGCGAAGCCGTGCGTAGTGCTTCATCCCGCTGCTTTTGCAGATTTTCGCCGTGATTTTTTTCCGCGTCCCGAGGCTGCGCGTCCACGAGATGGGGCGGCATCCCAGGGCTTTGTTCTAAAATATGACGAAGTCCCTTATATGCATGAAGATTCCCTAAAATGATCAACATGGCCGAAGCGTCCAGGACTTGAGGTTGTTTCATGGCTACGCCGTGAAGTTTCTGTTTTTCTTCTGGCGAAAGCACTGCGATCACTTTGTAACCTTGCATATTGTAAGCGGACGGCGCCAATGCGGCTTCGTTCAAAAGCCTCTCTAAAGTGATGCGATCAATTTTGAAACCGGGGTCGTAATCCCTGATGCTTCTTCGGGTATGATTGAGAGTCGTAAAATCCAACTTATTTTTCCGCCGCTTATCTTTGTCTGAAGAGAGAAATTCCCGTCATTTGTGCATAACGAAGGGAAGCCCTGCTTGAGAATAAAAATCCTAAAAGCCCAGCTGCCGTTGCGAGCCCGTAAATGACCACCCACTGTTGAAGAATGGAATCAAGTTCATCGGTGGTAACTCTTTCCAAATCCAGTGCAAGCATCGGTAAAAGCTGCAAACGTAGAAGCGCCAAAATTCCTAAAACTGCCACCACGGGAATGGCCGTGGCCCAAGGCTGAGTCCATGGATCGGGAACAAGCCGGGTTTCCTTCCAGAGATCGATCAATAAAAAAAGTGAGCCCAATCCAAGCAAGGCACCTAGGAAAGTGAAGAAATAGGGGCCCGTCTTATCAAAGAGTTTAGCGAGCAAAAGAAAGTTCTGGGAATCCACTTTCCACGAAATGATGGCGGAGGCTTCCACAAAAGTCATGGCCCCAGCTAGTAGACCCATTAAAAATGCCCAGAGATTGCGTAAAAAAACCATTCGTACCTCCACGAGGCGTGCTTGAAATTGACGTCCTAACCCTTCCACGAATTCCCGTTATTCGTCAATTCGCAAGAAGGCCCAAGAGCACCCCCACTTCTACCTCCAAATACAGTTTTTACAAGGAGTGAAGCGGTGGGCGGAAAGAAGCCCAGCCTTCCCATGAAACCGGGCCCGGGCCCGCCTAGCCTGCAAAAACTGCCTACTCATCGAAGGATCAAAGTTTCCCGAAGAAACCACCATGAGAAAGTGCCAAAACTTTTTGCAAATTTTTATCATCCTAACCATCGGAGCGGGACTCTGGGGGTGCCGAAATCCTGGCGCCCAAAAATTCCCAACTACCGTAGATGTCAGGGATCCTAACTCCCGGGCCGTGGATTCGGTTCAGGCCCAATCCTCCGGAAGTTCTGCCATTGCTGGCCAAGTCGTCGTGGCAGGAAACTGCCAACCTGCGAGTATAAACGTCACCATTCGAACAAATTCCCAAAGCGTTTACGAAGTCCAAATTCCTACGGGAGGAAGTTTCGAATTTCACACGGTCCCAGGGCTTTACCGCGTAGCTGCCGCCGGAATGGATGGGTGCGTGGCCGATACAGAAGCCACAGTAAGTACGGGCGCCGTTACCCGACTTCGCCTCTCGTTGGCTAGGCCAGCCGTTCCCAATCTTGCGATAGCTCCGACTACGCAAAACTGCGCTTGGTGGGACTCCGTGTGCCTTGCGCGGTATTATCCAGGCAGTGGTAGCGGGCTTGCCATTTTTCCAAACGTTTATCTTTCCGGGAAAGAGGGCGATGAAGTTGAGGTTCAACTTCATTTGCGAGATCACGCCACCTTGCTCGCCGGAAGCCCCGTACTTGGCGGAATTCGTGGGGATTCAAACGCAAAATTTTCTCAAGGTTTTTGGGGCACAAAACTTGGATTGTGGTCAGAAGACGACGCTGGGTTATCCATTAACCAACTGGAAATTCTCAATCATGCCTATCCTTACCTCTATTATGACCTGCGTTTTGACGCGTCCATGTTGCAGTCCGAATGGGGTTTTTGTTCATCGACCGCCAAGGAAGCCATTGAGAACGTAAAATCCTTCGTAGTCAAAAATGCGTTCCCAGAGCGCATCGTGCGGGACATCGAAGCCGGGCTGCTCAAAAAATTGACCCATCTAGCACCGCAGTCGCGGGGCGTTTGCATTTATCCTCAGGATGCCGTTGAGCTTGAGCGGGTGCTGGAGCTGCAGACCACACCGGCCGCGTCTGAAATCAAACGTTTGTGGTTTGTGGTTACGACCTGGAATGCTCATCCCGAAAAATCAACATCGGCAGGCCTTCAGTCTGCACGTTTTACCCGCGGCCCACTTAGGACTTTAGCCCTTTCTCATTTGCCAAAACGTTGGTCGCAAAAGATGAAGTTCAACGAAGGACGGGCCCTGGCATCGGACAGCTCCAAGCGCCCTCTAATAGTCTACGAATGGGGCGTAGTTTTCTTGATTTCGGTGCAGGACCCCTTGCAAAAGGAAAAAATTTAGTTTCCTAATAATGTCATAGGGATAGTTATGAACAGAGAGACACGGCGAAAGGCGCGGCGTGCCAAGGAACATCCTTGCGCGACGGTCAAAAAACGCCCGCCGAAAAAGCAAGCCCAACCACCGGAAATTCTCTTTGATCAAGTCCTATCTTTGGCAAAAGTGCAAGATGATGACCGAGGTCCTTCACTTTCTGCCGAGCTGAACCGCCTCGTGGTGGAAATCGGTGCCGATCCGACGCAAATGACGCTCAATGATCTGCGGCGCGCAGTTCTCAAATACCTCTCAGAGGTGATAGACTGTGATTCGAATGACTCAGTTGCATTCAATTCACAATCACATTAAAAGTTTACCTTCGTTTACTCTTAATGTTTTTGCGCATTTTTCCGAAAACATCATATAGAGAGGTCACCCTGGTTATGTCATCATCTTCATCGTCCACCGCGCCATCCATGTATATCCCTAATCCCATCGTGGTTGAACAGACTGCAAGGGGAGAGCGTCAGTACGACATTTATAGTCGCTTGTTACTTGATCGCATTCTTTTCCTCGGCACCGAAGTGAACGACACCGTTGCAAATTTGCTCTGCGCACAAATGTTTTTTTTAGAAAGCCAGGACCCCGAAAAGGAAATTCATTTTTACATCAATTCCCCCGGTGGTTCCGTTACGGCAGGCCTTGCTATCTATGACGTCATGCAATTCATCAAATGCGACGTTGCTACTTACTGCATGGGAATGGCCGCCAGCATGGGCTCACTATTACTAACGGCTGGCGCCAAGGGTAAACGTTATAGTTTGCCCCATAGCCGAATCATGATTCACCAACCCTTGGGGGGCGCTCGCGGCCAAGCTACGGACATCGAAATTCAAGCCCGGGAAATTCTCTACTTGAAGGGCCGCCTCAATAAGATCTATGAGAAGCACACGGGCAATGCCGTGGAAAAAATCGAGCGGGACACGGACCGCGACAACTATATGAACGCCGAGGACGCGGTGAAATACGGACTGATCGATAAAGTTCTCTACAGTCATGAAGACGTCACTTAAGAGAATGAGGAGAAATATATTCTATGGATAGCAGCAAAAAGGTCGGTGATAGTTTTGGAAATCTTTGTTGTTCCTTTTGCGGAAAATCTCAACGCGAAGTGAAAAAACTCATTGCCGGCCCCACGGTCTACATCTGCGATGAGTGCATTGATTTGTGCAATGACATCATTTCGGAAGAAGGCCAGAAGGAAACTCAGCGTCAAACCTCCGAGCGATTGGCAAAACCAAATGAAATCAAAGCCTGTCTTGATGAATATGTGATCGGCCAGGAAAGGGCGAAAAAAGTCCTCTCCGTTGCGGTTTACAATCATTACAAACGCATTATGAACCGCCAGAACATGGCGAAGGAAAAAGACAGCATTGAGCTCACGAAATCCAACATCATGCTCATCGGACCTACAGGGTCCGGGAAAACTTTGCTGGCCTCTACGTTAGCGCGTTTTCTGAACGTGCCGTTTGCCATGGCCGATGCCACGACTTTAACCGAAGCCGGTTATGTGGGCGAAGACGTCGAGAACATCATCTTGAGTTTGCTACAAAGCTGCGATTTCAACGTTGAACGTGCGCAGAAGGGGATTGTTTACATCGATGAAGTGGATAAAATTTCCCGTAAAAGCGATAACCCATCCATCACACGCGATGTGAGCGGCGAAGGTGTTCAGCAAGCGCTTTTGAAAATTGTTGAAGGAACCGTAGCTTCTGTGCCCCCTAAAGGCGGAAGAAAACATCCTCAGCAAGAGTATATCCAAGTGGATACTCACAATATTCTTTTCATCTGTGGCGGCGCATTCGTAGGACTTGATAAAGTCGTACAACATCGTACGGGCAAAAGAAGTTTAGGTTTGGGTGCTAAAGTTCAAACTAAAAACACTCAGTCCTACTCGACTCTCATCCAAAAGGTTGAGCCTGAGGATTTGATCAAATTCGGTCTGATTCCGGAATTTATTGGTCGTCTGCCAGTGCTTGCGACCTTAGATGAATTGGATGAAGTGGCCCTTGTGGAAATTCTTGAGAAACCAAAAAATGCGCTCGTAAAACAGTTCCAGCGCCTGTTTTGGTACGATGGCGTTGAGCTTGAATTTGAACCCGAAGCCGTCTCTGAAATCGCTAAGGAAGCACTGAAGCGAAATACGGGCGCCCGGGGTCTAAGGGCAATCATGGAAGCCTGCATGCTAGAAGTCATGTTTGATATTCCAAGTCGTGGAAACATCCAAAAAGTGATCATCACTAAGGAGTCCGTTTCCGGTGGCGCTAAACCCACTATAATCGAAAGAGAAATCAAAACTGCCGAATCCGCCTAGGTTACGGCACGGAATTATTGCCGTGGTTTGACTTCAATTCCTCTCTATGTTGAATTTATAGAGAGCGTGAAGGAGTCACACCATGAGCAATATAAAATCCTCTAAAAATTCAGCATCTAAAGAGTCCCGAGATACCTCCGATAAAGGCGAAAGTCGCGGCGGTGTGCGTCATTCGGTGCCCCTCCTGCCCCTGCGGGACGTCATCATATTTCCACACATGGTCGTTCCTCTTTTCGTAGGCCGTGAAAAAAGCATCAATGCTCTGGAAGAAGCCGTAACTAAAAAATTAGACCTCTTTTTAGTCGCGCAAAAGCAAGCCAGCACGGTGAACCCCGGCTCCGAAGATATTTATACCACCGGGACACTGGGCTCCATTCTTCAGATTCTAAAACTTCCCGACAATACGGTAAAAGTTTTGGTTGAGGGTAAAAGACGGGCTCGTATCGTGGGCCACCTCACCAACGACCGCTACATGGAAGTGGAAGTCGAAGAAGTGAAGGAACAGATTGAAAAAAATATCGAGGCCGAGGGCCTCGTGCGCAGTCTTAAGGGCGTATTTGAAACCTACGTAAAGCTCAACAAACGTATTCCCCCTGAGATGCTCATGAGCGTTTCCAGCATCGACGACCCGTCGCGTTTGGCGGACATCATTGTGGCGCACCTGAATTTGAAGCTTGAGGACAAACAAGAGATTCTTGAAGTGGCCTATGCCAACCGCCGGCTCGAAAAACTATTGACTCTCATGCAGGGCGAAATTGAAATCTTGCAAGTTGAGCGACGTATCCGTACGCGCGTCAAAAAGCAGATGGAAAAATCCCAGAAGGAATATTACCTCAACGAACAGATGCAGGCCATTCAGAAGGAACTCGGTGAAAAAGACGAGTTTAAGGCTGAGCTTGCGAATCTTGAGACTCAAGTTAAAGATAAAAAACTTCCTCCGGAAGCGGCGGATAAGGCCTTACGTGAAATTAAAAAATTGCGCATGATGTCTCCGATGTCGGCCGAAGCTACCGTTGTAAGAAATTACGTAGAATGGTTAGTCAGTTTACCTTGGGTTGAAGCAACGGAAGATAAGGATGACCTCACGGGTGCTGAATCCATTTTGAACGAAGATCATTACGGCCTAGAAGACGTTAAGGAACGTATTCTTGAGTACCTTGCGGTGAGAAGTTTGAACCCCGATGCGAAGGGTTCCATTCTCTGTTTAGCGGGCCCTCCGGGCGTTGGAAAAACCTCGTTAGCTAGGTCCATTGCTAGGTCCCTTGGCCGGAAGTTTATTAGGTGTTCCTTGGGCGGAGTGCGAGATGAAGCAGAGATTCGTGGCCACCGTCGTACCTACGTAGGTGCAATGCCAGGTAAACTCATTCAATCTATGAAGAAGGCGGAAACCGTGAATCCGGTTTTCTTGCTCGACGAAGTCGACAAGATGTCCATGGATTTCCGGGGCGATCCTTCTTCTGCATTGCTTGAAGTTTTAGACCCTGAGCAAAACAAAAACTTTGGTGATCACTACCTTGAAGTGGATTACGACCTCTCCAAGGTGATGTTCATTTTGACGGCGAACACGCTGCACAACATCCCACGTCCGTTGCTTGATCGGATGGAAGTGATTTTCATTAGCGGGTACACGGATATTGAGAAGTTCAATATAGCCAAAAAGTATTTGGTGCCTAAACAAATCAAGGAACACGGCTTGAATGAAAAACAAATTCAAATCGCCGATGAAACTTTGAAGAATGTGATCCAGAGTTACGTTAAGGAATCGGGTGTTCGGAACCTTGAGCGAGTTTGCGCGACCTTGTGCCGTAAAGTGGCCCGTAAGGTTGTCTTAAAACGTCAAGCGGCGAAAAAGGGCAGCAAAGCGGATAAAATCTTTAAGATCATGAAGACTGATTTGGAAGATCTCTTAGGGCCACCAAAGTACAACGCCACCATGGCGGAAAAGAAAAGCGAGATTGGGCTTACGAATGGCTTGGCTTGGACGGAAGTGGGGGGCGATCTCTTGCAGATTGAAACCACGATTTTCCCTGGAAAAGGTAAAGTTACCATTACCGGTCAGCTGGGCTCCGTCATGCAAGAGTCTGCGCAGGCTGCAATTTCCTATGTTCGTTCACGCAGTGATCTCATGGGACTGGATAAGGACTTTTTTGAAAAGAACGATGTTCACGTCCACGTTCCCGAAGGTTCCATCCCTAAGGATGGGCCAAGCGCTGGTATCACCATGGCTACTTGTATTGCATCGGCATTCACCAAAATTCCGGTGCGTAAGGATGTCGCCATGACGGGTGAAATTACTTTGCGGGGCAGGGTACTTCAAATCGGCGGGCTAAAGGAAAAACTTTTGGCCGCCAAAAACGCCGGCGTAAAAACCGTTCTGGTACCAAAACAGAACATGCCGGATGTTCGCAAAATACCTAAGGACATCACCGACGGGCTCAAAATGGTTTATGTTGAGCACGCTGATGAAGTTTTAAGGCTTGCACTGGACTTGAAGAATCCTCAGGATTTTTTGCGGAAAAAAAATACGGCCGATGTCGTTCGCGGGATAGCTAACGCGGATGCTCCGGCAGCGAAGCCTGACAAAGTTGCGCATTAGTTGAAATGCGCTGGTTAGTAGTAGTGAATTGAAACTCTCCTTTTGGAATGAGGGCGTTTTAAGTAGAAATACTTAAAGCGCCCTTGTTTTTTCCGGGAAGGAGTTCACCCAGCAAGATTGGGCTTCCGCCCCTCGATTATGGGTAATGGCGCTTAGCCCGGCTGGCTCTGGTAGAATTGAGCGAGAGTGTAGGCGTGATGCTCCACCTTAGACGTTTTCAGTAAGCTTGGCGCCGATGAAAATAGCATTGCTTTAGAGGCCTCTGAAAGGCCTGGTGTATTTTGACAGAGTACGGCGCCTAGAATCTCATGGGTGATGGAATATTGTTTAAATTCCGCCAACTGTTGGGCTACGGGCGAAACTTTATTTTTATCGATGCGGGTGAGCAGATCTAAATAATCTTTGTAGTAAAAAGCCATCAAGGCTTGGCCGGCGCCTTTGATCAAGGAAATCGTAATGATGTGTTTCGCAAGCGCTAAGTCCTTTAGGCTTTTTGCCATATTCAGAGCTTTGTCGCACTTCGTAATGGCTTTTCCATACTGAGTATCCAGGAATTTTTTTAAGCCCACCTTTCGGTCGGCCGCGGAATCCAACAAAAAAGCGGTGACGTCCAGGACCAGACCAGCGTTGAAAGCAATATCTCGGTAAGGGCCGTCTTCCCCAAAGTGTTCCAAAGTCCGGGAGGCATACACGAGCAGTTTTTTGGGGTCCATGGTGAGCTGTCCGGTTTTAGAATTCCAACCCAGCACATTGGATTTCGTGACTTCGGAGAGTTTAAGGCCCACCACTAGCATTCGTGAGTTTACTAACCCGTACAATCGCAAGGCCTGGATGATATCAATCTTATCTTCGCTTTTGCGCATTGCGTTCACCATGGGGATAAACGAGTCCCGATGGTTTTTGAGCTTTAGGGCATAATATTTATACTGGTTCTCAACGTCATCGTAGGTTTCCAAGCAATCATTCATGCCGGTAAGTAATGGCGAAACTTTTTCTCCGAACCAATCTACGATTTGAGGAAGGGTGAGGTCACCCAGGGGTGAGGACTCCACCTGAGAGAGGGCTTCCTGGATATCCGGAGTAGAAATATACTCTGACATCCGGAGGGCCAAATCTGGCGTTTTTACGGGCTTTTTAATGTTTTTGTTCGCACCCGCACCTACGAGTTGATCAAACAATGCCTGGTCATTTTTTCTAATGATGGCGACGATGGGGGGAGAGAGGCCCAAAATTTTTCGGATAGTTTTCACCATAGCCAAAATAACGGGCGAATCTTCAGGCGTCATATCCATGAGGCAAAGGCTTACGCCACCCTGTTGTAATCGAACGAGCATCGGACGGGGGTCTTCGAAGATTTCGGGAGCGACACCAAGGTCAGAGAGCAGCTTTGAAGTTTCCTTGGCGGCACTTTTATTTCTTTGAAAGAGCAAAACAATGGGTTTTTTTGGGGCAGCGCTCATTTCAAGATTTTTCCTTCGCCGGATCCGTGGCTTTCGGGGCGCCGGCCGTCTCAATTTTTTCGAGTTCTCTTTCCAGGAGGCCAGAATAAGCTTCGATGTTTTCGAGCTCCTTTAAATAATAAGTTTCATAAAACAGCATGAAAATGGCGCTTCGGGCGTTTGAGATTTCTTCTTCAAGTTCAATCTCTCGGTTTTTCATTTCAGAAATTTCTTTAACTAAAACCGTACGCGCCGCAAGATCGACTTTTGTTTGCACAATGGCCTCTTCGACAGCGCGTAACAAAAACTGCGTGCTTTCTGCCTCCGGAATTTTTATCTCAGAAGCGGTTGATGGTTCGGTCAAGAGATCACCCCCGTTTCTGAGAGTTTGCGACAGATATCCTCTTTAAGTTTATTCAATTTTGCCAAATGTTCAGGATCAACTTTGTCCGCGGATACAGAGCTTTGTTTTGATTTTTTGCGCTGATCTTGGAGAAGGGCAATGTCCTTAGTGATCACCCGGTACTCATTCTCCAGGGATTCCACCTTAAGCTTAAGGCGTTCCAGGGTGGGGGTGAACTGTTCCATGTTTCCTGGGGGTACCGATAAAAGCTCATAGGCCCGGTTTTGCTCAATCTCGGCTTTCGCCTTTAGGTCTTTAAATATTTTTTCTTTAGTAAACAGATCGACGATGCGTAAGGCATCCTGATTTTTCAGAGCATCCAAGGCATCGATGAGGTTCTTGTGATCGGCATCCGCCAAGGTTGGCGAAACTACGAGGCATTTTGTGGGCCCGTTTTGTTTTTTGGTGGATTGGGACTTGAGTAAGCGTAATGCTTCGTTTGCCGGGGCGTCAAAAACTGCAGTTTCCACGTACAAAAGCAGGGTTCCCGCCTTCGTGCCGTCCTTGGCAATTAAGATCTGCAATTCCATGATGTCGGCTGCCGAAACGGGTCCGGCGAGGTAAATGATCAAGATCTTATCGTAAAATTTAGCCTGAAATTCCATGGCTAGGCATGAACCTCTAAGTATAGGTTATCTCATCGGAACGAAATGTGTTGGTGCGCTGCATAACTGTAAATTAAGTTCATTGATATGCCAGGTATTTGGTTCTTTTCCAAGGCAGCTATGTTAAAATCCGCCCATGAAAATTAAGGTTTCCGCCCCTATCTTAATCGCCGTAACGCTAGCCCAGTTCTGCCTTTCCGGTTGCAAGTCAAACTACGAAGCACCGAAGGTGACGGTCACCCCGAACCTCGACAGTTTAATGAGCCCGGTTATGGGTCCGGGCTTCGCACCGACGCTAAGCGATGAAGAAATGGATAAAAAGGAAGCGCGGGACCTTATGCTTGCCGACGAAGTCCGCTGCGAGGACAACCAGTGCCCTGAAAGTGTAGCCATGCTTTCGTTGCTTATGCCGTATTACCGCGACGGAGAAAATTATTGGTACCACAGCCGCTGCACCGCAACTCTAGTTAGCCCCACGGTTTTGGCTACGGCTGCGCATTGCGTGCCTGCCAATTTGAGGTTGAGTGGGGATGGTAGTCGCGATTTGAGTTGCAATGGTCAAATCATCGCAAACTTTCCTGCCACCCGCGGGCATCAAGCAAAACGCGTGGAATGTAAAAAAATAAATTTTGTTTCAGACTGGCTAGTGGGCCTTCCGCGCGGGCCATACATCAATGGGCGTCATCTTCGGCCCATCGGTGATTATGCATTCATTGAACTTAAGGATGTGGTCGCCGACCGAGCTCCGTCACGCACTGATTTCAATGCTTTGATCGCTGACTCCAGTACCCAAAACCCGCCGGGCGTTTACCAAGTTCCTTATTTCAATGCTACCGGCGAGACCCAAGGTCTTTTTCGGACCAAAAGTTGTGAAGCTAGCGAAGGCAACTTTAATTTTATGGAGAATTTTGGCGGGTCAGGTGGCGCCACTTCCCTCGTGCGATCTTTGCGAAATTGTGGGTTTCCCCATGGCGCTTCCGGCGCACCCGTTCTTTCCGCAAGCGGCTCTTTAGTAGGAATCATCTTTGCGGCTTTTTCCGCCACCCAAGATCAACCGATCATAAGTAACGTTAATGAAAACGCGATCGCCGAGCTCAGGCTTTTTGGTGCAAGACAATTCAACGTTGAGTATCCACCCCTGCCCACCATGGAAGAGGCTACGGCATTTACGGCTTCCAGGTGTTTTTCGGAGTCGCCAGACGGTACCGCACTGCGAGTCCCCGGTAATTGCATTCAGCGTGAAGGTGAAGTCATTGCCGATGGTGAGGTTTCTGGAATCCGGAATGATGAGCGCCATGCGCTCTCGGGCCTGGGCTTGCCCTCGACGAACGCCCTGGAATATATGCGGGCTGGACGTGCACAGGATTTGAGTTCGCAACTGAGTGCATGGTCGCGCAGAGTGGAAGAAACCGTTCGTGAGGAAATTTTGAAAGACAGTGCTTCCTCGCGTGAGCTCCTCAGTTGGGTGCGTGAGCATAACCAAGTTTTCCACTGGGGCTTTCGCGCAGTTTCCATTCCTGGGCTTTCGGTCTTTGTTCACCCGGTACCGGTGTGCGCAAAGAGGCCGCCTCACGATGCCTCTGAGTTATGGGCTGATGGCATCCGGGGTAGAGCGTATTCCCAAAGGCTCGATCAATTTCCAGTGCAGAGGCTTAATATGCGCGTGGATACCGCGTGGAAGTTTCATGCAAACCTTACGCGTTACAATTGGCCAGAGCAGAATTTTTTTGGTCAGTCCGTGTCCACGGGAACCATCATGACTTATCTGCCTGCCGGAATTATGGCGGACATTGGCATGCCGACGGTTCGCATCTCAACGCTAATGAATTTTCTTTCGCCAGCTCGCGAAGCCCTCATTGAACTACTTGCGGCACTTCCCCAAGGACGTGCGGCATTCGCCACTGCACAAACGACGGTCGATCGTATGAATCATACGGATGGCATTCAGTCCGTTGCTCACGCCCGCGCTGAACTGCAGGCCCATGGCGTAACGGATGAAAATTCACAAGTGGGCTTAACCATTCGCGGCCAAAACTACCGGGAACTTTTACGGGTTGGCATGCATGAGTGTACTGCTCGTGAGCTCTCCGACCCGGCGCAAGTGCGGATCTCAAGGCTTGGCCCATAACGGATGTGTAAATAAGTTCAGAAGGAATTCTGTTGTAAGCCCTCTGTGCTTTCGCGTAGTAAGCCAATGAAATGCAGAAATCGGCTTATTGGATTATAGTTATCCTAGTATTTTCCATCTTTCGGGAACAAGCCCTGGCCGGTCAGGCTCGGCTCCTCATCATGAATGAAAGCTGTGAGCTGTCGCTGGTTGCACCTTTGGATGTCTCGCTTTTAGATGAAGGAATGCCGGACCTCAGCGCCGCCACGGTAAGCAAACTCTTGCAACCGCTTTGGCCTGATAATTACCGGAAAAGCCTTGATTTGATTGCAACCTGGAATCCGCAACTCACCTCCGCCGCTCGTGAATGCGCACGTCTGCCAATCTTCAAATTTAGTGAGTGCATGGTCCAAGTTTTAGAGACAGCTGGGCTTCTGACGCGTAGGAATCGACAGTCCCTTCAACCTCTTTTCACGGCGATGAATGAATCCATCGTTTCCCGGGCCCAGTCGCTTGAACAACATCGACGACTCCGCCCGGTGTCCCTCGATTTTTTTTCGATGCATGATCGAGAATACCTAACCCCTCAAAAGCTAGCTGCCCTTTTAATTGGAAGATGGCCTGCCGATCCCAGCGAACGCAAAAAATTGCTGCTGAATGCAATCGGCAAACATATCCCATTTTATTTTCTACCGGATTTAGGCGGCCTTAGTTTTTCCGCCTCCGAGGAGGAGCTCAGCAATGAAGTCGCGGAGTTTTTCAGGTCAAGAAAACTCTTGGTCTCCCTGAAAAACAAATCTATTTTTATCCCCCTCTTTACGGCTTTGAATGAGCTCTTAATAGAGTTTCAAAAAAAAATCGAGGCACAGGTCGCAACCCTTGCGGAACAAAAAGAGAGAAAGCCCATTGACGTTGAATTGATAAACACTGGTGCAGAACTTGATCCGGAATTTCTGGTCCAGCTCCTGGAACCGCTTTGGCCAAATAGTGTTTCAGAGCGCTATGATGTTATTGCCAGTACGTTCACTCGAAGGGCCTTCCTTGATTTAGCGAGATCCAATGCTACGGATTTCGTTAGGGGAATAAGAATCCTAGGAATGCTTCGGATAGAAAATAGGCCTGCACTCATACAGTTTATTCAGGCGTTGAATTCCACGATTTGAAATAAAACGCCGGCAGAGTTTTTTTATTTCTGATCGTGGATTTGCTTAAATTCCCGTGTCCTTCATCTGGTTTAATACTTCCGTGAGGCATTCAATCTGCCCCTGGGCAGTGAGTTGCCGAGTCATTTTAGCGTGGGTAGCGGGGTGTAAAAATTCGGAGCGGTTCGCGTAGGTGTCTTCATGCATAACCCGGAGAAACTCATTTCCACTTTCAATCCAAGCTCGCGTTCGGGCTCGAAGGAGCACCGAGTTTTCACGAATGGCTCGTTCGGGAGATTGGTTTGGAGAAGCCGCAGGGTCCGTTGGGTCGATGGTACCCAACAGCTGTCTCAATTTTTCATGATATTCTTTCGTGGAATTTGAGGAATTTTTTACGGTTTCTAGAATGCCAACCATGTATGAAAATCTTTGTTCAAAGGCGGCGGTGGATATCAGGTCTCGGTCGGTGGTCCTTCGGCTGATATCATTCAATCGAGGTTGCCGGGATTGAACGTGGTAAAACTGAGACAGCCTGATTACGTCCGTCATGCGGTTAATATTCAGCGCCTGCAAAATATTTCGGAAGGTTTCTGTCGGTGGAGTATTTCTCTGCCGTCGTCGGAACGTGCGAATCAAGTTTTCGGCCCGCATTTTATCATCCCGCGGGGCGTCGCGGGATTCATTGTAGCTCAGTAAAAAAGTAACCAGTTTAGTGTCGGAAGTTGGCCACCGATTGAGCCACCGGGTTAAAGTGCCGTCATCAAAATTCGGATACCCAAAAATCTCTAGGGTGACGCCGCTGGGTGGCAAGCGGTAGTCGGTGCCCCGAGATTCAACGGGTGCTCGTGATCCAATGGAATTTAAAAAATTCGTGAAGGGCCCGTGCTGAATCAGCAGTGCACGATTCACCCGAGCTGCTACGATTTCCGTTCGTTGTCGCTGAGACGCACCAGCGGGGATTCGATGTGGGGTGTAATCGAATTCAATTTCTGGAATACCACTTTCACTATGGGGGATTTCGCGTAGAAAACCATTTTCTAAACTAATCACGATGGGGAACGTGCGATCCACAAATGGAGAGGGTTGCCCGGTTTCAGTGCGCAGGCGTACCGCTAGACTGGGTGCTTTTCCAATGGGTTCCTGGCCATCGGGACCATAAATCACAACTCCCTGCGCCTCATTCCGGAGTACATTCCAAAGGGCGTTTTCGTTCTCCGCAAGTGCTTCCGGCCCTGCATCGGGTCCGGCCATTTGCCGCGCGAAGTTCGCTAACTCCCGCTGGACTGTATCTCTAACGCTGGCCCGCAACTCTTCTTGGTCCGCGGCGTCGGGATCATAAATGTGCGGATCCAATTCACTGGGTGGAACTATAAACTCAGACATGGAACGAGCAACTCCAAAGCTAGCCCGCAAGGATGGAATGCTCCGAAGCGCCATATCAATGTTTTCCATTGAAACCCCAGAGGGGTTGTAAAATCGAATACTCACATCCGGCACGTTTTCGACGAGATACCGAATGAAGGTGAGGGCATTTGGATTAGGAACGAACCTTGTGCTTTCGTTAAAAGTAACCCTTCGGATGGGATCATAAGAAGTTCCATACAAGACCGAAGGCAAAATCCCCCGCCGCCCCGAATCCACCCGGTCAAAAAGCGTTCGCACATCAATAAAAACTTCATGCTTAGCAAACGCCGGCGCGCCAAAATGAAAACCCAAAACAAAACAAATCAGCGCAACTCGCCGCCAACCGCATCGTTCGATAGAATCTATATTATTTTTTAAAGCAAAGACCTGCACCTTAGAAATTTCGGCACAATCTCAATCAAACTTAACTACTCGGCGAAAAATGACCACTCTTGGGACGGCGTGCGTGGCCTGTTTCGGAGTCCACTCGGTTCGCTGGCAAGGGAAGGGATCATTGAATTTAAGTATAATAAATTCTTTTACAAAAACGAGCGTCAGAGATCTGCCGGAAAAAATTTCCTTTAAATATTGGTAAAATTCCAAAAATTGAAAAATGAACCTGTAATGGTAAAATTACCAAAAGGTACCAATCAATTGCATAAAGCTATACTTCTATCAATGATGGTAACCGCTAGTTTTCCCTTCGTCGCAACTGCGTTGGATGGGCAACATGCATTGATCATTGGTGGTGGTTGCGAAGATGATCGCTCCAGATTTTGTCAGCGCTCCAACGACAATACTTTTCCTTCATACTGCGAACCTCCCCTCATGTCCGGTAACGCACGATATAATTTATTTAGACCCCACATTGATTTCGCTAGGCAAGCACTAGTGCGAAATGGTTGGCGCACAAGAATCCAATATGCAAACTCTAGTTGGGACTCCCCCTGGCCAAATACAATCCCTTTTACACGAGGACAATTATTCAATGCTTTGGAAGAAGAAATAACAGCGCGCCCATCCAAATTCGTATTGAATATAGAGACTCATGGTGCATCAAATCCCCATGCCATTTGCCTAGGCGACGGAACCATGTTGCCCGTGGGCGAGTTATACCCTTTCCTAGAAAGACTTAGAAACGGTGGGACACAAGTAGCGGTGATAGATTCCTCTTGTTACTCAGGAGCATCGGTAAATGAATTTTCCGCCCTAGACATTTGTACGGTATCTGGAACGGGCGAATCTACTCCAGGGTATAATAGCTTCAACAGCTTATTATTCAGCACTGGTATGCCCAGGAATGCAATGGTTCCGAATGCCTTACCCACCGACATTTCTAATTTAAGGCCCTCCGGAAACGCAGACCTAAACGGCGATGGCAGGATTTCGCTGAATGAAGCATTTGCATTTGCACGAATTCACAATGATGCACCTACAGCACCATCAATTTCAAGTTGCTCGGTAACTAGTCAAGATCTAGTCCATCAAATTGATAGAGCAAATCAATTCCTTTTGGATACATTTGAATCCCCAGTGTCCTCTGAGTATCCCGGATTTAATGAATTCATTATGCAAAATATTCCTTTCTATCAACGTCGAAGTCAGATCGGTGTTTGTGCTTTGGACAGAATTGCCATTTCATTTGCAGGCATTTGGAAATGGTTACGTGAGAACAATTCTATTCTTTTGGTTTCGGAGTTCCATACACTTGGTTTGCCGCTCTCGGAGCGGGAGATTTATGGTTTAGTCACACGCCTTCAGCAGATCTCAAGTGAATATCGACAAAATCAGGGGGCATGGCAACAGATTGCCGCCGAATCTGATGCAGCTATAAGGTTAAACCGGTCTATGCCAGAATTTGACCGTAGGGCTACCGAACTTACAGCGATTTCCCGCCATTTGAGGGCAGAAATGATGGAAATTTTACGGCCTATTCAGCATATTGCTTGTTCACAAAACGCTAACGCCGCTGAAGTCCGACGGCGAGCCGCCTGTGAAGGTTTCGATTTATTTTCTGCAGCCGGTGCGCAATGAAATTTCTATTATTCATCATAGTCTCTTTACCAATGACTGTTCTTGCAGCCGTACCATTAGCAGATGGCAAATATCGCCTCATCGCCGAGATTCAAATTTGCAAACACGGTAGTAATGAGCTTTGCGCGATTACTGATCGAGGTTCAAACGCAGAGTTCACTTTCAAATTAACCGCTTCCCCTTGGGACTTAGCGCTTAGTACAAAACCCAAAGTTCCGCTGATCTTGATTGGTGAGCTTAAGAAGAAGAGTGTTTTTACGATGGAGTTACCGCCAGTTCTATATCAAGAAAATAAAGAGTCTCTCTTCAATCAGCCGCCGGCAATACTCCCATTAGGTCCCGGCCAAAATCAATAACATAAGCAATTAGCCCCGTGGGCACCAATGCGCCAAAACTTCCGATGGCCCGGTTGACGCTCGCAATTGTTCCGTTATAGCCCACAATAAATTCAGTTACGTTGCCAGTGGTTTTTTGGCAGGTTTCAATCTTTGGGGGGATACGAAAATGAATATTAAAAAATCGCTCATGGGCTTTCTGTTTCTCACTGGGTTTTCCGCAACGTTTGCATTTGCTACGGGTGAGATTTGTCGAAACAACATTGTATACGGAAACAACGGTTCGAGTGAACTGGTAGGAAGGGTTTTGCATGTCTATCAAGATATGGCGGAGGTTCGCTGGCTTACCCGAAATGGAGTCGAATATGTCAGTACCCCGAGATACTGGCCGGTGAATCAGTTGTCGCGCCAAGAACCTTCGCTGGGAAGTTTCACTCATGGAACACCGGTTTACGGAACGCACAGCGGTAAAAACCTGGTGGGCGTAGTCAATCGTGTCTTCGCAAATGGTAGGGCAGAAGTTCGCTGGACAATCGTCGATGGGCGACCAATTACCCCAGAACTTAGATATTGGAATATTACCGACCTACGAGCCAGCACTTCCCCCTGCGCGACCACGGGATGTACCGATCAATAATTCCTAAGCAAAACCACACCAACTAAGCCATCGCCTAAGATCCGACCCCAGGCTCTCAGAAAAACCCAACTCCCCATTCCCTCCAGCAAAGCGCAGAGCTCCCAAAACTCCCGATTCCCCTGAGCCCTGTTCCCCTGAACCCGTACCCTCCAGCAAAGCGCAGAGCCTCCCCCACGCAATCCTGATTGAAACCGGCCCCACGCAGGATTTTTCGCGGCTGGCGAGGCGGAGAAGGCGGCTCACCGCAAGCGCACTCCTGTGCGCAGAGGACGCGCCGCCGCCGACAACGAAGCCAGGCGCGAAAAAGACAAGTGGGGACTGGTGCCGACCGTCGGAATCGAACCGGCGACCTACGCTTTACGAAAGCGTTGCTCTACCAACTGAGCTAGGTCGGCGCACCTTACCAAATGATTTCCTACCCGTACCATAAGCTTCACCCACACCTCAAAGTGAATCATGAGCAGAACTTGGAAAAATTTTCCTAGCAAAAATTGGTGAACCACGAACCAAGGACTTCGGTCATAATTAAACTGTGGCCATCATTAAAGCCGCCGCGTTGCGGCCCTCCTTCTACATTCTAGATCCAGACTTGGATTTTCTTCAGTCCTTGTCGGAAGCGGGCCGGATGCCCCATGCCGCAAATGAAGATGACCCGGCCCACGCCATTCCCCTCGATACGGCGTTGGAAGCATTTCGACGATTTCCGTTACAAAATGCAAAAGCTATTGGGTTCTTCATCAACCCCGCCATTGGTCAGCCAGATTGGATCAGGCTCGTCAAACTTCTACATACGCATCACCCAAGTAAACCCATTTTTTTGCTATTAGATCACCCTATGGATTCCGAAATAAATTCTAAATATTTAGGTGTGACGGATCATTCGCTAAAGGAATTAGGAATTCTCGCTACCGTACAAAAGCCCACCGACCTTAATGCCCTTTCCGAACTCCTGGTTCGCTCTAACCCCGAAAAAGCAGCTTCCGTCGCGGTCTCAAGTCCCTCCTTGTCCTTTCCTGCTTCCATCGACACGCATGATGATCAGTTCCTCCCACTGGATCGGAAAAACCTCATGGCGGGAATTCAAACAACATTTAGTATTTATATAAAGTTGGGTCTGCACCATTACGTGAAGGTTGCCCGGCGTGGTGATGTATTAACCGAGGAACAGTTTTTACGTTACGTTCACGATAGTG